>NZ_JBWKEB010000008.1:225209-356859 GCF_056435665.1 Amycolatopsis sp. NPDC043887
GGGCTGGTGGGTAAGAAAAGGGGCCCCTGTCGCCGGTTTGGGGGGGGGGGGGTGGGGGGGGGGGTTTTTTGGTTCCCACCCAAAACCCCCCCCCACGACCCCCATTCGGGCCCCAACCAGTCCTTGAGTCAGCGAAAAGTGTTCTTGGTGGACACTCAGGGGCGCAGTCGGCTCCTGTCGGCCAGGGCGGCCGAGCGCGTGACTTGCGGCAACCCTCACCGCTTACGATCAAGGCCCCCATCCAAGATCAACTTAAGCTACGTGGCATTGCGCTGGAACGACCCAAAACACTCACGACCCGCAACTGCCGGTGCGCGGCCGGCGGTTTCGCGTGACTGGACGGACGACAATCACGCGAGTTCGCCATCCAATCACGGGTGTCGTCCGTCCAATCACGCGAAACCGCCAGTTTGGCGCAGGTGCTCGTGAGTGGTCAGCGCTTCAGTGTAAAAGTGAAGTCCCCGGACACTTTCCCGGTCAACCGCACCCCCGAAACCACCTGCCCCTCATCGATCAGCCTCTCGACCTCGCCCCGCGAAAGACCGCACCCTTCGGCGATCAGCCGCACCGGCCGGACCGGGATCCGGGCCGCGAAGCGAACCGAGACGTCGCGAAAGTCCGGCACACCCGAGGGGCCGGTGTCGAGGCGCCAGGCGCCCTCCCAATCGAGGGCGATGCGGTTCCGGCGCCGCACAGCGGGATCCTGGAGCAGTTCCGCCGCCAGGACGAGGTCGTTCTCGTGTAGCCGGTCCAGCAGGTCAGGCCGCACGGAACGCACGTTCACGCGCTCCAGGATCGTGAGCTTCGCGGTGTCCCCGCATCCGGCGCAGAGCACGAGAAGCCAGACGTCGAGGAGTTTGTGGTGGGCGTTGACGCGGAATTTGCCGTTCGCCCGGAAGCGCCCGGACGGGCAAGAGCGGCAACGGCGGAGGACGACAGGCAGGCAGGTGGGAACGACCACCCAGTTTTCGAGCATGGGAAGTACACCCGTTCCAGTGAGAAATCCGCAGCAAAAGGAAGCGCGGCGCCAAAGCGCGACGCGCGACGAAATCAGCGCTCGGGAGGTCTCACAGGGTGTACAACGGCAGGGCCTCGGCTCGACGACATGGTCCGGCAGCACGGTAATGGCCCGGGAGAGGCCGCTCCACCGGTTTTCCGGGCACCACAGAGGCCCCCTCGAGCATGGAGGGGGCCTTCAGCGTGAAGCTAGGAGCGCGCGTCCTCCTTCAGCATGTCCGCGCACCGCTCACCGATCGCCATCGTCGTGATGCACGGGTTCACCGCGACCAGGAACGGCATCGCCGAACCGTCGGCGACCCGCAGGCCTTCGACACCCCGCACTCGCAGACGCGCGTCCAGCACGGCCATCGGGTCGTCGTCGCCGCCCATTTTCGCGGTGCACGAGGGGTGATAGACCGTGTTGTGCGTCTTGCGCAGGTAGTCCGCGATCTCGTCGTCGGTCTTGACATCCTTGCCGGGCGCCAGTTCCGTGCCCGCCCATTCGTCCAGCGCGGGCTGCTCGGCGATCTTGCGGGCCAGTTTGATGCCGTAGGTCATCACGCGCATGTCGTGCTCGTCGGTGAAGTACCGCGGGTCCACCTTCGGCTTGTCCCGGTAGTCGCGGCTGCGCAGCCGCACCGTCCCGGTCGACCGTGAGCGGGTGACGTTCGGGGTCAGGCAGAAGCCGTTCTCCGTGGTGGGATATCCCTGCCGGAGGGTGTTCATGTCGAACGGCACCGAGCCGTAGTGGAACATCAGGTCCGGCCGGTCGAGACCTTCCTCGGTGGTGGTGAAGATGCCGATCTCCCACCATTGCGTGGACTCGGTCGTCATCGGCTGCAGCGCGTCCCACTGGATGACGCCTTCGGGGTGATCCTGCAGGTTCTCGCCGACGCCGGGGGAGTCCACCAGAACCTCCACCCCGACCTCGCGCAGGTGCTCGGCGGGGCCGATCCCCGACAGCATCAGGAGTTTCGGGGTGTCGATCGCGCCGGAGGACAGGATGACCTCCCGCCGTGCCCGCAGCGGAACGCCGTGGATCAGGTCGTCGGCCAGGTATTCCGCGCCGGTGCAGCGTTTGCCGTCGAACAGCAGCCGCCGGACGCGGGCGCCGGTGATGACCTCCAGGTTCGGCCGCTTGCCGATGATCGGGTGCAGATACGACACCGACGCCGACGAGCGTGTGCCGTCCTCACGCGCGTTGATCTGGAACCAGTTCGCCCCGTGCGTCACGGTCTTGCCCGAGTTGAACTCCGTCCTCGGGATACCCGCCTGCTCACAGGCCTGCAGCAGCGCGACGCCGGTCGGGTCGTTCGGCGGCACCGAGCGGATGGTCACCGGACCGGAGCGGCCGTGGTGGTCGCCGGGTCCGTCGTTGGTCTCAAGACGCTTGTACAGGGGGAAAATGTCCTTCGAAGACCACCCGGGCAGGCCGAGCGACGCCCATTCGTCGAGGTCTTCGGCCGGCGCCCAGAAGGCGATGCACGAGTTGTGCGATGAGCAGCCGCCGAGCACCCGCGCGCGGGCGTGGCGCAGGAAGGAGTTGCCGGACTCCTGCGGTTCGACCAGGTAGTCCCAGTCGTAGCCGGATTCCAGCAGTGCCATCCACTTCGTCAGTTCCAGTACCGCCGGATCGTCCACATCGGACGGTCCGGCTTCCAGGAGCGCCACGGTGACGTCCGGGTCTTCCGAGAGTCTCGCCGCGACCACCGAACCCGCCGTCCCGCCGCCGACGACGATGTAGTCGAACTCTCCGGTCACTGTGCTGCCTCCTCGGGAAGTGCTTCCGCGGCGTGATCGGCCAGGACGCCGCTCTTGTGCCGCAGGACGAACCAGTAATACGCGAAACCGACGACCGCCACCGCGCCGACGAACAGCACGGCCCCCCATTCGAGGTACCAGTGATACGGCTCGGTCGCGTTGTAGACCTCGCGCCGCGGCCACGCCAGGTTCACCACGATCGCGCCGCCCCACAGCACACCGAGGATGTTGACCGGCAGCCCCAGTTTGCCGAGCGAGAAGTACTTGGCGCCCGCCACCTTCGGCGGCGGCCACTGCCCGCGCAGGCGTTTGACCAGCATCGGAACGGTGACCAGCAGGTACGCCAGGTAGATCATGATGATGCCGATACTGGTGATCACCGTGAAGATCTGCGGCTGGCCGACGTTCACCACCAGGATGAAGACCGCGATGACCCCGGAGACGATCGCGGGGATCACCGGCGTCTTCGTCTTCGGCGACACCCGAGCCAGATGCTTCCCGGCGGGCAGGTTGTTGTCGCGGCCCATCGCGAACATCATCCGGATCGACGCCGACTGCACGGCCAGGTTGCACACGGTGATCGCGATGACCACCGCCAGCAGGAAGATCGTGCCGATGGTGCTGCCCAGCACGTCGAGCACGATGAACTGAAGGCCGCCGGTGGCGATCTCCGGGTTGTTGATGTCGCCGACGGCCATCAGCGCGAGGATCAGGATGAGCCCGCCGATGACGAACGACGCGATCAGCGCGCGCAGGATCGCCTTGGGCGCGTTCTTGCGCGGGTCGTGGCTTTCCTCGCCGAGCGAGCTGGCGGTGTCGAAGCCGTACATGACGTAGGTCGACGCGAGCGAGGCGACCAGGAAGGCGCCGAAGTAGCCCCACGGCTGGTCGGCGCCGGTGTTGTTGGTCTGCATGACGACCTCGGGGCCCCGCGTGATGTTCACCGCGAGCGCCACGATGAGCAGGACCGCGGCGACCAGTTCGATGAACACGCCGGCGCTGTTGATCCGCGCCATCAGCTTGACGCCCCATGCGTTCACCAGCGTGGTGAACAGGATCAGGACCGTGCCGAGGATGACCGCGTTCACCGCGCTGTCGCCGGAGAACGAGAAGAACGACGAGATCTGGGGGAGCGTGATCTGATAGGCCAGCGCGACCGCGGCGATGGTGACGATCGACGCGGTCAGCATCATCCACCCGGCCAGCCACGCGACGTGCGGGCTGCCGAGCCGTTTCGACCAGTTGTAGATCGAGCCGGCGACCGGATAGTGCGCGGCCAGTTCGGCGAACGACAGCGCGACCATCAGCTGGCCGACGAACACCATCGGCCACGACCACCAGTACGCGGGGCCGCCGAAACTGAAACCGAAGTAGAACAGCTGGAAGGTGCCCGTCAGGATCGAGATGTAGCTGATCCCGGCGGCGAAGGTGTGGAAGTTGCCGAGGGTTCTTTCGAGTTCCTGTTTGTAGCCGAAACCGGCCAGGCCGTCATCGGAAGGAGTGCTCATCGGCAATTTTCCCCTCTTTAGTTGGACGCGGGCTCCCCGGAGAACCAGCGCTGTGGAGCGGGCCGGAGGTTCTGATAGATGTGCTTCGCCTCCGTGTACTCGGCGAGTCCGGTCGGGCCGAGTTCGCGCCCGAAACCGGACTGCTTGTAGCCGCCCCACTCCGCCTGCGGCAGATAGGGGTGGAAGTCGTTGATCCAGATCGTGCCGTGCCGCAGCCGGTTCGCGACCCGCTGCGCGCGGGAGGCGTCCGAGGTGAACACCGCGCCGGCGAGGCCGTAGTGGGTGTCGTTGGCGATGCGGACGGCGTCGTCCTCGTCGGTGAAGGTCTCGACGGTGAGCACCGGGCCGAACGATTCGTCGACGACGGCGCTGCTGCCCTGCTTCACGTTGTCGAGGATGGTCGGCAGGTAGTAATGCCCCTTCGCGAGCTTGCGATCGTCGGGGCGTTTGCCGCCGGTGCGCAGGACGGCGCCCTCTTCCAGTGCCGCGGCGACGTAGCGTTCGATCTTTTCCAGATGGGCGGCCGAGATCAGCGGACCGGTTTCAGCCTTCGGGTCGAAAGGTCCACCCAGTCGGATCAGTTCGGCGCGGCGGACGAGTTCGTCGACGAACCTGTCATGCCATTCCTCTTGGACGATCAGCCGCGCGCCCGCCGAGCAGACCTGTCCGGAGTGCAGGAACACCGCGGTCAGCGCGTAATCGACGGCGGTCTCGAAATCCGAGTCGGCGAACACGACGTTCGGGTTCTTGCCGCCCAGCTCCAGCGCGACCTTCTTGACGGTCGCGGCCGCGGAGGCGGCGATGATCTTGCCGGTCGCGAGGCCGCCGGTGAACGACACGAGGTCGACGTCCGGATGCTCGGACAGCGGTGCCCCGGCCTGCGCGCCGGCGCCGAGCACCAGGTTCGCGACGCCGCCGGGGAGTCCGGCCTCGGTCAGCAGCTTCATCAGCATGATCGAGGTGTGCGGGGTCAGCTCGCTGGGCTTGAGGACGAACGTGTTGCCCGCCGCGAGCGCGGGGGCGACCTTCCAGATGGTCTGCAGGAGCGGGTAGTTCCACGGCGTGATCAGCCCGCAGACGCCGACCGGCTCGTGCACGATCCGGCTGAACGCGTCGGGGTTGCCGGTGTCGACAACGCGGCCCGCGTCGTTCGCGGCGAGCTTGCCGAAGTAGCGCAGGCACGCGGCGATGTCGGCCATGTCGTATTCGCTCTCGACCAGCCGTTTCCCGGTGTCGAGCGATTCGGCGCGGGCGAAGGCCGCGGCGTCCCGGTCGAGCAGGTCGGCGGCCTTCAACAGCAGGTCACCGCGCTGTGGGGCGGGCGTCTGCGGCCACGGGCCGGTGTCGAACGCCTTCCTCGCGGCGGCGATGGCCGCTTCGGTGTCTTCACGGGTGCCTTCGGCGACTTCCGCGACCAGCGACCCGTCCGCGGGGCAGCGGATTTCCCGGCGACCACCGCCGACCGCGTCGACCCACTCGCCACCGATGAAAAAGTCCGCCATCAAGCCCTCCGAACCGGCTCCTGCTCAACCGTCGATCAGCGATTATCGCGGCCACCCGACGTGACCGCTACTTGGCAAAAGAGACCATGTTCACACCGTTGGGTGTCGAGTGGTGATTTTCTGACATGTGACCCGTGACGCGGCGGACGGAAGACTCTCAGGCACCCTCCGTAGACTGGTCGGAACGGCGGAAGAGGAACCAGGCGAGGTGGGAGAGTGACGTTGCTCGAGTCCGTGCACGGACCGGCCGACTTGAAGCGGATGAACCAGGATCAGCTCGGTGAGCTGGCCGCGGAGATCCGGGACTTCCTCGTCGAAAAGGTGCGGCTCGCCGGTGGTCACCTCGGCCCGAACCTGGGTGTGGTCGAGCTGACCATGGCGCTGCACCGGGTCTTCGACTCGCCGGACGACGCCATCGTGTGGGACGTCGGTCACCAGGCGTACGTGCACAAGATCGTCACCGGTCGTCATGACGGCTTCGGCAAGCTGCGCCAGCTCGGCGGCCTCACCGGCTACCCGGCGCGCTGCGAGAGCGAGCACGACCTCGTCGAGAACAGCCACGCGTCGACCGCGTTGTCCTATGTGGACGGTCTGGCGAAGGCGTTCGAACTCGGCGGGGGCGGCAGGCACGCGATCGCCGTCGTCGGCGACGGCGCGCTGACCGGCGGCATGTGCTGGGAGGCGCTCAACAACATCGCCGCGAACCCGCGCCGCCCGGTCGTCATCGTCATCAACGACAACGGCCGCTCGTACTCGCCGACCATCGGCGGCGTCGCGGACCACCTCGCGTCGCTGCGGCTCAAGCCGGGCTACGAGCGCGTCCTGGACCGCGGCAAGGAACTGCTGCGGCATACGCCCGTCGTCGGCAAGCCGATCTACGCGGCGCTGCACGCGGCGAAGGCGGGACTGAAGGACGCGCTGAGCCCGCAGATGATGTTCTCCGACCTCGGCCTCAAGTACCTCGGCCCGGTCGACGGGCACGACCTCGTCGCGCTGGAGAAGGCGTTCCAGAGCGCCCGCGACTTCGGCGGCGCGGTCATCGTCCACGTGGTCACCGAGAAGGGGCACGGCTACGAGCCCGCCGTGACCAACCAGGCCGACCAGATGCACCAGACCGATCCGATCGACCCGGAAACCGGTCTGCCGCCGGTCAAGGGCCCGAGCTGGACCGGGGTCTTCGCCGACGAACTGGTGAAGATCGGCGCCGACCGTGAAGACGTCGTCGCGATCACCGCGGCCATGCTGCGCTCGACCGGGCTGCACAAGTTCGCCGAGGCGTACCCCGACCGCTGGTACGACGTCGGGATCGCCGAGCAGCACGCGGTGACCTCGGCCGCCGGTCTCGCGATGGGTGGCAAGCACCCCGTGGTCGCCGTGTACTCGACCTTCCTGAACCGGGCGTTCGACCAGGTCCTGATGGACGTCGCGCTGCACCGCCAGCCGGTGACGCTGGTGCTGGACCGCGCGGGCATCACCGGCCCGGACGGCCCCAGCCACCACGGCATGTGGGACCTTTCGCTGCTGGGCATGGTGCCCGGGATGCGGGTCGCCGCGCCGCGTGACGCCGGAACGCTGCGCGAGGAACTGCGGGAGGCCGTCGCGGTCGAGGACGGGCCGACGGCGCTGCGGTTCTCCAAGGGCGGCGTGATCGACTCGGTGCCCGCCGTCGAGCGCGTCGGCACCGTGGACGTGCTGCGCAAGCCCGCCGGTGAAGCGGACGTCCTGCTCGTCGCGGTGGGCGCGTTCGCGATGCTCGGGCTCGCCGCCGCGGACCGGCTGGCCGACCAGGGCATCGGCGTGACCGTGGTGGACCCGCGTTGGGTCGTCCCGGCCCCGGCCGAACTGGTGGCGCTGGCCGAGCAGCACAAGCTCGTCGTGACCGTCGAGGACAGCGGGCGGCACGGTGGCTTCGGCTCCGCGCTGGCCGCGCTGTTCCGCGACGCCGAATGCGATGTGCCGCTGCGCGATCTCGCGGTGCCGCAGGTGTTCCATGACCACGGTTCGCGCGAGGAGGTGCTGGCCCGCGTCGGGCTCACCGCGCAGGATGTGGCGCGGCGGGTGACCGAGTGGTCGGCGAAGCTGGCGAGCCGGACACCGGCGCCGGAAGACACGCACCGCTGACAAGCGCCATGAAAGGTCCTTTCCTTGCAAATTTTGCAAGGAAGGGACCTTTCATGGCACGCGTGTCAGGTCAGTGCCTGTCGATGCTTGATGCATCATGTTCGAATGAAGGACACGATTCGACGGCTTCAGCTGGCGGCGGATGAGATCGCAACTCGGACACGTCAGCGAAATGACTTGATGTGCGAGCTTTTCGTTGCAGGGATGCCCCAGCGTGAGATCGCCAAGTACGCCCTGGTGAACCAGGCGACCGTGAGCCGCGTCATCGCGCGAGCACGGGGTGGCGACCGGGCTCGTGAGTGATTCGGGTCGTTTCGCGGGTACGGCCGATGACCGTGTGGATTTTGGGTCGTTAGATGACCAAAAATCCACACAGTGCAGCGAGACGGTCCCGGTGACGACCAGATCCGGAGGGGTGTGTGGAAATAAGGACACTCAACGTCCCTATTTCCACACACCCTCACTCACGCGGTCAGGCCCGCCAGACGGTGCCCCGCCGCTCGTACTCCAGCACCACCTCGGCCCGCTGAGCCACCTTCGCGCCCAAGAAGCGCTCCACGAGCCACAGCGAGACCTCGAGCCCCGCGGTGATCCCTCCCCCGGTGATCAGATCGCCGTCGTCGACGACACGCGCGTCGATCACCTTCGCGCCCTGTGCGGCCAGGTCCGCCTTCGCGCCGTTGTGTGTCGTCGCGTTGCGGCCCTTCGTCAGGCCGGCGGCGGAAAGCACCATCGTGCCGGTACAGATCCCGACGGGTAGCGCCCGCGACGCGGTGAGGCGCCGCAGGAAGCCCTGATCGGCGTTGAGCCGGTGCACTCCAGGCCCGTTCCGGTCGGTGTAGCCGCCGCCGGGCACCACGAGGACGTCGGCCTCACCAGGCGACCATCCGCGCGGCACCTCGACGACAGTGCCATAGGTGCATTTCACGGATCCGGGCCGTCCCGCGCTCACGAGCGAGGTGACGACAGCGCCACCGGTGAGCTTCCCGGCCAGGCCCAGAACTTCGACGGGCGCGATGAAATCCTGTTCCTCCACGCCGTCGAACAGCAGGATCTGCACCCGTAACGGGGCAGCGGCGGACGCGTCGGGGGCGGTGACGCCCACCAGACCGGCGGACAAGGCTGAAGCACGCAGGAAAGTTCGGCGCTGCATACCCAGTGGTCGCGCGAAAAGCGGCTCAGGTTCCCACGATCCGGCTGACCGCGCGGACGACGAGGTCGCGGGTCGCGATGGGGGAGGAGAACCCGAGGATCGACAGGTGCACGACGAGGCTCAGTAGTTCCTCGGCGTCGAAGTGGTCCGGCACGGTGCCCGAACGTTGCGCCTCCCGGATCGCGGCGACCTTGTCCGCGTGCGCCCTGACCTCGGCCTCCGGCATCGCGTCGAAGCCGTTCTCCAGGCGAAGCCAGCCCATGAGCCGGAGGAGCTGGGGATGTTCGAGGTAGCGGTCGAACAGCTTTCCCGCGTAGCCGGGCAGGTCCTCGGGGGTGATCGTGAGGGTCCGGATGGCGAGGTCCACCTGCTCCTGCACGACCTTCTCGAAAAGCTCTTCCTTGCTGCAGAAGTAGGCGTAGATCAGCGCCTTGTTCGCGCCCGCGTTCTTCGCGATGCGATCCACCCTGGCACCGGCGATGCCGTACGTCGCGAACTCCGTCGTCGCCGCGTCCAGCAGTTTCCGCTTGGTCGCTTCCTTGTCCCTGACCATGTGACCCACTCTAACTAACTGGTTGGTTGACAGCTAGCCCGGACTCGTGGCAGCCTGAGTTGGCAACCAACCGGTTAGTTAGGAGAGGGATATGAAGGTCGCACTGGTCACGGGCGCTTCCGCGGGCATCGGCGAAGCCACGGCGCTCGCGCTGCACGAAGCGGGCTCGTCCAGCTGGCCACGCCGCATATGCGTGCCCAGGGGTCCGGCAAGATCGTGAACGTCTCGTCGATCGGCGGCAAGATCTACGAACCGCTCGGCGGCTGGTACCACTCGACCAAGTTCGCCGTCGAAGGCCTCAGCGACTCACTGCGGCTGGAACTGAAGCCGTTCGGCATCGACGTCGTGGTGGTCGAACCCGGCGCCATCAAAACCGAATGGGGCGGCATCGCCATCGAGAACCTGATGAAGACCTCGGGCGACACCGCGTACGCGCCACAGGCCAAGGCGCTGGCGAAGTTCTTCGATCAGGCCGCGCGCGGTTCCCACCCCAAGGTGATCGCCGACGTCATCCTGAAGGCCGTCCGGGCCCGGCGCCCGAAGACCCGCTACGCCGCCGGATTCGGGGCGAAGCCGATCCTGTTCGTGCGCCGGGTGCTCCCGGACCGTGCCTTCGACGCGCTGTTCCTCGGGGCGCTGCGCCGCTTCGCTTAGACGGTGCCATTCAAAGCGCGCTTTCGGATTTGCGTAGCCGAACCTCCGGCCCGCCTCCGCAAATCCGAGGCCTCCGGCCGAAAGAAACGCGGGCGCGTGCCCTCGCCCGACGTGCCTACCTGGCGGTTCGGGCGACCCGTCCTAGACCGCGACGGCCGGTTCCGCGACGGGCTCCGCGTACGAGTAGACCTCCCGCGGTTCGGGGAAGATCTTCACCAGCACGGGGTACGCGATCGCCGCCGTGCACAGCGTCACCACCATGCTGATGTCGACGCCGCCCGCGATGTCCTTGAACGGCCCGGCGATCATCGGGGTGTTGGCGGTCAGCAGGCCCAGCGTCGTCGCCGGGATCCACGCGGCCATCGCGCGCCAGTTCACCCCGCGGGTGAACCAGTAGCGGCCGCCCTTGCGGCCCTGGTTGAACACCTGGAGATCGTCCGGGTCGTAGAACCCGCGCCGCAGCACGAAACCGATCATCATGATCACCATCCACGGCGACGTGCACAGCACGATCAGCGTGGCGAAGGCGTTGATGCTGGAGACCATGTCCAGCACGAAATTGCCGACGAAGATGAACACCACACTGAGCGAGCCGATCAGCAGCGTCGCCTGTACCCGGCTCAGCTTCACGAAGATCGAGCTGAAGTCCAGCCCGGTCCCGTAGAGCGACGTCGTGCCGGTGGAGAGGCCGCCGATCAGCGCGACCACGATCAGCGGGATCGCGTACCAGAGCGGGGAGATCGCGGTCAGGCCGGTGATGTAGTCGGCCGGATCGGCGACGAGGGTCGCGGTGGCGATGCCGAACCCGAACGGCAGCAGGGTCGCCACCTGCGCCAGGAACGGCGCGGCCAGCAGGGAACGGCGGCTGTGGCGCGCGGGGATGTAGCGCGTCCAGTCGCCGAGGAAGGCGCCGAACGAGATCGGGTTCGCCATCGTGGTGAGCGCGGCGAGGATCCAGGTCGGCCAGAAGTCCCCGAGCGCGTAGGTGCCGGTGCCGGCGAACCCGGGGTCGAACGTGCCGCCGTAGGCCACGATCCCGAGCAGCATGATCGCCGTGCCCAGCACCACGGCGACCCGGTTCACCAGCAGCATGAACCGGTAGCCGTAGATGCACACCACCAGCGTGGCGATCGCGATGACGCCGTACGCGACACCGCGAAGCACTTCGCCGCCGTCGAAGCCGAAAAGCCGTTGTGCCGCACCGGCGACGGCGTCGCCGCTCACCCAGACCGAGATGGCGAAGAACGTGATCGCCGTCAGCAGGGAGAGGAAGGAGCCGACACAGCGGCCGACGACGCCGAAGTGCGCGCCGGAGGAGACGGCGTTGTTGGTCCGGGTGAGCGGGCCGAACAACGACATCGGCGAGAGCACGAGCGCGCCGACGACCACGCCCGCGACGGTGGCCGCCACCGCCGCCCAGAAGCTCAGGCCGAAGGCGATCGGGAGGGTCCCGAGGATGATGGTGGCGAAGGTGTTCGCACCGCCGAACGCCATCCGGAACAGGTCGCGCGGACGCGACGTCTGTTCCTCCGTCGGGATCGGCGCGATGCCATGCTGCTCGACTTCGGTGACCTTGTCACCCATGGGGACCTCCAAATACGCATTTCGTCCTCTGAATGCGGTCCTTGCACACGCAACTACCGCATTCAGAGGACGAAATGCGGTCAGGCGAAGCGGGTCATGACGTGCTTGACGCGGGTGTACTCGGCGAAGGAGTAGGACGAGAGGTCCTTCCCGTGGCCCGAGTGCCCGAAGCCGCCATGGGGCATTTCCGAGACCAGCGGCCCGTGGGTGTTGACCCAGACACAGCCGAAGTCGAGTTCGCCCGAAACGCGGGTCGCGCGTGCCAGGTCGTTGGTCCAGATCGACGACGCGAGCCCGTACGGGACGCCGTTGGCCAGGCGCACCGCCTCGTCCTCGTCCACAAAGGACTGGACGGTGATCACGGGGCCGAAGATCTCCTCCCGCACGATCTCGTCGTCCTGTTTCAGGCCCGAGATCACGGTGGGGGAGAAGAAGAAACCGCGGTCGCCGGCGGGCACTCCGCCGGTCTCCACGCGAGCGTGCGACGGCAGCCGCTCGACGAGCCCGCGGACCCGCCCGAACTGCGCCTCGCTGTTGAGCGGGCCGAACTCCTCACCGGGCGTCTGCGCGGCGGCGGCCTTGGTCAGCTCCGCGACGAACTCGTCGTGGATCGCCGCGTCCACCAGCACCCGGCTGCCCGCCGTGCAGTCCTGCCCGGCGTTGTAGAACGCCGCGCCGACGATGCCCTCGGCCGCTTCGGCGAGGTTCACGTCGCCGAAGACCAATAGCGGCGCGTTGCCGCCGAGTTCGAGGTGCGTGCGCTTGAGGTCGGCCGCCGCGACGGTCGCGACGTCGATACCGGCGCGGGTCGACCCGGTGATCGACACGAGCTCGGTGATCGGATGCTTCACCAGTGCGCGGCCGGTGTCGCGGTCGCCGCACAGCACGTTGAAAGCGCCCTGCGGCAGGAACTCCGCCGCGACCTTCGCCAGCAGCACGGCCGTCGACGGCGTGGTCTCCGCGGGCTTCAGCACGACGGTGTTGCCCGCGGCCAGCGCCGGGGCGATCTTCCAGACACCCATCATCAGCGGGTAGTTCCAGGGCGCGATCTGCGCGCAGACGCCGACCGGCTCGCGACGGATCGCGGACGTGTGCCCTGGCAGGTACTCACCGGACGCGGTGCCTTCGAGCTGCCGCGCCGCACCCGCGAAGAACCGCAGCGCGCTGACGCACTCCGGGATCTCCTCGTCCAGCACGACGGACCGGATCTTGCCGGTCTCGCGGATTTCGAGGTCGGCGAACTCCTCGGCGCGGGCCTCCACCGCGTCGGCGATATTCAGCAGTGCGAGCTGGCGCTGAGCGGGGGTGCTCTTGCGCCACACCTTGAACGCCCGTTCCGCGGCGGCCAGCGCGGCGTCCACATCGGACTGTTCGGAGAGGACGCTGGTGCCGAAGACCTCGCCGGTGGCGGGGTCGACCAGGTCGAGCGTCCGCGAGCCCGAAGCCGGTACCTCGGTGCCGTCGACGAAATTCAGGACCTGAGTCATTTCTTCTCCAGGTGGGTCGGCTCGAACATCTTCAGGAGGGCGGGGAGGACGACCATCGACGGACCGGGCGTGCCCAGCGCGTCGGCCAGGTCCTTCCCGATGGTGTCCAAAGAGGACACAGTGGCCGGGACGCCGAAGGACTGTGCCAGCGCGGCGAAATCGGGCCGCGCGAGTTCGGTGGCCGTGGACTGGCCGAACGCGCCGGTCAGGTACTCGCGCAGGATGCCGTAGCCGCCGTCGTCGATGACGAGCCACGTGACGGCCAACCCGTGCTGGACCGCCGTGGCCAGTTCCGCGACGCCGTACATCGCGCCACCGTCACCGGAGACCGCGAGCGCCGGGCCGCCGGTCGCCGCCGCGCCGCCGAGCGCGCCGGGCAGGCCGTAGCCGAGCCCGCCCGCGCCCTGCGCGGTGTGGATCGGCGCACCCTCGGGATTCCACGCCGACCAGGCCCAGTAGGCCGCGATCGTCATGTCCCAGAACGTCTGTGTGCCTTCGGGGACCGCGGCACGGATGTCGTCGATCAGCTTGCGCTCGGTTTCGAGGGGCTGGCCGTCGAGGCGTTCGCGCACCTTGGCCAGCAGATCCGCGACCGCCTTCTCGGCGACGCCGTCACTCTGGCGGAAGGGCACCTGCTCCAGAAGTCCTTGCAGGGCGAGGCGGACGTCGGCGTGGACGCCCAGCGCCGGGTAGTTCGACTCCAGCTTCCCGAGATCGGCCTCGATCTGGATCACCCGGCCGCGCGGGGCGAACTCGCGGTAGTTGCTGGACAGCTCGCCGAGCCCGGAACCCAGTACCAGCAGCACATCCGCGGCCGAGAGGAACTCCGTGCTGTGCCAGTCTTCGAGCCACGACTGGCCGGACAGTTCATGGTCCCAGCCGAAGACGCCCTTGCCGCCGAACGTCGACAGCACCGGCGCGCGCAGTGCCTCGGCGAGCGCCTTCAGCTCGGCCTGCGCGCCCGAGCGCAGGGCGCCGCCACCGGCGAGGATCACCGGATTCTTCGCCGCGCCAAGGAGATTCGCGGCTTCGGTGACGAGCTCCGGCAACGGTTCGAGCGGTGCGGGCCGTGCCGTCACCGACGTGATCCGCGGCAGGTCCGCCGGTGCCAGCAGGATGTCCTGCGGGATCTCGACCCACACCGGGCCGTACGGCGCGGTCGCCGCCGATTCCCATGCTTCGCGCAACGCCGTCGGGATCTGGCTGACGGTGCGCACCACGTGCACCGACTTCACCACGTCGCGGAAACTGGCCTGCTGGTCGGGCAGTTCGTGCAGATACCCGTGCCGCCCGCCGCCGAGCCCGGCCACCGGGATCTGGCTGGAGATCCCGAGCACCGGGACCGACGCCGCGCGGGATTCCTGCAGGGAAGCCAAAGTCAGCAACGCGCCGGGGCCGGTCGACACGATCATCGGGGTCACCGGGACCGGGCCTTCGGGATCCGCCGCGAGCCGGGCACGGGCGTACCCGTCGGCCGCGAACGCCAGGTTGTTCTCCACCCGTGAGCTGATGACGCGCAGGTCCTCGGTGCGCCGCAACGCTTCGAACAGCCCGAGCGCGTGCTGGCCCGGCAGGCCGAAGACGGTGTCCGCGCCGAGCGCGTGCAGGATTTCGACGACTACGTCGCCGCCTATCCGTTCAGTGCTGGTCATGCGCCCTTCCCCAAACTGAGCAGGCTCACCAGGTCGTAGGCGACGTGGGAAGCCGCGATGGCGGTGATCTCGGCATGATCGTAAGCCGGGGCCAGCTCCACCACATCGGCTCCGATGAGGTTGCAGTCCCGCAGCCCGCGCAGGATCTCCAGCAGTTCGCGGCTGGTCATGCCGCCCGCTTCGGGGGTCCCGGTGCCCGGCGCGTGCGCCGGGTCGAGCACGTCGATGTCGACCGAGATGTAGAGCGGGCGGCCACCGATGCGCTGGCGCAGCGCGTCGACGGTCTCGGCGACCCCGCGGCGCATGACGTCGCCGGAGGTGACGATGCCGAATCCGAGGCGGCGGTCCTCTTCCAGATCCCGCTTGCCGTACAGCGGGCCGCGCGTGCCGACGTGGGACAGCGCTTCGGTGTCGAGGAGGCCTTCCTCGGACGCCCGCCGGAACGGGGTGCCGTGGGTGTACGGCTCGCCGAAGTAGGTGTCCCAGGTGTCGAGGTGCGCGTCGAAGTGCAGCAGCGCCACCGGTCCGTGCTTCTTCGCCGCCGCCCGCAGCAGCGGCAGCGCGATCGTGTGGTCGCCGCCGACGGTCACCAGCCGCGTCCCGCCCGCGGTCAGCGCCTCGGCCTCGCTCTGCAGCGTCTCGATCGCCTCGCCGATGTCGAACGGGTTGAGCGCGATGTCGCCGGCGTCGACCACCTGGGTCGCGGCGAACGGGGAAACGTCGAGTTCCGGGTGGTACGGGCGAAGGAGCCGGCTGGCCTCACGGAGCGCCGCGGGGCCGAACCGCGCGCCGGGACGGTAGGACACCCCGGCGTCGAACGGCACCCCGACGACGGCGACGTCGGCATGCTCGACCTGATCGATCCGCGGCAGCCTCGCGAAGGTCGCGAAACCGGCGAACCGGGGCACCCTCGAAGAGTCGACGGGTCCGATCGGGGTCTGCTCAGGCACTGTGTCTCCTTCGAATGGTTTTCAGGACTGCGAAGCGGCGAGTTCCGCCTCTTCTTCTTCTTCGGCGGCCGCGCTGCCGTTCAGGCGGCGGGTCCACACGGTGAGGATCTCGTCCGAGGTACGCGGGGTGAGGAAGCTGACCAGCAGGTACACCGCGAGGCTGGACCCGAGGCCCCAGTAGATCGGGCTGTTGGCCTCGACGCCGTCGACGAACATGAACGTGATGACGACGACGGTGCCGACGACCATCGACGCGAGCGCGCCCTGACGGGTACCGCGTTTCCAGGCCAGTCCGCCGATGATCGCGACCAGCAGGCCGCCGACGAGGATGTCGTAGGCGATGGTCAGCGCGTTGACGACGTCGTCCACGATCATCGCGATGCCGATCGCGGCGATGCCGAGGACCAGGGTGGTGACCCGGTTCCTGGTGACCTCGTTGACGGCCTTTTCGAGGCCCAGTTTGGAAAGCAGGTCCGAGGTGCTGACCGTCGAGCACGCGATGAGCGCGCCGCTCGCGGTCGACATCATCGCCGAGAGCGCCGCGGCGAGCACCAGCCCGCGGACCCCGGCGGGCAGCTGGTCCTCGACGATGGTCGCGAACGCGTCCTGCGCGCTGGCGAGGTTCGGGTACAGCGTCTTGGCCGCGGTGCCGATCAGCGCGCCGGCGAGACCGTAGACCAGGCAGTAGACGCCGGAGATGACGCCGCCGCCGGTCGCGATGCCCGGTGTCCTCGCGGTGAACACGCGCTGCCAGATGTCCTGGCCGATCAGCAGCCCGAAGCTGTAGATGAGGAAGTAGGTGAAGATCGTGTCGCCGCCGATGGCGGTCAGCTCGAAGTAGCTCTCGTCCAGCCGCGCGGCCATCCCGTCGAAACCGCCCGCCGAGACGATCGAGACCGGCAGCAGGATCAGCAGGATGCCGATGGTCTTGATGACGAACTGGACGATGTCGGTCAGCGTGATCGACCACATGCCGCCCAGCACCGAGTAGAGCACCACGATCGACCCGCCGATGGCGATCCCCGCCCAGCTGGGCACATTGAACAGGACCTTGAAGATGGTGGCGAACGCCAGCGTCGAGGTGACGGTCAGCATCAGCGTGTAGCCCCACATGACGACACCGGAGATGGTGCTGGTGGAGCCGCCGTAGCGCAGGTCGAGCATTTCGCCGACGGTGTAGACCCGCAGTTTCACCAGCCGCCGCGCGAACAGTGTGTGGAGGACCAGGATGCCGACGCCGATCGCGATCACGAGCCAGGCGCCGGAGATGCCGTAGGTGTAGCCGAGCTTCACCCCGCCGACCGTCGAAGCGCCGCCGAGGACGACCGCGGACATCGTGCCCGAGTACATGAACCAGCCGAGACGGCGGCCCGCGACGAGGTAGTCGGATTTGGTCTTGGCGAGCCGCAGCCCGAACCAGCCGACTCCGATCATGCCCGCTATGTAGAGCGCGATCACCGCGTAGTCACCGGCCACGGTGTCCTCCTTGACTTGGGGCTGTTCGCTTCGTTCGGGTCACCGTAGATTCGTTCGCGGCTTGAACGACATGGGATGATCCATCCGAACTCCGGTGTGAGCGAGGATGAAATGACCCAAGGCCGCGATCCGTTCGACTCGGATGTGAATGTCCCGTTACGGGCCGTGGTCGGCAACCCGGAACTGGCGGTCGACCCGGTCGTGGAGACCCTGCGGCCGGGTGCGCTCGACGCCCCGGTGCGCTGGGCGCACGTCAGCGAGCTGCTGGATCCCGCGCCGTACCTGCTCGGGGCGGAACTCCTGCTCACCGCCGGGGTGAACCTGCCGGTGGAACCGGCCGAGATCGACCGCTACGTCCGGCGGCTCGCCGAAAGCGGGATCTCCGCGCTGGGGTTCGGGCTCACTCCGGGCGCCTACGAGACGCTGCCGCCGCCACTGCGGACGGCGTGTGCCCGGCACGGGCTCCCGCTGCTGGTCGTCCAGCCGCGGACACCGTTCCTCGCGATCAGCCGGGCGGTGTCGGTCGCGCTGGCGGAGGCGGGGCAGCGGGAACAGCGGCGGATCGCGGTCGCGCGCGAGGCGCTGACCAGGGCGGCCGGTGACGGACTCGGTGAACTGGCCGGCGCGCTGGCCGGGCGGCTCGGGGCCTGGGTGGCGCTGGTCGGCGTCGGCGACGTCCTGGCCGCGGACCACGGGGCACCGTCGCCGCTGCCCGCGGAAGTCCGGGAGCTCCTCGCCACGCTCCGGACGGGCCGGGGGATCCGCAGCGCGACCACGGAACTGGCCGACGGCACCCACGTCGTCGCGCAGCCGGTGTACCCGCAGGCGACGGCGTCGCATCTGGTCGTGGTCGGCCGCGTCGCGCGGTTCGACGGGGCGGACCGCTCGATCCTGTCGGTCGGGGCGGCGCTGCTCGGGCTGGTGGGCCGCGCGGGTTCGGACGCGGCCGGTCTGGGCGCCACCGCCACGGCGTTGCTGCTGGGCGAGACCGACGTGATCGGCGGGGACGAACGCCGTCTGGTCGCGGGGATCGCTTACCGCCGCGGGCCGAACGAGGTCGCCGCCCGCTACGACTGGCTGCGCGCCCGGCTCGACACCCCGCTCGTCCGGTTGCGGCCGGGGCCGCGGTTCACCGCGATCGTCCGCGAGGCGCCTGAAATCGGCGACCTCGACCGGCTCCGCGCCGACGGCTGGCTCGCGGTCGTGGGCTCGCCCGTCCCGCCCGGACGGCTTCCCGAAGCGGCGGGCGAAATCGAGTTACTGCTGACGCGGGCAGCCGCGCTGGAACGGCCCATCGTGGCGGAAGGTACTGCGGGGCTGGACGCCCTGATCGATCCGGGCGCCGCGGCCGGGTTCGCCGCCCAGACGCTGGCGCCGCTGCGCGAACTCGACCGGAAGGGGGACCGCGAACTGGTCGGGACGCTGCGGACCTGGCTCGCGCACCACGGCGGCTGGGACCGGACGGCCGCCGAACTCGGCGTGCACCGCAACAGCGTCCGGCACCGGATCGGTCAGATCGAACGGGCGCTGGGGGTGGACCTGGCGGATCCGGAGATCCGGATGCGGCTGTGGTTTGCGCTGAGGTGGATGTGAAGGGGGCGGGTGGTCATGGGGTTCGTGAGTGGTAAGGACGGTTAGAACCGTCCTTACCACTCACGAGTCCAATAAGGTCACTCTCAGGAATGTGTGGCAACGTAGGGTCGTGCGAATTCTGGTAGTCGAAGACGAAGAACCCCTCGCCGACGCGATCGCACGCGGCCTGCGGCGCGAGGGCATGGCGGTGGACATCGCGCTCACCGGGGACGACGGGCACGAGAAGGCCGCCGTCACCCGGTACGACGTCGTGCTGCTCGACCGCGACCTGCCCGGGATGTCCGGTGACGACCTGTGCCGCGAGATCGTCGCGTCCGGCGAGCTGACCCGTGTCCTGATGCTCACCGCGAGCAGTTCCGTTTCGGACCGCGTCGACGGGCTTTCCCTCGGTGCCGACGACTATCTCGCCAAGCCGTTCGCCTTCCCCGAACTCGTCGCGCGCGTGCGGGCGCTCGGCCGCCGCGCGACCCCGGCCGCGCCGCCGCTGCTGACTTCGGGCGACGTCGAACTGGACCCGGCGAGGCGGACCGTCCGCCGCGCGAGCGGTCCGGTCGAGCTGACCCGCAAGGAGTTCGGCGTCCTGGAGGTGCTGCTGTCGGCCGCCGGTTCGGTGGTCAGCAGCGAAGAACTGCTCGAACGCGTGTGGGACGAGAACGCCGACCCGTTCACCACCACCGTCCGGGTCACCGTGATGACACTGCGCAAGAAGCTCGGCGAGCCGGGCATCATCGAGACCGTCGTCGGCTCCGGCTACCGGGTGCCGGAGCAGGGGACCGCACGCGGGTGAACCTGTCCGGTGCCCGCAGCCTGCGCGCGCGGGTCACGCTGCTCGCGACCGGGCTGGTGGCACTGGTCAGCCTCCTGTTGCTCTGGCTGACCTGGAACCTGGTCGGCGACGCGGTTTCCGCCGTGCCGCAGCTGCCGCCGGGCACCACGGTGCGGGTCGACGGCGTCGACGTCGACGCTTCCGCGGTCACCGAGCATCTGCGGGCGTACGCCAGGAACCGGGTGCTGCTCTTCGGCGCGGTCGCGTTCTGTTTCGTCGTGCTGGCGGCGGGGATCCTCGCGTGGACGTTCACCGCGCGGGTCCTGCGACCGCTGCGCGAGATCACCGGTACCGCGCGGCGCCTGTCGATCGAATCGATGGGGGAGCGGATCGGCGAGGTCCGCACGAAGGACGAACTCGCCGAACTGGCCGAGACCTTCGACGACATGCTCGACCGGCTGCAGGCCGCGTTCGACGCGCAACGGCATTTCGTCGCCAACGCCAGCCACGAACTGCGGACACCGCTCGCGGTCATCCGCACCGAACTCGACGTCACCCTGGCCGACGAGCACGCGGACGAAGCCGAATTACGCCGGATGGCGGGTGTGGTCCGCGACGCGACCGAGCGGGCCGAGCGGCTGGTCGGTTCGCTGCTGCTGCTCGCGCGCACCGACGGCGCGGGACTGGTGGCCAGGGAGCCGGTCGATCTGGCGGTGATCGTCGCGAGCGCGTGGCGCGCGGTGCGCACCGAAGCCGAAAAGCGCGGCATCCGTACCGAATTCGCGACCCAGGGAGCGCCGACTTTCGGCGATCCCGCGCTGCTGGAGCGGATCGCGGGAAACCTGCTGGAGAACGCCGTACGGCACAACGTCGACGGCGGCTGGCTGGACGTCGTCACGCAGGCGGGTCCACAGTGGTCGGTGCTGCGGGTGCGGTCGTCCGGCGGTTTGCTCGACCCGGCCGCGGTCCCCGAACTGTTCGAACCGTTCCGCCGCGCCGGCGTCGCCAGGACCGCCCGCACCGGTGCCGGGCTGGGGCTTTCGATCGTGCGGGCCGCGGTCCAGGCGCACGGCGGCACGGTGTCCGCGGAACCCGTTGTGGGTGGCGGTCTTTCGGTGACCGTGCACCTGCCCGCTCTGCCTTGACCCCCGGCTGGGTTACGGTTCAAGCATGGTCCCCAGCATTCGGCTGAACAACGGAACGTCCCTCCCGCAACTCGGGTTCGGGGTGTACAAGATCGGCGACGACGAGGTCGTGGACGCGGTCCGCACCGCCATCGGGGCGGGTTACCGGGCCATCGACACGGCGACCCTGTACGCCAACGAACGCGGAGTCGGCGAGGCCGTCCGCACCAGCGGGCTGCCCCGCGAGGAACTGTTCGTCACCACGAAACTGTGGAACACCGAGCACGGCTACGACTCGGCGTTGCGTGCCTTCGACACGAGTCTGAGCGAACTCGGTCTCGAGTATGTCGATCTGTACCTGATCCACTGGCCGCTGCCCGCGCAGGACAAGTACGTGGAAACGTGGCGGGCGCTGGAAAAGATCGCCTCCGACGGCCGGGCGAAGGCGATCGGCGTCTCGAACTTCCAGATCCCGCATCTGGAGCGGCTGATCGAAGAGGCCGGGATCGTCCCGGCGGTGAACCAGATCGAATGCCACCCGTGGCTGCAGCAGCCGTTGCTGCGGGACTTCCACGAGAAGCACGAGATCGTCACCGAGGCCTGGGGTCCGCTGGCGCGCGGCGGGGACCTGCTCGCCGACGAGAAGATCACCACGATCGCGGAGAAGCACGGCAAGACTCCGGCGCAGATCGTGCTCCGCTGGCACGTCGAGATGAACCACCTGGTGATCCCGAAGTCGGTCACGCCGGAACGGATCAAGGAGAACATGGACGTCTTCGACTTCGCGCTCGACGCCCACGACGGCGCCGCGATCGCGACACTGGAGCAGGGGAAGCGGCTGGGGCCGGACCCGGACAAGCTGGGCGCCTAGGGTTTCGGCGCGTTCTGGACTGTCCATAAAGGACGATTTCCGGGATTGAAGTGCCCGTTTTGGGTATTTCGCGTAGCTTCGCGCGTAGGTCGTGAGTGGCAATGAGGGTTCTAACCCTCATTGCCACTCACGACCCCCAGGAGAAACCGCGCATATAGGCATTAATCGGACAGCTGGTTGCCGGGGAGCGTCCCCTGTGGACACTCGAGTCGGTGTCGAGCGAGGTGAAGGGGACATTCCGGGCATGCCATGAGGGGAAAGTCCCCTTCATCCTCGGGTCTGGTTCGCGGGACCGTGTGCTTACCGCACGTCCACGAAGATCGGGTTCCCGTACAGCCACAGGTCTTCGAACGGGTTCGACTGCCCGATCACGTCGGCGCTCGGCTCGATCCCGCCGGGCACGTGCTTCTTGCCGTCGGTGCCGCGCGTGCGTACGAAGAACGGCTCACGCACGTTGCGGAAGGTGTGCCGGAAGGCCACCCGGCGCCCCGGTGCCCAACGCGGTTCGAAGGACCGCACGACCCGCGTTCCCGGGGCGGTCTGGGCGTCCCGGTCGGCGGCCGGGCCGGTCACCGGTCCCGAAACGAGGTCGAGCCGCGCGAGCCGGGGGATCGTGCCGCCGCCGTTCGGCCGGGCGGCCAGCTTCGCCGAGACGACGACCGTGACGTCGGATCCGCGCCGGACCCGCAGCCTGCCGCCCATCGTCGCCGAGCTCCAGCCGCTGTACGCGCCGAACTCCAGTTCCTGCGCGAGCCCGCCGTGCACCACCCAGACGCGTCCCGCGCGCAGGCCCTCCAACACGCCTTCGTGGCTTCGGCGTGACACGCCGACGACGGTTCGGCTGAACTCAGCGGGCGCGAAGTCCGCGTACGGAGGCAGAGTCTGCGGGACGCCGGTGTCGATCGGGTCCGGGTAGGCGCCGTGCTCGTCGTAGTACCCGTCCGGGACGCCGGGCCGGACGTGGGTGTCGCCGCGGTTGTAGTGCGAGTCGGAGTTGCTGGTGATCCACCACGGCTTTCCTTCGGCCAGGAGCGAATCCCACAGGCCGCCGACGGTCGCGGTGCTCCAGTCGAAGCCGCCGTAGGTGCGGTAGGCCGACTCCGGGAAGCCCGGCCACGAGTTCGAACCGGGAGAGTTGCCGTAACCGCCGCGCGCGCCACCACCGCTCCCGAGCGGTTTCGGAAAGCCGTCGGCCTGGGCGCCCGGCGCGCCTTCCATGCCGATGACGATCCCGGGCGCGGCGTCGCGCAGCGCGCGGAGCTCGTGCGGGGCGATCCGGCCGTTGCGCAGCGGATGGTTGATCACCACCACCGGCGCGTGGATCCGGCGGGCCCGCTCTTCGGCGGCGAGCCAGCGGATCGCCGCGACGGCCAGCGCCTCGTTGTCCGGGGTGCCCGGCTCGGTCCCGGTCAGCCGCCAGTCGAAGGCGCGCTCGAACTCACGCAGTTTCGCGGCCTGGTTCGCACCCGCCTGGAAGAACAGCGTCGCGTGCTCGGCGCCCGGCACGTTCCACTCCATGCCCTGCCACAGCAGGAGATCGGGGTGCTCGCGCTGCGCCGCCCGGATCGCGGCGTCCGTGCGCTCCACCGACGACTTCTCGTGCGCGGCGTGGCCGTGATCGGTGATCACCGCCCAGTCCGCCCCGTGACGGCGGGCGCCGTCGGCGATTCCGTCCACTGTGTACATCGCGTCGTAGGAGTACTGCGTGTGGATGTGGTGATCGCCCACCAGCCACCGGTAGCGGTCCCGGCCGAAGAGCAGGTTGACATCGATGTCGAGATCGAGGCCGAGGTCGAGGGCTTCCGCCGGGGCGGTGGCGGCGAGCGGGGCGCCCGCGGCCGCCGCGGACACGAGGCCGGCGCGCTTGAGGAATCCGCGGCGGTCGACGCCGGGTTTTTCGCTGTTCACCGGCGGCACGCTAAAGAGCCTCGCTGAACGGGCGGTGTCCGGACGGCGAATGAACCGCGCCGTGTGATGATCGTCCCTGTGGAGGAACCGGAACGGACGCCCAAGGCGCCGCGGCGGTTGCTGTGGGTGGTCGGTACCGACGCGGACATGACCGTCGTCGCCCAGGCGCCCCGGGACGATCCGAAAGCCCGCCGGGTGCTCACCGAAACCAAGACAGTGGCGTCCGAACGCTTCAAGAAGATCTTCGCGGACCGGCCGGAAATGCTGGAGCCGGCGACGCCGGACGTGCTCCCCGCGGCCGTCCCTCTCGTACCCGTGGCCGGAACCGACGTCGAAGCGTGGGCGAACGAGTTGCGGCAGCGGTTCCCCGAGGCGGAGAAGGTCGACCTACTCGATCCCGCGCGGATCGCCGCTCGGATGACGACCACGCCGCCGCCCTGCCCGCCTTCAGGAGAACGCTGACAGCCCGTCTCCCCGGGGGATGGCCGGGGAGACGAACCTTCCGGCTCGGAGACAAGGTTTCACGAAAACGCAGTCATCCGCCATGAAATCCACGAAAAACGTGAAAGGCCACCGCCTGCGATCAAGGGATCGCCGACGGTGGCCTTTCGTCGCGGCCTCAGGAGAGCGGCACGCTCGCCAAGCCCGGGGCCAGGAACGGCTTGCCGTTGACCTTCTCGGACACACCCGCCCGGTCCAGGTACGGCGTGATGCCGCCGAGCCAGAACGGCCAGCCAGCGCCGAGGATCAGGCACAGGTCGATGTCCTGCGCCTCCGCGACCACGCCCTCGTCGAGCATGATCCGGATCTCTTCGGCGATCGCCGCCAGCGCGCGGTCACGCACCTGCTCGGAGGTCGACGGCGCGTCGCCCTGCTGCCAGAGTTCGGCCACCTCGGGGTCGACGGTGGCGTTGCCCTTGTCGTCCCACTGCCAGACGCCCTTCTTGCCCGCCTTGACGAAGCGGTCGAGGTTCTCGCTGACGGTGAACCGGTCCGGGAACGCCTCGTGCAGGGTCTCCCCGACGTGCAGGGCGATCGCCGGGCCGACGAGCTGCATCAGCGTCAGCGGCGTCATCGGCAGGCCCAGCGGCTCGAGCGCCTTGTCGGCGACGTCGAACGGCGTGCCCTCGTCCACGGTCACCAGCACCTCGCCGAGGAACCGCAGCAGCAGCCGGTTGACCACGAACGCGGACGCGTCCTTGACCAGCACGCTCGACTTCTTGAGCTGCTTGCCGAGCGCGAACGCCGTCGCCAGCGTGGCGTCGTCGGTCTTCTCCGCGCGGACGATCTCGAGCAGCGGCATCACCGCGACCGGGTTGAAGAAGTGGAACCCGACCACGCGCTCCGGATGTTTGAGCTGCGACGCCATCGCGGTGATCGACAGTGACGAGGTGTTCGTCGCCAGGATCGCCTCGGGCGAGACGTACTGCTCCAGGTCGGCGAAGACCTTCTGCTTGACGCCCAGCTCCTCGAACACCGCTTCGATCACGAAGTCGGCGTCGGCGAAGGCGGACTTGTCGAGCGAGCCGGTGACGAGCGCCTTCAGCCGGTTCGCGCCGTCCGGCGAAACCCGCTTCTTGGCCAGCAGCTTGTCGATCTCACCGTGCACATAGGACACGCCCTTGTCGACGCGTTCCTGGTCGACGTCGGTGAGCACCACCGGCACCTTGAGACGACGGACGAACAGCAGCGCCATCTGGCTGGCCATCAGGCCCGCGCCGACGATGCCGACCTTGTTCACCTTGCGCGCCAGCGACTTGTCCGGCGCGCCCGCCGGCCGCTTGGCGCGCTTGTTGACCAGGTTGAACGAGTACAGCCCGGCACGCAGGGTGTCGTCCATCAGCAGTTCGGCGAGCCCGTCGGTCTCGGCCGCGTAGCCGCGGTCCAGATCGTTCTCGCGGGCCAGCTCCAGCAGCTCGACGGCCTTGGTCGCACCGGGGGAGGCGCCCTTGGTTCGCCCGTCCACAATGGCCTTGGCGCGGGCGATCGCGGCGTCCCAGCCCGCGCCGCGGTCGATCTCGCGGCGGGCGGGGGTGATCTCGCCGTTGACGACCTTCGCCAGCCACAGCAGGGACTGCTCCAGGTAGTCGGCCGAACCGAAGACCTCGTCGACGATGCCGAGCTCGGCCGCCTGCGCGACCTTGAGCATCTTGTTCTGCGCCAGGGCGTTCTCGATGATCACGGTGACCGCGGCGTCCGGCCCGATCAGGTTCGGCAGCAGCTGCGTGCCGCCCCAGCCGGGGAACAGGCCGAGGAAGACCTCGGGGAACGCGATCGCGGCGGTGTTCTCCGAAAGCGTGCGGTAGTGGCAGGAGAGCGCGAGTTCGAGCCCGCCGCCCATCACCGCGCCGTTGACGAACCCGAACGTCGGGATCTCGGATTCGGTGAGGCGCCGGAACACGTCGTGCCCGGTCTGCGCGATCTCCCGCGCCAGCGCCGGATCCGCGACCGCTTCGACACCGGAAAGGTCGGCGCCGACGGCGAAGATGAACGGCTTGCCGGTGACCGCGATCGCGGCGGGTTCCGCGGCGAAGGCGGCGTCGATCGCGGCGTCGAGTCTCACCAGGCCCTGCGGGCCGAAGGTGTTCGGCCGGGTGTGGTCGTGGCCGTTGTCCAGGGTGATCAGCGCGACCGGCTTGTCGAGCCCGGGCACCTTCACCAGCCGCGTGACCGCGTTCGTGACGACCTCGTCGGGGAAGGCGGCTTTCGCCTGTTCAGCGGTGAAAGTCATTACTTCGCCCCCTCGAAGGCCGGGTTTTCCCAGATCACAGTGCCGCCCATGCCGATACCGATGCACATGGTGGTCAGGCCGTAGCGCACGTCGGGGCGCTCGGCGAACTGACGCGAGAGCTGCGTCATCAGCCGGACACCGGACGAGGCGAGCGGGTGACCGCAGGCGATCGCGCCACCCCACTGGTTGACGCGGGGGTCGTCGTCGGCGATGCCGAAGTGGTCGAGGAACGCGAGCACCTGGACGGCGAACGCCTCGTTGATCTCGAACAGGCCGATGTCGTCGATCGACAGACCGGTGCGCTTGAACAGCTTCTCGGTGGCGGGCACCGGGCCGATACCCATGACCTCCGGCTCGACACCGGCGAAGGAGTAGCCCACGAGGCGCATGCCGATCGGCAGGCCGAGTTCGCGGGCGGTGTCCTCGTCGGCGAGCAGCGCCGCGGTGGCGCCGTCGTTGAGGCCGGCCGCGTTGCCCGCGGTGATCCGGCCGTGCGGGCGGAACGGCGTCTTCAGCCCGGCGAGCTGCTCGACGGTGGTACCGGGACGCGGCGGCTCGTCCTCGGTCGCGAGGCCCCAGCCCAGTCCATCCATGCCCCCGCCGCCGCCCTCAGCGGAGGAGCTTCGCTCCGCTGATTGAACTTTTGACCGGGTGGCGACCGGGACCAGCTCGGGGCCGATCTTGCCGGTTTTCACGGCCTCGGCGTACTTCTCCTGGCTGCGCGCGGCGAAGGCGTCGGTGCGCTGCTTGGTGATGGCCGGGAACCGGTCGTGCAGGTTCTCCGCGGTCTGGCCCATCACGAGCGCCGTCGGGTCGACCAGCTTGTCGGCGATGATGCGCGGATTCGGGTCGACGCCCTCGCCCATCGGGTGGCGGCCCATGTGCTCGACGCCGCCGGCGATGGCGATGTCGTACGCGCCGAAGCCGATCCCGCTCGCGGTGGTGGTGACCGCGGTCATCGCGCCCGCGCACATCCGGTCCAGCGCGAAGCCGGGCACCGACTTCGGCAGGCCGGCCAGCAGCGCGGCGGTGCGGCCGATGGTCAGGCCCTGGTCCCCGATCTGGGTGGTGGCGGCGATCGCCACCTCGTCGACGCGCTCGGGCGGCAGCTCGGGATGCCGCCGCAGCAGTTCACGGATGGCGTTGACGACGAGATCGTCGGCACGAGTGCCGGCGTACATACCCTTTTCGCCTGCCTTGCCGAAGGGCGTTCGCACCCCTTCGACGAAGGCGACATTGCGTACCGACCGCGCGTTCGGCGCGAGCGGTGTTGCTCCTGCGGCCACGAATGCTCCTGAAGTTGAGGTAGTCCTGACCGCACCCTAGCCCCGGTTACCCGTCGGTAACCAGGATGGTGGCCCGGTCGAGTGGGGGAAGGCACACTCCCGGGGTCACCCGCCTCGGCCGCTTGGCCGATCCGGGGGTGGTGGGGAAGTTGCTATGTTCGACGTGATCAGGGGGAGGGATCACGATGAACTCGCCGGGGCCGGCCGTCACCCGTCGTGCGCTGCTGGGGATGGCGGTCCTCGCGTCGCTGGCCGCCTGCACCCGCGGGACCCCGCCTCCGAGCCCTTCGTCTCCTCCGCCTCCGCCTTCTCCTTCCCGGCAGTTCCACGACCGGTTGATGGAGCTGGAAAAGAAGTTCGACGCCAGGCTCGGCGTGTACGCGGTCGACACCGGAGGCGGCGCCACGGTCGAGCACCGCGCCGACGAGCGCTTCGCGTTCTGCTCGACGTTCAAAGGGGTGGCGGCGGCCGCGGTCCTGCAGCGCAATCCGTTGTCGCATCTGGAAACCCGGGTCGAATACTCGCGCGACGACCTGATGAAACACGCTCCGGTCACCGGGCAGCACGTGGCCACCGGGATGACCATCCGCCAGCTGTGCGACGCCGCCATCCGGTTCAGCGACGGCACCGCGGGCAATCTGCTGCTGCGGGACCTCGGCGGCCCCGCCGCGCTGACGGCGTTCACGCGCAGCATCGGCGACACCGTCACGCGGATGGACCGGGTCGAGCCGGCCATCACCGAGGCCACCCCGGGCGACCTTCGTGACACCACGACTCCGCGCGCTTTCGCCGCCGACTACCGGGAGATCGTGCTGGGCGACACGCTGACGGCCGACAAACGGGACTTCCTGCGCGACCTCTTCCGGCGCAACACCACCGGCGCCCAGCGGATCCGGGCGGGCCTGCCGTCCGGCTGGACCGTCGCCGACAAGACCGGGACCGGCGACTACGGCACGTTGAACGACATCGCCGTCGTATGGCCGCCGGACAGGGCACCGCTCGTCGTCGCGATCATGTCCAGCAAGGCGACCAAGGACGCTCCGTACGACCAGGCGCTCCTCGCCGAGGCCGCGAAGTACGTGGCCGAAACCCTCACGTGAGGGAATCCGGGACTCGCGTGATCGAAGGCGGAACTCGCGTGTTCGGAGGAGTTCCGCCTTCGATCACGCGAGTTCCGCGTCCAAGCACGCGAGTCCCGGCCTAGTTGCCGGTGGCACTGGGAAGCAGGGCCGGGCAGCCGCTGGTCTTGTAGGCCGGGTCGTACTCGAAGTGCCATTTCTCGTTGTCGTAGCGGCGGCACCAGCCGAGCGCGCCGCCGTTCTTGTCCACCCACGCGGCCGAGTTCAGCGGCTGGATGTCGACGGCGATTCCCTTGACGTGCATGGACGTCTCCGGCTGCAGTGCCCACTTCTTGGCTTGCTCCACGGAGCCGAACCGCTCGACGGCCTTGTCGAACTCGCGCTGCTGCTGGCTCCGGCTACGCTTGCCGTCGTTCACGCAAAGCGTGATGTTCTGTGCTTTGGCCTTGGCGCGCAGGGCGTTCCACGCTTCGATCACGTCCGGGCGCATGCCGAAGGTCTCTTCGTCGACATAACGCTTGTCGACAGCGCACGTCGGGCCGGATTCGGGTCCGGGAACCTCTTCGAGGACCGCGAGCGCCTGCCCGTTCACTGCCTTGACGGCCACGCCGGTGGCTCCCAGCGTCACCATCGCGGCCCCGACGAGACCCAGTGCCACGAACACGCTGATCGCGGTCCGGCGGTGGGAGGTGGAGGTGGTCGGCACCACCCCGAAGCTACCCAGCGTCCGGCGGGGCGCCAGGGTTTGTGAGGTTGTTCCCAGAACCGCCCGGAAGGCCAACCAAATCGGAAAAGCCCTGGTGAGTCTCGGTAGGCCAGTACCGCAGGGGGTCGTGAGTGGCGATTCGGGTTCTAACCCGAATCGCCACTCACGACGTGACTCAGCGGCTCAGGTAGCCGAGCCACCCGCCGTACCCCGTGATGTCTTCGGCGCCCACCACCGCGCCAGGCTCGCAGACGAACCCGGACACCTCGCTCCCATCGGCCAGCCGCACCTTCCCGATCGCCAGCGGCGCCGGGACACCGGCGACGAACTCCCCGAAGCCCGCGAGTGGCAGGTCCCACACCTCGGCCTCGATCGCCGCGCCGCCCGAAGCGACCCGGACGAGACCGGGTTTGGGCGGGACGGTGTCCAGCGCGTGGAGCCGGTACTCGGCCGCCGTCGGTCCCGCGGAAACGAACCGGCCACCCCGCGAGGTCAGTTCGTGGTTCAGCGGCTGCCCGCGCAGATGGGCGCCGACGACGGCGATCCGCGTCCGCCGCGGCACCGAGCGGGCGACGTCGGCGAGGATCCGGTCGGCGTACGCGGCGCCGACCAGCATCACCCCGAACGGCAGCCCGCCGACCGTTCCCGCGGGAACGGCGAGCGACGACAGGCCCAGCAGGTTCGTCGAGTTCGTGAACCGGCCCAGCCGGGCGTTCACCCCCAGCGGATCTGCCTCGACTTCGGCGATCGTCGGGTGTTCCGTCGTCGTGGGCAGCAGGACGCAGTCCACAGTGGACAAAACAGCCGACGCCTCACGCTCCAAATCCCCGAGCGTCGCGAGGTCGGAGAACAACCGGTGCGCCGGGATGTCCTTCGCCGCGCCGATGATCCGCCGCACGGCCGGATCGACGGCATCCGGGTGGGCGTCGATGAACTCGCCCACCGCCGAGTACCGCTCGGCCACGAAGGCGCCCTCGTACAGCAGACGCGCCGCGGCCAGGAACGGCGATATGCCGACAGTGACCAGTTCGGCGCCCGCGTCGCGGAACTCGTGAGCCGCCGCGGAGAACGCTTCGGCCCACCCGTCCTGGAGCGGCCCCACCTCGGACGGCACGCCGATCCGGAAAGGGCGGTTCAGCACCGGTAGGTCCCGGGGCTTGCTCAGGCAGGCGAACGCCGCCGAAGCCTCATCGACCGTCCGCGCGAACACGGTCACGCAGTCGATGCTCGCGCACGCGGGCACGACACCGGTCGTCGGCAGCAGCCCCCGCGTCGGCTTCAGCCCGACGATCCCGTTGAACGCCGCCGGGACCCGGCCCGATCCGGCGGTATCCGTGCCCAGCGCGAGATCCGCGATCCCGAGCGCCACCGCGACCGCCGACCCCGAACTCGACCCGCCCGAAACGTACGCCGGATCGATCGCGTTCCGGACCGCGCCGTGCGGGCTGCGCGTCCCGACCAGCCCGGTCGCGAACTGGTCCAGATTGGTGGTGCCCAGGATCAACGCCCCGGCCGCGCGCAGCCGCGCCACCACCGGCGCGTCCTCGGCGGGCAGGTAGGCGTACTCGGGGCACGCCGCCGTCGTCGGCAGCCCGGCGACGTCGATGTTGCCCTTGACCGCGGCGAGTTTCCCGTACAGCGGCAAGGATTCCCCCGCCGCACGACGGGTTTCGAGCTTCTCCGCGTCGGCGAGGACGTCTTCCTCCGGACGCAGGTCGATCCAGATCTCGGGCCGGTCGACTCGCGCGATCCGGTGGTACGCGGCGCGCACCCGCTCCAGCACGCTCATCCCGCGCTCCTTCCCAGTACCACCAGCGGGGTGCCGGGGGCGACCTGATCGCCGGGGGAGACGAGCACCTCGACGACCTCCCCGGCGGCGGGCGCGGGGATCCGCGCCTCGGTCTTCATCGCCTCGAGGATCACCAGCGTCTCCGCCGGGCCGACCTCCTTGCCGGGCTCGACGTCCACCCGCCAGACGGTCGCGGCGAACGGTGCTTCGACGACGTACCCACCGGGCGGGGCCTCGACCTTCGTGGTCGGGACCTTGGCTCCGACGGGTTCCGGTCGCGGGTCGAATTCGCCCGCCGCCGCCCAGGCCTGCCGTTCCGCCTCGAACGCCGCGCTCTGCTTCGCCCGGAACGAGGCGATGTCATCGGCGTTGTCGGCGAGGAACCGCTCGTGGTCCGCCAGCGCGAACTCGCCGTCGGTGATGTCGAGTTCCAGTTCCCCCGCCGAACTCCGAGCCCGCAGATCCATCAGTTCCTCGGCGGTCACCGGATACCACGAGATCCGGTCGAAGAAGCGCAGCAGCCACGGCGAACCCGGCTCGAACGACCCGCGTTGCCGCCAGCCGCTCCACACCTGCACGGTCCGCCCGACGAACTGGTATCCGCCGGGGCCTTCCATGCCGTAGATGCACAGGTACGAGCCGCCGATGCCGACCGAGTTCTCCGCGGTCCAGGTCCGCGCCGGGTTGTACTTCGTGGTGACCAGCCGGTGCCGCGGGTCCAGCGGAGTGGCCACCGGCGCACCGAGATAGACGTCACCGAGGCCGAGCACCAGGTACTCCGCGTCGAACACCGTGCGATAGACATCGTCCACACTGGACAGACCGTTGACCCGCCGGATGAACTCGATGTTCCACGGGCACCACGGCGCGTCGTCGCGTACGCCGGCCATGTACCGCTCGATCGCCTCGCGCGTCGCCGGGTCGTCCCACGACAACGGCAGCCGCACGGTGCGGCTCGGTACCACGAGATCGGCGGTGCGCGGCAGATCGTGCTCCACCTCCTGCACGAGGCCGAGCAGTTTCGGCACCGGCAGCACGTCCGGATCGACGTGCACCTGCAGCGAGCGGATGCCCGGGGTCAGGTCCACGACACCGTCGAGCCCTTCCGTGGCCAGCCGATCGGCCAGCGCGTGGATCCGCATCCGCAGGGCCAGGTCGAGTTTCATCGGCCCGTACTCGATCAGCAGGTTGTCGTCGCCGCTGCGCCGGTAGGTGACCTCGGGGTTCTCGTCCGATGTGGACAGACGGCCGAGGATGCCGCCGTCGTCGATCGGCTTCCGGCTCGCCTTGACCGCCTTGGCCGGTTCGTCACGCAACGCGCCGGCGTGCTCGATGGTGATAGGCACGAACCGCACGGTGTCGCCCGGCCGCAGTTGGCCGAGTTTCCAGCGCTGCCCGGTCACCACGGTCGCCGGGCAGACGAAACCGCCGAGGCTCGGCCCGTCCGGGCCCAGCAGGATCGGCAGGTCGCCGGTGTAGTCGACGGCGCCGATCGCGTACGGCGTGTCGTGGATGTTCGACGGGTGCAGGCCCGCCTCGCCGCCGTCTTCCCGAGCCCAGCGGGGCCGGGGCCCGACGAGCCGGACGCCGGTCCGCGCGGAGTTGAAGTGCACTTCCCAGTCCGTGGCGTAGAACGTCTCGACGTCGTCCCGGGTGAAGAACTCCGGCGCCGCGTGCGGCCCCTCCGAGGCACCGATCTCCCAGTGCGTCGCGAAAACCGGCCGCTCGGCCTCGGGAACCGTTCCGGTGACGGCGTTCTCCGGTTCCGGACCGGGGGAGAGGACGTCACCGGTCGCCAGCGCGCGCCCGCCATGTCCGCCGAAGCCGCCGAGGGTGAACGTCGCCGCACTGCCCAGGAAGTCCGGCACGTCGATCCCGCCGCGGACGAGGACGTACACGCGGAGCCCGGCGGTCCCCGTGCCGACGTCGAGCACGCCGCCGACGGGGACCTCGACAGGTGTCCACTGTGGAACAGGTGAACCGTCGACGGTCACCGGCGACGGCGAGCCCGTGACGCAAACGATTGCGTCCTCGGTGAACCGCAGGGTGACACCGTCCACAGTGCACTCCAGGCCCGCCGCGCCTTCGGGATTGCCCAGCGCACGGTTGCCCAGGCGCAGTGACAGATCGTCCATCGGCCCGTTCGGCGGGACACCCACGTGCCAGAAGCCCAGCCGCCCCGGCCAGTCCTGGACGGTGGTCATCGTGCCGCCCCGCAAGACCTCGATCCGCGGCTCGGGGTCGGCGATCGTGTCCAGCGTCGCGGTGTCGTGGGTGACCTCGCGCAGCCGCTGATCAGCGGCGACCGCGCGCAGTTGGCCGAGGTTCGTGCGGACGCCGTCCACCCGGCTTTCGCCGAGCGCCTCGCCCAGCGCGGACAGCGCCTCGGCCCGGTCCGCGCCGACGGTGATCACCTTGGCGAGCAACGGGTCGTAATGCGTCGTCACGTTCGCCCCGGCCTCGACCCAGGTGTCGACCCGGACGCCTTCGGGGAAGTCGGCGCGGGTCAGCAGGCCCGCGCTCGGCCGGTGCCCGGCGGCCGGATCCTCGGCGTAGATCCGCGCTTCGACGGCGTGCCCGCGGGGCGCTGGCGTGGTGGTGAACATCCCGGTGTCGCCGTCGGCGAGCCGGAGCATCCACTCGACGAGGTCGATCCCGTACACCGCCTCGGTGACCGGATGCTCGACCTGCAGCCTCGTGTTGACTTCGAGGAACGCGGCCTCTTCGCGGTCCGGGTCGTAGATGAACTCCACCGTCCCGGCCGACCGGTAGCGCACGGAAGCGCAGAGGTCGACGGCCGACGAGACCAGTTTGTCCCGTGCCGCTTCGGGCAAGCCGGGCGCGGGGCACTCTTCGAGCACCTTCTGGTTGCGCCGCTGCAAGGTGCAGTCGCGCGTGCCGAGCGCCAGCACCGTGCCCGCGCCGTCGCCGAACACCTGGACCTCGACGTGCCGCGCGTGCGTCACGAGCCGTTCGAGGAACACTCCCGGGGTCGAAAAGCTCTTGGCCGCGATGCTCTGCACCGCTTCCCAGGCGTCGCGCAGTTCGACGGCGGACGCGCAGGCACGCATGCCGATCCCGCCGCCCCCGCCGGTGGCCTTGAGCATCACCGGATAGCCGACCTCGGCCGCCGCGGCTTCGGCGTCGGCCAGGGTGTCCAGCAACCCGGTGCCGGGCAGCATCGGGACACCGGCCTCGGCGGCCTTCGCCCGCGCGGTGTGCTTGCTGCCGAAGATCTCGAGATGGTCCGCGGTAGGACCGGCGAACCGCATCCCGGCCGCTTCCACCGCCCTGGCGAAAGCGGCGTCCTCGGACAGGAAGCCGTAGCCGGGATGGATAGTGTCCGCCCCGGTCTTCAGCGCGGCTTCGATGATGGCGTCGCCGAGGAGGTAACTCTCCCTCGCCGGCGCCGGGCCGAGCCGGACGGCTTCGTCGGAAAGCCGTACGTGCGCGGCCGTGCGGTCGGCGTCGGAGTAGACGGCGACCGTCGGAATGCCCATCTCCCTTGCGGTCCGGATGATCCGGACCGCGATTTCCCCCCGGTTGGCGACGAGCAGTTTCACACGCCACCGCCGGTGACGATCATCCGGACCGGCGTCGGATCGAAGCCGTTGCACGGGTTGTTGATCTGCGGGCAGTTCGACACCAGCACCAGGACGTCGGTTTCGGCGCGCAGCTTGACTTCGAGACCCGGCGCGGAGATGCCGTCGACGATGCCGAGCGTGCCGTCCTGTTCCACCGGCACGTTCATGTACCAGTTGACGTTGCTGACCAGATCGCGTTTGCCGAGACCCCATTTGGCGCCTTCGGTCAGGAAGTTCTCGACGCAGGCGTGCTGGTACCGCGTGTGCTGGCCGTAGCGGAGGCTGTTCGATTCCTTGCTGCAGGCGCCGCCGATCGTGTCGTGCCGTCCGCAAGTGTCCTCGACGACGGTGAGCAGCGGCGCGCCCTCACCGGTGCGCAGGACGCTGCCGGTGGTGAGGAAGATGTTGCGCTGCGCGGCGATCGTGGTGGCCGCGCTGTATCTCTTCGCCGTGTCGGCGGCGTCGTAGCAGAGGAAGTCGACGGCCTGGTTACCGCCGAGATCGATGATCGCGAGCGTCTCGCCCTCGCGGAGCACGGTGGAGTACGGCGCCCGCGCGGCGACCTCGGTGTCGGAGATGATCGTCATGCCAGGCCCCTTGCGGTGAGGTAGTCGGCGGTGTTCTCGAAGGCGCGCTGTGCCTCGGGTGACGCCGTCCATTCAGGACTGTCCGGAGTGGACGGCGCCGAGCGCTGCGCGAGGACGCGCAGCGGGGTGACCGTGTAGTCCGGCCGCGGGTCGAGCGGATGCGGCACGTTGGCGATCAGGACGACCACCGGGAGTTCCGTGCGCAGGACCACGGATTTGCCGGCGCCCGCCGAACCGGTGAAGGTCAGCCCTCCGTCGGCCTCCACGCGCACGCCTTGGAAGAAGGAGAGGCTCGGCGGCAGATCGCGCGGAGTGAGGCCGTGTTTGGCGGCGGCGAGGGTGAACAGGGCGTTCCCCGACGGCGAATCGCCCTGCGGGCTCCCGTCCCCGTAGCGCTCGGCGTTGCCGTCCACAGTGGATGTGCCGCAGAGGGCGTCGTGCTTGCCGCTCTCGTCGGTGACGACGGTCGCGAGCACCCGAGCCTGGTCCGACAGCAGGGCGATCGCCTCGCCGAGATAGGCGTTCCACTGGACCTTCACCGTGTCCGCGACGTTCAGCCGCTCCCAAGGCTGGTCCGCGTTGAACAGCAGCAGATGCGCGCAGGCGTCGCCCTCGACGTCGGTCAGCCGCAGCTCGGTGCCGCGGGCGAGGACCTTGTGGGTGTAGCCGCCGCCGGCGACTGTCTCGGCCCAGACCAGCTTCGCCGGGTCGATCCCGGGCGGCGGATCCGGCCAGGTGGACGCGGGGATGGCGGGCATCGCTTCGGCCACCGTGCCCGCTTGGGCGCGGGCGTGGTCGCGAGCGCCGTACGTGGTCGATGTCGTGCTCATGGAACCTTCCTTCAGGTCGCGGGGACGGGAACCGTGGTGAGCGCGGAGCGGCGGCGCCAGCAGAGGTAGCCGGTGAGCAGCGCGGCGCCGACGAACTCGATCGGGAACAACAGGACCCAGACGGAACCGGTGCCCGCCAGGTCGTAGATCTCGGCTCGTGGCCAAGCGATGTTGACGATCATCATCGCGCCGTACCCTACTGCCGCGATGTTGACCGGAATAGCCCATCGTCCCAGCGAGAAATGGCCGGGTTCGGCGGTGAAACGCCCTTGACGGCGCCGGATCAGCAGCGGTCCGGTCACCAGGAGATAGGCCAGGTAGACGACGACCACCGAAGTGCCGGTGATGGTGCTGAAGATGGTCGGATTCCCCAGGTTCAGCAGCAGAAGCCCGATGGCGAGCACCCCGGACAGCACGGCGGGCGCGATCGGCGTACCGGTGCGGGCGTTGACCGCGGAAAGCCTCCTGGCACCGGGGAGCGCGCCGTCGCGGGCCATCGAGTAGATCAGCCTGACGGTGCCGGTCTGGATGGTCAGGGTGCAGACGACGACCGCGATCGCGACGTCGGCGAGGAAGACCCGGCCGAGTGTGTCGCCGAAGACGGCCGTGATCACGTACGGCAGGCCTTTCCCGGCCAGCTGCCCGTCGGTCAGGCTCGGTGCCGCCATCAGCGCGGTGACGACGACGGCGAGGCCACCGACCCCGGAGATCAACAGCGCGCGAAGTACGGCGCGCGGGGCGATGCGGCGGGCGTCCTTGGTCTCTTCGGCGACGGAGGCGGCGGTGTCGAAACCGTACAGAACGTACGCGGCCATCAGTGCCGAAGCGAGAACGCCACCTGCTCCCGGGCTTTCGCCGGCAGGCTGGAGCACGACCTGCGGGCCGCGGACGGCGAACAGCGCGAGACCGATGATCAGCACGAGGACCCCGACGAGTTCGGCCCCGACCCCGATGTCGTTGATCCGCGCCATCAGCCGCACGCCGCCCGCGTTGATCGCGGTGGTGAGGACGATCAGCAGGGTGCCGAGCAGGACCGCGTTGCTGGCGCCGGTCGGGGAGGTGATCGCCGGGTCCCCGCCGACGAGCTGGAACCCGCTCCAGACCGACGGGAGGACGACCTGCAGCGCGATCGCGGCGCCGGCGAGGGCCACGACGCAGCCCACCAGCATCATCCAGCCGGCGAGCCACCCCGCGAATCCGGGGGAGAGGTGTTTCGCCCACTGGTAAACCGATCCGGCCAGCGGAAATCGGGCGGCGAGTTCGGCGAAGTTGAGCGCGACGAGCAATTGCCCGGCGATCACCAGCGGCCATGTCCAGAAGAAGAGCGTGTCGCCGAAGGAATAACCGAAGGCGAACAGCTGGAACACCGTGGTCAGGATGGAAACGAAGGAGAACCCCGCGGCGAAGGCGGAGAAACCGCCCAGTGTCCGGCGAAGTTCTTGGCGGTACCCGAAGGCGGAAAGGTCCTCGGAAGGCATTGCGGAGGCTCCTGTCTCAAGGGCCGGATTTCGATCGGCTGACCGAAATTAAGCGCGTGCGGGATCCTTCCGATCTCCGCCGGGTAAGCGCGGTGTTAACAGATACCGGATTCGGTAACCTGGGCCGACCGCCGGACGTAACAAAGATCTTCGCGGAGAAATGGCAGGATCGGATAGATGACGAAAACGACCGGGGTGGGCAGGCCGAGAGCCAGCGGCGCCGCCGCGAGCAAACGGGAGGCGCGGTTCGCCGTCTTGGACGCGGCGGGGGAGCTGTTCACCGGCGCCGGGTACGCGGCGACGACCACGCGGGCCATCGCCGAACGCGCCGGACTGCGCCAGGCGTCGCTCTACTACCACTTTCCGTCCAAAGAGGACATTCTCGCGGCGCTGCTGGAGGACACCGTCCGGCCGTCACTGGACGTCGCGGGCGGTCTTTCGGCCAAGCTCGCGCCGATCGGCGCGCGGCTGTGGGCGCTGGCCTACGCGGACATCCACTTGCTCGGCAGCGCGCGGCACAACCTGGGCGCCCTGTACTTGCTGCCGGAGATCTCGTCGCCGCGGCTGGCGCGATTCCGGGCCGAGCGGGCGGAGCTCAAACGCGTTTACGGCTCGCTCGTCGCGGCGGCCGGCGTCGCCGGAGACCTTCGCGGCATCCGGACCGATCTCGTGTTCGGGCTCGTCGAGAGCATCGCGATCGTCCGGCGTGACCAGCCGGACGTGGACGTCGAGGCGCACGCCGTCGAAGGGGCCGACGGCGTGCTGAGGCTCGCCGGTCTCGGGGAACCGGACGCCGCGCTGCGCGGAGCCGCGCGGGCGCTGCTGGAGGGCTGAAGCCGGGTCAGGCGGGGGTGGCGTGGAGCGCCTTGCTCAGCACCGCCACCGTCAGCTCGACCTGCCAAGGCCGGGCACCGCCGTCGCGGAGGACCTGGGCGACCGAGTCCTCGCTCAGGTCCGCGGGCGGACGCCAGCAGGTGCGCCGCACCAGCTCCGGCAGCAGCAGGTTCTCCACCGGGAGCCGCCGGTCCTCCGCGATCGCGGACAGCGCCGCGCGGGCCGCCGAAAGCCGGGCGGCGGCGTCGGGATCCTTGTCCGACCACCGGTTCACCGGCGGCGGTCCGTCGGTCTGCTGCGCGGGGGTCGGCAGCTCGTCGGCGGGGAGCGCGCGGGCGGCCTGCAGATGCCGCAGCCAGCTCGCGGTGTACTTGCGCTGGACCCGGCCGCTGAACACCGGCAGCGCCTGCAGCTGGTCGACGGTCTTCGGGTCCGCTGTGACGGCGTTGATGATCGCGCTGTCGGGCAGGATCCGGCTCGGCGCGCGGTCGCGTTTGCGGGCGAGTTCGTCCCGCGCCTGCCACAGTTCGCGCACGGCGGCGAGGCCGCGGGCGTTGCGGATCTTGTGCACGCCGGACGTCCGGCGCCACGGCTCGGCCCGAGGGGCCGGCGGCGGCGCGGTGCGGACGGCCTCGAATTCCTGCTGGGCCCATTCGAGCTTGCCCTGGTCGGCCAAGTCGGCTTCGAGCTTCTCTCTCAGCTCGAGGAGCAGCTCGACGTCGAGTGCGGCGTAGTTCAGCCAATCGACGGGAAGCGGGCGCTTCGACCAGTCGGCGGCGCTGTGGCCCTTCTCCAGCTGGTAGCCGAGGAGGAGTTCGACGAGGGTGCCGAGGGCGACGCGTTCGTACCCGGCGAGCCGTCCGGCGAGTTCGGTGTCGAAGAGGCTCTTCGGGTGCAGGTCGAGTTCGGCGAGGCACGGCAGGTCCTGAGAGGCCGCGTGCAGCACCCATTCGGCGTTGTTGAGCACTTCCGCGAGGGGTTCGAGCTGCCCTTCGAGCGGAATGGGGTCGATGAGGAAGGAACCGGCACCTTCACGGCGCAGCTGCACGAGGTAGGCCTTCGGCCAGTATCGGTAGCCGGACGCGCGTTCGGTGTCCACGGCGATGGCCCCGCTGCCGCCCGCGATCTTCGCGCAGGCTTCGACGAGGGCGGTCGCGTCGGCGATCACCGGTGGAGTGCCCTCGGCGGGCTCGCGCAGGAGGACCGGTCCACCGGTGTCGTCGGTGCCGGTCTTCGGGTCCGTCTGCGGTTCTCCGGGTCGGTCGCCTTCCATAGGTGAAGACCCTACGGGACGAGCGGGCCGCGCCTGGTCCGCCCGCCCCGCAGGGCTGTTCGCCTTTGTCAGCGGATCACGCCGGCACGCATGGCCAGTGCCACCATCTGAGCCCGGTCACCCGTGCCGAGCTTGCGCCCGATGCGGGAGAGGTGAGACTTCACCGTGAGAGCGGAGAGGCTGAGTTCCTCGCCGATCTCCTTGTTGCTCTGGCCGTCGGCCACGAGCTGCAGCACCTCGACCTCGCGCGCCGAAAGCTCGCGCGGGGTGTTGTCGGTGCCGGCGACCCGGGTGCCGGTGGCCAGGACCGGTGCGACGCTCGGGTCCGCGTAGACGCCGCCCTCGAGCACCCTGCGGACGCCGTCGGTCACTACGACCGGCGATGCCGACTTGAGCAGGTATGCCTGGGCGCCGGCCTGGAACGCCGACCTGACCGCGTACGGGTCGTCTGATGAAGCGAGCACCACTACTCGAGGCCAGCCGTGGCTACGGAGTTCCGTAACCAGCTCGATGCCGCTGCCATCCGGCAGTCCGAGATCGAGGATCGCCAGGTCACAAGGCCCGGTGGCCTGTGCTCGCGCCCTCGCCTCGGCCACCGTGGCGGCCTCGTGGACGGTGCCCGCACCCATCTGTGCGAGTCTTGCTGAGATTGCCTCCCTCAACAGCGGGTGGTCATCGACCACCAACACGGAAAAAAGCTCTTCCCGCGGGTGCGGAACCATGCTCGCCGGCAATGAACCGGCTGGCGTGGATCGGACGGCCTGAGAAATGCCGACGGTAGCCACGTCACTACCTCCCTGGAGTCGGTCGTGCCCCCCGACCGGCACCGGGACTTTCGGCCGTTTAGCCGCGCCAGCTTTAGACCGAAAGTGGTGTCGTCGATGGCACTGTAGCCGCCCTGAGGCCTTCGCGGGGGGATCGAATGGGTATCTATCTCAAACGAGTAGTCACTCAGGGAGTTCGTCGTAACACGATCGGGCTAGTACACAGCCGGTGGCTAACACATCGCCGAAAGAACACGATGGACTTGAGTTACCGGGGCTCGACCGACTGTGCAGATGGGCCGTGCACTTGCCGGTGCCTCTGCCAGGGCGCCTCGGCGGGCGGTGCGGCGGGGGCCGGAAACCGCCTCCGGCATGGGGCTTGATCAACTTCGCGGAGCACCATGATCGCTTCGCTCGGTGACGATGATGGTAACGCTCCGGAAGCGTCTCGGGGTGCTCGCGATCGGTTTTGATCTTGTTGCGGACGGTGACGGCCGGGTTAGCACGAACGGGGTGGTCTAGACCTCTGAGTGACCGGCTCCGCGCTGGTCGGAGCTGGTCCAGTCCAGATGGCCCCGAAGCGCGGCTTGGTGGCGTACAGACGCTCTGAGGGGCCCGCAGGCGGAGCAGTCGAGGCGTCCTCGCGCGCTTCGCGCGGCTCCGCGGGCGTCGCGGCTGTCCGTGAAGGCCTCCTTGCCTACCTTGAGGGTAGTGAAGGAGGCCTTCACGGATCCACGGGTGGAAGCAAGGGACCTTTAGTACCGCTAGCTTTCCTAGCGCCGCTAGGTGGCCGGAAATTGCAAAATAACCCAAATGCTATGTCTCGATTGCTGGGATCCGGCGTGTCGGGACCGGTGCCGAGGGTGTCGCAAGTCCGTGAAGGCCTCCTTGAGGGACTCTGGATCCCTCAAGGAGGCCTTCACGGACTTGCCGCCGGGTTCGGGAGCACCGGCGCGACGGGGGCTCCTGGGTGATCCGGGGCGTTCTGGAGAGCCCTCTCGCGGGTCCTGCGGCGTGTCTTGCCTGATATCAGGAGGTCCCAGTGCATGAAGGCCCCTTCCTGTACTTAGGCGCAAGGAAGAGGTCCGTCTAGTACTGAGGAAGGGATGAAGTCCGAGTTTCCTCGGCTGAGCCGAGGGAAGGGGGCCTTCACGCGCTGTCGTTGTGGCTGGTGGTGCTACTAAGCCCCGGCCTCTAACGATCCGAGCGCGGCGCCCGCGCGAAGCGGCTCAGGAGGACTGACGCTGCTCGAAGAGGGTCACGCCGACCGGCGGCAGCCCCACGACGCTCGCCATCACCTGGCAGAACGCCTGCCCGTGCGGCCGCAGTGCCGCGTCCGTCGGCGTCCAGGACGCCCGGAGTTCCAGATCGTCGGTGCGCGCGGGCCCGGAAATGTCGCCGAAGCGGGCCGACGACGTCTCGGTGACGGTGCCGCCCAGCGCCGTCCACTCCGCGCCGGAGGTCTCCAGCGCGTCGGTCAGCCACGACCAGCCCACCGCGGGCAGGAAGGGATCGGTCGCCAGTTCCCGGTCGAGTTCCGCGCGCACGTACATGACCAGCCGCAGGACCCCGTCCCAGCCTTCCTGGCCCTCCGGATCGTGCAGCAGCACCAGCCGTCCCGACGCCAGCACGTCCGCCGGCCCTTCCACTTCGCAGCTCACCGCGTAGGACCACGGCGCCAGCCGCTGCGGCGGGCGCATCGTCTCCAGCTGCACTTCGGGGCGGGGCCGGACCGATTGCAACGCCGCGACGGCTTCACGGAAGAGATCGGGTGCTGACGTCATCGCGGTCACCAACCGACTGTAAGACGCGATCGTCCGGTTCGGGGCGCAGGCGCGCCGAGAGTAAGGCCTCCGAGCGCCCATGGCACCATGAACCGTGATGTCTCCTTCAGTCGCTTCTCCCGCGCAGACCGTCCCAGTGGCCCGTCGCGCCCTGCCCGGTGCGCCGTTCCTGGCCGCCGCGCGCGGCGAACGCCCGGCCCATACCCCCGTGTGGTTCATGCGCCAGGCAGGCCGGTCGCTGCCCGAGTACCGGGCGCTGCGTGAGGGCACCTCGATGTTCGACGCCTGCTTCGACCCCGAGATGCTCGCCGAGATCACGCTCCAGCCGATCCGCCGCCATGGCGTCGACGCGGCCATCCTCTTCAGCGACATCGTCGTCCCGCTCAAGGCGGCGGGCCTCGACATCGACATCGTCGCGGGCACCGGCCCGGTCGTCGCCGAGCCGATCCGCGACGCCGCGGGTGTGCGGGCGCTGCCGGTGCTGGAACCGGAGCAGGTGGAGCGGGTCGCCGAAGGGGTCCGGCTGCTGGTCGGGTCGCTGGGCGAGACGCCGCTGATCGGGTTCGCGGGCGCGCCGTTCACCCTGGCGTCCTACCTCATCGAGGGCGGGCCGAGCCGCAACCACGAGCACACCAAGGCGCTCATGCACTCCGAGCCGGAGCTGTGGCACGAGCTGGCCGGGCGTCTCGCGGACATGGCGATCACCTTCCTCTCCGCGCAGCTCGACGCCGGGGCCGACGCGATCCAGCTGTTCGACTCGTGGGCGGGCGCGCTCTCGGAGCGGGACTACCGCGAGTTCGTCCTGCCGCATTCGGCGAAGGTCCTGTCCGCGGTCGCGGGCTACGGCGTACCCCGGATCCACTTCGGCGTCGGCACCGGCGAGCTGCTGGTGGCCATGCGCGACGCGGGTGCCGACGTGGTCGGCGTCGACTGGCGGATCCCGCTCGACGAAGCGGTCCGGCGGCTCGGCGGCGGTGTGGTCCAGGGCAACCTCGACCCGGCGCTGCTGCACGCGTCGTGGCCGGTGCTCGAAGCCGAGGTCCGGCGCATCCACGCCGAGGGCCGCGCGGCCGACGGCCACATCTTCAACCTCGGCCACGGCGTGCTGCCCGGCGTCGACCCGGACGTGCTGACGCGCGTGGTCGGGCTGGTGCACGAGCTTCAATGAGCACCATCGCCGTCGTCGGTGGCGGTATCTCGGGACTGACCGCGGCGTACCGGCTGCGGACGCTGCTCGGTGAAGACGCCCGGATCGTCGTCTTCGAGGCGACGGAGTCGCTCGGCGGGAAGCTCCGCACGGTGGAACTCGCCGGTGAGCGCTACGACGTCGGAGCGGAGGCCTTCCTCGCCCGCCGCCCCGAAGCGCTCGCCCTGGTCCGCGAGGTCGGGCTGGGCGAAAGCCTCGTCCATCCCACCAAGGCCCGCGCCAAGATCCACGCCGGCGGCTCCGTGCTCGGTCTGCCGCCGGGCACGGTCATGGGTGTTCCGGCCTCGGCCGACGCGGTCGCGGGGGTGCTGTCGGAGAAGGGGCGCGCCCTGGTCGAGGCCGAGGCGTCGCTGTCTCCGCTGGAACTGCCCGCCGGTGACGTGCCGCTCGGCCCGTTGCTGCGCGAGCGGTTCGGCGACGAACTCGTGGACCGGCTCGTCGACCCGCTGCTCGGCGGGGTCTACGCCGGGGGAGCGGACGGGCTCGGCCTGCGCGCGACCATGCCCGGTCTCGCGTCCGCGATCGATCGCGGCGCGCGCTCGCTCACCGAAGGCGCCGCCTCGCTCATGCCCGCCTCACCGAGTACGGCGCCGGTCTTCGGCACCCTGCTGGGCGGCCTCGGAACGCTGATCGTGCGGCTCGCGGAGCTGGCCCGCGCCGAGGTCCGCACCGGAACCACCGTGACGGCGCTCGAGCGCACCGCCGACGGCTGGAGGGTCGATGACCTCGACGCCGACGCCGTCCTTCTCGCCGTCCCGGCGCCTTCGGCGCGGCGGCTGCTCGACGGTGTCGCAGGAGTGGCCTCGTCGGTGTTCGCCAAGGTCGAACTCGCGTCGATGGCGGTGGTCGCGCTCGCGCTCCCGCCGGGAACCGCGCTGCCGGAGTCGTCCGGGGTCCTGATCGGCGCCGGGGAGCGGGACGCTGCCGAAAGGCCGTTCGCCGCCAAGGCGTTCACCTTCTCCTCCCGCAAGTGGGCGCAGTACGGCGAAGGCCCGGTGCTGGTGCGTGGCTCGGTCGGCCGCTTCGGCGAACCGGGCGCGCTGCACGCCGACGACGACGAACTCGTGCGCGTGATCCGTGACGACCTGGCCCGGCTGACCGGTGTCACCGCCGAGCCGATCGACACCCTCGTGACCCGATGGGGCGGCGGGCTCCCGCAGTACGGCACCGGGCACCTCGTACGCGTCGAGCGGATCGAACGTGCCGTCGCCGGCGTCCCTGGCCTCGCCGTGGCGGGCGCGACGCTGCACGGCGTCGGGATCCCGGCCTGCATCGCCACCGCCGACGCGGCCGCCCGCCGCATCGCCGGGATCACACCGACCCACGAGGGCTCTTGAGCACCGGCAGTGCCAAGATGGCGGTATGGCGCGGCTGAACTACAACGAGCTCAATGACACCATCCGCTACACCGCCTGGTCGGTCTTCCGGGCCGAGCAGGGCAAGCTCGGCGAAGACCGCGCGAAGGCGACCGCGGAGACCACCGAGTACCTCGACGCGCTGGAGACGAAGGGCGTCGTCGTCCGCGGTGTCTACGACCTTTCGGGGCTGCGCGCCGACGCCGACTACATGATCTGGTGGCACGCCGAGGAGATCGAGCAGGTCCAGGCGGCGTACAGCGGCTTCCGGCACACGCCGCTCGGCCGCGCGTCGGCGCCGGTGTGGAGCCAGGTCGCGCTGCACCGCCCGGCGGAGTTCAACAAGAGCCACATCCCGGCGTTCCTCGCCGGCGAAGAGGCCCGCAAGTTCATCTGCGTCTACCCGTTCGTGCGCTCCTACGAGTGGTACCTGCTGCCGGACGACGAGCGCCGCAAGATGCTCGCCGACCACGGCAAGGAGGCCCGCGACTACCCGGACGTCCGCGCCAACACGGTCGCGTCGTTCGCACTGGGCGACTACGAGTGGATCCTCGCCTTCGAGGCCGACGAGTTGCACCGCATCGTCGACCTGATGCGGCATCTGCGCGGCACCGAGGCGCGGCTCCACGTGCGCGAGGAGATCCCGTTCTACACCGGGACGAAGGTGGCCCCCGCCGAGCTGATCGCCCTGCTGCCCTAGTGGACACCCGCGTCTGGACCACGCTCACCGGCGACACCCTCGCCGAAGACGCCGTCGAGATCACCGGCCCCGAGTCGGTGCTGCCCGGCACCTTCCGGGTCGAGGAGGCGGCGGCGACGAGTATCGCCGCGGCGACGCTGGCCGCCGGGGAACTGTTGCGGCTGCGGGGAATCGAGCCGGGCAAGGTCTCGGTCGACACCCGGCACGCCGCCGCGTCGTTCCACAGTGAGCAGTACATCCGCGTCGACGGGGAACCGGTGCCGTTCAGCGCGCCGCTGTCCGGCGACTACCGGGCGAACGACGGCTGGGTGCGGCTGCACTGCAACTACCCGCGTCACGTCTCCGCCGTGTGCTGGGGCCTGGGCGTGCCCGCGACCCGGGCGGCGTTCGAGAAGGTCGTCGCGGCCAAGTCGAAGTACGAGGTCGAGTCGGCGGTGATCGGCGCCGGCGGCGCGGCCGCCGTGCTGCGCTCTCGCGACGAGTGGCTGGCGCACAAGCAAGGGCAGGCGGCGTCGGCGCTGCCGGTCGCCGAGATCCGGCCGCTCGGACCGTCGGAACCGGTGCGGCTGTTCGAGTCCGACCGGCCGCTGGGCGGGGTGCGGATCCTGGACCTGACCCACGTCATCGCCGGACCGGTCGCGGGCCGCGTGCTCGCCGCGCACGGCGCCACCGTCATGCACATCGGGTCGGCCCAGCTGCCGACCGTGCCGCCGCTGGCCGTCGACACCGGGATGGGCAAGCTCTCGGCGTACGTCGACCTGGAGACCGAAGCCGGGCGCTCGCGGCTGCGCAAGCTGATCGCCCGCGCGGACGTCGTTCTGCAGGGTTTCCGGCCGGGATCGCTGGTGGCCAAGGGTTTCTCGCCGGAAGCGATCGCCGAGCTCCGGCCGGGCATCGTCGTCGCGGACCTGTCGGCCTACGGCTGGGAAGGGCCTTGGGCGCGCAGGCGCGGGTTCGACAGCCTGGTGCAGATGGCGTCGGGGATCGCCGACGAGGGCGGCAAGACGGCCGGGCTCGACGGCCCGGGACCGCTTCCGGTGCAGGCGCTCGACCACGCGACCGGCTGGCTCACCGCGGCGGCGATCATGACCGCCGTCCGCCGTGCGGCCACCGAGGGGGGCAGCCGGCATGTCCGGACCTCGCTCGCCGGGACCGGGGAGTGGCTGAACTCTTTGGGGCGCAAGGAATCCGGGCCCACCGGCTTCGACGGCGGCGAATGGCTCGAAGAGGTCGACAGCCAGCTCGGCCGGGTCACCAGGGTCAAGATGGCGGGCACGCTGCCGGGCTCGAATCCACAGTGGACGGAAGCGACGCACGTGCCCGGAAGCGACCGCCCGGTCTGGTGAAACCCGCATTCAGAGGACTAAACGCGGCGTAGGCGTAGGCGTAGCCAGCTCGTGAAACGGCCCCGGGGCTTGGGTACCTCGCCGCGGTCAACGAGCCAAGCGCCGAAAGCGTCCGCGTAGGCCCGCGCGCGGATCGCGTCGGTCTTCGGATGGCTCGTCACGTACTCGCGGAACAGCGCGGCGAACCGGTCGCCGAGGGCCTCGGCGAGATCCGGGCGCAAGTAGGTGACCAGCCTGCTCTGCTTGTTCCGCAAGACGTTCGCCTCGATACGGAGCCTGTCCGCGTCGAAGCCCGCCGGTGCGTCGCCTCCCGCGAGGAGCGCCTTGAGCAGCTCGGCCTGCTGGGAGGCGAGCCGCTCCCGGGGCGACGTCACGGCGAGACCGCTTCCCGCAGCGCGGCCAGCTCGGCCGCCAGTTCCGTGTCGGACGGGTAGTCGTCGTCGCGCTCCAGCAGGACACCCGGCGGCTCGGTGCGGCGCCGCAGTTCGCGCAGCAGATCCAGCACCTCCGGGACCACCGGATGAGCGTGCGTGTCGTGGTAGACGCCGTCGCGTTCGACACCGCCCGCCATATGCGTGTACGCCAGCCGCTCCCACGGGATCTCGTCGAGGAACCGCACGGGATCGGTGCCGAGGTTGCGGGCGTTGGCGTACAGGTTGGCGACGTCGATGATCAGCAGGCAGCCGGTCCGGTCGGTGAGCTCTCGCAGGAACTCCGACTCGGTGAACTCCGCGTCCGGCCATTCCAGCACCGCCGCGATGTTCTCCAGCGCGAACGGGGCCTCCACGATGGACTGGGCGAGTTTGACGTTGTCCACCAGCACGTCGAGCGCTTCCCGGGTGCGGGGAAGCGGCATCAGATGGCCCGAGTCGAGGCCGCCCGCGCGCACGAAGCACACGTGGTCGCTGGCCATCGGCGCGCCGAGCTCGCGAGCGACCTCCGCGAGATGCTCGACGCGCGCGGTGTCCAGCGGCTCGGCCCCGCCCAGCGACAGCGACACCGCGTGCGGCAGAACCGGCATTCCCTTGTCGCGCAAAGCGACCAGGGTCTCCGGCAGATGCCCGGGGTGCAGGTTCTCGGCGACGACCTCGACCCAGTCGACGCCGGGCAGCCGCGCGATCGAAAGGTCGAGCTCGTGCCGCCAGCCGATGCCGATCCCGAGCTTGCCCGGCCCGTCAACCACCACAGCCGCCGCCTCCTCCGCAGGAACTGCCGCCGCCGCTGCACGAGCTTCCGCCACTGCTGCTGCACGAGGAGCCGCCGCCGGACGAACCGCCGCCGAAACCACCGGAGACCGGCGGCGGGATCAGGGCCGCGCTCAGCTCCTCGTCGGGGTAGGAGGCGAGACCACCGAACGCGACCGCCGCCGCGGCGCCGCCCAGCACCGCGCCGCCGACGTATCCCGGTCCGTTCGGGATGCCGCGTTTGCGCTCCCGTCCGTGAGCGGACCTGGCCTTGTGGAGGACCCGGGCGCCCTCGCTGGTCGGACGCGGGCCCGGCCGCTTGTTCTTGAGCGCACGGGAGATCACCGTCGCGAACACTGCCGAGATCAGCAGCGGGATCAGGAATCCGACCGGGCGGTCGCCGGCGATCCCGGCGATCAGGCGCACCACGCCGAGGACCAGGACGGCGAGGTACAGGAAGAACACGACCTGGCGGATCCGGGGCGACCGGTCCACGACCACCAGTCCTCGCTCCTCCAGCCCCTTGGCGAGCGCCTGCATCGGACCCGACAGCCGCAACCGGTCACGGATGCCGCGGGTCGTGGCGTTGTGACCCGGCCGCGCGCCCTTGGCGACGGCCTTTTCGATCGGGTCGGCGGGCTCGGGACCGGTGAGCTGGAGCTGCTTCGAACTGCTGACCCGCAAGGTCCCGCGGTCGACCAGCGTCGCGATGGCCGTGTCGACCACCCGGTCCGGGCCGCCGGCGAGATAGGCGAGTTCGTACACCGTCGGCTCAGGTCCGGTCACGGTGGCGCGCGGTGCCTTGGCACCGAGTTTGACCGCGATCGTCCACACGAGACCGACGGCCAGCGGGAACACCAGCAGGGCGCCATAGATCGCCAGGAACGTGGGTCCGGGGATACCCCAGGTGTCTTCCATCGCACGGGCCTTTCACGAGCAGGTGGGCTTACCGTAGTCGGACGCTTTTCCGTTCGGTCGTGGTTCCGCGAACCAGTCGATCAGCCGGGCGAATCGTCCACGACGGTCGTTGGACCGTCATAGGAGCCGCAGGCGGTGACCGCGGTTCGGTCGCGGGCGCGAGATGGCGTAAGGAGCAGGTTCCGCGTGAGCCGTCGATCCGGATGCGCGGCGAGGCCGCCCAGCGCCACCGCGCCCGTCACTCCGGTGACGAGCCCTGGGTCCTCGCGCGCCAGGGAAAGCGCCAGCTCGCCCGCTTTCGTCGTCCACGTCTCGCGGTGTGCCCGACCGAGGCGGAGGGTGACGGCGAAAGCCGTCGTCGCGACGATCAGCGAGATCCCGGCGAGCAGCGCGGCCTGCCCGGTGACCACGACGGCCCGGAGAAGCATCGCCATTCCCAGCACGACGAGCACGAGTTGCGTGAGAAGGGCCGCACGCCAGACGAGGTGCAGCCGGCCTTCCGGCAAGGCCAGTCCGTCGGCGAGCAGTTCCGCCCGCAGCGAGCGCATCGGTTCCGACGCGCGCAGCGGACCGTGCACCCTCCCGATCCCCGCCTTCGGCAGCGCCTCGGACACCGCGAACGCGAACGGATCGGCGGGCCGGGCGGAAGACCGGCGCAGGACGCCGGCCTTGTCGAGGCGGACCACCTGCCGTTCGAGAGCGGCCGCGACGGCCGTGTCCGTGACCCGGTCGGGGCCGCCGGCGAGGTAGGCGACCTGATGGATCGTCCGTAACGGTTCCCCGCCGTGAGGTCGATTCCGCAGCCATCGGGTACCCGCCAGCGCCACGAGGAGTGGAAGCACCCCGAGCACGACCACGATCTGTTCAGCCACCGCAACCACCACCACAGGAAGAACCTCCGCAGCAGGACGACGCTCCACCGCCGCACGACGAACCTACGGCGTACGGTGCGCCACCGCCGCAGGTGCTCGCCGTGCGGGCGAACACGCCGGCCTTCGTGCCGCCGGTCTTGGTCAACGTGGCCGCGACGACCTGGTCGGGGAAGGCCCGCAACCCGTGGAGGGCCACCTGCCCGGCCGTGGTGCGCCCCAGGCCGCGGTCCCAGTCGCCGTGGTGGAGTGCCAGGCCACCCGCGGCCGTCGCCCGGCCCGTGCGGTCCGGCCGTTGCCGCCACACGACCAGGCCGATCGCACCTGCCACGACGATGACCAGGACGACGAGGGCGCCGGCCGGCCGCTTCGGCGGTACGGCGTTCGCCGGCCTCGCGATCCCCAGCGCGAAGACGGCCACGTACGCGGCGATCGCGTACTGCCAGCCCCTCCGGCGACGGGTTTCGGGAACGAGCAGGCCCCGCCGCTCCAGATCGGCACGCAGTTCCCGGACGGCCTCGTGCCGGGCCATCCTGGCGACGGCGGGGTCGGTGACCCGATCCGCGCCGTCCGCCAGCGCGGCCAGCGGATAGAGGCCGGGCACCGCCCTGGCCCCGGTGTCACGACGCAGCCACCGTTCGTGCGCCACGGCGAGCACGACCGGCAGTACGGCACAGACTCCGTAGAGCCACGCGGAAGCCGGTCCGGAGATTCCCCAGGGTTCGTTCATGAAAACACCGCCCTCCCCGACGCTGTTCCTGTTCCTCGTGAACGCGTCGAAGAGGGCGGTGGTTCGCTTCGGTCGGTTACGACTCGGGAACGAGCTTCAACGAGATCGAGTTGATGCAGTACCGCTGATCCGTCGGGGTGGCGTAGCCCTCGCCTTCGAAGACGTGCCCGAGGTGGCTGTGACACGACTTGCACAGCACCTCGATCCGGCGCATCCCCATCGTGGTGTCCTCACGGAGGAGGACGGCGTCGGTGTCGGCCGGGTCGTAGAAGGACGGCCAGCCGCAATGGCTTTCGAATTTCGTGTCGCTGCGGAACAGTTCGGCACCACAGGCTCGGCACTGGTAGACACCGGTGGTCTTGGTGTCGGTGTACTCCCCGGTGAAGGGGCGCTCGGTGCCCGCCTGGCGGAGCACGGCGTACTCGTCGGGGCTGAGCTGCTCCCGCCATTCCTGCTCGGACTTGACCACGCGCGGCGTGGCTCCGACAACGGGTTTCATGCCTTTCACCGGTTCCACGTTACCCCGCGAGCCACGCGATGGCCCGGCCGATGATGTCCCATGCGGTGACCATCACGCCGAGCACGATGAGGATCACGACCAGCGCCGAAATCCACCAGCGCAGACCACCGAGCCGGTTGCTGGAGTCGGCGAAGTCGGAGACGCCGTCGAGGCAGGCTTCCACGGTGAAGTTCGGGCCGCAGCGTTCGATGCGGTCCAGATGCTCGGCGAAGGCACGGGCTTCGGGATCGTACGGGTCGAGGCCTACCAGATCCTCCTGGAAGCGAGGATTCTGGCCAGGCCCGAAAGGTCCGCTATCGGCCATACCGGCAACAGTAAGCCACGAGCGGCGATTGGCCTACCACCAGCGAGGCGGGTCTCACCACCGCCACGCACCGATTGCTAGTAGTTGCCCTGCGCGCTGCGGGTATCCCCGGCGATCAGCAGCTGACCGCCACCATCGTCGATGACGCGGACGGTCTTCGCCTCGGAGCCGCCGGATTTGAACGTGAGGTTGATGGTGATGTCGACCGAGCCGTCGGCGTTGTTGCCTTTGTTGGCATTGGCACCCTTGTAGCTGCTCAGCTGCTTCGTCGCCCAGTACTCCTGGTACTTCCCCTGGTCGCCATAGACGGCCTGGGCGTCCGGAGTGAGCATCGCCCAGCCTTCCGGCGTGCCTGCCTTGCTGTAAAAGTCAACAACGCGTTCCCCCGCGGGCCGGTACTCGATCTTGCCGCCGCTCGACGACGCGGAAGACGAGGGTGCGCTGCTCTTGGAGCCGCTCGACTTGGGCGCCGAGGTGCCGGGCTGCGGGTTCGCCCCGGCGTTGTTCCCACCCGGGGTATCGCCCCCGTTGCTCGAGTTCAGGATCAGGAACACGATCACGGCGATCACCACGACGGCGGCACCGGCGCCCGCGAACAGGACGGCCTTGCGTTTGGCGTCGGGCTGCTTGGCCGGCGACGGCCGCATCGGGGCGGCCGCGGACGGCGGCGGGCTCATCGCGGCGACCGGGCGCGGCGGCGTGTTCGGCGGTGCGGACGGCGAGCGCATCGGGATGAAGGCGGCCGTCGGCGGGTGGGTCTTGGTGGGCTGCGGCGGAGCCGCCGCGGTGGACTGGGCCGGTTTGTCGGTCCGCTGCCACGGCGGCCGGTCTCCGCCCGGAAGGCCGTGTCCCGGGGTGTCGGGCACGGCCGGCTGTCTGCCGCCGCCCGCTCCGAAGAGCCGGGGCGACGCCGCCGTGCCCGCGTCGGATTCGTTCGCCGCCAGCGCGGCGAGGCGCTCACGGGCCTCGGCCATGGTCGGGCGCTCGGTCGGCTCGGTGCGCAGGAGGCTCATCAGCAGCGCCGTCGCGGGACCCGCCTGCTGCGGCGGGTTGATCTGGCCGTTCGCGGCCGCGTACAGCAGCGCCAGCTGGTTCGAGCTGTTCCCGTACGGGGTCTGGCCCTCGATCGCCTGGTACAGCGTCGCGCCGAGCGCGAAGACGTCGGAGCTGGGCACCGGGTCCGAGCCGCGCGCCAGCTCGGGCGCGAGATACGCCGGGGTGCCGCCGATCAGGCCGGTCTGGGTGAGCGTCATGTCGCCGGCCGCGCGCGAGATGCCGAAGTCGGTGATCTTCGCCGTGCCGGACTCGTCGATCAGGATGTTCCCGGGTTTGACGTCGCGGTGCACGATCCCGGCGCGGTGCGCGGCGACCAGCGCCGACGCGACCTGCTCGCCGATCTTCGCGACGCGCCCGAGCGGCAGCGTGCCTTCCTCGGAGATGATCGCCGAGAGGCTCGGGCCGTTCAGGTACTCCATCACCAAACAGGGATCGCCGCCGTGCTCGGCTATGTCGAACACCACGATCGCGTTCGGGTGCTGGAAGCGGGCCGCGTTCTTCGCCTCGCGCATGGCGCGCTGGCGCATGTTGTCGCGTTCGGCCTCGGAGACACCCGGCTGCGGGAGGATCTGCTTGACCGCCACCGAGCGCTCGAGGCGGACATCGATGGCACGCCAGACCACCCCCATGGCACCGCTACCAATTTGCTCGACCAGGCGATAGTGCCCAGCGATCAGCTGACCGGTGTCGATGGCGACTGCTCCTGACACGTTCTCCGGGTGATGGTGGCGCTGCGCGGCCTGACAGGTCCCGCGCACTCGATCGAGTGTAGCGGGCGGCGGTTTCGGCTCCCCGTCAGCTCGCCGGTGCGGAGGCGGGCAATTCTTCTTCCTCGCTCGGATCGGGCACCGGCCGGGCTTCGCGCCGGAAAACCTTGACCAGCCCGATGGCCCCCGCCGCGGCGAACACGGCGTAACAGATCAGCAGGGCGGGTGGTGTTTCCCCGGTCAGCGCGTCGCCGAGGACGACGACCGCGACCGTCCCCGGCAGGCTGCCGAGCGCGGTCCCGATCAGATACGGGGCGAAACGGACCGATGACACTCCGCACAGGTAACTGAACGGAGCGAACGGCACCATCGGGATCAGCCGTAAGGAGGTGATCGCCAGGACCCCGCCGTCCGAAAGCCGCTCGTTGACCGCGCGGACCTTCGCCCGGTGCAGGTGCCGGGTGACGAGATCGCGGCCGAGTGCCCTCGAAAGAGCGAACGAGAGCGCGGACGCGACCGTGGTCGCCAGGATGCCGACGAGGATGCCCGTCGTGGCGCCGAGCAGCAGCCCGCCCGCCAGGTTGAACACGGTGCGCGGGATCGGCGCCACGGTCAGCACCGAATAAGCCAGGAAGAACACCAACGGGGTGGCCGGACCGGTCTCGGCCGCCCAAGTCCGCAGCCCGGCCGGACTCGGGATCGGCAACAGCACCGCCGCCGCCACGAACACGGCGAACACGGTGAGCGCGAGGATTAATTTGGTACGGCCGGACACCACGTCAACCGTACCGTGTCCGCTGTGATCGACACCGAGGCGCTGCGCGTCCAGCCCGAACTCACCGGCGAGAACGTCGTGCTCACCCAACTCGACGAGACCTACTTCGAGACCGCGTGGATGGCCTTGCAGGAGCCCGAAACCACGAGGCTGACCGGTACGCACACCCGATTCACCCCCGGGCAGATCCGGACCTGGCTGGCCGGGCGGACGGGGCTCGACGACCGCGCGGACTACGCGATCGTCCGCAAGGAGGATCGCGCGCACGTCGGCGACCTCGCGCTCACCGACGTCGACAAGGACAACCGTTCCGCGTCGTTCCGCATCGCGCTGAACGGCCCGGAGTTCTTCGGCAAGGGCTATGGCACCGAAGCGACCGAGCTGCTGCTGGGCTACGCGTTCGACGTCGTCGGCCTGCATCGTGTCTCGCTGGAGGTCTTCGACCACAACCCGCGGGCCCAGCGCGTCTACGAGAAGGCAGGGTTCGTCCGTGAGGGGCTCCAGCGGGAAGCGCTGTGGTGGGACGGCGAATGGCATGACGTCGTCACGATGGCAATCCTGAAGACCGATCCCCGGCCCTGATCGGCGATACGGTGGGCGCATGCCCAAGAACGGTGAGCCGATCGAGGTCGAGGCAGGCGAGCGCAAGGTCCGGGTTTCCAGCCCGGACAAGGTGTACTTCCCGGCCCGGGGGATCACGAAGCGTCAGGTCGTGGAGCATTACGTCGCGGTCGGGGAGCCGTTGCTGCGCGCGATCGGGGAGCGGCCGACGACGCTGAAGCGGTACGTCGACGGCGTCGAGGGCGAGTGGTTCTACGCCAAGCGCGTGCCGAAGGGCGCCCCGGACTGGGTGGAGACCGCGAAGATCACCTTCCCGTCCGGCCGGACGGCCGAGGAGGTCTGCCCGACCGAGCCCGCCGTGTTCGCCTGGGCGGCGAACCTGGGCACCTTCGACTTCCACCCGTGGCCGGTGCGGCGGCCCGACGTCGACCATCCCGATGAACTCCGCATCGACGTGGACCCGCCGGACGAGGCGGGCTTCGCCGACGCGGTCGAGGTCGCGGGCGTGGTGCGAGAGGTCCTCGACTCGGCGGGCCTGGTCGGTTACCCGAAGACCTCGGGCGGCCGTGGTGTGCACGTCCTGGTGCGGATCCGGCCGGAGTGGGACTTCGTCGACGTCCGCCACGCGGTGATCGCGCTGGGCCGCGAGGTCGAGCGCCGGATCCCGGCCAAGGCGACCATCGCGTGGTGGAAGGAAGAGCGTGGTGGCCGGGTCTTCATCGACTACAACCAAGCGGCCCGCGATCGCACGGTGGCGTCGTCGTGGTCGGTCCGCGGCACCCCTCGGGCGACGGTGTCGACGCCGCTGACCTGGGATCTGCTGACCGAGGTCGACCCGGACGACTTCGACGTCCTCACGGCGGGCGCCTTCTACAACGAGCGCGGTGACCTGCACGCGCCGATGGACGAGCAGGCGTTCGGCATCGAGACGCTGCTGGACTGGTACGCGCGGGACGAACGCGACCACGGCGTCGGCGAGATGCCGTATCCGCCGGATTACCCGAAAATGCCCGGTGAGCCGAAGCGCGTCCAGCCGAGCAAGGCGCGCGACGACACTTAGGACAGGGTGAACTCACACCCGGCGACCTGGACGTACTCGCCTTTGCGGGTGGTGAACCGGGCGGCGCCCGTGGTCAGTTGGTCGGCCACGATCTTCGACGCGCCTTCGGGCCGGAGCCGCGCCCAGTAGCAGTGCCCGTTTCCGCCCGCCGCCGGTCCGGGGGAGCGGTACGAGCCCGCTCGGATGTCCGTGCCGACCAGATAGGTCCCGTCGGCGAACCGGTCCGCGAGGGAAGCGATGGCCGTCCGCCCCGAGGTGACCGGCGGTGCCGGGACGGTCACGGTCGGCGCGGGTGCGGCCTCCGCCGTGACGGTCACCGTCGCCGGGGCGGCGGGTGCGACTCCGGGCTCACCCGGCCGGGTGGCCGCCACCACGCCGACGCCCGCGCCCAAAGTGAGCGCGACGGCGAGGCCCGCCACGACGGGGAACGCATTTCGTGACGAGGCGTGCGGTATTAGTGACAAATTCGCGCCCGGCATCGGCCTCTTCTTCGTTTTGCTCGCGGAGTGATTGCGCTTTCGTGTCGATCTAGAAACCTGTTACCGCTCCGACCGTGACCGATACGAAACTGTGTGACGCGTGGGACTCAGCCGTAACGCAGGGCTTCCTGCCAGCGACATTTCCCTCCGAACACTAGGCTGGGGGAGACGAAGGAGTACCCGTGGACGACCTGATCGCCTTCCTCGCCGCGCGTGTGGGGCAACGCCAGGCGTTGATCATGCAGGCGGTCAAGAAAACCGAGATCAACGAATCGCTCAATCGTGGTGAGACCAAGGTCGTCATCGAAAAGAGGATCCGTTCGCTCAACGACATCGAACTCGACACGGTCAATCAGATGATCAACGAGATCGAAGCGACCCGGCGGCTCCTGCAGGCACACCGCACCACGGTCTCGGAGAAGGTCCCCGGATTCCCCTTGTACGGCAACGAGTACTGGTGCGAGACATGCCATGTGCCCGCCGACGAGGCCGGGACGAACTGGTGCCTGACCCTGCGGCTGCTGGCCCTTCCGCACGCCGACCACCCGGACTACAGCGAGCGCTGGCGCCCCTGAACGGGGAATGCCCGCCGGGTCCGGACGCGTTGATCCGAAGGTGATCACGCTTTCGGTACTGGACCGGTCCCCGACCCGCCGCGGCGGCGGCGCGCCCCGCGCCCTGCGGGACACGGTCGCCTTCGCGCGGGACATCGAAGCGCTCGGCTACCACCGGTTCTGGGTGTCCGAACATCACAGCGTGCCCGGTGTCGCGGGTTCGGCGCCCACGGTGCTGGCGGCCGCCGTCGCCTCGGCGACCGAACGGATCCGGGTCGGCACCGGCGGCGTGATGCTGCCGAACCACCGGCCCCTCGTGGTCGCGGAACAGTTCGGCGTGCTCGAATCGCTCTTCCCCGGCCGGATCGACATGGGGCTGGGGCGTTCCGTCGGGTTCACCGGCGGGGTGCGGCAGGCGCTCGGGCACGAGAAGGACGATGCCGATCGCTTCGGTGACCAGGTTCGCGAGCTGCTGGGCTTCCTCGCGGGTGACCAGACGACCTATCCGGGTGTGCACGCCATTCCCGCGGAAGGCCTGCGCGTGCCCGCGTTCCTGCTGGCCACCGGTGCCGGGGCGCGGCTGGCCGCGGAACTGGGGCTGCCGCTGGTGATCGCGCCGGTCCGGGGCCAGGGTCCGCTGCTCGAAGCCATCGACGGCTATCGCTCCGGATTCCGCCTGTCCGCACAGGCGTCGCGGCCGTACGTCGTGGTGTCGACGGCGATCGCGGTCGCCGAGACGGCCGAACGGGCCCGGCGGCTGCTGATCCCCGAAGCGTGGTCGACGGTCTACTCGCGGACGCACGGCGTCTTCCCGCCGTTGTCGCCGGTGGAAGAGATCCTCTCCGGGCCGCTGCCGGACCGCGACCGGGAACGGCTGGACCGGGCGCTCGACGGTCAGCTCGCCGGCACCCCGGACGAGGTGGGCGACCGGCTGGCCGACCTCGTCGCCAAGACCGGAGCCGACGAGATCCTGGTGACCACCAGTACTTTCGACCAGACGGAGCGGCTGGATTCCTATCGCGCGCTGGCCGAGGTCGCCGGGCTTCGCAGCCTGGCCGCCATCTCCTGACTTTTGCTAGTGTCACGGCCATGACTGCCGGGTCGGCCTCGTGCCGTGAGCGGACGGGTTCCCCGGCCGCCGCTTGATCTCCGCGCGGGCACGAAGCCCGCCTTCCCGTATGTGTCCTTCTGTTGTGGACCATGCGCGGAGAGGAGGTGAATCGCATGTCTCCCACCGAAAACTGGCGCGAGTTCGTCGCCGCGCACGCCGATGGCGGCGTCCTGGACGGTGTCGTCACGCGGGTGCTGCCCTTCGGCGCGTTCGTCGAAGTGGCCCACGGGATGGAGGGGCTGCTGCCGACCGTCGGCGGAACCGGCCCGCTCACCGCCGGTGCGGCCGTCGCGGTACGGCTGGACAAGCTGGACGTCCAGAACCGGCGGTTCAGCCTGATCCTGGCCTGACCCGGCGCATTTCGTCCTCTGAATGCGGTCCTTTGCGTCTGCAAGTACCGCATTCAGAGGACTAAATGCGGGTGGAGGGCTAGAGGTGCAGCAGAAGCTGGGTGAGGATGCGTTGCGCGGGGTCGTCCAGGTCGATCCCGCACACCTCGCCGGCGCGGCGCACCCGGTAGCGGACCGTGTTCGGGTGGATGTTCAGCTCGCGCGCCGCTTTCCGGACGTCGCCGAAAGCGTCGAGGTACGCGAGTACGGCGGGCACCAGGATGCCGCCGTGCTCGGCGTCGTGGGCGATCAGGTCGGTCAGCCGCGGATCGCGGATCCTCGGCTGCTCACCGAGGAACGCGAGCACTTCCGAGAGCAGGACCTCGGCGCGGACGTCGGCCAGTGAGGCGACGTCCGCGGTCCCGTGCCCGCGCGCCATCGTGGCCAGCACGCGGTCCGCGTCGCCGCGCGAGGCCGCCGCGTCGGAAAGACTGGGGACCACACCGCCCAGCGCCGCGCGCACCCGGACGTCGAGATGCCGTTGGGCGGTACCGGCGATTTCCTTGGCCAGCGTCAGGATCCGCGGTTCGGCGTGCTCGGGGAGGTCGGGAAGGAGCGCGTAGACCCGGCCGCCGATCACGCTCACCAGCGCGCTCCGCCGGTACGCGGCGGTGTGCACGGTGATCAGGTGCACCAGCTCCGCGCGCCGGAGCTGCCGGTCCGTCGCGGCCCGGTCGCGGGGGAGCGAGAAGGCCAGCACCATGGCCGGTTTCCCGGGATCCGCGCCGATGTCGTCGGCGACGGACTCGGCGTCGAGGCGGCCGTCGAGCAGCCCGGCCAGCAGATCCTCGCGCAGCCGGAGTTCCGGGCTGGGCAGCGTCCGATGCCGGATCAGCTGCGGCGCGAGCGCGCGGCTGGCGCCGAGCAGGGCGACCTCCGCGCTTTCGGTGAGCGGATGCGCGCCCTCCTGGACCCAGATCGTGCCCAGCGGCTGCGATCCGGCGTGGATCCCGGCCGCGATCCGCCGCCGGATGCCGAGATCGGGGCGCTCGTCGATGCGGACAATGCCCTCACCGGCGCGAAGACGCTGGTAGACGCCCCATTTGCGCAGCATCGCGAGGTAGCGTTCCGGGCCTTCACGGCCGAGGATCGAGAGCCTGCGCAGCTCGTCCACCTCGTCGCCCGCCCGCGAATAGGCCAGCACCCGGCTCGCGGTGTCCTCGATGCTGACCAGGCCGCCCGTCAACGTCGCGATGGTCTGCGCGAGCGAGAACAGATCACCCAGCACTTCGCCGCTGTCCGCCTCGCCACCCGCGCGAGCCGCGTCGACCACGCCCCTGGCCAGGGCTTCGACCTGCTCCCAGCGTGCCTCGTGGCCGACCTCGATCAGCGCGATCCCCGCGTCGGTCGCGACGTTCACGACGGCCATGCCGTTCTTGACCGCGACGGCGGCCGCGCCGGACCGTCCCGCCGCCCGGATCGCGCCCGCGGCGGAGCGTCCGCGAGCGCCGATCACCAGGACGAGGTCACCCGGATGGGCGTCGGGCGGATCCTCCGGATCGTGGATGACGACGTCCTCCACTCCGACGCCGAGCCCGCCCGGGGCCGCGAGCACCCTGACCAGCGGTTCCCCGAGCGTGGCGAGGATGTGTCGCAGGGAAGCGCCGGGGGTCGTCTGAGCAGTCGTCTTGATCACCGATTAAGCCGATCGGACAAGATGGTCACCCTGATTCTAGTCAGTCGAACAAGCCGTCGTGGAGCTGTCAGGTCTACCGTTCGGGATGAGACCCCTACCCGGCGAAGTGCAGTCAGGAGCAGTCAGTGGACGCCGTGACCCAGACCCCCGCCCCGAAGAACGAGCCGGTGCTGAATTACGCACCGGGCAGCGCTGAGCGCGCTGAACTCGAGGGCGCGCTCAAGTTGCTGGGCAACGCCGGCCCCATCGACATCACCGCGACGATCGGTGGTGAGCAGCGCAAGGGCGGCGGCGAGAAGATCGAGGTCGTCCAGCCGCACAACCACAAGGCGGTGCTGGGCGTCATCCACAGCGCGACCGCGGAGGACACCCGCGACGCGATCGCCGCGGCCAAGGCCGCCGCCCCCGGCTGGCGCGCGCTGTCCTTCGACGATCGCGCCGCGATCATCCTGCGTGCCGCCGACCTGCTGGCGGGCCCGTGGCGCGCCAAGCTGAACGCCGCCACCATGCTCGGCCAGTCGAAGACCGCCTTCCAGGCCGAGATCGACTCCGCCTGCGAGCTGATCGACTTCTGGCGTTTCAACGTCGCCTTCGGCCGTCAGATCCTCGCCGAGCAGCCGGTCAGCTCGCCCGGTATCTGGAACCGGATGGAGCACCGCCCGCTCGAGGGCTTCGTGTACGCCATCACCCCGTTCAACTTCACCGCGATCTCCGGCAACCTGCCGACCGCGCCCGCGCTGATGGGCAACGTCGTGCTGTGGAAGCCGTCGCCGACGCAGAGCTACGCCGCGCACATGCTGATGCGGCTGCTCGAAGAGGCGGGCATGCCGCCGGGCGTCATCAACCTGCTTCCGGGTGACGGCAAGGCCGTCTCCGAGGTCGCCCTGACCCACCGCGACCTGGCCGGTATCCACTTCACCGGTTCCACCGCGACCTTCCAGCACCTGTGGGCCACCGTCGGCGCCAACATCTCCGGCTACCGCACGTACCCGCGCCTGGTCGGCGAGACCGGCGGCAAGGACTTCGTGCTCGCGCACGCCTCCGCCGACGTGGACGTCCTGCGCACCGCGCTGATCCGCGGCGCCTTCGAGTACCAGGGCCAGAAGTGCTCGGCCGCGTCCCGCGCCTACGTCCCGCGTTCGCTCTGGGCGAGCATGAGGGACGAGCTGGTCTCCGAGACCGAGGCCATCACCTACGGCGACGTCACCGACCTGGACAACTTCGGTGGCGCCGTGATCGACCGCCGCGCCTTCGACAAGCACGCCGCCGTGCTGAAGAGCGCCGCCGAGGACGCCGAGATCGAGGTCATCGCCGGTGGTACCGCCGACGACAGCGTCGGCTACTTCGTGCGCCCGACGATCCTGGTGTCGGACAACCCGAACCACGAGATCTTCCGCACCGAGTACTTCGGCCCGATCCTCGCGCTGCACGTCTACGAGGACGAGGACTTCGACAACGTCTTGAAGCTGGTCGACGAGACCGCCGACTACGCGCTCACCGGCGCGGTCATCGCGAACGACCGCACGGCCGTCGCGAAGGCGTCCGAGGCGCTGCGCTTCGCCGCCGGCAACTTCTACGTCAACGACAAGCCGACCGGCGCGGTCGTCGGCCAGCAGCCCTTCGGCGGCGGGCGCGCGTCCGGCACCAACGACAAGGCCGGTTCGGTGTTCAACCTGCTCCGCTGGACGAGCCCGCGCTCGGTCAAGGAGACCTTCGTTCCGCCCACCAGCGTCCGCTACCCCCACCAGGGCTGAGTTCTCCAGGAGTCCGTGATGTTGCGTGCCCCGTTGCTCGCCGCCGCTCGATCCCAGCGGATGCGCAAGCTGGTCGAGATCGTCCCCGCCACCCGATCGGTGGTAGGCCGGTTCGTCGCCGGTTCGAAGACGCCCGACGCCGCCAGGGTGGTCCGCGAACTGGCCGACGACGGCCTCCGGGTCACCCTCGACCACCTCGGCGAGGACACCACCGACGCCGAGCAGGCCGCGACGACCGTCCGCGCCTACGAGGAACTGCTGACCGCGCTGGCGGCCGACGGCCTCGCGTTCGGCGCGGACGTCTCGGTGAAGCTGTCGGCCGTCGGGCAGTTCCTGCCGGCCGACGGTGAGAAGGTCGCGCTGGAGAACGCCCGCAAGATCTGCGCGGCGGCCGAGGCGGTCGGTGCCACGGTGACCCTCGACATGGAGGACCACACCACCACCGACTCGACGCTGGGCATCCTCAAGGAGCTGCGCACCGAGTACCCGTGGGTCGGCGCGGTGCTGCAGGCCTACCTGCGGCGCACCGAGCAGGACTGCCGCGACCTGGCGACCGAGGGTTCCCGCGTCCGGCTGTGCAAGGGCGCGTACGCCGAACCCGAGGAGGTCGCGTTCCAGGACAAGTCCGAAGTGGACAAATCCTACGTGCGCTGCCTGAAGATCCTCATGCAGGGCAAGGGTTATCCGATGGTCGCCTCGCACGACCCGCGGATGATCGCGATCGCCGAGAAGCTCGCGGCCGACGCGGGCCGCAAGGCGGACGACCACGAATTCCAGATGCTGTACGGGATCCGTCCCGAAGAGCAGCGCCGAATCGCGGGCGACGGCAAGACGATGCGCGTCTACGTCCCCTACGGCGACGAATGGTACGGCTATTTCATGCGCAGGCTGGCGGAACGCCCGGCGAACCTGGCGTTCTTCCTGCGCGGACTCGCCACCCGGGGCTGACCCGGTCACCGGTGGCACTGGTCCGCTGAAAGACAAAGGGGCCCTTCCCGGCGAAACCCGCCGGGAAGGGCCCCTTCTCCATACGCGTCAGGCCTCCTGGGCCTCTTCCTTGAGCTTGTCCATGTCGATGTCGCGCGCCTGCTGGATGAGGTCTTCCAGCGTCTTCTCCGGGAGCGCGCCCGGCTGCGCGTAGATGACCGTCTTGTCGCGGATCACCGCGAGCGTGGGGATCGAACGCACGTCGAAGGCCGCGGCCAGCTGCTGCTCGGCCTCGGTGTCGACGCTCGCGAAGACGATGTCGTCATGGTTGCCCGACACCTTCTCGTAAGTCGGTGCGAACTGGCGGCACGGCATGCACCAGCCGGCCCAGAAGTCGATGATCACGAAGTCGTTCTCCGACACGACCTGGTCGAAGTTGGCGGCGGTCAGCTCCACAGTGCTCATGCCCCGCGTAACGAATCGGGTGGGACGCGCATTCCCGCGAGTGCGCGTAGCGTCTCGGATGGAGCAGCCCACGTTTCGCAGGAGGCGCACATGGCCGACGGGGACATCCTCAGCCGGATCGACGAGCTGGTCAGCGAGGAGCACGAGCTCCGTTCGCGGGCGATCGGCACCGGGCTGAGCTCGGACGATCGGTCCAGGCTCGCGAGTGTGGAACAGCAGCTGGACCAGTGCTGGGACCTGCTGCGGCATCGGCGGGCGCGCGTGGAGTTCGACGAAGACCCGGACCAGGCAACGGCGCGGCCGATCTCCGAGGTGGAGTCTTACCGGCAGTAGGTCTTTCTCGCGCTCTGGCCGACGCCTCGCGCGCGTGCAATGAAGGGGCCTTTCATAGCAAATTTCGCCATGAAAGCGTCCTTCATCTCACGCGCGGGCGGGGGCGCCGGAGGTGGCTGGGTACCGTGAGCAGCGGACCCGGAGCGGCTCAGGCGGGGCAGAGTGTCCCGTCGACCGGGATCTTCCCGTCGATCAGGAAGGCTCGCGTCGCGTCCGCGACACACGGCGAGAGGCTCAGCGCGCCGTGCCCGGCACCCTGCCAGGTGATCGTCACCGCGCTCGGCATCTGGTCGGCCGCTCGGCCGGTGCCCTGCTCCGGCGTGACCGGGTCGGTCGCGGTGCCCGCGACGAGCATCGGCGGGGCGCCCGGCGCTCCCGCGGGCGGGAGCGGTTCGCGGCGTACGGGCCACGGGCTGCACCAGGCCAGCTGTTGCGCGGCGAAGACACCGAACTGCGGGTACTTGTCGCGCAGGGTCGTGGTCGCGCGCGTGAGTTCCTCGGCCGAGAGCCGGGTCGCGCTGTCGTTGCATTTGGTCGCGAGCGTGCCGTCCAGCCGCGAAGGCCGCGCCTTGGTGTCCTTCAGCACGGGCTCGGCGAACGCGGCCAGCGGCGTGACGTCGCCGGTCTGCGCGGTCTTGAGCGCCTCGGCGAGTTCCACCCAGCGCGAGCGCTGCGCGAGCCCGGAGTAGATGGCGTACAGCGCGATCCCCGGGGTGATCTGCTCGCCGTCGGTGGTCGTCGCGGACGCCGACCGGAGCCGGTCCGCGACGGCGGTCACGGCCGAGCCGGCGTCGCCGATCGGGCAGCCCCTCGCGATGCAGTCGGCGCCGAACGCGTCGAGGGTCGCCTGCGCGCTCGCGGCGACGCCTTCCTGCGTGGCGGCCGCGTCGGGGGCGGGGTCGGGCAGCCCGTCGAGCATGACCCGGCCGACCTGGGCGGGGAACCGTACGGCGTATTCGGCGAGGACCTTCGAACCGTCGCCGCGGCCCAGCGCGTGCAGCTTGTCCAGCCCCAGTTGCTCGCGGAGTTCTTCGAGGTCGCCCGCCGCCCGCCAGCTGTCCATCGCGACCTGCGAGTCGTCCAGTTCGATGGCGCACTGCTGTCCCGCCCGGCGTGCCGCGTCGACGACGCCTTCGAGGTCGGGGGCGGCCGGATCGGCGCCGAGCAGGTCGGTGCGGATCTCCGCCGGGATGCACTGCACCGGCATGGACGTCCCCGTCCCGCGCCGGTCCACGCCGATCAGCGAGAACTTCTGCAGGAACTCGGGCGGCAGCGTCGCGGCCAGCCGCGCGGCGTACAGCGACCCCGGCTCGCCGTCGACGTCGTTGACCACGACGAGCGGGATCGGCCCGCCCCCGGTCTTGACCACCGAAAGCCGCGAGAGCCCGCGACCCGGCAGGTCCGGCGCGTCGAGCGTGGTGGGCACCCTGGCGCAGGAGAACTTCAGTGTGTCCGGCACGGAAGGCCGGCCCAGCCGTTGCCGGGTCGCTTCGTCGCAGTCCTCCCATTTGATCGACGGCGACCGCGGTTCGGCGAGCGGCGGCAGCGGCACCTGCTGGGCCGTCGTCGGGCCGCCGGGATTCGGCTTGCCGTCGTTGTCGATCACCGCCGGCCGCACCGACGGCCCGGCCGTGCAGCCCGCGAGCACGGCCGTCACCACGGTGGTCATCAGGAACAGCCGTGGCCTGCGGCGGACGGTGCTGGCGGGGCGCACGGGCTGGTCCTCACTTTCCGGGCATGACAAAAGCTCGGGGTGAGCTTCGCAGGTCGAGTGTTTGACCTCGGTTAGCGGGTGCGTTTCACCTCGCCGCGGAACACCGCGTCCAGGTCGTAGCGGGCGACCTCCTCGAGCTGGGCATAGGTGCAGGAGGACGGCTCGCGGTCGGGGCGCCAGCGTTTGAACTGCGCGGTGTGCCGGAACCGCGACGGAAATCCGGCCTCCGTGTGCTCGTAGCCGACCTCGACCACCTTCTCCAGCTTCAGCGGCACCCACGGGGCTTCCTTGGCCTTCCACCGGGTGATCCCGCCGGGGATCCGCTGGTTCTCGCGCACGTTGTCGCCCAGCCAGGGGTGATCGGTCCCGTCGGTGATCAGCGGTGCCAGCTCTTCGGCCAGCTCACGCCGCCGGGTGACCGGGAACGACCCGACGACACCGGGGTGGTGCAGCACGCCGTCGTCGTCGTAGAGCCCGAGCAGGAACGAGCCGACCATCTCGCCCGGTTCGCCGTCGACGTGCCAGCGCAGCCCGGCGAGCACGCAGTCGGCGGTGCGCGAGTGCTTGTACTTCAGCAGCACCCGTTTGCCGGGCGTGTACGGCTCGTCGAGCGGCTTGCCGATGACACCGTCGAGCCCCGCGCCCTCGAACAGCGCGAACCAGTGCCGCGCGATCGCCGGATCCGAAGTGGCCGGAGTCAGATGGACGCCGTCGGAGGCCAGTTTCTCCAGCCGCTCCCGCCGCGTCGACGTCGGTTCGTCCAGAAAGGACTCGTCGCCCAGCGCCAGCAGGTCGAAGGCGACGAACTCCGCCGGGGTCTGCTCCGCCAGCAGCTTGATACGGCTTTCGGCGGGGTGGACCCGGTCGGTGAGCGCGTCGAAGTCCAGCTTCCCGTCCCTGGCGACGACCAGTTCGCCGTCCAGCACGATCCGCTCGGGCAGTGCCGCCTTCAACCGCTCGACGACCTCGGGAAAGTACCGGTTGAGCGGCTTCTCCGACCGCGACTGCAAGGTCAGCTCGTCACCGTCGCGGAACACCAGGCAGCGGTACCCGTCCCATTTCGGCTCGAACAGCAGCCCGCCGGAATCGGGGATCGCCTTCGCCGGTTTGGCGAGCATCGGTTTGACCGGCGGAGTCAGGGGAAGCGACATGACGGCCATTCTTGCCACAAGTAGCCGGTCAGCGCACCCGCTGCGGTGCTGCCGTGTCGAGTTCGATCCGGACGGCCGTCGGCAGCACTTCCACCCCGAGCGACTCCCGCGCGCGGGCCAGCACCGTGCTGTCGAGCTGCTCCCAGACCCGTTTCAGGTCGGTGCCCTCGGCGAGCCAGAGCGTGATCCGCAACGCCGGATTCTCCTTGTCGCCGACCGCGCGGACCCGGGCGCGCCCGACCCCGTCCACCGTCTCCGCGTCGGCGCGGACGGCCTCGGAGATGGCCGAGGAGGTCACCACGAGGTCGTCGTCGAGTTCGAGGTCCGGACGGCCTTCCGGGCGCAGCGACCGGAAGAACCACCACAGCCCCAGCCACAGCAGGAGAACGCCGAGCACGATCGCGCCGATCCGGGAGGCGAGCGCGTGCCGCGACAGCCAGTCGAGGGCGATCGGGTCCACGAGCGGCCGTCCGGCGCGGTGTGCGCCGAGCCAGCCCGCGCCGACCACGAGCACCGCCGCCCCGCCGAGCAGCGCGAGGAGTCCGATGAGGACGGTCAGGGTCCGTTCCGTGCCGGTGGACCGGCCGAGTGCCTTGGCGGAGACCGAACGGGTCATCGGCGGTCCTTCGGGGAGTCGACGACGACCGAGACCTTCGGCCGCCGCACCAACGGGACGTCGTCGAGCAGACCGGAGACCGTCTCCAGCAGCCGCGGCCGCAGCTCGCCTTCGGTTTCCAGCCTGCTCGTCGCGCGGACGCGGATCTTCTTGGCGGTGGCCGTGACCTTCGCGCCCGCGACGTTGTCCTGCGCGCGCACGGTCACCCCGACCAGCCTCGCCAGGGAACGCGGTGATGTGGTCACACTGACCTCGCTCGCCGGATCGGTCAGCCGGATGGCACGCCGCCCGGCCGAGGCCGCCGCCAGGATCAGCAACAGCCCCACGACCGCGACGGCGATCGCGAGATACCGGACCGGGGAAGCGTTCCAGGACTGCTCCGCGAGCCTGTCGCGCCAGTCGTCCCACGGGAGGAACAGCGGGCCCCGCCCCGGCCGCCACCAGCCCCAGCCGACCTCCAGTGCCAGCAGGACCCCGGAGGCGGCCAGCGCCAGCCCGATCAGGGCCGACAGCAGGCGGACGATCAAACGCATACCGGTTGCTCCTTCTAACGGACGCGGGGCGCGATGTCGGGCAGGAGCGCGGAGACCGTCACCGAGATGTCCCGCACCTGGTACGAAGTGATCCGCTCGACCTCCTCGGTGACCCTGGCGCGCAGGTCGCCGACGATCCGCCGCACCGGCGCCGGATAGTTCAGCGCCACGTCGAGCACGAGGTCGACGTCGTTGCCCTCACCGCCGACCTTCGCGCTCGCGCCGTGTGTCCCGAGCCCGAGCCCGGCGATGCGCCGCTCCGCGCGCGTGGTCCCGTCGACCTGGTCCGCGGCGTGCTGCGCGATCTTGCGGACCACGGACGGCGAGATGGTGAGGGTGCCGCGATCCTCGGGTTCGGGCGGGACGGTCATTTGTCGCGGCCCCGGCCGAACAGGTCGCCGAGGTCGAGTTCGCCGTCGAGCACGCGGCCGAGGACGAGGCCGATGACGCCGACGGCCAGCGTCACCAGGAACGCGGTGAAGCCCTGGGTCGCGGCGAGGCCGAGGATGAGGCCGGCGAGCAGGCCGGTCTGGGTCCCGTTCATCACTCGACCCGCGAGGTCTCGGTCTCGCCGCCGTTCTCGTCGGGCAGGTGGATGTCGTTGACCGCGATGTTGACCTCGATCACCTCGAGGCCGGTGATCTGCTCGACCTGGCCGATCACGTTGCGGCGCACCGCCCGCGCGACGTCGACGATGCGGGCGCCGTACTCGACGACCACGTCGAGGTCGATGGCCGCCTGCTTCTCGCCGACCTCGACCGAGACGCCGGACGTGGTGACCGTGCCGGAACCGGGAATGCGCTCGCGGATCGCGCCGAAGGCCCGCGAGACCCCGCCGCCCAGCGCGTGGATCCCGGTCACCTCGCGGGTGGCGAGACCCGCCACCTTCTGAACCACGACCGACGAGATCGTGGTCTTGCCGGCGGCTCCTTCCTCGTTGAGGGACGCCCCCGCCACGGGGGTGTCGGGCTTGCTCGCGCTCGGCTGCGCCATGAAGTTCGCTCCTTCTCGGCCTGTGCCGCGCGACCTGCGCGCGCGACGGTCTCTACGCTCTCACCGACCAGGACACGCGCGCATGCCGAGCCGTCACGCGATGTCCCCCGGATGGGGTAATCAGTTCCGGGATGGTCGTGAGTGGACCTTCGGGGTCGCGGCACCGAACTCACGGCTTCGTTCCGGGATTCAGTCCGGGTGGACGTCGACGACGTGGACGTTGATCGTCGGCGGGGCGGACCCGAGCTGACCGGTCAGAGCCGCGCTGACCCGGTGGCGCAACAGGTCCGCGACGGCCGCTTCGACACCGAACCGGATCGTCACCAGCACCTGGAGCACGTCCTCTTCGAACGCGACGGCGGCGACGTGCACTCCGCCGAGCTCCCGGCCGATTTCGGCGGCGAGGTTCCTGGTCATCAGTACCAGCGCCCGTTCCGACACCTGGGTCTTGCCGCCCGACGAGGGCAGATCGAGCGGGGCGGTGGTGTGCTTGCCGCGGACGCCGCCGACCGAGCGGAGCACCCGTTCGACCAGTCCCGGCGGCGTCGGCACCGGACGGCTCGCGGCGGCGCGCACCTGCTGCCACCGGGGGTCGTCGCGCGGATCGTCGCTCATCACCGTTCCCCGGGTCGGAAGTTGTCGCCGAGTTTCGCCAGCAGCGCCACCCTCGCGCGGTGCAGGCGGGCACGCAGGGCGGGCACGCTGACTTCGAGCACCTCGGCCACCTCGTCGTAGGTCAACCCTTCGAATTCTCGCAGAATCAGCGGGATCCGCTGGCCGACGTCCAGTTCGGCGATCGCGCGCAGCACCGTGCCGACCTGCTCGGCGCGCACCACGTGACCCTCCGGACCAGGCACGACGCCCGCGTCGCCCTCGTCGAGCGGCACGGTCGGCTTCCGGCGCCGGACCGCGCCGAGCGCGCCGTTCGTCGTCACCCGGTAGAGCCAGGTCGACACCGCGGATTCGAACCGGAAGCCGGGCAGCGCCCGCCACGCGGAGAGCCAGGCCTCCTGTACGACGTCCTCGGCCTCGGACGAGCTGCCGGTGATCCGCAGCGCCACCCGGTACATCCTGGCCGTGTGCCGCCGGACCAAGGTGTCGAACGCACCGTGGTCCCCGGCGGCGGCCAGTGCCACCAGTTCCTCGTCCGGAACCGGCGCGGCCTCGCTCACCCGCCCTCCCGTCGGCGATAGCGCAGCATGGTGAAGCCGTCTTCGACGAGCACGGACGCGAGAGCCATCCGCCGCGGTTCCGGGGCCGGACGGCCGCGCGCGATCCGGCTCTCGCCCGCTCCCGCCAGCAGCGGGGCGACGGTGAGGCACAGCTGGTCGACGAGGTCGGCGGTGATCAGGTCGGCGAACAGCGCCGGACCGCCCTCGCAGTCGACACGGCGCAGGCCGCGCTCGCCCAGCAGCGCGAGCGCCCGGTGGAGGTCGACGTCGGCGGTCCCCGCGACGAGCACGACGGCACCCGCGCGCTCCAACTCGGCGCGAGGCGCCTTCTCGGTGGTGATGACGATCGGCGGGACCTTGGTGTCGGTGAACAACGGGCCCTCGGGGTCGAGATCACCGGAACGGGTCACCACCGCGATCGGCGGGACCTCGGACAGACCGAGCGCGACCCGGCGGGCGGCGCGTTCGGGAGTGACGCGCGCGCCGCGATAGCCCTCGGCGCGCGCCGTGCCCGCACCGACCAGGATCACGTCGGAGAGCAGCCGTCCCATCAGGAAGATCCGCTTGTCGGCGGGGTGGGAAAGCCCCTCGGACAGCTCGTCGACCGCCGCCGCGCCGTCCGCGGAGCTGACGAAGTTGACCTGGACCCAGGGACGGTTCAGGTCTTCCGGATACCCATAGAGCCGTTCGAGGTCGGTGTCGGAGACGGGTTCCGCCGGTGTCGTTGGCCACAGAAGCTGCACACGAACATCCCAGCACGCGCCCGATGGCACCGCTGAGCGGGGGATACGCCCGGTCAGGGAGGGTGAACCCGCCAGGCCGGTGCCGTTACGCTCGGCGAATGCCCGCCCGCCTGATCGATCGCCGTCCGGAGCTGTCCGCCGACGAGCTGATCACCGCGCTCGTCCCGCCGCCGAGGTTCGACGCGGTCCGGTTCTCCACGTACGTGCCCAACCCGGACGAGCCGAGCCAGGCCGAAGCCGTCGTCACCTGTGGCGCGTTCGCGAAGCGCGTGGCGGAAGCGTCGAGCCGGAAGCCGAAGTCGAAGCTGCGCGCGTTCTTCGGCGGCGGGGACGAGGTGCCGTCCGGGCCGATGGGGCTCTACCTCGACGGCGGTTTCGGCGTGGGCAAGACACACCTGCTCGCCTCGACCTGGCACGAGACGCCGTCGCCCAAGGCGTACGGGACGTTCGTGGAGCTGACCCACCTCGTCGGCGCGCTGGGTTTCGCCGAGGCGGTGCGGCGGCTGTCCGAACACCGGTTCCTGGCGATCGACGAGTTCGAGCTCGACGACCCCGGTGACACCATGCTCGTCACACGGTTGCTGCAGGAGCTGATCTCGGCGGGCGTGTTCGTGGCGGCGACGTCCAACACGCTGCCGGACAAACTCGGCGAGGGCCGGTTCGCCGCCGCGGACTTCCTGCGCGAGATCCAGTCGCTGTCCGCCCGGTTCGGCGTCTGCCGCGTCGACGGCCCGGACTACCGGCACCGCGGCCTGCCGGACGCGCCGCCGCCCGCGAGCCCCGAGGAGCTGGAAGCCTCCGCCGCCACGCACCCTGAGTCCACTGTGGACGATTTCGACGCGTTGTGCGAACACCTGGGCGGCCTGCACCCTTCGCGCTACGGCAGGCTTCTCGACGGCGTGGCCCGGGTGCACCTGCGCGATATCCACCCGGTGCCCGACCAGAACGTCGGACTGCGCCTGGTCGCCTTCGCCGACCGGCTCTACGACCGCGCGATCCCGCTGGTGGTCTCGGGTGAGCCGGTGCCGGAGCTGTTCACCGAGGAGATGGTGAACGGCGGCTACCGCAAGAAGTACCTGCGCGCCGTCAGCCGTCTGACGGCACTGGCTCGCGACGCCGTGCAGCCCAGCTGAGCAGCACCCACGTCGCGCACACGGTCGCGACGGCGAACAGCGTGCCGCCCACGACGTCGGTCAGGTAGTGGTAGCCGAGGCCGAGCATGCCGATCGTGACTCCGCAGAGCACCACGGCGCTCACCGTCGCCATGACCACCGTCGCGACGCCGGGGCGGGCGAGCAGGACGAGCACCGTCAGCACCGCGACCAGCGCGACGGTGTGCCCGCTGGGGTAGGCGAGGTAGGTGTACTTCCAGCGGTCGAAGAGCGGTTTGAGCACCCATGTGTTCGCGAGGATCGCGATGAGCGGGCCGACGATGGTCAGCGCCGCTTCGAGCCTGCGCCGTCCGATCAGGCAGAGGACGGCGGCGAGGACCGCGACCGGGATCAGGACGTAGGCCTCGGTCGGCAGCACCAGGAGCCGCAGAAGGGCGGTGTCGGGACCGAAGGACCGCTCCACCCACCTGACGGCGAGCTCGTCGGGAACGGAAGGGCCGTCGCCGGAGACCAGCAAACCGAGGACGACCATGATCGCGGCACAAGTCACCGCGACCGGCCCGTACGGCCCTCTTCCGCTCATCCGGCGAGATTACGTGACGGGTGATCAGTCACCATGCAGGGACGGCTCGCGAGGACGAAGGGGGCTTTCGATGCGGATCAGTGTGGTCGGTGGCGGCGTGATCGGGCTCAGCTGCGCGTACCGGCTGGCCGGGGCCGGGCACGACGTCACGGTGGTCACCGACGCCGGACCGGGGGAGACCACGTCGGCGGTCGCCGGTGGCGTGCTCTTCCCGCCGCTGGCGGCGAACTCCGACCGCGTCGATCGCTGGACCGCGACGAGCGTCGAGGAGTACCGCGTCCTCGGCGCGCCAGGGGTCCGCATGGTCCGGGGAACGTACCTCGTCCCGCGCGAGGCGCCGCTGCCTTCGTGGGCGTTGTCGATGCCCGGCCTCGACCACGAACCCGGACGGCTCACCTTCACGACCGCACTGGTCGACACCCCGGTGTACCTCAACTGGCTCGCCGGCCAGGTCGCCGCGCTGGGCGTGCGTACCGAATACCGCACCGTCACGAGGCTGGACGACCTCGACGCGGACCTCGTCGTCAACGCCGCCGGGCTCGGTGGCGGGCGGCTCGCGGGGGACGGAACCGTGGTGCCGGTCGGCGGCCAGGTCGTCCATCTCGCCGACCCGGGGCTGACCGAATGGATCGTCGACGGGGCCACTCCGGTGCTGCGGCACGTGATCCCGCACGGACGGCACGTCGTCTGCGGCGGCACGCAGGAGCCGGGGCGCGACTCCGTCGAGCCGGATCCCGGGGTGACCGCCGACATCGTGCGGCGGTGCCGGGAACTCGTGCCCGCGCTGGCCGACGCGCCCGTGCTGGGGGCGAAGGTGGGCCTGCGGCCGTTCCGGCCCGAGGTGCGGCTGGACCGGGACGGCCGGGTCGTGCACTGTTACGGGCACGGGGGTGCGGGGATCACGGTCGCCTGGGGCTGCGCCGACGACGTCCTGGCCCTGGTGTGAGCGCTCCGCATTCAGAGGACTAAATGCGTGGGGTCAGAGGGCGGCGAAGGCGGCGAAGTCCGCTTCGGTCTGATCCGCGTACCGCACCGCGTAGGCCCCGATGGCCTCGTCGAGGTCTTCGTCGTCCTCGAAGTAGCCCGCCAGCATCCGCGGATGCAGTGATCGCGCGTGCGCCCGCGCGAGCAACGCGCCGGCGAGCCGGCCGTAGTCGTCGAGGTGGTCCTTCTTCAGCTCCGCCGGATCGATGTCGCCCTTGAGATTCCGGAACTGCCGCACGATGTACGGCACGCCGTCGATGGTCGTCCAGCCGAGCAGGATGTCCGTCTCGGCCTGCACGAGCCGCGCGCCCTCGACGATCCGCCGCCCCTCGTGCTCCGGGGCCGGCAGGCCGAGGAACGGCGCGAGCGCCGACGGGATGGCCTGCTTCACCTGCAGGACAAGGTCTTCGCCGGAGTTCCCGTGCAGCAGGGCCACGTAGCTGCGCAGCCCGACACTGCCGGTGCCGACCACCCGGAAAGCCACATCGGACACCCGGTACCGTGAGATCAGCGTCCGCCGGGACTCGCGCAGCGTGTCCACATAGGACACCAATCCGGTCACGACGGCTTCGGCGGTCGCGTCGTCGACGTGCGTGAGCACCGGTGGGTCTTCGACGAACCGGTGCCGTTCGAGGCCGGTCTCGTGGTCGTCGATGCGCCTGGTCCACTTCGCCGTGACCTTGGCGCTGGTGTTCTTCCGCGCCTTCTCGGCCGCTTCCTCGAAGTCGTCGATCAGGTCGTGCGCCTTGACCTTGCTCAGCACCGACGCGTCCGGCAACGCGTTCCACGACCGGAGGAACGGCAGCTCCGCCAGCCCCCGGATGGTGCGCCGGTACGACTTAACCGCGTCTTCGGCGGCTTCGCGGCAGCCCGATTCGCCGATGCCGCCTTCGCGCCCGGCCAGGACGAGACTCGCGGCGAGCCGTTTGAGATCCCACTCCCACGGGCCCGGCACCGATTCGTCGAAGTCGTTGATGTCCATGACGATCTGGCCTTCGGGCGTGCCGTACAGCCCGAAGTTCGCGGCGTGCGCGTCGCCGCAGAGCTGCGCCGTCAACCCGGACGACGGCGAGCCGGCCAGATCGGCGGCCATCAGCCCGGCGGCACCGCGATAGAAGGTGAACGGCGACGCGAGCATGCGCTCGCGCCGCAGTTCCACCAGTTCCGGCAGGCGGCCTTCGTTGGTGCGCGCGAAGAACTCCGCCACGCTGGGCCGCCCTTCGCCCGCCGCCGCGTGGTCGTGCGCGGACGAGGGCGCCTCGTCCCGCAGTGCCTTACCCCTCGCGAACCAGTCCTCCGGCGACACCGACTCGGTGCCGACCAGCGGCCGCTCCACCCACTCCCGCTTGTCTCCCATGGACAGGCAACGTACAGCCCGTCCGAAAGGTTCACCGGGTCTTGACGACCTCCGTGATGGCGTCGATACCGCGGTCGAGCTCCTCGCGGCTGATCACCAGCGGCGGCGCGATCCGCAGCGTGTGGTCGTGCGTCTCCTTGCACAGGACGCCGCGTTCGGCCAGCGCGGTGGACGCCTCGCGGCCGGTCGGCCCGCCGGGCGCGATGTCGATCCCCGCCCAGAGCCCGCGCCCGCGGACCTCGGCGAGCCCGTTCCCGACCAGTTCGCCGAGCCGCGAGTGCAGGTGGGCGCCCAGTTCCCGCGAACGCTCCTGGAACTCCCCGGTCTTCAGCAGCCCGACCACGGCCCGCCCGATCGCGCAGGCGACCGGATTCCCGCCGAAGGTGGAGCCGTGTTCACCCGGCCGCAGCACGCCGAGCACGTCCTTGCCGCCGACCACGGCAGACACCGGCATGATCCCGCCGCCGAGCGCCTTGCCCAAGGTGTAGACGTCGGCACGGACGCCTTCGTGGTCGAGCGCGAGGACGGTGCCGGTGCGGGCGAGACCGGACTGGATCTCGTCGGCGATCAGCAGGACGTTGTGCTCGTCGCACAGCCGGCGGGCCTCGGCGAAGTAGCCGGCGGGCGGGACGATCACGCCGGCCTCGCCCTGCACCGGCTCCAGCAGGATCGCGGCGGTGCGCTCGGTGATGGCGTCGCGCAGCGCTTCGGCGTCGCCGTACTTGACGGTGACGAAGCCCGGGGTGAACGGGCCGAAGTCGGCGCGCGCGGTCTCGTCGGTGGAGAAGGACACGATGGTCGTCGTGCGGCCGTGAAAGTTCGAGCCTGCGACGACGATCTCCGCCTGCCCGTCGGGGACGCCCTTGACCCGGTACGCCCACTTCCTGGCGATCTTCACCGCCGACTCGACGGCTTCCGCGCCGGAGTTCATCGGCAGGGTCATCTCGGTGCCGGTCAGCTCGGCGAGCTCCTTGCAGAACAGCCCGAGCTGGTCGTGATGGAAGGCGCGCGAGGTCAGCGTCACCCGGCCGAACTGCTCGATCGCGGCGGCGATGAGCCCGGGGTGGCGGTGCCCGAAGTTCAGCGCGGAGTAGCCGGAGAGGAAGTCGAGGTAGGTCTTGCCCTCGACGTCGGTGACCGAGGCTCCTTCGGCGGTGGCGATCACCACCGGGAGCGGGTGGTAGTTGTGCGTGCTCCACTGCTCGTCGAGCGCGATGAAGTCGGCGGTCGTCATGCGTTCAGGTTAGATGTCCATCCGGCCGCTTTCATCCGGGAAACGTTGCTTTGACCCGTTGTTCATTGCGTATCGACTCCTTCGGGTGGCGAAATCGTGCATCGGCGTACTTGATCACCGGAGGCGCGGTGTCCGGAGCGCGGTTATCGTCGCCGGATGGCGAAAAAGGACACCGTCTCCGTCCGGGACACGCTGAGGATCGGCAAGGGCGCCGAGCGGCACCATCCCGGCTCGTTCCCGATCGGGCCGACCAAGAAGCCCGAGGGGCTCAAGGACCTCGCCGACGCCGGAGGCAGGCTCGCCGAGCTGCAGGAGGCCCTGTACGCGGAGGGCGTCGGCGGGGGAAACCGGAGCCTCCTGCTGGTCCTGCAGGGGATGGACACCTCGGGAAAGGGCGGCACCGTGGGCCACGTCCTCGGTCTCGTCAACCCGATGGGCGTGCGGTACGCCGGGTTCAAGAAGCCGACCGCGACCGAGCGGCGCCACCACTACCTGTGGCGGATCCGCAAACAGCTCCCCGTGCCGGGGCAGGTCGGCGTCTTCGACCGCTCCCACTACGAGGACATCCTGGTCCCGCGCGTGCAGAAGCTGGTGCCCGCGGCGGAGTGGCGCAAGCGCTACGCCGAGATCAACGCGTTCGAGAAGGAGCTGACCGACGCCGGCACGACGATCGTGAAGGTCTTCCTCGACATCTCGCCGGAGGAGCAGCTGAAGCGCCTCAAGGCGAGGCTGGAGAATCCGGCGAAGTGGTGGAAGTACAACCCCGCGGACCTCGACGCGCGCGCCCAGTGGAACGACTACCAGAAGGCCTACGCCGACATCTTCGCCAAGACCTCCCCGGCGGCCGCGCCCTGGTACGCCGTCCCGGCCGACCGCAAGTGGTACCGCAACTGGCTGGTCGCGCGGCTGCTGATCGAGACGATCGAGGAGATGGACCCGAAGTTCCCGCCCGCCGACTTCGATCCCGAGACGGAGCTGAAGAAGCTGGAAGGCGTTGGCGTCTCCGGTTGATCGTCTGAGAGAGTGCGGGACGTGACCGACAACAGCCTCGAAGATCTCCCGTTCCTCCGCCGTCAGGCCCGCACCCAGCGCTTCACCCTCGGCGCGCCGAAAGAGTTCAAGGTCTCCCCGGACGGCGCCCGCATCCTGTTCCTGCGGTCCGAGTCCGGCACCGACCCTCGGCACAGCCTGTGGTCGTTCGACGTCGCGTCGGGCGAGGAGACGAAGCTGGTCGACGCCGCCGAGCTGCTGCCCGGTGAAGAAGACCTGCCGCCGGAAGAGCGTGCCCGTCGCGAGCGCAGCCGGGAGACCGGCGGCGGTGTGGTCGGCTACGCGGTCGACGACGCCTTCACCGTCGCCGCGTTCTCGCTCTCGGGCAAGCTCCACACCCTCGACCTGGCCACCGGTGAGGTGTCGGTGCTGGTCGACGGTTCGGTCGTCGACCCGCGGCCCAGCCCGGACGGCACGCACGTCGCCTACGTCCGCGACCGCCGCCTGCGGGTGATCGACCGGGTCACCGGTGAAGACCGGCTGCTCGGCGGTGAAGACAGCGAAGCGGGCGACGACATCGCCTGGGGGCTCGCGGAGTTCATCGCGGCCGAGGAGATGGGCCGCACGCGCGGGTACTGGTGGTCGCCGGACGGGAAGAGCCTGCTGGTCGAGCGGTCCGACCGGGCCGCCGTGCCGCGCTGGACGATCGCCGATCCGGCGAACCCGCAGTCGGCGGCGAACGTCGTCGCGTATCCGGCGGCGGGCACCACGAACGCGGACGTGACACTGGCGATCCTCGGCCTCGACGGCTCCCGCGTCGACATCGAGAAGACCGATTGGGAGTACCTGGCCGCGGTGCACTGGTCCGCCTCGGGCAAGCCGCTGCTGTCCGTGCAGTCGCGTGACCAGCGGAAGCTGGAGATCCAGGCGGTCGACCCGGCGACCGGCGCGGTCGAGGTGCTGCACACCGAGACCGACGAGCACTGGGTCGAGCTCGCCGCGGGCGTCCCGGCGTGGACGACCGACGGCCGCCTGGTCCGCGAGAGCGCCGCCGACGGTGACCACCGGCTGGTCGTCGACGGGGTCGCGGCCACCCCGCCGGGACTGCAGGTGCGCTCGATCCTGCACGTCGGCGACGAGGTGCTGTTCAGCGCCTCGGAGGCCGATCCGACGCAGATCCACGTCTTTCGCACGGAAGGCGGCGAGCTCCGCCGTCTGTCCACTGAGGACGGTGTGCACGTCGGCTCCGGGAACGCTTCGCTGACCGTGCTCTCGTCCTGGACGCTGGAGCGCAGCGGCCCGGTGGTGACCGTCGTGTCCGGCGAGAAGACGGTGGCACGCATCGGTTCCTTCACCGTCGACCCCGACGTCGTGCCGAATGTGACCTGGCTGACGCTGGGGGAGCGGGGCCTGCGCGCCGCGCTGGTGCTGCCGACCGGGTACGAGGAGAGCGAAGGCAAGCTCCCGGTGCTGCTCGACCCGTACGGCGGCCCGCACGCCCAGCGTGTCCTGCAGACCCGCAACGCCTTCCTGACCCCGCAGTGGCTCGCGGACCAGGGCTTCGCGGTGCTGGTCGCCGACGGGCGCGGGACCCCCGGCCGGGGTGCGGCCTGGGAAAAGGAGATCGCCGGAAAACTCGCCGATGTCACCCTCGCCGACCAGGTCGACGCCCTGCACGCGGCGGCCGCGCTCCATCCGGAACTCGATCTGGAACGGGTCGCGATCCGCGGCTGGTCCTACGGCGGCTATCTCTCCGCGCTGGCCGTGCTGCGGCGCCCCGACGTCTTCCACGCCGGGGTCGCGGGCGCCCCGGTGACCGACTGGTCGCTGTACGACACGCACTACACCGAGCGTTACCTCGGGCTTCCGCGGGAGGAAACCGCTTCGTACGAGCACAACTCGCTGATCGCCGGCGCCGGCGACCTCTCGCGGGCACTGCTGATCGTGCACGGGCTGGCCGACGACAACGTTTTCGTCGCCCACTCGTTGCGCCTGTCGTCGGCCCTGCTGGCCAAGGGACGCGCGCACGTGTTCCTGCCGCTGGCCGGCGCGACGCATATGACGCCGCAAGCCGAAGAGGTCGCGGAGAACCTGATGCGCACGCAGGTGGACTGGATCGTGCGTGAGCTGTCCGGTGCCGCGGTCAAGAGCGAGGAGAACGCATGAAACGGTGGGGCATCACCATTCCGCTGACCGGGGTGCCGCTCGCGGCGCACGAGGAGATGGTGCGGGAGCTGCCGGATCTCGGCTACACCGACGCGTGGTCGGCCGAGACGGCGGGCCACGACGCCTTCACGCCGTTGGTGCTGGCCTCGCAGTGGGCGCCGCAGCTTCGGCTCGGCACCGCGATCGTGCCGGTGTACACACGCGGACCCGGGCTGCTGGCGATGAGCGCGGCGACCGTCGCGGAACTGGCGCCCGGCCGGTTCGTGCTCGGCATCGGCGCGTCGTCGCCGGTGATCGTGAAGAACTGGAACGCCGCCGAGTTCGAAGTGCCGTTCGCGCGTTCGCGGGACACACTGCGCTTCCTGCGGTCGGCGCTGGCGGGGGAGAAGGTCACCGAGGAGTACGAGTCGTTCTCCGTCAGCAAGTTCCGGCTGGAGCGGCCCGCCGACCCGCCGCCGTCGATCATGCTCGCCGCGCTGCGGCCGGGGATGCTGCGGTTGGCCGCGAAGGAGGCGGACGGTGCCATCACCAACTGGCTCGCCGCCTCCGACGTGCCGAAGGTGCGGGCCGAGATCGGTCAGGACACCGAACTGGCCGCGCGGATCTTCGTCTGCCCCACCGAGGACAAGGCCGCCGCGCGCGGGCTCGGCCGGATGCTCATCTCGAGCTACCTGACCGTGCCGGTGTACGCGGCATTCCACGAATGGCTCGGCCGCGGCGACGCGCTCGCGCCGATGCACGAGGCGTGGGCCGCGGGCGACCGGCAGAAGGCGAACCAGGTCATCCCGGACGAGGTCGTCGACGACCTGATCGTCCACGGCAGCCTCGATTCCTGCCGCGAGCAGGTGCAGTCCTATGTGGACAACGGGCTGACGACGCCGATCATCGCGCTGCTGCCGACGGGGGAGGACCCGTTCACGCACGTGCGTGGGCTGGCTCCCCGCTGACAACCTCGTGAGTGGCGTTTCGGGTTCTATTGAGGGGTAAGGCAAACGTGTCGGGTGCGATGGGCGGTCCGCTCATGGCCGCCTTCGATCGTGTCGCGAAAGCCACGTCGACGGCGTAGCGAAGGCCTCCTTCCCTACCTTCAGGGTAGGCAAGGAGGCCTTCACCACCCTTACCACTCACGAGCCCCTATGCCTTCCCGAACATCTCCTCGTACCTGGACACCATCATGTGCGACCCCTTGATCTCCGAAGTGGTCGCCGCGTCCAGGATCCCGACCTTCTCGGCGTAGGTCGCGCCCCCGGAAGGCCCGAGCGGCAACGAGATCATCGGCCCGCCCGGCGTATGCGCGCGCAGCTCGCCGCCTTCGATCAGCGCCCGGATGTTGGCCACGACGACCTCGGCGTGGTCACCGGCCACCTTCGCCAGCTTCCCCTCCGGCAGCGCGGTGATGTCGCCGAGCGCGAACACGCCGGGCTGTCCCGGTAGACGCAGTTCGGGAGTCACCTCCACCTGCCCGTTCGCCTGCCGCGCGGCGGCCAGTTCGCCGTCGAGGTACGCGGTGTGCGGCGCGCCGCCGTAGCATTGGAACCACAGGTCGGCGGTCACCTCGCCGCCGCCGCTGAGCCCCGAGGTGAACGTCTTGGCCTGCCCGGGTTCCGAGACCGGTGGCTCGGTCAGCGAGGTGCCGAGCAGGAGTTCGACGCCCAGTCCGTCGAGCTGGCGGCGGATCTCCGCGCGGAAGTCCTCCGGGAAACCGGGCAAGATCTCCTTCGCCGGATCGACGATCGTCACGGCCTTCTCCGGCCACACCGCCTTGATCTCGCCCGCCAGTTCGAGGCCCACCGGGCCCGCGCCGAGCAGCAGCACCTTCTCCGCGCCCGCGAGTTCCTCCCGGGTGGCACGGATCTTCGCCTTCGCCGAAGCGCTGTCGTGGAAATCGATCTTCGCCGGGAACGGGTACGCCGAACCGGTCGCCAGTACGACGTAGTCCGGCGTGAGCCGTTCACCCGAAGCGAGCGTGACGCCGTCCTCGTCCACGCGCACCGCGCGGTCGCGGAGCACCCGTCCCCGCTCGAGAAGCCGGGCGTACGGGTAGAAGAGCCGATCCGTCCACTCGGGATCGACGAGTCCCCGCAAGGCGGCGACGTGGTGGACGAAGTCTTCGCGCGGCTCGACGAGCACGACGTCGGTGAACGAGTCCAGCTCCTTGGCGACGGTCGTGCCGCCGTATCCCCCGCCGATGACGGCCACGGTCGTGGTCATGAGATCCCCTAGTTCGTAGTACGGAATGTTGGTACTACGAACTACAGTAGTTCGTACTCCGAACGATCGTCAAGTAGACTGCGCTCATGACCACGGCCGAAGACCTCGGATTCGCGACGGCGCTGGTGCGGCTCTCGCATCTGGTGCAGCGGGCTTTCATCGACGTCGGCCGGTCGCACGACCTCACGCCGCAGCAGGCTCAGCTGCTCTGCGTGCTGGCGCAGGGGGAGGCGGGCGTCGGGATGACCGACCTGGGCAAGATGCTGAACCTGGAGAAGTCCAGCGTCACCGGCCTGGTGGACCGTGTGCAGCGGCGCGCGCTCGTCGAGCGGGTCGCGGATTCCTGCGATCGCCGCGCGCTGAAGATCACGCTGACGGAAGAGGGACTCCGGCTCGCGAACGCCGCCCACGAAGGCGTCGTCGAAAAGCTGGAGGAGATGGCGGCGGACCTCCCGGCCGAACAGCGTGAGGCGATCGCGGCCGCGGCGTGGCGGATGGCGCCCGAAGACTGATTCAGTGCCAGATCGCGACGGCGAGCAGCAGCCCGGCCGCCGCGGCGCCGATCCCGGCGGCCATCGTGGCGACGGCGTTCACCACGGCGCGTGCTCGCGTCTTCTCGGTGAACAGGCGCAGGGTTTCGTACCCGAACGTCGAAAACGTGGAGAGCCCGCCGCAGAACCCGACGGCCAGCAGCGAGCGGACGCCGTCCGGCTGGCCGCCGTGCAGTGCCCAGCCGGTCAGGACGCCGAGGAGCGACGAGCCCGCGATGTTGACCGCCAGCGTGCCCCATGGGAAGGCGGCGCCCCGCCACGCGCGCAGCCGGAGATCGGTCAGGAAACGGACGATCGCACCGAAACCGCCGCCGAGCGCGACGAAGAAGAGGGTCATTTCTTCACCACACGGGTGATCTCGTGCCCGGCGTAGACGGCTACCAGTGCCGCGGCCACCGTTCCGAACGCGTAGGCCAACCCGGTGAACGGGCGCCCGGTCGTCACGAGATCGAGTGTGTCCGTCGCGTAGGTCGAAAACGTCGTGTAACCGCCCAGGATCCCGACCCCGAGGAACGGCCGGAGCAACCTGTGCGGATCGGCCGTGGCGGTCAGCGACGCCATCAGGACGCCGATCAGCAGGCAGCCGGAAACGTTGGTGGCAAAGGTGGAAAACGCGAACTGACCCCGGGGATGGGGGATCGCGACCGACAGTCCGTAGCGGGCGAGGCTGCCCAGCGCGCCACCGGCGCCTACGGCCGCGAGCACGTCCCAGCGCGGGCGGGGGACGGATGCCGGATCAGCCATGGATGGCAGCTTAGAACCGCTGTCCGGGTGAACCGGCGCCACGGTGTCGAAGATCGCTCGCTAGGCCGTTTTTCCCTGCTGGACAGTGAATTATCTCGAAACGTGTCGTAGGCTGGGCGGCGCTCCAGGCCGATTTTCGGTCCGTCCGCTCGTCTGAGAAAAGGTGGCAGGATGGCACAGGAACAGTCAGGTACGCAGGCTCCCGACAGCGGTTTGCTGCTGGAGGTCGAGATGATCCCGACCGCGGTCGACCGCGGGAAGGCCAACGGCGCGGCCGCCGACAACGACGGCAACGACGGCTGAGTGCCCGAACCGCCGACGCTGGCTGACCTCGTGGCTCCGCTCGGGGTCAGCCAGTTCTTCCAAGAGGTCCAGGGCGAGACCTATCGCCGTTTCGAAGGCCGCGCGGGCCGGTTCGCCGGCCTGCTGCCGTGGCCGGCGCTGAACGCGATCCTCCGGCAGCACCGCCTGGAGTTCCCGCGGCTGCGCCTCGCGCTCGACGGCACCCCGGTGCCCATGGAGAGCTACACCGATCTCGTTCCCACCCGCCGCAGTGGCACCGTTCCTCGCCTGCTGGCCGCTCCGTTCACCGAGCACCTCCGCGGCGGCGCGACGATGGTGCTCGACGCCATCCAGGAACTCAGCGATCCGATCGGCGATCTCGCCAGGAGTCTCGAACACGACCTCCGCGAGAGCGTCCAGGTCAACCTGTACGCGGGCTGGGGCGTGACCCATGGTTTCGACGTGCACTGGGACGACCACGACGCGTTCATCATCCAGGTCGCCGGCCGCAAACGCTGGCGGATGCACGGCCCGACCAGGCCCGCTCCGCTGCATCGCGACGTCGAGCAGCCCGAGCGGCCCGGTGAGCCGATCGACGACTTCATCCTCGAAGACGGCGACGTCCTCTACGTCCCGCGCGGACACTGGCACGACGTCACCGCGGTGGGGGAGATGTCGCTGCACCTCACGCTCGGGTTCAGCCCGGCCACCGGGATCGACCTGGTGTCCTGGCTCGCCGACAAGCTCCGGGCGAGCACCGTGTTCCGCCAGGACCTCCCGAGATTCGGGACGGACGAGGAGCGGGCGGCCCGTGCCGCCGCGCTGCGGGCGGAACTGGAAGCCACGCTGACCGGTGACGTCGTCGACAGGTTCCTCGCCGAACGCGACTCGGCGGCCCCGGCTCATCCGCGGGTCGGGCTGCCCTGGGCGGCGACCCCCGGCCTGCTGCCGGACGGTGACGAGACCGAGGTCCGGTTTCTCGTCCCGAGGGCGGTGCTCGAAGAACGCGACGGCCGGGTGACCCTGCTCGCTGACGGTAAACGGTTCGTCTTCGCGGGCGCCGCGGCTCCACTGCTGAAGGCGCTGCTCGACGGAACGCCGCAGGCGGTCAAACGACTCGCCGAGCTGTCCGAACTCGATCGGGGGACGGTGCGGGCCTTCCTCGGCGAGCTCACCACGCAGGGACTTCTCTCGATCGGCTGAAAGTCACAGAGGACGAGAAGTGTGAAGGGAGGTCGGGCGGGGTAAGCTAAGGCATGCCTAAGGTGAAGTCCGGAGTGGTCAGCCGATGACCGCTCAGCTCTCGGACACCCCAGCGCCGCCCGCCGCGTTGCCGGGCTGCGCCACCGTCGCGCGCATGCTGGGCGCGAGCCCCGCCGGCACCGCCGCGGACATGCGCTGCTGGCTGCTCATCGAGCAGCCGGGTCCTTGGCCCGCGGACGCGCTGGAAAACGTCCTCGACGAGGCATTTCCCGCCGAGCGCCGCGAGCTGCTCGAAAATCTGAGACGGTCCCACGGGCTCCGTCCGCTGCTGATCCGTCGTCCGGGCAAACATCGGCGCGACCCGGATCGCCCCCGTTCCGTGTACGTCGGCGGAGGAGAGCCGGGCAACCGCTGGCTGGAGCGGCTGGAGATCCGCGACCTCGGCGAGCTGGCCGAGCTGGACCTCGAAGCGGTCGCGGAAGGCATGGGCGGGCTCGGCACGCGAGTGGACGGGCCGCTGTTCCTGGTCTGCACGCACGGCACCAAGGACATGTGCTGCGCGGTGCTGGGCCGCCCGCTGGCATCGACGCTCAACACCAACCACCCCGGCCGGGCCTGGGAGGTCAGCCATGTCGGCGGTGACCGCTGGGCGGGCAATCTCCTGGTGGTCCCCGACGGTTTCCTGCACGGCCAGCTCAACCCGGCCGAAGCGGCGCTGGTCGCCAAGTCCGCCCTCCGTGGTCAGGTCGAGCCGGAGCGGCTTCGTGGCCGGACATCCGCCCGGACGGCGTGGGCGCAGTTCGCGGAGATCGCGCTCCGGCGGCAGCTGGACCTGTCCGGTCTCGACGACGTGCTCGCCGTCCAGGAGGAGCCGCTGCTCGAATCGGACGCGCGGGTCGTCACCGTGCGCGGTGGCGAGGACTTCTACGCGGTGACGGTGCGCCGCCGGTCGGCGACGCCGCGCGGGGACAGCCGGTGCGCGGGGTTGATCCAGCCCGCCGGGTACGTGACCGAGGAGATCACGAAGCTCTAGCACGCATTTCGTCCTCTGGATGCGGTACTTGCGCGCGCAACTACCGCATCCAGAGGACGAAATGCCGCGAAGGTCACCCGTGTTCGAACATCTGTTTGACACCCGTCTAGAACATGTGTTCGACTGGCCGGGTGCGATGGGATCGACAGCGGGCGAACGGCGGCGAGCCGGTACTGCCCGGATTGGACGGGCTGCTGCGTTCGGTGCGCACGCCCGAGTTCGACGGCGTCACCTTTCACGAGGTGCACGCCAAATCCGTGCTGAACAAGGTGCCCGAGGGCTCGGGTGTCCCGTTCGGATGGACGGTGAACCCGTACCGCGGTTGTTCTCACGCGTGTACGTACTGCCTCGAAGGCGGGACGCCGGTCCTGATGGCCGACGGCCGGACGAAGCCGCTGGCGGAGCTGGCGCCCGGCGACGCGATCTACGGGACGCGCGGGCGTGGCGCGGGGCGCCGCCTGGTGCCGACGAAGGTCCTCGCGCACTGGTCGACGCTGAAGCCGGCGTACCGCCTGTCCCTCGACGACGGAACGTCCATCGTGGCCAGTGGCGATCACCGGTTCCTGACCGGGCACGGGTGGAAACACGTCACTGGCACCCGTTTCGGCGCCGCGCAGCGGCCGCATCTGGTCGGCGGCACCGAACTCGTCGGCGTCGGGAAACTCGCCCGCACCCCGGACGACACCCTCGGCTATCGCGCCGGATATCTGTGCGGAATGTTGCGCTCCGGCGGGTTCTCGGCCGAGAAGGACGCAGCGGACCGCGCGCTTCGCTACCTGCCGGATTTCGGTGCGTCGGTCGGCTTCGTGCAGGTGCCGCCGTCGCCGGATTCCCATTGGCTGCGCGGATTCCTGGCCGGGTTGTTCGACCTCGCCGGGAGCTACCGGCACGGCGCGCTGCGCGTCACCCATGACGAACAGGACATCGTCTCCACCTTCTGTTCCGCGCTGGGGAACTTCGGCTTCCGTTACGTCAGAAGCGAAAACGCCAAGTTCCGTCCGTTGTGGACGGTGCAGATCCTCGGCGGGCCCGCGGAGGAGGTGCGGTTCTTCCACCTCGCCGACCCCGCCGTCGGCTGGAAACGATCGCTCGACGGCCTCCCCATCGGCCGGACGAGACGGAAGGTGACGTCCATCGAGCCGCTGGGCATCGAGCTGCCGTTGTTCGACATCACCACCGGCACGGGCGACTTCATCGCCGACGGCATGGTCACGCACAACTGCTTCGCCAGGAACACCCACACGTACCTCGATTTCGACGCCGGACGCGATTTCGACACGCAGGTGATCGTGAAGGTCAACGCGCCCGAGGTGCTGGCCGCGCAGCTGCGGAGGCCGAGCTGGACACGCGAGCACGTCGCGATGGGCACGAACACCGACCCCTACCAACGCGCCGAAGGCCGGTACAAGCTGATGCCGCGCATCATCACCGCGCTGGCCGATTCGGGCACGCCGCTGTCGATCCTGACCAAGGGAACAGTGCTGGCGAGGGATCTCCCGTTGCTGGGATCGGTGTCGAAGGACGTGCCCGCCGGGCTGGCGATCTCGCTCGCACTGCTGGACGAGAAGCTGCAACACCGCCTGGAGCCGGGGACGCCGAGCCCGCGGGCGAGGCTCGACCTGATCCGCAAGGCACGCGACGCCGGGCTGCCGTGTTCGGTGCTGGTCGCCCCCGTGCTCCCGTACCTGACCGATTCGGTGGCCGCGCTCGACGCCCTGTTCTCGCGGCTGGCCGAAGCCGGTGCCACCCGGGTCACCGTCCTGCCGCTGCATCTGCGGCAGGGCGCGCGGGCATGGTTCGCGCGCTGGCTCGGCCGGGAACATCCGGAGCTGGTGCCGAAATATCGCGAGCTGTACGCGCGCGGCGCGTATCTCCCGAAGTCCTATCGGGAGCGGCTCGGCGCCAAAGTCGGCCCGTTGTTGCGCCGTCACGGCTTCGGTTCCCGTGCGGACGACGGGGAACGGATGCAGGTGACGATGCCCGTGCAGCGTTCGGGGGAGGCGGTGGTGCCGCCGGCCGAGCAGCTCAAACTGCTGTAGCACCACTTTCGCCCGATACGGCCGAAAGTGCGTCTTCCCGTTGCTCGATGCGCACTGTGAATTTTCTTACCGCACAACGCATTCGGCCGTTCGGCGCAGTGACTTGGCGGGAAAACCTTTTCGTGCTTAATCTCAACGGGGACGAAGGCGAGGAGGTGCCTGTTGACCACCCGTACGGATCGCACCGCCGCTGTCCGCATCGCCTGGGCCGCGACCAAGCTGACCAGGGCGGGCAGACACCCCATCGCCATCGGAAGACTCGCCGCGACCGTCGGCATGGACCCCGCCGAAGCCCACCGGCTGATGGACCTGATGGGTTTCGCCATCCGCGACGGCCTGGTCGTGATGGACCGTGGCTCGCGCCCGGCCGACCGCGCGGGCTCCGACCGGTACCGCGTCGACTTGTTCCTCCTGGCCGTCGCCACCGGTGAACCCGTGCACGCGGACGCGGTCTGCCCGGCGACCGGGGCCCGCGTCCGGGTCCACTTCACCAGGGAAAGGGTCTTGAGCGTCGACCCGCCGCAGGCCGTGGTCGCCGCGTCGCGGTTGTCCGGTATCGACCTCGCCCTCGGCCAGGACTACGTCGAGGCCCTGGTCTGCACGCAGTTCTTCGCGTCGAAGGAGGCGGCCTCGGGCTGGCTGCTGGAGAACATCGACGGCCGGGTCCTGTCCGTGCCGGACTACCTGGCGCACACCCGGCGGATGGTCGCGGCGCTGGAGGCCTGGCCGACGATCTGACGAAACGCCGGGTTTGTACCTGGTCGCGAGGCATCCGGGGCGATTCGTTAGCCTTTGACGTCGGCGAAAAGCCGTCGAATCGCAGAATCGTGATGCCGAAGGAGAGCACCCGCAGTGCTTCGCACCCACAAAGCCGGCACCTTGCGTGCCGAGCACGCCGGTCAGACGGTCACCCTCACCGGATGGGTGGCCCGGCGGCGCGATCACGGCGGCGTCATCTTCATCGATCTGCGTGACGCCAGCGGCGTGAGCCAGGTCGTCTTCCGCGAGGGCGAGATGGCCGAGCGCGCCCACCAGCTGCGCTCCGAGTACTGCGTCCGCATCGTCGGCGAGGTCTCGAAGCGGCCGGAGGGCAACGCCAACACCGAGATCCCCACCGGCGAGATCGAGGTGCTGGCCACCGAGCTCGAGGTGCTGTCCGAGGCCGCCGTGCTGCCGTTCCCGATCGACGACCGGGTCGACGTCGGCGAGGAGGTGCGGCTCAAGCACCGTTACCTCGACCTGCGCCGCAGCGGCCCCGCGGCCGCGATGCGCCTGCGCAGCGAGGTGAACCGCGCGGCCCGCGAGGTGCTGCACGCGCAGGAGTTCGTCGAGGTCGAGACCCCGACCATGACCCGCTCCACCCCCGAGGGCGCCCGCGACTTCGTGGTCCCCGCCCGGCTCAAGCCCGGCTCCTGGTACGCGCTCCCGCAGTCGCCGCAGCTGTTCAAGCAGCTGCTCATGGTCGGCGGTCTCGAGCGGTACTACCAGATCGCACGCTGCTACCGGGACGAGGACTTCCGCGCCGACCGGCAGCCGGAGTTCACCCAGCTCGACATCGAGATGAGCTTCGTCGAGCAGGACGACGTCATCGCACTCGGCGAGGACATCGTGACGGCGCTGTGGAAGCTGATCGGCGCCGACATCCCCCGGCCGTTCCGGCGCATCACCTACGCCGAGGCGATGGAGAAGTACGGTTCGGACAAGCCGGACCTGCGCTTCGACCTCGAACTGACCGACATGACGGCGTTCTTCGCCGACACCCCGTTCCGCGTGTTCCAGGCACCGTACGTCGGCGCCGTCGTGATGGCGGGCGGGGCCGACCAGCCGCGCCGCACCCTCGACGCCTGGCAGGATTTCGCCAAGCAGCGCGGCCATCGCGGTCTCGCCTACATCCTGGTCAACGAGGACGGCACGCTCGGCGGGCCGGTCGCGAAGAACCTGTCGGAGAAGGAGCGCGAGACGGTCGCCGAGGCCGTCGGCGCCAAGCCTGGCGACTGCGTCTTCTTCGCCGCGGGCAAGCCCGCCGACGCGCGTGCGCTGCTGGGCGCCACCCGGCTGGAGATCGGCGGCCGTCTCGGCCTGATCGACGAGAACGCCTGGTCGTTCGTCTGGGTCGTCGACTTCCCGATGTTCATCTCGGCCGAGGAGTCCGACGACGTCGCGGTCGGCGGCGGCAAGTGGAAGGCCCTGCACCACGCCTTCACCTCGCCGACCCCGGAGTGGATCGGCAAACTCGCCGACGACCCCGGCGGCGCGCTGGCCTACGCCTACGACATCGTCTGCAACGGCAACGAGATCGGCGGCGGCTCGATCCGTATCCACCAGCAGGAACTGCAGAAGCAGGTCTTCGAGCTGATGGGCCTGTCCGAGGAGGAGGCACAGGAGAAGTTCGGCTTCCTGCTCGACGCCTTCGCTTTCGGTCCGCCGCCGCACGGCGGGATCGCGTTCGGCTGGGACCGGATCGTCATGCTGCTGGCCAAGGCCGAGTCGCTGCGTGACGTCATCGCGTTCCCGAAGACCGGCGGCGGGTTCGACCCGCTGACCGCGGCTCCCGCGCCGATCACCGCGGAGCAGCGCAAGGAGGCGGGCATCGACGCCAAGCCCGCGCCGCCCGTGAAGAACTGATGCTCCATCTCAGGGCCGTGTGCCCGCCGGACCGGACCGAAGAAGCGATCCGGATCCTGCGGGCACACGCCGGGACGGCGCACCTCGTGATGCATCGTGGGGTGGCGGTCGCCCCCGAAGGCGACCTGATCGAGGCGGATATCGCGCGCGAGGCGACCGACGACATCGTCGAGTCGCTGTGCGGGCTCGACCTCGACCACACCGGCGGGATCACGCTGGAAGCGCTGGACACCGCGGTGTCCGACGCCGCCGACAAGGCCGAGGAGGCCGCGCCGGGCGAGGCCGCGGACGCGGTGGTGTGGCAGGAACTCGTCGGCCGCACCGGCGAGGAGTCGCGCCTCACTTGGACATTTCAGGCGTTTTTGACCATCGCGTGCCTGTTGGCGGCGGTCGGTGTCGTCACGAACTCGTCGGTCACCATCGTCGGTGCGATGGTGGTGGGTCCGGAATTCGGACCGCTGGCGGCGATCGCGGTCGGTCTGGTGCTGCGCCGGAAAGACCTCGTGAAGCAGGGCGGAATCGCGTTGCTCGGCGGTTTCCCGATCGCGATGGTCATCACGCTCGGCGTGGTACTGGTGGGCGGCGCCACCGGTGTGCTCGAAGTGAGCAAGCTCGCCGAGAACCACGAGGTGGATTTCGTCTACAAGGTCGGAGTCGCGTCGCTGATCGTCGCGTTGCTCGCCGGCGCGGCCGGGATGCTTTCCATGACTTCGGCCAAATCCGCCGCGCTCGTCGGCGTGTTCATCTCGGTGACGACGGTGCCCGCGGCGGGTTACGCGGTGGTCGCGGCGGTTGCCGGTCAGTGGGAACGGTGCCTTTATTCGGCCGGTCAGCTGCTGGTCAATCTCATCGGAATCGTTGCAGCTGCGGCCATTGTGCTGACATTGCGCCGTCGTGGGCAACGATCGAGGGTGACGGAACGTCCGCTTTCACGCGGATGAGTCCCAGATCGCGCCAGTGCGCGCGATTGCCCGGATCTCAGTGGTCATGGTTGCTCAGTCACGAGTAGGGTCGGTGGCAATGACAGTCGATACCTCCTCTGCCGACGATTCGACCGTCGGAGCTGGAGCCGAAACCCTCGCCGTCGCGGCCGCACTCGCCGCCGGCGAGTCGGTCCTCTCACGCCGATTCGGCAGCGCGATCACCCTCGTCGCCCCCGAAGACCTCGCCGGCAGTGGCCCGGCCACGGTCGTGCGGGCGCGGGTGGCGTCGTCGCCGTTCGCGCTGCCACGCACACTGGTCATCAAGCACTACCCCGACCAACCCGAACCGGGACGGCCCGACCCGTTCGCGCAGGAGGCGGTCAGCTACCAGCTGTTCACCGCGCTCGCGCCGGAGGACCGCATGTGCCCGGAGCTGCTGGCCCACGACGGCCGGGACCGCGTCCTGGTGATCGAGGACCTCGGCGGCGTCCCGACGCTGCACGACAAGCTCCACGCGCGTGACGCGCGCGGCGCCGAACGCGCGCTGCTGTCCTGGGCCCGGTCGCTGGGCAGGCTGCACGCGAGCACGGCGAGCCGCGAACCCGATTTCAACGCGCTGCTGCGCCGTCTCGGCGGCCCGGTCAAGAACGAGGACGCGCCGCTGCCCGCGGTCTGCGCGCAACTGCCCGGCCTGCTGGAGGAACTGCTCGACGTCGAGACGCCGGAGCCGGTGCAACAGCGGGTCATGGAGGTCGCCGAGCGAGCGGGTTCGCCGTCGTACCGGGCGTTCAGCCCCGTGGATCTCAGCCCGGACAACAACCTCGTGACCAGCGGGGGAGTGCGGTTCCTCGACTTCGAACGCGGCCGGGTGCGCAGCACTTTGATGGACGCGGCGTACCTGCGGCTCCCGTTCGCGTCGAGTGAGGACGCGCTGGCACTGCCGCCGGGGATGAGCGAGGCGATGATCGCGGCCTGGCGGGCCGAGGTCGTCTCGGTCTGGCCCGCGCTCGCGGACGAAGACGCGCTGGCCGAGCACCTGATGGACGGTCAGCTGCTCCTGCTGTGGGTCATCACCTGGGAGATCCTCCCGGAGCTGGACCTGGACCGGCACGCCACGCCGATCAGCCGGGAGGCCGCGCTGGTGACCTGGTGGCGGGAACTGGCCAAACACTCGCTGCGCGCCCGCCTGACCCACATCTCCGAGCACGCCACCAGGGTCGCCGCGGCGCTCGGCGCGAGGCTGGGGCCGCACGCGGATCTCGCGTTCTATCCGGCGTTCCGGTAGCCACCGCACGGACTTTTCGCTCGACCGTCCTCGCCGCGTTACCCAGACATCATCACGGGTGAGCCTGCGTGGCCGATGGTGGCTACCGTGACCGTGATCAGTGTCGAAGTCACTCCAGGTCCCGAACCTCTCCTTCCTCCCGCGCCCGCCGTTCCGAGGTCCGCGCGCAGACTGGTCGTGCTCGGCGATTCCACGGCCGTGGGCCTTGGCGACCCGCTGCCGGACCGAGGCGGCTGGCGCGGGGTCGGCCCGCTCGTCGCCGAGGCGCTGGGTGTCGAGCCGGACGGCTACCTGAACCCGTCGTTCACCGGTGCCCGCATGGGCTGTGTGCTGACGAAGCAGCTTCCCGCGGCCGTGGCGCACCGGCCGGACGTCGCGCTGGTGGTGGCGGGGATGAACGACACGCTGCGCCCCGATTTCAGTGCCGAGAAGATCGCCGCGGACCTCACCGAGGTGATCCGTGCGCTGGCCGCCGTCGGCACGACCGTGGTCCCGGTGCGCTACCACGACCATGGCAAGGTGTTCCGCCTCCCGCAGTCGCTGCGGCGGGCGTTGAGCCAGCGGGTGGCCGAGCTGAACGCCGCCATCGACGGGGTCGTCGAACGCGAGAGCGTGCCATGTCTCGACCTCGAACTGCTGCCGGGCGCCTACGACCTCACCGCGTGGAGCGTCGACCGGCTGCACCCGTCGGAACTCGGGCACCGGATGCTGGCGACCGGGTTCACCGAACGGCTCGCCGAGGCCGGGTTCGCGGTGCCGCGGCCGGTCAGCCTGACCTGCTCGGGAGGCGTGGAGCCGAGTGCCGCCGGGCACGTCGGCTGGCTGGTGCTGAAGGGCATCCCGTGGGTGTGGCGGCGCGGCCGGGAGTTCGTGCCGTACGCGGCCGTGATCATGTGGCATTCGTTCCGGGAGCGGCTGCGCTGACCTGTGGCCGGAACCGTCGGTGGGTACGGCTACCGTCGACACCGTGGCACAGGACGAACTCTTCACCGTGAACCCCGATCTCGGGCCGCCGCCGGAGCCGGCCGAGCCGAGGGACGTCGCCGTCCCGGCGGGCTCACCGCTGGCGGTGCGGATGAGGCCGCGTTCGCTCGACGAGGTCGTCGGCCAGCAGCACCTGCTGCGGGAGGGGGCGCCGCTGCGGCGGCTCGTCGAAGGCGCCGCTCCCGCTTCCGTGCTGCTCTACGGTCCGCCGGGGACGGGCAAGACCACGTTGGCGAACCTCGTCTCGGCCGCGACCGGCCGCCGGTTCGTGGCGATGTCGGCGTTGTCGGCGGGGGTGAAGGAGGTGCGCGGGGTCATTCAGGAGGCACAGCGGAGGCTTCGATATAACGCCGAGAACACGGTGCTGTTCATCGACGAGGTCCACCGGTTCTCCAAGACCCAGCAGGACGCCCTGCTCGGCGCCGTCGAGGACCGGACGGTGCTGCTGGTGGCGGCCACGACGGAGAACCCGTCGTTCTCCGTCGTCTCGCCGCTGCTTTCGCGGTCGCTGGTGCTGCAGTTGCGGCCGCTGACCGACGCCGACATCGGCGCGCTGATCGAGCGTGCCCTGGCCGACGAACGCGGCCTCGGCGGCGAACTCACCCTGACCGAAGACGCGCGGGAACATCTGGTGCGGCTGGCCTCCGGCGACGCGCGGCGCGCGCTCACCGCGCTGGAGGCGGCCGCGGACGCGGCGAGCGCGACCGAGGCCAAGACGATCGACCTCGCCATTGTCGAGTCCACAGTGGACAAGGCGGCGGTGCGCTACGACCGCGACGGCGATCAGCACTACGACGTCATCAGCGCGTTCATCAAATCGATCCGAGGGTCCGATGTGGACGCCGCACTGCATTACCTGGCGCGGATGATCGAGGCGGGGGAGGACCCACGGTTCCTGGCCCGGCGGCTGGTGGTGCACGCGAGCGAGGACATCGGCATGGCCGATCCGACGGCGTTGCAGTCGGCCGTCGCGGCGGCGCACGCCGTGCAGTTCATCGGTATGCCGGAAGGCCGTCTCGCGCTCGCGCAGGCGACCGTGCACCTGGCGACGGCGCCGAAGTCGAACGCCGTCATCACCGGCATCGACGCCGCGCTCAGCGACGTCCGGTCAGGGCGGATCGGGACGGTGCCGCCGCATCTGCGGGACGGGCACTACGCGGGAGCGGAGAAGCTCGGCAACGCGAAGGGATACCGGTATCCGCACAACGTGCCGGAAGGTGTTCTGGCGCAACAGTACCCGCCGGACGAGCTGGTGGGGCGGGACTACTACGAGCCGACGCAGCGAGGGGCGGAGCGGACGTTGTACGAGCGGGTGCCGAAGCTGCGGCGCACGATCCGGGGTGAGCGTTAGTCCGCATTCGGGCGATGCCGGCTTCCAGCCGGGACGCGAGCGCCGGTCCTTCGGTCGTGATCGGTCCGTCGGCGACGGACTGTGTGGATTTCGGGGCGTTGGATGACCCGAAATCCACACAGTCGCGCGTGATCGGTCCGGTCACGCGGGTTCCGCCAGGTGATTCCTAGGTTCGGTCCATGACGGCGCTGCCGAGTACATGAAGGAGCCCTTCCTCGTGCTAGACGCAAGGAAGGGCTCCTTCACTACTCTCAGGGTAGGGAAGGAGTCCTTCACGGAGCGTCCGGGCGTGGGCATGCCGAGGGGCCGTCGCCGGTGTGGCCGGCGTGCTGCGCGACCTCGCCGCCGAGGACCGCACGATCCTGCTGGTGTCGCACAAACTCCAGGAGGTCTCGCCGTCAGCGACCACGTCACGGTGCTGCGGGACGGCCGCGTCAGCGCGCGGGCGCACCGCGGCCCAGACGGCCGCCGGGCTCGCCGCGGCGATGACCGGACGCGAGGTCGACCTCGACCGTGTCCACCCGGCCGGGACACCCGGCGGCACCCACCCGGAGTACCCGGCGTTCGCCACCCCGGAGATCGTCGTGGCGCTGAGCCGCGAGGCCCCGGAGGCGCACCGGGGTGTGGTGTGGACACGGGCCGCGTTCAGCCCGCTGGTGCTCACCCTCCCGATGACCGAATACCTCGCCGCGCGGGTGATCGCCATTGAGAGGGAACTCTCCACGTTGCTGGTGTTCGCGGCATTGCGCGGCCTGCGGGCCGGTGGTGTGCTCGTGATCGACGGCGACGCGCGGCCCGAGCACCCCGACACGTCGGCCTACGACCCGCATCGCGACGTCGTGGCCGCCGGGGTGGCGAGGGCGACCCGCGTGGCGCTGGACGCTCTCATCGACGTGGAAGGGGCGGAATGACCGAAGTGTGGCGAAAAGCGGCGCTCGAGCTTGCGGGCGCCCTGGCGGCGGACGCGGCCGAGCGGGACCTCGCCGGAGATCTCCCGGTCCGGGAAGTCGGCCTCCTGCGCGAGTCCGGGCTGCTACCCCTGCTCGACACCGCCGGCTGGGCGGCCGCGAACGAGGCCACCCGGATCGTCTCCGCCGCGGACGCGTCGGTCGGTCATCTGCTCGGTTACCACTACCTGCAGCTTTGGCGCACCGGCCTGTTCGGGCCGCGCGCGACGAGCGAACCGGGCTGGTTCTGGGCCGGCGTGAGCAACCCGCTCGACGCCGCCCTGCTCCTGACCCCGGCCGACGGCGGGTTCACCGTCGAGGGCACCAAGACCTTCGCCACCGGCGCGGCCGTCGCCGACCGCCTGGTGGTCAGCGCGACGAGGACCGACAACGGCGAGAAGCTGACCTTCGTCGTCGACGCGCGGTCCGACGGGATCACCTTCCCCGGTGACTGGGACAACATCGGCCAGCGGCTCACCGCGAGCGGCGCGGTGCGGTTCGAGGACGTCCACGTCGCCAAGGACGAGGTCCTCGGCGCCCAGCCGGAAGACCAGTCGGATCCGAGGGTGCCCCGCATCTCCCTGGCGGCGATCGGCTTCCAGCTCATGCTCGCGCAGGTGTACGTCGGCCTCGCGGCAGGCGCGCTCGACGCAGCGGCGGTGTACACGAGGGAGACCGCGCGACCCTGGACACTGTCCGATGTGGACAAAGCGGCCCAGGACCCGTACATCCTGGCCGGATACGGCGAACTGGTCGCGACGGCACGGGCGGCCGGATTCGCCGTCGACGCCGCGGTCGCCGCACTCGGTGAGGCCGACGAGCGCGGCTTCGAGCTGACCCCGGCCGAGCGCGCCGAAGCGGCGATCGCGATCTCGTCGGCGAAGATCGTCGCGAGCCGGGCCGCGGTCGAAATCACGAGCAAGGTCTTCGAGTTCACCGGCGCGCGGGCCACCGCGACGAAGTACGGCTTCGACCGCTTCTGGCGCAACGCCCGCACGCTGACCTTGCACGACCCCGTGACGTACAAGGCGCGCGAGGTCGGCGATCACTTCCTCAACGGGATCCCGCCGTGCCTTTCGGGGTACAGCTGATGACGTTGCCGATCCTCGCCGAAAGCGTCCGCCTCGACGGCGAAGGCGTGCACATCCTCGACCGCCGGATCTTCCCGTTCGAGCGGGAATGGGTGCTCTGCCGGACTTCGGAAGAGGTCGCGGTGGCGATCGAAGAGATGGTCACGCAGTCTTCCGGGCCGTATTTCGCCGCGTTGGGCGCGATGGTGCTCGCCGCTCGCGAGGCGTCCGGGCTCGCGGACCCGCGGGCGTACCTGGAGCGGGCGGGGGAACGGATCATCGCGACCCGCAAGACCAACAACCACCTGCGCAAGGCCGTCGCCGTCGTACTGTCCGAAGTGGACAAATCGGCGGGTGACCTCATCGAGGCCGCGTCGAGGGGAGCGCAAGCAGGTGACGAATTGTATCGGTCGCGCAGTCGTGCGCTCGGCGAGCACGCGGCGGCGCTGGTGCCGGGCGGGGCGACCGTGCTGACGCATTGCTGGGCTGACCTCTACCTGGTCGAATTCGTGCTCGCCGCGCGACGGCAGGGCAAGGAGTTCTCCTTCCTGTGCACGGAAACCAGGCCGTACCTGCAGGGTGCGCGGCTGACCGCCGAGACACTCGCCGAGATGGGCGCCGACACCCGGCTGATCACCGACGGGATGGGCGCCGCGGTGCTGTCCTCCGGAGAGGTCGGCGCGCTGGTGACCGCGGCCGACCGGGTCACCATGGACGGTCATGTGGTCAACAAGATCGGCACGCTGGGGCTCGCGGTGGCGGCGGAGGCGTTCGGCGTGCCGTTCTACGCGATGGTCCAGGCGCCCGACCAGGCGGCGCCGACCGGCGCCGACGTGCCGATCGAATACCGCGACGGCGACGAGGTGCTGAGCGCGCTCGGCCACCGCGTCGCGAGCGAACGCGTCCGTGGGCACTATCCGGCCTTCGACGTGACACCACCGCGGTTCGTGACCGCGGTGGTGACCGACCGCGGGGCCTTCGAGCCCGGACGGCTCCGCGAGTACTACGCAGAAGGTGAAGCGAACCAGTGACCGCAACGCTGACCGCCCGATGGGTGGTCCTCGACATCGAGGGCACGCTGACCGCCACCAGCTACGTGCACGTGACCCTCTACGACTACGCGCGTCCGCGGCTGGGCCCGTGGATCGACGACCACCCGGACGATCCCGAGGTCGCCGGCGCCGTGGCCCGGATCAGGGAACTCGGCAGGCTCAGGGCGGACGCGTCCACAGTGGACGTCGTGCGGGTGCTGCACGGCTGGATGGACGCGGATCAGAAGATCGCGCCGCTGAAGACGTTGCAGGGGCTCATCTGGCAGCGCGGGTACGCCGAGGGCGACCTCTCGACGGAGTTCTTCGGCGACGTCGTCCCGGCGCTGCGGTCGTGGCACGAGTCCGGCCTGCGGCTCGCGGTGTTCTCCTCCGGTTCGGTCGCCGGGCAGATCGCGTCGTTCTCGCGGACCACCGACGGCGACGTCACCGGCTTGTTCGAGCAGCATTTCGACACGGTCAACGCCGGGCCGAAACGTGAGGCGCCGTCGTACCGCACGATCGCCTCGGCGCTGGATGCCGAGCGGGGGGACATCGTGTTCTTCTCCGACGTCCCGGCCGAGCTCGACGGGGCCGCCGCCGACGGCTGGCAGACCGTCGGCCTCGCCCGCGACGGTGAGCCGTTCGGGGATGCGGATTTCGGGACACACCGGACCATCCGGACATTCGACGAGGTGAAGGTCGTCCCTCGATGAGTCTCCTGGAACTCGCCGGGCGCGCGCTGGCCGAAGAGTCCGCCCGGTTCGCCGGAATGGGCTGGCTGCGGGGCACGTCCGGCAACCTCTCGGTGGTGCTCGGCCGTGATCCGCTGCGGGTCGCCGTCACCGTCAGCGGCCGGGACAAAGGCGAGCTGACCAGCGACGACGTCGTGGTGGTCGGCGAAGACGGGCTGGCCGTCGCCGACCAGCCGCATCCGGACAAGGTGCCGTCGGCCGAGGCGGGACTGCACGCTCGGATCGCGGCGGTGTCGGGGGCGGGCGCGGTGATCCACGTGCACGCCCTCGCGCCGGTGGTCGCCGCCGAGCACTGGCCGGACGGCGTCGAACTGCGTGACCTGGAGATGCTCAAAGGTTTCGGCCGCGCCGCCCACGACGACCTGGTGACCATCCCGGTGATCGCCAACGGTCAGGACATGCGCGTCCTCGGTGACGCGTTCGAGGCGGGGTTCCGGGCGGACACGCCGGCGGTGATCGTCGCGCGGCACGGCATCTACGTGTGGGGGGATGACCTGCGCCACGCGCGTCATCGCCTGGAATGTTTGGAGTGGTTGCTCCGGTTCCGGGTAGAGACAAGACTTGTCGGTGGAGAAAGGGGAGTGCGATGACCCTGCTGACCGTGTGGCCGGACGACCGGCCCGGCGAGATCGCGCTCAGGACCGAGGACCCGGCCGTGATCACCGGGGAACTCGGGCGGCTCGGTGTCCGCTTCGAACGGTGGGACCTCGTCCCGGATCTGCCGCGCGAAGTGACGCCCGAACAGGTGCTGGCCGCCTACGAGGAGCCGATCGGCAAGGTCTCGGCGGCCGAGGGCTACACGTTCGTGGACGCCGTCCGCATGACCCCGTCGGACGAGCCCGGCTGGGCGGCCGAGGCCGCCGAAGCCCGGCAGAAGTTCCTCGCCGAGCACACCCACGACGATGACGAGGACCGCTTCTTCGCGCGCGGGTCCGGCGTGTTCTACCTGCACGTCGGGGGCAAGGTGTACGCGGTGCTGTGCGAGGCGGGGGACCTGCTGAGCGTGCCCGCGAACACCACGCACTGGTTCGACATGGGGACGCGGCCCGACTACGTGTCCATCCGGTTCTTCCACGACGACGGCGGGTGGGTCGGCAACTTCACCGGCGCCACGCTGGCGGGGGACTTCCCGGGGTTCGACGAGTTGACCGCCGGGCGTTACTGACCGCTTTGGGCTCGTGAGTGGTAAGGCCGGTTAGAACCGTCCTTACCACTCACGAGCTTCAGCGCGCTGCCGGGCTCTGTCAGGCGGGGGTCCAGAGGGCAGGCACGTTCGGCGGTTCCCAGCCGGGCAGCGACCGGTGGCCCTGCCGGCATACGTAGGCCGCGCCGTTGTGGGTCACACGAGCACCCGTGGCGTAGTCGACGTTCGGCTTCCAGGCGTCGGACGGCACCGTGGTGGTCGTCGTCGGGGTGGTGGTCGTCGTCGGACTCGTCGTGGTGGTCGTCGTACCGGTAGTCGTGGTGGTGGTCGTGGTCGGCGGGGTACCGCCGCCACGCGGGTGATCCGACGCGATCGCGTAGGTCGTCCCGCCGAAGGTGAACGTGAAGTTCGATGGCGAGGCGATCGGCATGTAGTAGTTCAGCCGGATCTCGACGGTGGCGCCCGGTGCGATGTTCTGCCAGGTCGGCACGGTCACCGCGACGTGCTGGAAGTCTCCCTTCATCCCGCCGACGTTGGGCCCGCTGTGGCCCTTGCTCGTGACCGTCAGGCCGAAGCCCGACTGGTCGGACATGCTGCCGGGCGCACTGGTCCCGTAGTCGAACTCGATCTTCGTCCCACCGGGGATGGTGGTGGTCGAATTGTTGGTGATGCGCATCCGCGGGGTGATCGGGTAGTTCGCGTCGCCCAGCGCGAATCCGGTCAGGTTCACGTTCGCGTTCAGCACCGACGACGGTGCGGGACGCGGCGACTTGGCGTTGCCGTACGGGGCGGCGCCGCGCAGGCCGTCGTTGATCTTCGTGATCAGCGTGTCGCCCATGAAGTACTGGCCCTTGGCTTCGTCGAAGGCGTAGTCGCCCGCCAGTTCCCAGATCATGATGCCGCCGATGCCCTTGTCGGCCACGTACTTGGCCTTCGTGGCGAGCGAGGCCTCATCCTCAGTGGACAGGAACACCTTCTTGTCGTTGTTCCACAGCCACGGTGTCACCATCGTGTTGTCGTAGAACCTGTCGTAGGAGCCGGAGATCCGGTCCGCCGGGTCGGTCTTCGGGGTCAGCCCGTACGCCTCCAGGTAGTCCGGGGTGATCTCGTTTTCGAGGTTCTTCGCGTGCCACATCGGGTTCGCGCCCGCGGGGACCTCGCCGCCCGCCAGGCCGAGGTCGTGCCAGAGGTTGTCGATGCCGATCGCGCCGTTGCCGCACGGCACCGTCGAACCGACGTGTGACCCGGTGCCCGGTGGACACTGTTTCTGGTCCGGCAGCGGAGCCTTGCCCCACAACCCGTTCGTCCCGCCGGACACGCCTTGCCAGCCGCGGGTGTAGAACCCGACGCCGATGTTGATCCGGCCGGCCTGCATCGCACCGCGGAAGTAGTGATAGGCCCAGTCGGTGTTGAGATAGCCCTGCCCGTCGTACTGCGGTGTCGTGTACACCTGCCAGTGCGCGAGTTCCGCGTCGTTGCCGGAGTCGTAGAGCGCGGCGTTCGGCCCGACGAACTGGTTCCACGCGCCGTGCAGGTCGTAGCTCATCATGTTGGCGTAGTCGAGATAGCGCGTGACGCCGTAGACCTCCTGGCCGCGCAGCAACCAGCCGGACGCGGGCACGGCGGCGGTCAGCAGGTAGTGCTTGCCGTCGGCGGCGCCCGCGCGGTCGAGCTTCTCGCGCAGCGTGCGCATCAGGTTCTCGTAACCCGCCCAGAGAGTGCCCCGGTTGGCCTGCGCGATCCAGTAGTCGTCCGGGTTGCCGGCGTAGTTCGCCGACGTCGCGTACTCGTAGTCGATGTCCGCGCCGTTGAAACCGTAGGTGCGCAGGAATTGCACGACGGAATCCGCGAAGACGTCGATACCCGCCTGGGTCTGCGTCATCTTGTAGAACCCGCCGGAGGCGTTGCGGGTGCCGTCGGGGTTCAGGAAGCCACCGGTCTCGGCCCAGCCGCCGATCGAGATCAGCGACTTCACGTTCGGGTGCTGCTTCTTGTACTTGGTCAGCAGGTTGAAGTGTCCCTTGTAGGGCAGCGACGGATCCATCTCGGCGCCGGGAACGCCCGGCCATTCCATGCCGATGGACTCGTTGGTCGCGCTCGGCGCGCCGACCGAGACCTTGTTCTGCGCGTCCACATGCGCGAACGCGTAGTTGAGGTGGGTGACCTTCGACCACGGGATGTTGTTGACCAGATAGGCCGGTGCGCCGTTCTTCCCGGTGCGCCAGCTGGTGAAGTAGCCGATCACGCGGCGGGAATGCCCTTCTCCCAGGGATTCGCGGCCCGCTGTGTCATAGACGGTGCAGTAGGGGGTGTCGACGCCGGGTGTCCGGTACAGCCCGTCGGGACGGCAGTCCTCATGGCCTGCCGCGCTCGACGGGGACGGGGTGATGACGACGATCATGAGTCCGGCCAGCGTGATGAGCGACGCCAGCAGGGGGAGTAGTTTCCTGGTTCTCCTTGGCACGCCGAACCTCCGACAGTGGAAGATGGCCCTCGGTCCCAGCAGCTTGAGCCGCTGACCTGCCGCGCGTCAATAGGTGTAGACCAATTTCCATCCGGTGCCGTACGGCGGAGCGTACCTGTGGTTCGTCAGGTCCGGCTTCGTCGGCGATGGCCATACTCCAGGCCCCATCCGGCGCGTGTTATGCCGCCGTTTCCCGCACCACGAAGGAAAACTCGTTCCCGTCGGGATCCGTCATCTCCACCTGTTCCTCCACCATGCCGGGGTGTGAAGCGCCGAGCGCGACGAGCCGCTCGGCTTCCGACAGGGAACCGCTCAGGACGAAACGCAGCCGGTTCGGCCCGGTTTTCGGGGTGAACGGCGGACCGCCCCAGGTGATCTTCGGGCCACCGTGCGGCGACCGGATCGCCGTCTCCTGGTCCTTGTCCCACACCAGCGGCCAGCCGAGCGCTTCGCTCCAGAAGCAGCCGGCCGCTTGCGAACCGTCGCACGCGACGGCGCCGACGAATCCGCATTCGGCGAGGAAGTCGTTGCCCGGCTCGATGACACAGAACTCGTTGCCTTCGGGGTCGGCGAGCACCACGTGTTCTTCCTCCGGACGCTGGCCGACGTCGATGTGGCCGCCGCCGAGTTCGAGCGCCTTCGCAACCGTCCGCCGCTGGTCTTCCGGGGATTCGCTCGTCAGGTCGAAATGCATCTGGTTCTGGCGGGTCTTCGGTTCTGCCGACGGCACGAAACCGAGCCGGAAACCGGTGTCGTCGTTCGGGATCAGGGTGTCGCCGTCGGTTTCCCAGCCGAGGAGACCCGCCCAGAAACGCGCCAGACCTCCCGGGTCGTGCGCGGCGAAACAGAGCGCGTGCAAGGTGACGGTCATAAGCGACGCTAGAAACGCCGGCGACCCACACGCAACCGAATAAGGTGCTGTCCCCCACGGAATGGACCCGCTTCAATCCGGTGGGGGACGCGGCGGACCGGGGCGGCTGTGATCGTTGAAACCGATCAAGCGAGCGGAACCCGATCGTCCGAGGAGCACGTATGACCGTCCACCAAGCCACCGCGACCGGGCGACTGCGCACCGCGTGGAACAGAGCACACGCCCCGGTGCCCGGAGTCCCCCGGTGGGCCAAGGTCGCCGCCTACGCCATCCCCTTCGCCGTGCTCCCTTCCGGCCTTTGGCGGATCATGACCGTCGTCTTCGACGTCGGCGGTGACGGCCCGCACGGTTCGGGCCAGCTTCCGTCGTGGCTGCCGGGGCCGGTGTACGTCATCGCGTTGTCCGTCGTCGCGGAACTGTTCGCCTTCACCGCCATCGGGCTGGTCGCCGAGTGGGGAGAGGTGCTCCCGCGCTGGATTCCGCTGCTGGGCGGCCGCAAGGTACCGCCCCTCGCCGCCGTCGTGCCCGCCGCTCTCGGCGCCACGATCCTGACCGTTCTGTGGACCGCCGCCATCGCCACCGAGATGTCCGGGCGCACCCTCCAAGGCGATCCCCTGCCGGACGACTTCCCCACGGAGTCACTGCACGGCTGGCAACTCGCCTTCTTCGAACTCACCTACGCCCCGCTCCTGCTTTGGGGACCGCTGCTGGCGGCGGTCTGCTTCGCGTACTGGCGGAGGCGCCGGCAGTGATCAAGCACAAGTCCGTGAAGGCCTCCTTCCCTACCCTGAGAGTAGGGAAGGAGGCCTTCACGGAACGATCAGCAGGAGACGCCGGTCCGCCCGTTCTCCACCCGCGCGGTCAGCGTCCGCAGGAACGACGGATCCCCGTCCGCGGTGACCTTCACGTCGTACCAGCCGCCCGAAACCGGCCAGTCCACCGTGACCGAACGCCCGGCCCCGACCCGCACGACGCGCGTGAACCGCGAAGACGACAGCCGCAGCGTCAGCGCCGAAGTGCCCGAGTTGGACAGCTTGAATTCGACACCCGAGCGCCACGTGAGGAACCGCGTCCGGACATCGACACCCGCGGCGGCCCCGCGACGGTTTCCGCGCAGTTCCCACCACGACCGGTTCGGCCCCTGGACGACGACGCGGTAGTCGTCACCGGCCAGCCGCACGAGTTCCGGTGCCTCGCCGCGGACGTCGCGGTGCGCGGGCTCGGCGAATTCGCCCTTGTACGGGTACAGCGCGAAATGCGCCGACGACGAGCCGCTGTTGGCCAGCGAAAGCGCCAGATTCCCCGACTTGTCCACCGCGCCGGACACCGACACCTGGTACGGCAGCGGCCGGGACGGCCGGTTGCCGGGCTCGGCCACGGGCAGGCTCTGCTCCGCCGGGGCGGACGGCCGCCAGCGGCTGATCGGTGCGGGCACCGGGCCGGGCCGGTTCACCCGCGGCTGACGTCCGGCCCGCGAGAAGTCGAAGGCACCGGTGAGATCACCCGCGACGGTCCGCCGCCACTTGCTGATGTTGGGCTCGGCGATCCCGGTCCAGCGTTCGAGGAACCGCAGCACCGAGGTGTGGTCGTACACGGTGGAGTCGACGTTGCCGCCGATCGACCACGGCGAGACGACCGTCATCGGCACACGCGGGCCGAAGCCGAGCGGCTGGCCGTTGAAGTGGTCCGCGTCGTTGGCCGCGTTCCCGGGCGGCATCGGCGGCGGAACGTGGTCGAAGTAACCGTCGTTCTCGTCGAAGTTGATCAGCAGCACCGTCTTGGACCACGTTTCGCGGTCGGACGCCAGCGCGTCGAGCACGCGGTAGATCAGGTTCGCGCTGCCGACCGGAGTGGACGCGCCAGGGTGCTCGGAGTCCTTCGCGGACGGCACCAGCCAGCTGACCGCGGGCAGCCGCCGCGCCTGGATGTCCGCCTTCAGCCGGGTCACCAGTGTCTCCGGCTCGCTGCGGTACATGGCCTTCTTGAACAGGTTCCGCTCGGCGGGCGTCAGTTTCGCGACCCCGGCGTCGAACTGCGCCAGCAGCTTGGTGCGCTCTTCGGGGGTCTTCTTGAGCAGCGTGTCGTAGAACTCTTCGGTGGTGCGGAACCTCCCCTCGACCGAAGCGAGGATCTTCGTGCCGACCTTCTTGAACGGCACGAAGTACTCGACGGCGTTGTCGGTGAAGTTGTCCCACTCCTGGTAGATCTGCCACGGCACCCCGGCGGCTTCGAGGCGCTCCGGATACGTCGTCCAGTCGTAGCCCTTGTGGTCGTAGGAGTACGCCGCGTTCGTCACCGCGCGGTTCGTCGTGCTGCCCGGTTCGAACCCGGTGGTCCCGGTCCACAGGAAGTTCCGGTTCGGGTTGGTGGAGCCGAAGATCGAGCAGTGGTAGGCGTCGCAGATGGTGAAGGTGTCCGCGAGTTCGTACTGGAGCGCGATGTCGCGGCGCTCGTAGTAGGTCATGGTGGCCGGCGTCTTCGCCGCGATCCAGCCGTTGTTCCAGCCACGCGCCCACGCCTTGCCGCTGCCGTTCCAGCTGTGGTCGAGGTCGCCGAGGTACTGGATGTCGTCCGGTTTCCGCCCGGCGAGCTCGGCCGCCTTGCGCACCGAGAACGGCAGCACCGTGCCGCCCGCCGGATTCGGCTGCTCGAACACCGACGTCCCCGACGGCAGTTCGAGCGGATGCGTGTCGGAGAAGCCCCGGACACCGCGCAGGCTGCCGTAGTAGTGATCGAACGACCGGTTCTCCTGCATCAGCACGATCACGTGCTCGATGGCGTCGAGTCCGCCCCGGCGCATGGGTTCGGCCATGGCGGCGTGCACGGACGGCGGGAGAAGGGTGGTGGCGGCCGCGGCGCCGGTGGCGCCCAGCAACGTACGGCGTGACAGTTCAGGCATGCCCGAACCTTGACCCAGTAACATGAACGTCACAAGAACCGAACCGGTCGACTCGGAGTCGGTAGCCGGATGGTGACACGGCGTCCGTAGCGGTCCGCCCGTACGATTCCCGGATGGCCGTGATTCCTGAGCATCACGACGAAAACGACGGTGGGGAAGACCTCCCGAAGCCGGTGTTCGCCTATCCTGGAGGCCGTCGCCGCGTCGTCCGCCGGATCGCGATCAGTGCCGGCGCCGCCGCCTCTTACGGAGCACTTCTCCTCTTCGCGCTCTCCGGCGTGCCTGACCTGCCTACCGCGCTGGGCCCCAGGCCGGTACCCGGGCCAGAGGTGACGCCCCCGCCGTCCGCGACAGCGCCGCCCACGACAACGACAACGACAGAAGGGCCTCGAACGGCTTCACCGCCGGAATCGTGGGGAGCGCCCGAGCCGGTTCGCGAAACTTCGCCCACGAGCGCCAGGCCCGCTCCGGTCCGGACCACGGCTTCGCCCGGCCAACCGGAGACACGGGCACCCGCCGCCTCCTCGCAGTCGGGCAGCGACCGCCGCAACCGCCGCGTGCCCGAAGACCCGCCCAGCAAGGTGAAGACCACGCCGCCCAAGAGCGGGCGCTGACGCCCGGTTCTCCCCGGTTCGTCGTGAGGTCACTGCGCTGAGTGACCGTCCGGTGGGGTGACCCCGCTGAACGGCCGCCTGCGCGGTAACCTCACGGGCACCAAGACCGCAGACCCTTGAGGAGGGCCCGTGTCGGCAGGGCAGATCGCCGCGCTGATCGCCGCAGGAGCATTCGTCGTACTCGTCGTGCTGCTGGCGATCGTGCTGTTCAAGCTCGGCCGGACCCTGGACGAGGCCACGATCGCCATCCGCAAGGCGCACGAGAACACCGACCCGCTGCTGATCGGCGCGAACGAGACGATCACGCACGTCAACACGCAGCTGGAGCGGGTCGACGGCATCACCGCCAACGCGCAGGCCGTGTCCGGCAACGTGTCCGCGCTGTCGTCGGTGTTCACCGCGACGCTCGGCGGACCGCTGGTGAAGACGGCCGCGCTGTCCTACGGCCTCAGCAAGGCGATCAAGGCCCGCCGGAAGAAGGCGGAAGCGAAAGCCTCTCGTCCGGCGAAGAAGCGGGGCCGCAAATGAAGCGCCTGTTCTGGCTCGGCGTCGGTGTGGTCGCCGGCGTCGCCCTGTCACGCAAAGCGACGGAAACCGCTCGCCAGGCCACCCCTGCGGGGTTAGCCTCGAACCTGGGCGACGCCGTGCGGGAACTCGCGGGCGCCGTCGGTTCGTTCGGCGCGGAGGTCCGCGCCGGGATGAGCGAACGGGAACAGGAGCTGCACGACATGGTGTCCGAACGGACCGGCTTGAGCACGGCCCCCGTGACCGAGGGCAGGCACGCGGCGTCGTCGCGGCGCCCGGTCCGGCGAGCTCGCCGGGCGGAGGGCTGATCGGGTCGCCTCCGCGACCGGAAGATCCCAGCCCTTCGCCGTTCTCGCCTGTCCGCATTCCCCGCGCCTTCGCGCGAGCCCGTATACAAGGACGATCCCGTGGAAACACACGAAATCACGAAGCGTTTTCTGAGCCATTTCGAGAACAAGGGACACACGCGCGTCCCCAGCGCGCCGCTGATCCTCGACGACCCGAACCTGCTGTTCGTCAACGCGGGCATGGTCCAGTTCAAGCCGTACTTCCTCGGCGAGGCCCCGCCGCCGTACCCGCGCGCGACCAGCGTCCAGAAGTGCGTCCGCACGCCGGACATCGACGAGGTCGGCAAGACCACGCGGCACAACACGTTCTTCCAGATGGCCGGGAACTTCTCGTTCGGCGACTACTTCAAGGAAGGCGCCATCGAGTACGCCTGGGAGCTGATCACCAAGCCCCAGAGCGAAGGTGGCTACGGCCTCGACCCGGCCCGCATCTGGGCGACGGTCTACGAGGACGACTCCGAGGCGGCGGGCCTGTGGAAGAAGCTCACCGGCCTGCCCGGCGAGCGCATCCAGTCCCGTGACGGCAAGGACAACTACTGGGACATGGGCGTGCCCGGTCCCGGCGGCCCGTGCTCGGAGATCTACTACGACCGCGGCCCGGACTACGGCCGCGAGGGCGGCCCGGTCGCCGACGAGGACCGCTACATCGAGATCTGGAACCTCGTCTTCATGCAGGACGTGCGGGGCGACAAGAGCCCGAAGCACGGCCACAAGCCGATCGGTGAGCTGCCGAAGAAGAACATCGACACCGGCATGGGTGTCGAGCGGGTCGCTACGATCCTCCAGGGCGTCGAGAACGTCTACGAGACCGACCTCGTCCGCCCGGTGATCGGCCGCGCCGAGGAGTTCTCCGGCCGCCGCTACGGCTCCGACCACACCGACGACGTCCGCTTCCGCGTCATCGCCGACCACGCCCGCACCGGTGTCCTGCTCATCGGCGACGGCGTCACCCCGGGCAACGACGGCCGCGGCTACGTGCTGCGCCGTCTGCTCCGCCGCATCATCCGCTCCGCGCGCCTGCTCGGCGTGCACGAGCCGGTGCTGCCCGCCTTCGCGGCGGTCGTCCGCGACACCATGGGCCCGACGTACCCCGAGCTGGTCTCCGGTTTCGACCGCATCGAGGACATCGTGCGCGTCGAGGAGGAGGCCTTCCTCTCCACGCTCACCAGCGGCTCGCGCATCTTCGACCTCGCGGCCGAGGAGACCAAGCGCGCCGGCGGGTCGCTGCTGGCCGGGGACAAGGCGTTCCAGCTGCACGACACCTACGGCTTCCCGATCGACCTGACGCTGGAGATGGCGTCCGAACAGGGCCTGTCCGTCGACGAAGAAGGCTTCCGCACGCTCATGAACGAGCAGCGGCAGCGCGCGAAGGCCGACGCGGCTTCGCGCAAGACCGGCCACGGCGACCTGTCCGAGTACCGCAAGGTGCTGGAGCGCAACGGCGAGACCGAGTTCCTCGGCTACACCGACCTGCAGGCCGAAGCGAAGGTCGTCGCGCTGCTCGAAGACGGCGTGCCGGTCTCGAGCGTCGGCGAGGGCAAGAAGGCGGAGCTGGTCCTGGACCGCACGCCGTTCTACGCCGAGAGCGGTGGCCAGGTCGCCGACACCGGCGTGCTGCTCGGCGACGGCGTCGAGCTCAAGGTCCACGACGTGCAGAAGATCGTGCCGGGCCTGTTCGTGCACCGCGTCGAGGTGCTCGAGGGCGAGGTCGGCATCGGCAGCTCGCTGACCGGTTCGGTCGACCAGCACCGCCGTCTGTCGATCGAGCGGTCCCACTCCGCGACGCACCTGGTGCACGCCGCCGTGCGCGGCGCGTACGGCAAGCGCGCGGCGCAGGCCGGTTCGCTGAACTCGCCGGGCCGGATGCGCTTCGACTTCACCACCTCCGGCGGCGTGTCGGCCGACGTGCTGACCGAGGTCGAGGAGGAGGTCAACGACTACCTCCAGACCAACGTCGAGGTGAACACCTTCGTCACCACGAAGGACAAAGCCCTCGAACTGGGCGCGGTCGCGCTGTTCGGCGAGAAGTACGGCAACGACGTCCGCGTCGTCGACATGGGCGAGTACTCCCGCGAACTCTGCGGTGGCACCCACGTCGACCGCATCGGCCGGCTCGGCCTGGTGAAGCTGGTGGGCGACTCGTCCATCGGTTCCGGTGTGCACCGCGTCGAGGCGCTCGTCGGCACGGACGCGCTGAAGTACGTCCGCAAAGAGCAGCTGCTCGTCTCACAGCTCGCGAACACCTTCAAGGTGCCGTCGGAGCAGCTGCCGTCGCGTATCGACGACGTGCTCACCCGGCTCAAGAACGCCGAGAAGGAGATCGAGCAGCTGCGCACCCAGCAGGTGCTCGGCTCGGCGGGCTCGCTCGCGGACAAGGCCGAGGACATCGGCGGCGTCGCGGTCGTCGCCCAGATGCTGGGCGAGGGCGTCGACTCGAACGGCCTGCGCGCGCTGGCTTCGGACATCCGCGGCAGGCTCGGCAACCGTCCCGGCATCGTCGCGCTGTTCGCCCCACAAGGCGAGAAGGTCGCCTTCGTCGTCGCCACCACGAAGGCGGCGCAGGAGAAGGGCATCGCGGCGGGCAAGCTCGTCCCGTCGTTCGCCGAGTCGATCGGCGGCCGTGGCGGCGGCAAGCCGGACATGGCACAGGGCGGGGGCACCAACCCGGCCGGGGCCGAGCAGGCCATCGCCTCACTGCGCGCGGCGGTCGCCCAAGTTGGCTGACGACGCCCCCCAGCGGCGCCCGGATCGACCAGGAGAGTCCGATCCGGGGCGTGGCAGGCGGCTTGGCGTGGATGTCGGATCCGTCCGGGTCGGGGTCGCGTTGAGCGATCCCGACCCCATCCTCGCGAGCCCTCTCGTTACCCTCACTCGCGACGCGGCGGGCGACAAGGACGTCGACCTGCTCGTCGGACTCGTCACGGAACACGACGTGGTCGAGGTCGTCGTCGGCTTGCCGAGGACGCTCAAGGACCGTCATGGGCCGGCGGCCGAAGCGGCGCTGGACTATGCCGAAAAGGTCGCCGCCAGGATCGCGCCGGTGCCGGTGCGACTGGCCGACGAGCGGTTGACCACGGTGACGGCATCCAGGATGCTGTCGCAGCGTGGGGTGAAGGGACGTAAGCAACGTGCCGTCGTCGATCAGGCGGCCGCGGTCGAGATCCTGCAGGCGTGGATCGACGCGGTAGCGGCACATCGCGCACGGAAGGGCGATACATGACCGAGCCCCACGGCCGGCCCGAGCGCCGTCAGGGCGGTAGACGACGGTTGCGGGAGCCTGAGGAGGCCAGCCCGCCACCGGCCCCGCCGCGTCGACGGCCCGAACCCCAGCCGTCGGGACGACGGCACGTCCGGCAGGAACCGCCCGAGCCGCCCGTACGGCGTCCGGCGGAGGAACCGCCGCGTGCCCGCCGGTCGCCGGAAGAGCCGCCGCGTGCCCGGCGCGCCGCCGACGAGCCGCAGCGTCCGGGCCCACCGAGGCGGGCCCCGGAACCCGCGGTCCCGCCACCGCCCCCCGCTCCGCAGCGGCGGTTCCCCCAGCCGGGTGACCGGAGTCTTGGCGTGCCCGCCTATGCCCAGGACGAGGCCCCCCGCCCAGGCCGCCGCAGGCGCCGCGAGGACGACGGCCCGCTCCCGGACGAGCGGCCGACCGACATCCTCCCCGCGATCCAGGAAGCGCCGATCGCCCGGCGTCCCGGCGCGGCTCCTTCTTCGCCGCCCCAAGGAAGCGAAGAGGAATACAACGAGATCTTCGGTGACGACGAGTACGACGACTATGACGAGTACGAGGATTACGAGGACTTCGAAGACGAAGACCGGGCCGAGCCCGAACGGATCGAGGACGAGCGTCCGGAACGACAGGGGCCGCCGCCCAAGAAACGCAAGAAGAAGCGCGCGCTGGGCTGGATCGCCGCGCTGACCGTGCTCGTCCTGCTCGCCGGTGGCGCCTACTACGGCTTCACCGAGATCTTCGGTTACGACGACTACGAAGGCACCGGCGAGAGCGACGTCCTCGTCCAGGTGGAGAAGGGCGACTCGACGTCGGCGATCGGCAACCGGCTGCAGGCGGCCGGGGTGGTCGCCAGCGGCAAGGCGTTCGTGAAGGCGGGCGAGGACAACACCGCCGTCTCGCGGCTCCAGCAGGGCTACTACGTCATGAAGACGAAGATGTCCGGTGCCAGCGCGGTCGAGAAGATGATCGCGCCCGCGTCGAAGGTCGGCCAGGTCGAGATCCGGCCGTACACCCAGTTCCACGACATCACCCAGCCCGACGGCAAGGTGACCCCTGGCGTGTATTCGTTGCTGTCCAAGGCTTCCTGCGCGGACCTGAACGGAACGAGCACCTGCCTCCCGGTCGAGGAACTGCGCAAGACGATCGAGACGGCGGATCTGGCGAAACTGGGCGTCCCGTCGTGGGCCGTCGAGTCCGCCACGAAGGCCGAGCACAAGGACCGGCGGCTCGAAGGGCTGATCGCCCCGGGTATCTACAACGTCAAGCCCGGATGGTCGGCCGAAGAGCTGCTCACGTTCGTCGTGAAGACCTCGGCGGAGCGCATCCTGAACGCCGGGCTGAGCGATCAGTCGAAGGGGCAGGGCAAGACCCCCTACGAGACGCTCATCATCGCGTCGATCATCGAACGCGAGGCGGTGAAGGCCGACTTCGGGAAGATCTCGCGGGTCATCTACAACCGGCTCGACGAGAAGATGCGGCTCGAGATGGACTCGACGATCAACTACGTCCTCGACCGGCCGACCCTGCTCACCAAACCCGAGGAACGGGAAAAAGCGGGCGCGTACAACACGTACAAATCGGTCGGCCTGACCCCGACGCCGATCGCGGTCCCGAGCGCGGAGGCGATCCAGGCCGCGTTGAAGCCGGCGGCGGGGGAGTGGCTGTTCTTCGTCAAATGCGAGAAGAACGGGCTCTCCTGCTTCGCGGTGACCTTCGAGGACCACAGGAAGAACCGAGATGACGCGGTGAGGCGTGGTGTCATCTGAGCGCAAGGCCGCGATCCTCGGGAAACCGGTCGAACACTCGCTCTCGCCCGTGCTGCACGGCGCCGCGTTCCGCGCGCTGGGGCTGGACGGCTGGACCTACGAGCGGGTCGAGATGGACGGTCCCGGGCTGCCCGCGTTCGTCGACGGTCTCGGCCCGGAGTGGGCCGGGCTTTCGGTGACCATGCCCGGGAAACGGGCCGCGCTGGAGCACGCCGACGAGGTGACGCCGCGTGCGGCGGCCGTCGGCGCGGCGAACACGCTGGTGCGCCGGGAAACCGGTTGGCTGGCCGACTGCACCGACGTCGACGGCGTCACCGAGGCGCTGCGGATCGCGGGGGAGTACTCGCCCGGCACGGACGACGCGGCCGTCGTCCTCGGCGCGGGCGGGACCGCCGCCGCGGCCGTCGTCGGGCTGGCGTCGCTCGGCGTGCGGACGGTGCGGCTCGTCGTGCGGGATCCCGCACGGGCGACCGAAACGGTCGAGGCGGCCCAGCGGGCCGGGCTCGACGCCGAGGTCCTCCGCTGGGCGGACGCCGACTTCGGGAAACTCGCGGCGGCTTCGGCGGTGCTGGTGAACACCGTGCCCCCGGACGCCGTCCGGCCGCATCTGGCGGAGCTGGCCCGCATCGGGTGCGTCCTCGACGTCATCTACCACCCTTGGCCGACCGCGCTCGCCGAAGCCGTCGCCGAGCGGGGAGGGCGGCTCGCGACCGGCTTGGACATGTTGCTGCATCAGGCTTTCGGGCAGTCCGAGTACTTCACCGGGCAGCCGGCGCCGCGGGCCGAGATGCGGGACGCGTTGCGCGAGGCGACCGGCGGAATCCTTTCTCTGCCGATCGGCTGAGCGGACCACGGGAGGCCAGGTCGCACGGCTCACCGGTCCGTGAAGGCCTCCTTGCCTACCCTGAGGGTAGTGAAGGAGGCCTTCACGGACCGGTGAGCGTTCCCTCACGGCCGTCCGGAACCCTCCTTCAGTGAAAGCGCCTGACAAGATCGCCCGGGTTCGATAATCTGGCCGACTGCCTCGAGAGGGGTGTCGCGGCAACCTTGGTGGACCACCGCGCGCCCCTGGCCGAATGGCCCCGCTATCTCGGCGGCAGGGCGCTCTTGATGGGGGACGGGACGTCTGATTCCTATTCGCGCCCTGGCGACGTGATCGCGGTCGCGCGCAGCCTCGCGAGGAGTGTTGAGGAAGGAACAAGGGGTCAATGCCTAAACCCGATCGAGACGACTACACCGAAGAAGACATCAACGACTCGTGGGTCGATCAGGCTCCGGTGCTGAATTCCACCGTCACGCTGGCCGAATACGACCCGGAGTGGCCCGAGCTGTTCGACCGGGAAGCCCGGCGCATCAGGGGGATCCTGGGGGAGCGCGCGCTGGTCCTGGAACACGTCGGCTCCACGTCGGTGCCGGGTCTGTGCGCGAAACCGATCATCGACATCATGCTGATCGTCGCCGATTCGGACGACGAAGACGCCTACGTGCCGCAGTTGGAGGCCGAGGGCTACAAGCTCGTCATCCGCGAGCCGGAGTGGGAGAAGCACCGCTGCTTCAAAGGCCCGGACACCAACATCAACCTGCACGTCTACTCGCCGGACAACGGCCAGGCCGAGCGCTACCGGCTCTTCCGCGACCGCCTGATCGCGCACGAGGGCGAGCTGAAGCTCTACGAAGCCAGGAAACGCGAACTGGCGTCGCGCACCTGGAAGTACATCCAGCAGTACGCCGACGCCAAGACCGAGGTGATCGACGAGATCATCGAACGGGCGCGCGCGGCCCAGTACGACGGGTTCGCCCGGCTCTACGCGGCGCACGCCGAGACCAGCAGCACCAACGCCCTCTACGACCGGCCCGCCATCGTGGAGCTGGCCGGGGACGTGGCGGGCAAACGGGTGCTGGACGTCGGCAGCGCGGCCGGTCACCTCAGCGCCTTGCTCGCCGCGATGGGCGCGGACGTCCTCGGCGTCGACGCCAGCGAGGGCATGGTCGCCATCGCCAGGGAGAAGTTCGGGGACGTCGCTCGATTCGAGATGGCGGACGTTTCGCGGCCGATGTCCTTTTTGGAGGACGCCTCGATCGACGTCATCACGGCGTCGCTGGTGCTGCATTACCTGAAGGACTGGGCGCCGGCGCTGGCGGAGTTCCGGAGGGTGCTCAAACCGGGCGGGCTCCTGGTGTTCTCGGTACACCATCCCGGTGAGGACTGGCGCTGGTTCGACAAGCGGAACTACTTCCGGCTCGAACTGCTGGAGGACGAGTTCCCGGCGGGCCACAAAGTCCGGTTCTACCGGCGGCCGCTGAGCTGGACGTTCGACGCGGTGCGGGACGCCGGCTTCGCCGTCGACAGGCTGGTCGAGCCGATGCCGCAGGAGACGGCCGCCGAATCGGACCCGCGGTGGTACGCGAAGCTGCGGACCGAACCCCGGTTCCTGTACTTCCGGACCGTGCGGGAACCAGCCACGGCCCGCATTTAGTCCTCTAAATGCGAAAGTCCCTGAAGGCCTCCTTCCCTACTCTCAAGGTAGGGAAGGAGGCCTTCACGGACCCGTGCGAGGCTCCGGAGCCCCGCAAGATAAGTGACTAATCGCGCGGGGGAGCGGAATCGTCGAGCTTCGAGAGGTCCCGGATCAGCGAAACGATCTCCCGGCTCACCGGCCGCAGCACCCGTAGCCGCGAGAGTCCCACCAGCCGCGCGATCAGCGGGACCGTCCGTTCCACCAGGATCCGGCTGCGTTTCTGGCCGCGCGAGCGGTCGTGGACCCAGAACAGCACGACGCCCATCTGGTACAGCCACAGCAGATCGGGCAGGTCGCCGCGCAGGTCCGGGTCGAGTTTGACGTCGGAGTCGGCGATGACGTCGCGCATCAGGCCGACGGAGGCGTCCCGTGCGGGTGAAGACTCCTCACTGAACGGGCTCAGCGGTGAGTCCGGGTCGGCGGCGTTGACGAAGAGCTGCTTGCCGAAGCGGTGGTACGGCTCGGCGACGTCGAGCCAGGTGAGCAGGACGGTTCTGAGCCGGGCACTGAAGTCCCGCTCACCTTCGATCGACTCGCGCGCGCTCGTCAGGTGCGCGTTGGCGATCTCGTCGTAGAAACCTTGGATCAGCTGGTCTTTCGAGGCGAAGTAGTAGTAGGCGTTTCCGACCGACACGCCCGCTTCGGCGGCGATGGCCCGCATGGTCGTGCGGTCGTAGCCGTTCTCGGCGAACAACCGCAACGCGGTCGCCACGATCAGTGACTTGGTTTCCTCACTCTTCGCCACCACTGCACGGTATCCGGTCAGGGCGCGGGGTGTGGAGCGGGCGCCGGGTAGCCGGGGTAGGGCGGCGGCACCGGCGCCGGCCGCGCGGTGGCATGGTTGAGGTGCTTGCGCCGGATGCCGTTGAACACCAGCACGTTCCCGACGTGCATCACGCCGAGCACGAGCGCCACGGTGCCGACCTTGACCGACAGCATCTCGAAGACGTCGCGCGCGTCGAGGACGGTGTCGTCACTGGTCAGGAACAGGGTCACGAAACCCAGGCTCACCAGGTAGAACCCGACGACGAGCAACTGGTTGACCGAATGCGCCAGTGCTTGTTCGTCCTGGAAGACGTCTTCCAGGAACGTCTTGCCGTGTCTGCTCAGCGTGCGGGCGACCAGCACGGTCAGGGGGACGGTGATGGCCAGGTAGAGCGCGTAGGCCACGACTACGGGTTGCATGGGGACCTCCTTTTGAACGTGTTCAAGAAGAACGGTAGCCCAGATTTTGAACGCGTTCAAGAGACGCTGTTCATCTGAAGCTCACCCGTGCGGCCGCGCGGAGTGCGTAAGGTCGCACCGGACTCTGGGAGGTAAGACCGTGAAACGCATCGCCGCCGTGCTCACATCGGGCGCCTTGCTGGCCGGGACGCTGCCGGCCGCCACACCGGCGGAAGCGACCGTCGGGCAGAACATCCGCTTCGCGACGTACAACGCTTCGCTCAATCGCGGAGCCGCCGGTCAGCTGGTGACCGATCTGTCGCAGCCGGGCAACGCGCAGGCCGGCGAGGTCGCCGAGGTGATCCAGCACAACCGGCCGGACGTGCTCCTGATCAACGAGTTCGACTACGTGCCCGGCAACCGCGCCGCGGACCTGTTCCGCGAGAACTACCTGAAGCGCGGCCAGAACGGCGCGGCGCCGATCGACTACCCGTACGCCTTCACCGCGCCGTCGAACACCGGTGTCGCGACCGGCTTCGACCTGGACCGCGACGGCCAGGTCGGCGGCGGCAACGACGCGCACGGCTTCGGCCTCTTCGAGGGCCAGTACGGCATGCTCGTGCTGTCCAAGTACCCGATCGACACCAAGAACGCGCGGACCTTCCAGAAGTTCCTCTGGAAGGACATGCCGGGCGCGCTGCTCCCGGACGACCCGGCCACCGGGGCGCCGAACGACTGGTACTCGCCGCAGGCGCTCGACGTGCTGCGCCTGTCGTCGAAGTCCCATTGGGACATTCCGATCCGAGCCGGCCGCTCGACCGTGCACTTCCTGGCCTCGCACCCGACGCCGCCCACCTTCGACGGCCCCGAAGACCGCAACGGCACCCGTAACCACGACGAGATCCGCTTCTGGGCGGACTACGTGACCCCGGGCAAGGGCCGCTACATCCACGACGACAACGGCCGCCGCGGCGGGCTGGGCGCGCACGAGAAGTTCGTCATCGCCGGTGACCAGAACTCCGACCCGCTCGACGGCGACAGCGTTCCCGGCGCCATCTCGCGTCTGCTGAACGCCCCGCGCGTCATCGAAACCCGGCCGGGCAGTGAAGGCGGCGTGCGGGCCGCGCAGGATCAGGCAGGCGCCAACATCGGCCAGAAGGGCGACCCGTACTTCGACACCGGCGACTTCAACGACAACGCGCCGGGGAACCTGCGGATCGACTACGTCCTGCCGTCGAAGGGCCTGTTCCCCTGGCGTGCCGAGGTCTTCTGGCCGCTGCCCGATTCACCGCTGGCCCGGCTCAACGACGCTTCGGACCACCACCTGGTGCGCGTCGACGTGTTAGTCCCGCGCCGGTAGGCCTCACCGGGCGCCGAGCAGCGCGACGCCCGGTCCGGTGAGCGTGGCCAGCCCGGTGCTTCGCCCGCTCACCGACAGGAGCAGGTCGACGAGCGGGCCCCGTACCTCTTCGGTGCCCGCTCCGCCGGCCCATTCGGCGTCGGTGGCGATCAGCCTGAGGTCCCGGCAGCGTTTCTTGGCGCCCCAGAACGGGCTGACGAGAAGGTGCTCCAGAGCCGCGATCGCCGGCTTCGCCGGCATGGGCCGGTCGATGCCGAGCGGGCGGGCGACGTCCTGGCCGTGGATGAGGACGTCGGCGAGCGGGTCGACCGGTTTGGCGCCGGGCGAGCGGCGGGCCGATCCGGCGTCCTCGCGGATCTGGGCGACGAGTTCGGCCGGGGTGAACCGCGCGGCGTAGGCGACGGCCTGGTCGACGTTCATCCGGTCCCAGTTCCCCTTGGCCTTCACTATGCCGACGAGGGTGTCCTTGAGCCGGTTCCTGGTGGTCTGCGCGAGATGGCCCGCCATCGCGTGGACCGTCCACTCCGTACACAGGGTCTTCGCCGACCAGTCCCGCTCGGCGAGGCTCTCCAGCAAATCCGCGAAGCTCAGTCGTTCGGCCTCGGTCCAGGCCAGGATCTCGCCCTCGTGCATACCTGCTCCTCGTCTCCGGTCATCGTCGTCCGAGCGCCTTGACCGCTCTCGATCCGCGAGACGATCGCCTCGCGACGACCCGCGGCCCCGCGCGCTCCAGCAGGGGACGGACTCTTCGGTCATCACACGGAGGAATTCCTCGCTCGTCCCCGGCTTCAGCCGGTAGGGTGCGGAAACTCCAGGATCACGGTGGCCTCCCCAGGCATGGCTTCGGCGCCGACTCTAGCCTGGGGAGCATGAAGATCGCGATTCTCGACGACTACCAGGAAGTGGCGCTCGGCTTCGGGGACTGGGACTCCCTCGACGCGGAGATCGAGGTGTTCACGAAGCCGTTCGCGGACCCCGCCGATGTGGTCGCCCGCCTCCGTGACTTCGAGGTCGTGGTCGCGATGCGCGAGCGCACCCGCTTCCCCGCCGAAGTCCTCGACCGGCTGCCCGCGCTCAAGCTGCTGGTGAGCACCGGCCACCGCAACGCCGCGATCGACGTGGCCGCCGCCCGGCGCAACGGCGTGGTCGTCTGCTCCACCGGGTACATCGCGGCCCCGGCGGCCGAGCACACCTGGGCGCTGATCCTCGCCGCCGCGCGGAACGTGCCGGTGGAGTCGCGGAACATGCGCGAGGGCGGCTGGCAGACCACCGTCGGCACGATCCTGTCCGGCAAGACCCTCGGACTGCTCGGGCTCGGCAGGCTCGGCGCCGGCGCGGCCAAGATCGGGCAGGCGTTCGGCATGGAGACCATCGCCTGGAGCCAGAACCTGACCCAGGAGAAGGCCGGCCCCCACGGTGTGACGGCGGTGTCGAAGGACGAACTGTTCGCCCGCGCGGACGTCCTTTCGGTCCACCTGGTGCTCAGCGACCGAAGCCGCGGGCTGGTCGGTGAGGCCGAACTCGCCGCGATGAAGCCGACGGCGATGCTGGTCAACACCTCGCGCGGCCCGATCGTGGACGAAGTCGCGCTGGTGGACGCCTTGCGCCGCAAGGAGATCGCGGTCGCCGCGCTGGACGTGTACGACGTCGAGCCGCTGCCTGCGGAGCATCCGCTGCGGACGCTGGACAACGTCGTGCTCACCCCGCACATCGGCTACGTCACCCGTGAGGCCTACGAGATCTTCTACCGCGACGCGGTCGAGGACATCGCGGCCTTCCAGGCGGGCTCACCGATCCGGGTCATGGAGTGAGCCTGCGCGTGGCGAGCTGCACGGCCCACCACACGGCCGTGCCCGCCGCCACGCTGAGCACCAGCACGAGTGGTGCCGGAAGGTGTGGGAGCAGGGCGGGGAAGACCGTCCAGTGCGTCAGATAGATGTAGAGCGACGCGCTCGCGACCAGCCCGAGGACGCCGGCCACCGCCCTCGGCACCGGGACATGGACCTGGAGCAGCACCAGCACCAGCCCGCCCAGCACCACGGCCTCCCACAACGGGTCGCCGACCATCCCCGGGACCAGCAGGAAACCGAACGCCGGCACGATCGCCCGCTGCGTGCCCGTCCGCGCCTTGTGGGCCAGCCATCCGAGCGCGAAGAACCAGACCGTGCCGAGCGTCGTCCAGTGCAGTTCGGGGAACGACGGCGCCTCGCCGAGGCTCACCCGGAGCAGGAGACCGGCGCCGAGCGCCACCAAGGCCGTGGCGAATCCGTGTTCCCGCTCGGCGCGACGCACGGCCGGGATCGCGAACACCAGTGACAACGCCAGGAACGCGTGCACGAGGACCTCGACGAACCAGTACCCGTAGGCGCCGGTGAGGGTGAAGTTGTTGATCAGCAGCACGTTCGTCCACGACACGTCGTCGGTGACGGCGAGCCGGTAGCCGAGCCAGGCGATCGCGGGCACGGCGATGGGGAGCGCCGCGCGGGCGATCCGTGACGCCGGGCCGGGCAGCACGAACCGGGCGAAGTTCCAGCCCGCCACGATGAGCAGCAGATGCGCCCCGCCGTGGACGGTGAACAACTCCATGTGCGTGCTCACGATGAGGATGATCGCCAGCGCGCGCAGGAGGACGTTGGTCTCCAGCGTCGCCCACCGCGAGGGTCTCGTGCGCAGGCGCTCGAGTGCCGAGACCGGCATGGCCGGCCAGTCGTCGGGAAGCCGTCCGAGCACGCGTTCCAGCGCGATCGACATCCTGACGTAGGAGAGCGAATCACCGCCGAGCCCGACGAAGGTCGCGTCGCCGGGAATGTCCCGGCGGCCGAAGACGGTGGCGAACGCCCGGCGCACGGAACCCGGTTCCGCCTCGTCCGGTTCCCCCGCGGCGGCGATCGCCGGATAGTCGGGCTTTCCGTTGGGCAGCAAGGGGAACTCACGCATGCGGCGGACGACGACGCTCGACGGTGGCAAACCGAACCGGGTGCGGACGAGGGCGGCAGCCCGTTCGGAGGACCGGTGGACGGCGATCACCACCCGCGTGTCGTCGCCCGCGCACACCGCCTCGATCCCGGCCTCGGCGAGGACGCGTTCCACCCGGTCGAGGTCGACGCGCAGCCCGAACGGCTTGACGAACCGGCTCTTGCGGCCGGTCACCTCGTACAGCCCGGCGGGGTTGCGGCGTCCGAGGTCGCCGGTCGGGAGTTCGTGGACGGTCCTGCCCGAAGCCAGGTCCGCGGTGGTGTGCGCGTAGCCGAGCATCACGTTCGGGCCGCGATAGATCAGCTCGCCGTCTTCGGCGAGGCCGAAATCGCCGCCCCGGACGGGCACGCCGATCGCGGCGGGGTGGGCGGCCGCCAGGTCCGGCGGCAGATAGGCCATCCGCGCGGTGGCCTCGGTCTGGCCGTACATCACGAAGAACCGCCAGCCGCGCCGCCGTCCGAGTTCGGCGTACTCGGTCACCTTCGCGGGATCGAGCCGTCCGCCCGCCTGCGTGACGTAGCGGAGATCGGGGAGGTCGAGCCGATCGAACCCGACCTGGTCGAGCAGGGCGAAAGTGTGCGGGACGCCGTGCAGGCTCGTCGCGCGCCGCTCCTTCACCAGCGTCCAGAACGCGGGCTCGAGGACCGAGTGTTCGGTCAGCAGCAGGCACGCGCCGCGCAGGAGGTTGCTGTTCACCACGGAAAGCCCGTAGCAGTACGGCAACGGCAGCGAGGCGACGGCGCGGTCGGTGGCCCGGATTTCGAGGTACTCGGCGATGGCCGAGGCATTGGCCCGCAGGCCGTCGGCGGACAGGCGCACCAGCTTGGGGGAACCGGTCGACCCCGAGGTCGAAAGCAGCAGCGCCAGTTCGGGATGCAGATCGTGTGCGGTACCCGGCCGCCGCTCGGTCAGGACGCCGTCGATGACGACGTCCGGGTCGTAACTTTCGGTCAGCGCGCCCGCCTGGCCACGGGGGACCAGCAGCACCGGATGCCCGCCGCGGAGCGCCGCCAGGTAGGCGACCAGGGAGCCGGTGTCGTTGGCGGCGGCCAGCAGGACCAGCCTGCGCACCGGGCCGAGCCGATCGGCCACAGTGGACACTCGCTGGTCCAGTTCCCGGTAGCTCAGCGCGGAGCCGTCCGGGGCGACCAGCGCGGTCCGGTCGCCGTGGACCGCCAGATCGCCGAGGAAGCCGAGGTCGGCGGCCCTGGTCATGCCGGTTTCCCGGCGAAGAACAGGGCGGGGCCGGACACGCGCACGCGAACCTCGTCACCACGGGAAACCCCGAGCGGACCTTGGACGCGTTGGCGCACCTGCCCACCGTCGGCGAGCCGCAGCAGCACCGTCGCGTCGTGCCCGTGGAACAGGACATCCTCCACGGTGGCCGGTACGCCGTCGGCGTCCACGTGCAGTTGTTCCGGGCGCAGCAGGACGGTGCCGGTCCCGCTGCCCTGGACGGGAAGCCTGCCCAGGGGCGTGTCCACCGTCCCGTTTTCCGCGTCACCGGGAAAAGTGACCGCCTCGCCGACGAAGAGCGCGACCCCGAGATCGGCGGGCCTGCCGTAGATCTCTTGCGGTGTCCCGAGTTGCGCGACGACACCGCCACGCAGCACCGCGACCAGGTCGGCCATGCCGAGCGCCTCCTCCTGGTCGTGCGTCACGAGCAACGCCGTCGCGCCGAACGCGCGCAGCGCCGCGCGGACGTCCACGCGGAGTTCTTCGCGCAGACTCGCGTCGAGCGAGGAGAACGGCTCGTCCATCAGCACGACACCCGGTCGTGGCGCGAGCGCGCGGGCGAGCGCGACCCGGCGTTGCTGCCCACCGGACAGCTCACCGGGTTTCCTTGCCTCGTAACCGGAAAGCCCGACCAGATCGAGGAGCTCGCCGATCCGGCCGTCGCGTCGTCCGGCGCGCGACAACCCGAAACCCACGTTGCCCGCGACGCTCAGATGCGGGAACAGCGCGCCTTCCTGCGGCACGATCCCGATGCCGCGGCGTTCCGGCGGCACGTGCGTGGATCCGCCGGCGAGCAGCCTGCCGCCGAGGCGCACCTCGCCGTCACGGACCGGATGGAACCCGGCGAGCACCCGCAGCAGAGTCGTCTTCCCGCAGCCGGACGGCCCGAGCACCGCCACGAGCCCGCCTTCGGGAACCCGCAGATCCAGCCCGCGCAGTACCGGTTCCGGTCCGTACCCGGCGATCAGGCCCTTCACGTCCAAGCCGCTCATCGCGTCACTCCTCGCAGGAACCGGTCGAGGACGACGGCCGGGATGGCCGCCACCACCAGCAGGACCGCCGCGTAGGGCGCGGCCGCGGCGTAGGCGCCGATCTCGGTCTTCGTCCACAGTTCGGTGGCCAGCGTGTCCACCCCGGTCGGCCGGAGCAGCAGGGTCGCGGGCAGTTCCTTGGCGCAGGTGAGGAAGACGAGCGCCGCGCCCGCCGAGATGCCCGGAGCGGCCAGCGGCACGGTCACCAGCAGCCGCGTGGCCGTGCGGCCCTTCCCGAGCGACCGCGACACGTCCTCCAGCACCGGTGGGGCATGCGCGACGGCGGTCCGCACGGCGCTCACCGCCAGCGGAAGGAAGAGCACCGCGTAGGCGAAGGCCAGCATCGACGTCGTCTGATAGAGCTCCGGCAGCACGCGGATCCCGAAGAACACCAGCGCGAGCCCGACCGTGATACCCGGCAGGGCGTGCCCGGCGAAGCTCGCCAGTTCCATCCCGCGGACGAGCGGTCCCCGGTGCCGCGCCGCGAGGATGCCGACCGGCAGGGCGAACAAAACGGTGAGGAGCGCGCCGGAGGCCGCCACCGCCACGGTGTTCCCGGTCGTCGAGAGCAGGTTGCCGCCCGCCGCCGAACTGCCCGCGACCAGCCACCGGACGAGGCTCGCCACCGGCACGCCGAGGGCGAGCAGGAGTACCACCGCCGTCCCGGTCACCGCCGGGATCTTCGCCCCGCCGAGGGGAACGCGGACGGGCTCGCGTTCCCCTCGGCCGCCGGCCGCGCCTCGCGCGCGCCGTTCGCCGATGGTCAGCAGGATCGCGAGGACGACCAGGACGCAGCCGAGGATGGCGGCGGGCGTCCGGTCGAAGGTCCCGCGATAGCTGGTGTAGATGCCGAGGGTGAACGCCTCGAACCGCATCAGCGACACCGCGCCGAAGTCACTCAGCACGTACAGCGCGACCAGGAGTCCGCCCGCGGTGGCCGCGGGCCGGATCTGCCGCAGGGTCACCGAGAAGAACGTCCGCGTGCTCGTACGGCCCAGCGACCGCGCGACCTCTTCGACCGCCGGGTCCGCGGTGCGCAGCGCCGCCGCGACGGGAAGCAGGACGTACGGGTACGACACCAGCGTCAGCACCAGGAACGCGCCCCAGAACCCGGTCAGCCCAGGGGTCAGCGCCAGCCACGTGAACCCGGCGACGTACGACGGCACGGCCAGCGGCAGTACCAGGAGGATCCCGGCGAACCGGCGCCCCGGCAGGTCGCTGCGCACGACGAGCCAGGCGGAGAGCACGCCGAGCACCAGGCAGGCCGCGGTGACCGCGGCCGCGAGCGCGACGCTGCGCACGGCGAGATCGAAGGTGCGGGACCGCCACAGGACACGCCACACCTCGCCCGCCCCGTGGTCGAACGAGCGGACCGCGAGGTAGCCGAGCGGCGTCACCGCCGCGGCCGCGACCAGCGCACCGAGCGTCGTCAGTGCGGGGGCGGCCCGGAAGACGCCTTTCAGGACAGGCCCGTTTCCTGAAGCAGCGCGACGGTCTGCTGCAGCGACGACAGCCGCGAGAGATCGATGTCGGGGCCGTGCAGCCCGGTGAGCGGCGGCAACTGGTGCTTCGACGACTTCACCGCCGGAACGACCGGATATTCCGCGGTGACGTCGGCGAAATGCCGTTGCGTCTCCTCGGAGAGCAGGAACCGGACGGCCTTCAGCGCGGCGTCCCTCCGGTCGGTCCCCTCGACGACACCCGCACCGGCGACGTTCACCAGACCGAGCGGGTCGCCGCCGGGGACGTAGTGCAGTTTCGCCCGCACCGCGTCCGTGCCCGCCTCGGCGACCTTGGCGTACCAGTAGTAGTGATTGATCAACCCGGCGGGCAGCTGGCCGTAGTTGACGGCGTTGAGGATCGCGACGTTGTTGTCGAACCGCTTCGGCTCGTTCGCGGCGAACCGGCGCAGCCAGTCCCGCGCGAAGTCCTCGCCCTTGAGGACCCGCACCGAGGTCACGAACGCCTGCCAGGAGCCGTTGGTCGGGGCGAACCCCAGCCTGCCCTTCCACTTCGGGTCGACGATGTCGTCGAGGCTCTTCGGCAGCTCCGCTTCGGTGACGGCGCGCGGGTCGTAGGCGACGACCCGGACCCGGGCCGAGGTAGCGACCCAGCGGCCGTCGTCGGCGCGGTAGCCGGCGGGTACGAGGCCGAGGACCTCGGCGGGGAGCGGGGAGAGCCTGCCCTGGCCGGCGACCGCGCCGAGCGCGCCCGCGTCCTGGGCGAAGAAGACGTCCGCTTGGGTGCGCTCACCCTCTTCGAGCAGCTGCGCGGCCATCTCCCCGCTGCCGCCGTAGCGCACCTCGACCGGGGTCCCGGTGGCCTGCTTCAGCCGGTCGAGAAGCCCGCCGACCAGCTCCTTGTTGCGTCCGGAGTAGATCACCAGCGCGTCGGATTCCTCCGCGCTGTCGCAGGCGACGACAGAGGTCGTCAGCAACGCCGCGACGAACAGAACCACAGCTATCCGGCCCACAGCCACGGGGCCCTCCTTCGGTCAGCCCCCACGGTTGTGCCGCGGCTAAGGTAAAGCTCACCTAAGGGGCTGGCAAGGCATCGTGGCCGTTACGTGATGCAACCTCGGTCACGTCACTCATTCGAGTGGTAACCGGGTTTCCTGTGGGTTCTTGCCCAGCTCGGCTGCGGGGCGCCGAAAAGGGACGGGACGGAGCTGTCTGCCCGCTTCGGTCCAGGTGGTCGTGCCGGCCTGAAGTACATGAAGGTCGAGTTCCCTCGGCTGAGTCGAGGGAAGGGGTCCTTCACGCGCGGCCGCTGTGCCTGCTGTGGTCGCTGGTGTACCTGGGACGAGAGCGGCGACCCTGAAGGTCCGTGAAGGCCTCCTTCACTACCTTCAGGGTAGGCAAGGAGGCCTTCACGGACACATGATCAGCCGCAGCCAAATCCAGTAGGCACCCGTGGCCCTGACCCGAATCGCCACTCACGACCCACCGGGTCACCTGGTCACCCGCCGCGTTTACCCAGCTCGGCCAGCACGGCGTCGGTGTAGGGCGGCCACACCTCGGCCGCCCACGGGCCGAAAGCCCGGTCGGTGAGCGCGACGCAGGCGGCACCGGCATCGGGATCGACCCAGAGGAACGTGCCGGACTGCCCGAAGTGGCCGAAGGTCCGCGGCGAACTCGACGAGCCGGTCCAATGTGGACTCTTGTGGTCGCGGATTTCGAATCCGAGCCCCCAGTCGTTCGGCTTCTGGTGGCCGAAGCCGGGCAGGACGCCGGAAAGCCCGGGGAAGACCACGGAAGTCGCCTCGCGCACCGTTTCGGCGGCGATGAGCTTCGGTGCCTGCAGTTCGGCGGCGAACGCCACCAGATCGTCCACAGTGGACTCGGCGCCCGAAGCGGGGGAGCCGGTCAGCTTGGTCGCCTTCATGCCCAGCGGCTGGAAGAGCGCCTCCGCCTGATAATCGGCGAAGGGGATGCCGGAATGCTCGGCGAGCGCGTCGGCGAGCTGTTCGAAGCCGGCGTTGGAGTACAGGCGCCGGTTGCCCGGCGCGGTCATCGGCTTGTGCTCGTTGAAGGCCAGGCCCGAGGTGTGCGCGAGCAGATGCCGGATCGTGGAGCCCTCCGGCCCGGCGGGGGTGTCGAGTTCGACGACGCCCTCTTCGATCGCGATCAACACGGCGTAGGCGGTGAGCGGCTTGGTCACCGACGCGAGCCGGTACACCTTCTTCGTGTCGCCGTGCGTGCCCAGCACGTCACCGGCGGCGGTCACCACGGCCGTGGCGGCGTTGTCCACCGGCCACTGTTCGATCCCACGCACGCTTTCCATGCCCAACACCCTACGAAGCCCGGGCCGGTCGGGGCGGCCCGGGCTTCGCAGGATCCTGTCGGCGGAGCTGAAGGTGCACCTGTAGAGGTGACCGTACGCGTGAACCCGCCCGGCCGAAGGGCCCCGCTATCGCGGTGGCAGGGCGCCCAGTCCGCATCCGTGACGTGGATGACCGGATGGCGCCCTGCCGACGTCGATCGCGGTCGCGGGTTCACCACGGACACGCAGCGGTCGGATCAGGCGTCGAGGTCGGTCGCCACCAGCTCGGCGATGGCGTCGACGGCCGCCTCGGCCCCCTCACCCTCGGCACTGATGATGACCTCGTCGCCGTAACCGGCGGCGAGCGTCATCAGGTTCAGCACGCTGCCGGCCGCGACCGGGTCACCGCCCGCCTTGGCGATGTGCACCGCGACGGGCTGCGCCGCGGCCGCCTTGGCGACCGTCGCCGCGGGCCTGGCGTGCAGGCCCACCTTGCTGGCCACGGTGACGCGTTTCTCCGGCATGTTCTTTCCCTTTCGTGCCTTCGGTTCTGCTGAGCTGAAACTACTTGACGGGCTTCGCCGCGGTGGCTTCGAGATCGGCCTCGATCGCGTCGTCCTCGCGGCCGGGGGTCCGCAGGTTCCACTTCTTGATCACGAAACGGAAGATCACGTAGTAGACGACCGCGTAGGCGAGACCGATCGGGATGAGCAGCCAGACGTTGCCGCTCGCCGCCGGGAGGGAGCTGTTGAGCGCGAAGTCGATCGCGCCGGCGGAGAAGCCGAAGCCGAGGTGGATGTCGAGCGCGTTCACCAGTGCCATCGACGTACCGGTCAGGATCGCGTGGATCAGGTACAGCGGCCACGCGACGAACATGAACGAGAACTCGATCGGCTCGGTGATACCGGTCAGGAACGAGGTCAGCGCGCCGGCGATCATCACACCGCCGACGATCTTCTTCTGGCTGGGCTTCGCGCTCTGCCAGATCGCCAGCGCCGCGGCGGGGATGGCGAACATGAAGATCGGGAAGAACCCGGTCATGAACGTGCCGCGGGTGGGGTCACCCTTGAAGAACTCGGTCAGGTCGCCGCCGTCGAAGATGAACCAGACCGGCACGTTCAGCAGCTGGTGCAGACCGACCGGGATCAGCAGCCGGTTCAGCACACCGTAGATGCCGCCACCGACGACCGGTGCGCCCGTGACCGCCTCGCCCGCGGCCTGGATGCCTTCGTTGACCCAGTGGAAGACCAGGCCGAAGGGCACCGCGAGGAGCATCAGCGTCAGGGCGGTGATGATCGGCACGAACCGGCGCCCGCCGAAGAAGGCCAGGTACGGCGGCAGTTTGATGCGGTAGAACTTCTGCCACAGCAAGGCGGTGACCAGACCGACGATCACACCGGCCAGCACACTGTAGGACCACTTCATCGGGTTGAGCATCAGGCCGGCGGGCTTCTCGGGGTTCCAGCCCGGCAGCTCGGAGAACGGCGTGAACACCTGGAGGACGCTGGTGAACACGAAGAAGCCGACCACGGCGGCCAGCGCGGTCGCGCCGTCGCTCTTCCGGGCGAAGCCGACGGCGATACCCACCGCGAACAGGAGCGGCAGCCAGTTGAACAGCGAGTTGCCTGCCGCGCCGAGGACTTCGGCGACCTTGTCCCAGCCGAGGCCGTCCTTGCCGAGCAGGTCGGGTTGGCCGAACCTGTTCAGGAGCGCGGCGGCGGGCAGGGCGGCGATGGGGAGCATGAGGCTGCGGCCGAAGCGCTGAAGCCCGGCCAGTCCCTTGCCTTTGCCCTTCGCCCCCTCCGCGGTGGTGGAGCTCATCGGGTACCTCCGTAGTGAGGATGATGACCGGAATCCGGGGTGTTCCGGTCCAGCTGCATGGTGACCTGGTAGTGATCGCCCCGGTACCAGGAAGTCATGTCTTCGATCGGTTCCCCGTTGACGCTGGAGACCCGGCGGAAGACAAGAAGCGGACTGCCGGCGCGCATGCCGAGCAGGCGTGCCGTTTCGCGGTCCGCGGATTCGGCCCAGACCGTCTGCCACGCGTGGTCCGGGCGCAGGTCGTACGACTGGGCGAGTTGGACGTACAACGATCGGGTGAGATCGAGGTCGAGCAGACCGGGCATCCGGCCCGCGTGATACCAGCCGCGTTCGACCGCCAGCGGCACCCCGTCGGCACGGCGGAGCCGGACGATGCGGTGTGCCGGAGTTCCGGCGGCCAGACCGAGCGCGTGCGCCGAGGGGGCGGGCGGGACCTCGGTGGCGGTCTTGACGACCTCCGTGGTCGGGGTCATCCCGCGACGGCGCATGTCCTCGGTGAAGGACATCAGGTAGAGCTGCAGTTCCATCCGCCTCGCGGCGGTGAACGTCCCCTTGCCGCGCACCCGCGACAAGAGCCCTTCTTCGACCAGCTTGCCGATCGCCGAGCGGACCGTGAGTCTCGACACCTGGTAGGTCTCGGCGAGGTCACGTTCCGAGGGGATAGGTGAGCCGGGGGGTAGCTCACGCTCCACCGTGCGGCGCAGAATCTCCCGCAGCTGGGCGTGCTTGGGCGTCGGTCCGTTGATCACACGGTCGGACGGCGGCAGCTGCGCCGAAGCGCTCATGATGGTCACCGTCCTTTCGGGCCGGTCGGTTGGGGAACCCGTACTCGCATCTGGTCCGGAAGATTGGTACGTTCCGGTCTAGACCAATGATCCGATGGGGCAGGATGCTCCGTCGCACGAGCGGGTGTCAACCACCGTTACGCGTTCGTGGCCAGGGATCACGTGCGAGTCGGCGAACGGCGTAGTACAGCTGGTTCGCATGTGGGAAACCGACAGGGAACAGGGAGACCGCGATGGCGGATGACAGGGCGGAAAAGATCCTCGCGGGGCTCGGCGGTGCCGAGAACGTCATCGAGGTCGAGGGGTGCATCACCCGGCTCCGCTGTGAGCTCGAAGACATGAGCCTGCTCGACGAGGCGGCGCTGAAGGCCGCCGGTGCGATGGGCGTCGTGCGCATGGGGGCCGGTGTCCAGGTCATCGTGGGCCCCGAGGCCGACAACATCGCCAGCGACATCGAGGATCTGCTGTGAGTCTCGAGATCCTCAGCCCGGTGAGCGGTAAGACGACCGCTATGACCGAAGTGCCCGATCCGGTCTTCGCGCAGGCGATGGTCGGCCCCGGCATCGCGGTCCTGCCCTCGGGCGGACGCCAGGACGCGGTCGCCCCGGTGGACGGGACGGTCGTGACCCTGCACCCGCACGCGTTCGTGGTGGCCACCGAAGACGGCCGCGGCGTGCTGGTCCACCTGGGGATCGACACCGTGAAGCAGAAGGGCGAGGGGTTCACCCTCCACGTCGTCAAGGGCGAGGCCGTCCGCGCCGGGCAGCCGGTGGTCGGCTGGGACCCCGACGCGGTCAAGGCCGCCGGCTACTCGCCGATCGTGCCCGTGGTGGCGCTGGACGCGAAGGCGGAAGTCCTTTCCGGGCTGCTCACCGGTGGCGACGTCGAGGCAGGCGACCCGATTTTCACCTGGGACAGCTGAAAGCTTGCCGAAAGGGTCCCTTTAGGACGGAATTCCCGTCCTAAAGGGACCCTTTCCGCGTTTTCTCAGGCCGTGACGACCTGGCCGTTCGTGACCTTGACCGCGATCGAGGGCAGCGGCTGGTCCGCCGGTCCCTTTTTGACCGCGCCGGTCGCGGCGTCGAAGATCGAGTTGTGGCAGGGACATTTCAGCTCCGCGCCCTCGGGCACGACCGCGCACCCCTGGTGCGTGCAGATCGCGCTGAACGCGGCCGCCGTGCCTTCGGCGGTCCTGGTGACGATGACGTCCTTGCCGTCGGCGGTCTTGGCGGCCTTCGCCTTGCCGACCTCGATGTCGGAGAGCGCGGTCAGGGTCTCACCCGGCGCGGCGGCGGGCGGTGCGGCGGTCGAACCGGACGGCGGGTTGCTGTCGCTTCCGCAGGCCGTGAGGGCCACGGCACCGACGGCCGCGCCGGCGACGGCGGCCCCGGTGGTCAGGACGGTGCGGCGGGAGTGGAGTTCGGCAGTCATGCCCCTACACACGGTCCAGACGGCCATCCGGTTCAATTTCGGCGGCCATCGGGAGCGAGATTGAACCGCGAGGCCCGTTTTTCCGTGTTCAAAGGCATAGAGGAACCGAACACGCGGAAAGAGATACGGACATGATCCGGTGGTTGTTGCGGGCGGTGGTGGCGGCGGGCCTCCTCGGCTCGGCGTGGGTGCATTACGTCGTATGGCAGGACTGGGCCTCGGAAACGGATGTGGTCGGTCCGCTCTTTCTGGTGAACGTGGTGGCGGGCGTGGTCATCGCGGTCGCCGTCCTGGTCTGGCGCCACTGGCTTCCCGCGCTCGCGGCGATCGGTTTCGGCTTGGCGACACTGGGCGCGTACGTGCTCTCGCTGACCACAGGGTTCTTCGGCGTCTCGGAGCGCTTCACCACCCAGGCCGAGCTGTGGGGCCTGATCACCGAAGTGGCTTGCGTGGTCTTCGCGCTCCCGCTGCTCCTGAACCGGGAAAGCACGGATCGGTGAAGGAATTCGCGGAGGACCGGCTGATGCGGGCTTTGCACGACGAGCACGCGGCGGCACTGTGGTCCTACGCGCTGCACCTCACCAGCGGCGACCGGGTCCGCGCGGAGGACGTCGTCCAGGAGACGCTGCTGCGGGCCTGGCGCAACGCCAAGGTGCTGGACCAGTCCGAAGGGTCGGCGCGGGGCTGGCTGTTCACCGTCGCGAGACGGATCGCCATCGACGACTGGCGCGCTTCCGAGGCCCATCCCGAGGTGGTGACCGGCCAACCACCCGAAACGGCGGTCACCGACGGCACCGAACGGGCCGTCCAGGGCTGGCTGGTCGCCGAAGCCCTCGGCGAACTGTCGCCGAGACATCGGGACGTCCTCGTCTTGTGCTATTTCCAGGGTTACTCCGTCGCCGACGCCGCGAAACGGCTGGGTGTGGCCGAAGGGACGATCAAGTCGCGGACGCACTACGCGTTGCGGGCGCTGCGGCTGATATTGGAGGAAAGAGGGGTGACTCAATGACCGACCCCTTCGCCACCTACGACGCGGCCTACGTGCTCGGGGCGTTGTCCCCGGAAGACCGGTCCGCCTACGAGAAACACCTTCGCGTCTGCGACCGGTGCGCGGAATCCGTGCGCGACCTGGCCGGGATCCCCGGACTGCTCGCCCAGGCCGGTGCCCCGGCGCTGCAGGAGGACGAACCGGCGCCCTCGCCGGACCTGCTGCCGACCGTGCTCAAACGGGTCCGCCGGGGAAGGCGGATCCAACGGGCCATCACCACGACCGCGGCCGGGGCGGCCGTGGCCGCCGGTGTCGCGCTCGTGGTCGTCCTGACCGGGCCGGTCGTGGCGGCAGGCGACCCGATGACCCCGCTCGGCGACTACCCGGTGACCGCCGAAGTCGCCATGTCCGCCACGGAGACCGGCACGAAGGTCGACATGACCTGCAGCTACGGCGGCAACCGCAGCGGGGACTACATCCTGGTCGCCGTCGGCGCCGACGGTGGCACCAGCGAGCTGGCGTCCTGGCGCGCGATGCCCAAGGACACCGCGCATATCGTGGTCGGCACCGCGATGCGCACCGGGGACATCAAGGCGCTGGAGATCCGCACGCCCTCGGGTCTCCCGCTGCTGCGGATGACCCCCTGATCCCGGTGTCAGGACAGGCCTTCGGTGCCGGACGCGAGGCGGATTGCCTTCGGTCGCGGAAAACTTTCGGGGTCTGTGGCGCATCGGTTGCTGCTGGTGGCCCGTGACCACAGTGACGCCGCCGGGCAAGGCCGTCCGCGCGAGCCGAACCCACCACAGAGCCCGGACACTTCCTCGACTGTCCACAAGGGACTATTCCTGGGGTGACAGTGCCCGATTTGAGGCATTTGCGAGAGTCTGGACAGGGGTCGTGAGTGGCAAAGAGGGGTTTAACCCCCCTTTCCCCTCCCAACCCCCCCCTGACGCGGTCCCCCGTGAACAAACCAGGAGCTCCGTCTGGTGAAAAAGTCTCGTGAGGGAAC
>NZ_JBWKEB010000008.1:356869-437862 GCF_056435665.1 Amycolatopsis sp. NPDC043887
AAAAAGGGCCTCTTCTTGGGTTGACGTTCCCTGGTTTGAGGCGTTTGCGAGGGTCTGGACGGGGGTCGGGGGTGGCAAAGAGGGTTCTAACCCTCTTTGCCACTCACGACCCCCATTGGAATCGGTCACAGGTACATAAATCGGGCATTCGGTCGGCGGAAAGCGTCTCGTGAGGACACTCAGGGCTCTGCGGGCCCCGTCCGCGCCCTTGCGGCAGAATCCGAATCGCACTCATGTGAGCGGCCATACCGCACGCTGCCGCCGACCGGGGCCGAAGGACGCTTTCACCACGCGTCATGCGGCGAAAGCTCCCTTCGCCACATGCGACGCAGTGAAGGGCCCCTTCAGTCCACGCCCGCCGCGACGCGCCCACGTCCCTGAACGGCCCGTTCACGACTTCAGCACCCGCGCCCGGCCTGCCGAAAGTGCGTGAAAGTTCCTGTCACGAAAAGAAATTCTTGTCTCACCGAGCGCGACGGGCGCACTCTTGATCTTGTGTTCACGCCGATCGCCATCGCGGTGGCGGGCGCCGGATCGGCGCTCGCCACGCGCTCCTGCCTGCGCCGGGCGGGAGCGCCGGTCACGGCGTGGGCGGCCGCCATCGCCGCGGCGGCGCTCGTCGTGGTCTGGCTGCGGTACGACGCCGGTGCCTGGCCGTCGTGGTGGCTCGCCGTCCCGGCCGTGCTGACCGTCTTCGCCGTCCCGCTGGCGCTCGCCGACCTGAAGTACCGCCGCCTGCCCGACGTTTTGACCCTGCCCGCGTACCCGGCACTGGCCGCCGCCCTCGCGATCGCCGCGCACGGGGGAGGGGCCGCCATCGCGTGGCGGGCCGTGCTCGGCGCGCTGGTCTTCGGCGGGGCGCACGCGCTCGTCCACGCGTTGTCGCCGCGCTCGCTCGGCGCCGGAGACGTGAAGCTCGCGGGCAGCCTGGGCGCGGTCCTGGCCGCGACGGGCTGGCCGTCGATCGTGCTCGGCGCCGTCGCCGCCGCGTTACTGAGCGTGGCGCTCGCGGTGGGCGGCCCCCGGCATCCCACGGTGCCGCACGGGCCCGGTCTCCTGGTCGCGGCGTGGGCGCTCGCCGTCTTCGCCGGACCCGGTCCGGGATAGCCCGGCCTGTACCGGGACAGAGAGGAGGTTGTGACAGGATCTGTCAGGTGTTGCGCTGGATAACCGCAGGGGAATCGCACGGACCCGCCCTCGCCGCCATCCTGGAAGGGATGCCCGCCGGGGTCGAGGTCACCACCGCCGAAGTGGGCGAGCAGCTCGCGCGCCGGAGGCTCGGCTTCGGCCGTAGCCCCCGGATGGGCTTCGAGACCGACCACATCGAGTTCACCGGCGGCGTCCGGCACGGGCTCACCCAGGGCGGCCCCGTCGCGGTCCAGATCGAGAACGCCGAGTGGCCCAAATGGGAGAAGGTCATGTCGGCCGATCCCGTGCCCGCCGAGGAGCTGGAAGGCCTCGCGCGCAACGAGCCGCTGACCCGTCCCCGGCCCGGCCACGCGGATCTGCCGGGGATGCAGAAGTACGGCTTCCCCGAGGCCCGTCCGGTGCTGGAGCGCGCGAGCGCCCGTGAGACGGCGTCCCGCACGGCGCTCGGCACGGTGGCCCGTGCGTACCTCAAGCAGCTGCTCGGGGTCGAGATCCTCAGCCACGTCGTGTCCATCGGCGGTGCGTCGGCCCCCGAGGGGCCGCTGCCGGTCCCGTCGGACCTGCCCGCCATCGACGAGAGCCCGGTCCGTGCCTTCGGTCAGGAGGGGACCGACGCGATGGTCGCCGAGGTCGACGCCGTGCGGAAGGCGGGTGACACCGTCGGCGGCGTGATCGAGGTCATCGCCTACGGCCTGCCGCCGGGCCTCGGCTCGCACGTCCACTGGGACCGCAGGCTCGACGCCCGCCTCGCCGGCGCGCTCATGGGCGTCCAGGCGATGAAGGGCGTGGAGGTCGGCGACGGCTTCACCACGGCCAAGCGGTGGGGCAGCCAGGCTCACGACGAGATCGACCGCGGCACCGGCCCGGTCGGGGTGACCCGCCGGTCCAACCGCGCGGGCGGCCTCGAAGGCGGTATCACCAACGGTGAGCCGCTGCGCGTGCGCGTCGCCATGAAGCCGATCTCGACCGTCCCCAAAGCACTGTCCACTGTGGATGTCACCACCGGCGAACCCGCGGTGGCCATCCACCAGCGTTCCGACGTCTGCGCGGTGCCCCGTGCCGGGGTCGTGCTGGAGTCGGTGGTCGCGCTGGTGCTCGCGGACGCCGCGCTGGAGAAGTTCGGCGGCGACTCGCTGGCCGAGGGCAAGCGCAACGCAGAGGCCTACCTGAAGGCGCTCGAGGAGCGCTGGTGACTCCTCGCGCGGTGATCATCGGGCCGCCGGGCTCGGGCAAGAGCACGGTCGGCCCGGCGCTCGCCGCCCGGCTCGGTCTCGCCTTCCGCGACAGCGACGACGACATCGTCGCGAGCGCGGGCAAGCCCATCACCGACATCTTCGCCGAGGAGGGCGAGCCCGCCTTCCGCGCGCTGGAGGAGGAGATGGTCGCGAAGGCGCTGGCCGAGCACGAAGGCGTCCTCTCGCTGGGCGGGGGAGCGCCGATCACGCCGGGCACCCGCGAACGCCTCGCCGGGCACACCGTGGTCTTCCTCAACGTCGGGATGGCCGCGGGCGTCCAGCGCGCCGGGCTCTCGACCGCGCGCCCGCTGCTGGCCGGGGTGAACCCCCGCGCCACCTACAAGGCGCTCCTCGACGCGCGCCTGCCGGTGTACCGCGAGGTCGCCACGTTCGAGATCGAGACCGACCACCTGACCGCCGACGAGGTCGTCGAGGCCGCCCTCATCGGGCTGAACGAGATCAGCAAGGACCGAGCATGAAACGCACGACCGCAGGCGTCCTGCTCGCCGTCGTGGCCCTGACCCTGACCGCGTGTGGTGAGGAAAGGCAACCTCCCGGCGCGGACGTGATCCAGACGAGTGCGGCCACCAGCGCCGCGCCGGAGGCGGATGTCGCGGCCGACGTCAAGGTCACCAAATGCGACAGCGGCGGCTACACCCCGAAGATCACCATCGAGGTCACCAACAACACCGCGGAAGACGCGCGGTACGCCGTCACCATCGCGATCAAGGACGCCGACGGCAAGGCCTCCGGGGAGGCGTTGTTCGCGAAGAACCGGATGACGCCCGGCCAGACGGTGACCGAAGAGATCCCGGGGGACACCCCGGTCAAGGGCAAGATCACCTGCGAGGTCGCGAGGGCCAAGCGGCTTCCGCCGAAGTGAGGGGAACGATGACCGAGCCGGTCCGCATCACCGTCAACACCGCCAAGCCCTACGACGTCGTCATCGGCCGAGGCCTGCTGGGCGAGCTCACCGAGCAGCTCGCCGACGCCTCCAAGGTCGCGCTGATCCACCCGCCGACGCTGACGACCACCGCCGAGGCCATCCGCGACGAGCTGGCCGAGGCCGGGATCGACGCGCACCGGGTCGAGATCCCCGACGCCGAGGACGGCAAGGCGCTCACCGTCGCCAGCTTCTGCTGGGAGGTCCTCGGCCGCATCGGCCTCGACCGCCAGGGCGTGGTCGTCGGGCTCGGTGGCGGCGCCGTGACCGACCTCGCCGGGTTCGTCGCCGCCACCTGGATGCGCGGCGTCCGCCTGGTCAACGTGCCCACCACGCTGCTGGGCATGGTCGACGCCTCCCTCGGCGGGAAGACCGGCATCAACACCGAGGCGGGCAAGAACCTGGTCGGCGTCTTCCACGAGCCGAGCGCGGTCCTCGTCGACCTCGCGACGCTGGAAACGTTGCCCCCCAACGAACTCGTCGCCGGAATGGCCGAGGTGGTCAAGGCCGGGTTCATCGCCGACCCGCGGATCGTCGAACTCGTCGAGCAGGATCCCGCCGCGGCGCTGGACACCACCGGCGAGGTCCTCGGCGAGCTGGTCCACCGCTCGATCCAGGTCAAGGCCGACGTCGTCGCCTCCGATCTGCGCGAGTCGGATCTGCGCGAGATCCTCAACTACGGGCACACGCTCGCCCACGCCATCGAGCGCCGCGAGCGGTACCGGTGGCGCCACGGCGCGGCGGTCAGCGTCGGCCTGGTGTTCGCCGCCGAACTCGCGCGCCTGGCCGGCCGTCTCGACGACGCCACCGCCGAGCGGCACTCGTCCGTGCTCAAGCTGCTGGGCCTGCCGACCACTTACGACCCGGACGCTCTCCCGCAGCTGCTGGAGACGATGAAGGGCGACAAGAAGACCCGTTCGGGTGTGCTGCGTTTCGTCGTCCTCGACGGGCTCGCCAAACCCGGCAGGCTGGAAGGCCCGGACCCGTCGCTGCTCGCCGCCGCGTACTCGGTGGTGGCCGGTGAAGCCCCCAAGCCCGGCGGGAGCGTGCTGCTGTGAAGGTGCTCGTCCTCAACGGTCCCAACCTCGGCAGGCTCGGCCTGCGCGAACCCGGTATCTACGGTTCGGCCACGCACGCGGATCTGGTCTCCATCTGTGTCGAAACCGGCAAGGAGCTGGGGATCGACGTCGAGGTCCGGCAGACCGACCACGAGGGCGAGATGGTCGGCTGGCTGCACGAGGCCGCCGACGCGGGGTGGCCGGTGGTGCTCAACGCCGCCGCGTGGACGCACTACTCGATCGCGGTCCGCGACGCCGCCGCCCAGCTCACGGCGCCGCTGATCGAGCTGCACATCTCCAACGTGCACAAACGTGAGCAGTTCCGGCACCACAGCGTGCTGTCGGATATCGCCACCGCCGTGATCGCCGGGCTCGGGGTCGACGGGTACCCGCTGGCCCTGCGCTGGATGGCCGCGAACGCGGCATGAACAACCCTCCCACGCTTGAGACGGCGAGACTGCGGTTACACGCGCTGACGGAGGCGGACACCGACGCGATCGTCAAGCTCTTCGCCGACCCGGCGATGAGCTCGCATTTCGCGGTGCCTCTCACCGAGCCGGACCGTGTCCGCGAAATGGTCGGCCGCGGGTTGTCCTACGACGGCCCGGCGGGGATGGGGCACTGGGTGATCGAACGCGACGACGAGGTGATCGGCCTCGCGCATCTGCGGCCGTCGCAGGAACTGCCCGGCGACGTGCCGGAGATCGGCTACTACCTGGCCCGTGCGCACGGCGGGCAAGGCCTCGCGACCGAGGCCGCGAAGGCCCTGCTGGAGCACGGACTCGTCGGACTCGGCCTGTCGTCGGTGTGGGCGCTGGTCGGCGAGTCCAATGTGGCCAGTCAGAACCTGGTGCGGCGCTTGGGTTTCCTCGACGTCGGCGGTGGAGACCACTACGGCAGCGGGCCGCACCGGGTCTTCGTCGCGCTGCCTTCGGACCACGGCCGCGCGCACCACATCGAGCTGTGGGTGCCCGATCTCGGCCGCGCGGAGGAGAGCTGGGGCTGGCTGCTCGGCGAACTCGGCTGGCGCGAGTTCCAGCGCTGGCCCGCCGGGGTCAGCTGGAAACACGGCGCGACCTATCTCGTCGTCGAGCGTTCTCCCGCGCTCAGCGGCGAAAAGCACGAGCGCACCGCCCCGGGCCTGAACCATCTCGCCCTGCACGTCGAGTCCCGCGAACGGGTGAACGAACTGGCCGCGAAGGCCCTCGAACACGACTGGTCGCCGATGTTCGCGGACAAGTATCCGTATGCGGGCGGTGATCACCACTACGCCGCCTACTTCGAAAACGCCGATGGCTTCGAAGTGGAATTGGTCGCTCTCCCGGGTACTGACGTCACTCGACAGGGCTAAGCCTCGCTACACTCGGCCATCATGCGCCTTTTTCGTGGGGGTCGGCGACCCGCCCGTGCCGTGGTGGCCCTCTTCGCGGCCGGCGCGGTCCTCGTGGCGTGCAGCGACGGCACGGTGCAGTCCCAGGCCGACGGCAAGGGCGGCGGGATCGGCGGAGCCCAGCAGGCGCCCAAGGAAAAGCCGCGCCGGATGAACGTCGAGCTCGTGACGAGCGATCCGCGAGCCAGCGGCGGTGTGGTGGCCGCGGGCGATCAGGACGCGGTCTACAACTACAGCCCGACCGTGATGCGGGATGGCGGCAAACTCAAGATGTGGTGGTGCAGCCAGTACGGCAGCGCCCAGCCGCCCGGCGACGACGTCCTCTACGCGCAGTCGCCCTCGCTCGACGGTCCGTTCACCGGCCCGTCCGGTGGTGGCCCGGCGGCGGTGTTCTCGGGCGCGCCCGGCGGTTTCGACGGCATGCACACCTGCGATCCGTCGGTGATCAAGGTCGGCTCGACCTACTACATGTACTACACCGGCGCGGCGGGCGACCACGCGCTCGGCAACTCGATCGGCCTCGCGACCAGCCCGGACGGGCTCACGTGGACGCGGGCGGCCGGCGGGAAGCCGATCATCGGGCCGTCGCACGACGTGCACCGCGACAACGTTTACGGCGCGGGCCAGCCCTCGGCGGTGTACCTCGACGGTTGGTTCTACGTGCTCTTCACCGACACCACAGCGAAGGGCGCCGGATGGAACGGCGCCGGGCAGTTCCTGCTCCGCGCCAAGGACGCGGCGTTCACCCGGAACGTGGAAACGCTGGGGGAGCAGGGCTTCCTCGCCAAGTCCAGCACGACCTCGCCGCGCACCCGTTCGCTGGTCGACGGGTTCAGCACCGACCTGATGTGGGTCGGTTCGCTCGACGCCTTCGTGATCGCGCACGAGACCGAAAAGGGCACCAGCCTCACGTTCTGGACCAGAGACTTCTCCGCGCAGCCGTACCGGCAGGCGATCATCCCCGGCGTGTGGAAGGAAGGCCCAGGGCTGGTCCGGCGGCCCGACGGGCACGCGCCGCTCTCCTCGGGCGACGTCTGCGATCGGGTCCCGTTCGACGTCGTCCGCGCCACCGTCATCGGCGGCGCGGGGGCGCCGACCGACCTCAAGTACTTCGGCCTGGACGTCCGCGGTTCGCGGGCGTGCGAGGACGAGGCCCGGATCCGGACCTCGTTCGAAGGCGTCGCGATGCCGTCGCCGCAGCGGACCATCGACCTGGTGGCCGACGGCACCCTGGTCCGGGTCGACCGGCGCTCGGTGGCGGCGGCGCTCGCGGGCGAGGTGCTGAACGAGCGGCTCAAGGCCGTCGACAACCTCCCGCGGGCGGCACGGTTGAGCGCCGGGGCGAGGGTGGTGCACGCGCCAGGCCGGGGGTTCGGCGTGGTGCTCGACGGCAAGCTCTTCGCGCTGCCGGACGGCGGGGCGGCGGCGCTGAACGACTCGGCCGTCGAGAAGATCGCCGATCAGGCCTGGGACGGCTTCCCGGCGGGTTTCTCGCTCGCGGGCTGATCGGCCTTGGTGATGCGGCCGCCGACGAACAGGCCGAGCCCGGCCGGGATGAGCACCAGCAGGGCCGAGAAGGCGGCGCCGCCGGTGAGCGCGCCGCCGAGCTCCGAAGCGCCGGTCTGATCGACGAATACCGCGCGGCCGATCACGTACAGCACGCCCGAGACCGGACCGGCGATCAGCGCCGCGATGAACCAGTTCTTGCCGCGTTCGGGTTTGCCCTGCCAGGCGTCCACGGCGCCCCAGCCCGCGGCCGCGCCGACCAGGACGGCGAGGGTGAGGGCGGTGACGAGGGTCTTGTCGGTGGGGTTGAAGACCTCGTACTTGGCCAGCACGGTGACGGCCGCGCCGTGCAGCAGCGCCATCACGAGTCCACGAGTCAGCCACGGTGCCATTGGGGGAGTTTAACTCGCCAGTAGCGATGGTCACGCCCGCGCGGCCCTTGATAGCGGGCGAAAGGTCCGTGAAGGCCTCCTTCCCTACTTTGAGGGTAGGGAAGGAGGCCTTCACGGACCACCGGGCACCACACCCGGCGCAAGTGGTCGGCGAAACGCGTGCCACCGGCAGCGAACCCCCTAAACTCCATCACGTGCGTGAATACTTCTCTCGCCGCCGCGCGGCGCTGCGTTCCCTGCTGGCCGACTCCGGGGTGGACGCGCTGCTGGTCACGGACCTGCTCAACATCAGGTACCTGACCGGCTTCACCGGGTCCAACGCCGCTCTCCTCGTCCACGGGAGCGGCGACGACAAGACGATCTTCTGCACCGACGGCCGCTACACGGTCCAGTCGGCGACGGAGGTGCCCGACCTCGAGCGGGTGCTCGACCGCGCGAGCGCGGCGAAGCTCGCCGATCTGGCGGCCGGAAAACACTTCGGCAAGACAGGATTCGAGAGCCAGCACGTCAGTGTCGAGCAGCACGAGGACCTCAAGGTCCGCTTCGACCGCGTCGAGCTGGTGCGGACGCCCGGGCTCGTCGAGCGGCTGCGGCTGGTCAAGGACGAGCAGGAGATCGAGGCGCTGCGCCAGGCGTGCGCGGCGGCCGACCGGGCGCTGGAGGACCTGGTGTCCGCCGGCGGGCTCCGGCCGGGCCGGACCGAGCTGGACGTCGCCCGTGACCTCGAGAATCGCATGCTCGGCCACGGGTCGACCGGGCCGTCCTTCGACACGATCGTCGCGGCGGGCGCCAACTCCGCGATCCCGCATCACCGGCCCACCTCGGCCGTGCTGGCGACCGGCGACTTCGTCAAGATCGATTTCGGCGCCACGGTCGACGGCTACCACTCCGACATGACCCGCACGTTCGTGCTCGGCAAGCCCGCGGCCTGGCAGGAGGAGATCTACGAGCTGGTCCAGCGCGCGCAGGCGGCGGGCTGTGACGCCGTCCTCCCCGGCGCCGAAGTGTCCGAAGTGGACAAGGCGGCCCGTGGCGTGATCGTGGGCGCGGGGCGCGGCGAGGAGTTCGGCCACGGGCTCGGCCACGGCGTCGGGCTGCAGGTGCACGAGGCGCCCAGCCTCGCCGCGACCGGCGTCGGTACACTGTCCGCCGGTATGGCCGTCACCGTCGAGCCTGGTGTGTATCTGCCCGGACGCGGAGGCGTGCGCATCGAGGACACGCTGGTCGTGCGGGAAGGTACGCCCGAACTCCTCACGCTGAGCACCAAGGAACTCGTGGTCGTCTGACGGCGGCCCGGAAGATCGACACAGGAGACTGCACACTCGTGGCCACCACCAACGACCTGAAGAACGGGCTCGTCCTCAACCTCGACGGCCAGCTCTGGACCGTCACCGCGTTCCAGCACGTCAAGCCGGGCAAGGGCGGCGCGTTCGTCCGCACGACGCTCAAGCACGTGCTGACCGGCAAGGTCGTCGACAAGACCTTCAACGCGGGGACGAAGGTCGACACGGCCACCGTCGACCGCCGCAACATGACGTACCTGTACAAGGACGGCGCGGACTTCGTGTTCATGGACGCGGAGACCTACGACCAGATCACCGTCCTGGCCGAGACCGTCGGCGACAACGCGAACTACCTCCTCGAGAACTTCGAGGTCCAGGTCGCGGTGCACGAGGGCGTCCCGCTGTACATCGAGCTGCCGACCTCGGTCGAGCTGATCGTCCAGCACACCGACCCCGGCCTGCAGGGCGACCGTTCCACCGGTGGCACCAAGCCCGCCACCCTGGAGACCGGCGCCGAGATCCAGGTGCCGCTGTTCCTCACCACCGGCGAGAAGATCAAGGTCGACACCCGTGACGGCCGCTACCTGGGCCGCGTCTCCAGCTGATGGCCGGTTCAGACAAGTCCGGCAAGTCGCCGAACCGCGGTGGGCCGATCAGCCGTCGCCAGGCCCGCAAGCGGGCGGTCGAGATGATGTACGAAGCCGCCCAGCGCGGTGCCGACGCGGTGACGCTGCTGGCGGACCGGGTCGGTTCGGTCGAGGTCGACCCGATCGCGGACTACACGATCTCGCTGGTCGAGGGCGTCACGGGCCGCAAGACCCAGATCGACGAGCTGCTCTCCGAGCACGCTCAGGGCTGGACGCTGGACCGGATGCCGCCGGTGGACCTGGCGGTGCTCCGCGTCGGCGTCTACGAACTGCTGTGGGCCGAGGACGTGCCGGACCCGGTCGCCATCGACGAGGCCGTCGGGCTGGCGAAGGAGCTGTCGACCGACGACTCGCCGCGCTTCGTGAACGGCGTGCTCGGCCGGATCGGTACGATCGCCGACCGGCTGCGCGCGGTCCTCTAGAAGACGTACGACAACGGGCCGTGTCCTCTGCCGAGGGCACGGCCCGTTCTCGTGCTCGGTGGTGCCGGTTGGCGTTTCCGGTCCCCCCGGACCGAAAACGTCGCCATCTCTAGTCCTCTTTGGACGGTCGAGCCTCGGGCGGCAGCACACCCCAGTCGATCAGCTGCTCGGTGAGCTCGCCGGGGGTCATGTCGTAGATGATCGCCAGCGAACGGAGGTCCTCGGTGCGGATCGAGAGCACCTTGCCGTTGTAGTCGCCGCGCTGGCTCTGGATGGTGGCCGCGTAGCGGGCGAGTGGACCGACCTTCTCCGCCGGGAGCTGCTGGAGACGCTCCAGGTTGATGACGATCTTCGTGGCGGGTTCCGCGCCCGACGGCACCCGGCCCTCCGGCAGCAGCTCGACCACCGGGACGCCGTAGAAATCGGCGAGCTCGGCGAGCTTCTGCACGGTGACGGCGCGATCCCCGCGCTCGTACGAACCGACGACGACGGCCTTCCAGCGGCCTCCGGACTTCTGCTCGACCCCGTGCAGGGACAGACCCTGCTGCTGGCGGATCCCGCGGAGCTTGGCCCCGAGCGCCTTGGCGTAATCGCCCATCTGGTGGTTCTCCGTTTCCTCACCCCCAACCGGTCGGGGTGACCGGTCCAGGGGACTCCTAGAGTCGAATACTCAGAGTAATGGTTACGCATAGTTGTCACCAGGTCAAGCGGGTGCTTTCGAGAGGCCTTCGTCACCTGGGGCGCGCCACTCGTAAGAATGAGCGATCGCTCCTGCTAGTGTCGGGGAGATTTCCTCGCTACGCAGGAAGTCGACGTCCTTTAAGGACCCGTCCAGAGAGGCGGGGAAGGAGGTCCGCCTTGTCGTCACGCCCGCGTGGCGCGGCGGAACCGGCGGGAGAGCGCGAGCTGCTCTCGTCCGGCGATGTCGCGCGCACGATCGCCCGAATGGCCCACCAGGTCATCGAGAAGACCGCTCTCGGTGCCGGTGGCTCGACTCCGCCCGTGTTGCTGGGCATCCCCACCAGGGGAACCCCGCTCGCCCTGCGGCTCGCGGACAAGATCGCCGAGTTCTCCGGCATCCGTCCGCCGACCGGCGCGCTGGACATCACGCTCTACCGTGATGATCTCCGCCGCCGCCCGCCCCGCGCGCTCGAACATTCGCAGCTGCCGCCGACCGGTATCGACGACGCGGTGGTGATCCTGGTCGACGACGTGCTGTTCTCCGGCCGTACCATCCGCGCCGCCCTCGACGCCCTGCGCGACCACGGCCGCCCGCGCGCGGTCCAGCTGGCCGTGCTGGTCGACCGCGGCCACCGCGAACTGCCGATCCGCGCCGACTACGTGGGCAAGAACGTGCCCACCTCGCGCGCCGAGGGGATCGAGGTTCTGCTGTCCGAAGTGGACGGACGGGACTCGGTTCTGCTTCGCGCGCAACCAGAAGGAGATCGATCGTGAAGCACCTGCTCGCCACCGACGGGCTCGACCCGGCGCTCGCGACAGCCGTGCTGGACACCGCCGAAGAGCTCAAGCACACCTTGCTGGGCCGCGAGGTCCGCAAACTGCCGACGTTGCGCGGCCGCACCGTCATCACGCTGTTCTACGAGAACTCGACCCGCACCCGCGTCTCGTTCGAGATCGCGGGGAAGTGGATGAGCGCCGACGTGATCAACGTCTCCGCGTCCAGTTCCTCGGTCAACAAGGGCGAATCGCTGCGGGACACCGCGCTGACGCTGGCCGCGGCCGGCGCCGACTGCGTGATCATCCGGCACCCCGCCTCCGGTGCGGCGCAGCGGCTTTCGGGCTGGCTCGCCGAAGCGGGGACGGCGGTGGTCAACGCCGGGGACGGCACCCATGAGCATCCGACGCAGGCGTTGCTCGACGCGGCCACGCTGCGGGAGCGCCTCGGTTCATTCGAGGGCCGCCGCATCGGGATCGTCGGCGACGTCCTGCACAGCCGGGTCGCGCGGTCGAACATCCACCTGCTGTCCGCGCTGGGCGCGGAGGTGGTGCTCGTCGCGCCGCCGACGCTGCTGCCCGCCGGCGTGGAGAGTCTGCCGGTGACGGTGTCGCACGAACTCGACGCCGAACTGCCCGCGCTCGACGCGGTCATGATGCTGCGGGTCCAGGCTGAACGCATGCACGGGGGCTTCTTCCCCTCCGCGCGCGAGTACTCGATCGCGTACGGCCTCAACGAACGGCGGATGAAGCTCCTGCCCGAGCACGCCGTCGTCCTGCACCCCGGCCCGATGCTGCGCGGGATGGAGATCGCCTCGGCGGTCGCCGACTCCCCGGCCTCGGCCATCACCGAACAGGTCCGCAACGGCGTCCACGTGCGCATGGCGGTCCTCTACCACCTGCTCGCCAGCGAAGGGGTCGACGCATGAAGTCGAGGACTTCGCGGTTCGCGAATCGCCCCGAGAGCGCACAGGCGCACGAACGTGCGCAGACCGGCAAAGGAGTAGCCGCGTGACCACCGTCCTGATCAAGGGCGCCCGCCCCTACGGCGAGGGCGATCCGGTCGACGTACTCGTCGAGGACGGGGTCATCACCGACATCGGATCCCTCGACACCCCGGACGACGCCGAAGTCATCGAGGCGGGCGGCCAGGTGCTGCTCCCCGGTTTCGTCGACCTGCACACCCACCTGCGCGAACCCGGCCGCGAGGACACCGAGACCATCGCCACCGGTTCGGCCGCGGCGGCGCTCGGCGGCTACACCGCGGTGTTCGCCATGGCCAACACCGACCCGGTGGCCGACAACGCGGTGATCGTCGACCACGTGTGGCGCCGCGGCCAGGAGGCCGGGCTGGTCGACGTGCACCCGGTCGGCGCGGTCACCGTGGGGCTCAACGGCGAGAAGCTCGCCGAACTGGGCACCATGGCGAAGTCCGAAGCCCAGGTGAAGGTCTTCTCCGACGACGGTCTCTGCGTCGCGGATCCGCTGCTCATGCGCCGCGCGCTGGAATACTCGACGGCGCTCGGCGTGGTCATCGCCCAGCACGCCGAGGAGCCGCGGCTGACCGTCGGCGCGCAGGCGCACGAAGGCGAGCAGGCCGCGCGCCTGGGTTACACCGGCTGGCCCGCCTCGGCGGAGGAGTCGATCGTCGCCCGCGACTGCCTGCTCGCCGAGCACGCGAACGCGCGGCTGCACGTCTGCCATGTTTCGACCGCGGGCACCGCGGACATCCTCAAATGGGCCAAGGACCGCGGCACCAAGGTCTCGGCCGAGGTCACCCCGCACCATCTGCTGCTGACCGACGAGCGGCTCGCGACCTACGACCCGGTCAACAAGGTCAACCCGCCGCTGCGCACCGAGTCCGACGCCGAGAAGCTGCGCGCCGCACTGGCCGAGGGCGTCATCGACTGCGTCGCCACGGACCACGCGCCGCACGCGGTCCAGGACAAGGACTGCGAGTGGAGCTCTGCCCGGCCGGGCATGCTCGGTCTGCAGACCGCGCTGTCGATCGTGGTCGAGACCATGGTCCGCACCGGCCTGCTGGACTGGCGGGGCGTCGCGCGGGTGATGAGCGAGCGGCCCGCCGAGATCGGCAACCTGTCCGACCACGGCCGCCCGATCGAGGTCGGCGAACCCGCCAACCTGACGCTGGTGGACCCGGACACCGAATGGACCGTGCGAGGGGCCGAGTTCGCGAGCATCGCGGCCAACACCCCGTACGAAGGAATGCGGCTCCCCGGCGTGGTGACGGCGACGTTGCTGCGCGGGCGGATCACCGCGCGGGAAGGGAAGATCGCGCAATGAGTGACCGGATCCTGCTGACCCTGGCGGTCTTCGCCTTCTTCCTCTTCTGCGTGTTCCTGATGTGGCGCGGCTGGCGGCGCAAGTCCCGGGCGCAGAGCGTGCAGGTGCCGCCGTTCCCGCAGATCCCCGCGGAGCCCGGCGAAGCACTGCTCGAATCGACCGGCCTCTACGTCAGCACGACGACCGCCGGGCACTGGCAGGACCGCGTCGTCACCCGCGGCGCCGGCCTGCGCACCGGCGCGGTGTGGCGCCTGCACGAAGACGGCATCGCCATCGAACGCGGCGGCGCCCCGGACTTCTGGATCCCGCGCGCGTCCGTCACCGGCGTCCGCAAGGGCAAGGGGATGGCCGGGAAGGTGATGGGCATCGACGCGCTGCTCGTCATCACCTGGCTGGCCGGGGACGTCGAACTGGACACCGGATTCCGCGGCGACGACGTCGACGACTATCCACAGTGGATCGAAGCTTTGCAAGACACTCGCAACGACATCAAGGGAGGTGCCTGATGAGCACCGTGAACAGCGCCAGGACCCCCGCCGCACTGGTCCTCGAAGACGGCCGCGTGTTCCGCGGCTCGGCCTACGGCGCCCGCGGCCGGAGCCTGGGCGAGGCGGTGTTCTGCACCGGCATGACCGGCTACCAGGAGACGCTGACCGACCCCTCCTACCACCGGCAGATCGTGGTCCAGACCGCGCCGCAGATCGGCAACACCGGCTGGAACGACGAAGACGACGAGTCCTCGCGCATCTGGGTCTCGGGCTACGTCGTCCGCGACCCGGCGCGTACCCCCTCCAACTGGCGTTCCAAGCGCACGCTGGACGAGGAACTGGAGCGCCAGGGCGTCGTCGGGATCTCCGAAGTGGACACCCGCACGCTGACCCGGCATCTGCGCGAGCAGGGCGCCATGCGGTCCGGTGTCTTCTCGGGTGACGCGCTCGGCACCGACGAGGAGATGCTCGCGCAGGTACAGGCGAGCCCGCAGATGAAGGGCGCCGACCTCGCCGGCGAAGTCACCACGAAGCAGGCGTACGTCGTCGAGGCGCAGGGCGAGCGGAAGTTCCGCGTGGCCGCGCTGGACCTGGGCATCAAGTCCAACACCCCGCGCCTGATGGCCGCCCGCGGCATCGAGGTGCACGTGCTGCCCTCGTCATCCACTGTGGACGAACTGCTCGCCGTGGAGCCGGACGGGGTGTTCCTGTCCAACGGTCCCGGCGACCCTGCGACCACCGCGCATGCCACGGAGCTGACGAAATCGGTGCTGCAGCGGGAGATCCCGCTGTTCGGCATCTGCTTCGGCAACCAGATCCTCGGCCGCGCGCTGGGACTGGGCACCTACAAGATGCGCTACGGCCACCGCGGGATCAACATCCCGGTGATCGACGTGGCCACCAAACGGGTCGCGATCACCGCGCAGAACCACGGTTTCGCCCTCGAAGGCGAGCCGGGCCAGCGCTTCGAGACGCCGTTCGGCGCCGCGCAGATCTCGCACTACTGCCCGAACGACGACACCGTCGAAGGTGTCCGCGCGTTCGACGTCCCCGCGTTCTCGGTGCAGTACCACCCCGAGGCCGCCGCCGGTCCGCACGACGCGGCCCCCCTGTTCGATGAGTTCGTGAGCTTGATGGAGAAGGCCAAGTAATGCCGAAGAGGACAGACATCCAGCACGTGCTGGTGATCGGCTCCGGGCCGATCGTGATCGGCCAGGCGGCGGAGTTCGACTACTCCGGCACCCAGGCCTGCCGCGTACTCCGCGAAGAGGGACTGCGCGTCTCGCTGGTGAACTCGAACCCGGCGACCATCATGACCGACCCCGAGTTCGCCGACGCCACCTACATCGAGCCGGTCACCCCGGAATTCGTCGAGAAGGTCATCGCCGAGGAGCGCCCCGACGCGATCCTCGCGACCCTCGGCGGGCAGACGGCGCTGAACTGCGCCGTCGCCCTGCACGAGCGCGGTGTCCTGGAGAAGTACGGCGTCGAGCTGATCGGCGCCGACGTCGACGCCATCCAGCGCGGCGAGGACCGGCAGAAGTTCAAGGACATCGTCCGCACGATCGGCGCCGAGGTGCCGCGGTCGCGGGTCTGCCACGACATGGACGAGGTCCGCGCGACCGTCGCCGAGGTCGGCCTCCCGGTGGTCATCCGGCCGTCGTTCACCATGGGCGGGCTCGGCTCGGGCATGGCGCACACCGACGAGGAACTGGAGCGCCTCGCCTCCACCGGCCTCACCGAGTCGCCGGTCACCGAGGTGCTCATCGAGGAGAGCGTCCTCGGCTGGAAGGAGTTCGAACTCGAGCTCATGCGCGACCGGCACGACAACGTGGTGGTCGTCTGCTCGATCGAGAACATCGACGCGATGGGCGTGCACACCGGCGACTCGGTCACCGTCGCGCCCGCGATGACCCTGACCGACCGCGAGTACCAGCACATGCGCGACGTCGGCATCGCCGTGCTGCGCGAGGTCGGCGTCGACACCGGCGGCTGCAACATCCAGTTCGCGATCAACCCCGAGGACGGCCGCATGGTCGTCATCGAGATGAACCCCCGCGTGTCGCGGTCGAGCGCGCTGGCGTCGAAGGCGACCGGTTTCCCGATCGCCAAGATCGCCGCGAAGCTCGCCATCGGCTACACCCTCGACGAGATCCGCAACGACATCACCGGCGAGACCCCGGCGGCCTTCGAGCCGACGCTGGACTACGTCGTGGTGAAGGTGCCGCGGTTCGCCTTCGAGAAGTTCCCCGGCGCGGACCCGACGCTGACCACGACGATGAAGAGCGTCGGCGAGGCGATGTCGTTCGGCCGCAGCTTCCCCGAGGCGCTCGGCAAGGCCCTGCGGTCCATCGACACCAAGGCCACCGGCTTCTGGACCCGCCCCGACCCCGAAGGCGCGACGCTGGAGTCCGTACTGGAGTCCCTGCGCACGCCGCACGACGGGCGCCTCTACGAGGTCGAGCGGGCGCTGCGGTTCGGCGCCACGGTCCAGCAGGTGCACGAGGCCTCGGGGATCGACCCCTGGTTCATCGACCAGATCGCCCTCATCGGCGAGGTCGGCGCCGAGGTCCGCGACGCCCAGGTACTCGACGAGCCGCTGCTGCGGCGCGCCAAGCGGATCGGCCTCTCCGACCGCCAGATCGCCTCGCTGCGGCCGGAACTGGCGGGGGAGGACGGCGTCCGCGCGCTGCGCCGCCGTCTCGGGGTGCGGCCGGTGTACAAGACCGTCGACACCTGCGCGGCCGAGTTCGCGGCCAAGACGCCGTACCACTACTCGGCTTACGAGACCGACCCCGCGGCGCAGTCGGAGATCACCGCGCAGACCGACAAGCCGAAGGTGCTGATCCTCGGCTCCGGGCCGAACCGCATCGGGCAGGGCATCGAGTTCGACTACTCGTGCGTGCACGCCGCGATCGCCCTGCGCGAGGCCGGTTTCGAGGCCGTCATGGTCAACTGCAACCCCGAGACCGTCTCCACCGACTACGACACCTCGGACCGGCTCTACTTCGAGCCGCTGTCGTTCGAGGACGTCCTCGAAGTGGTCAACGCCGAGCAGGAGTCGGGCACCGTCGCCGGGGTCATCGTGCAGCTGGGCGGCCAGACCCCGCTCTCGCTCGCGAAGCGCCTCGCCGACGCCGGTGTCCCGGTGATCGGCACCTCCCCGGACGCGATCCACCTCGCCGAGGACCGCGGCGCGTTCGGCGAGGTCCTCACCGACGCCGGGCTGCCCGCGCCGAAGTACGGCACGGCGACCTCGTTCGAGGGCGCGAAGCGGATCGCCGACCAGATCGGCTACCCGGTCCTCGTGCGGCCGTCCTACGTGCTCGGCGGGCGCGGCATGGAGATCGTCTACGACGAGGAATCCCTCGCCGGCTACATCCACCGCGCCACCGAGGTCACCCCCGAGCACCCGGTGCTGGTGGACCGGTTCCTCGACGACGCCATCGAGATCGACGTCGACGCGCTGTTCGACGGCGACGAGCTCTTCCTCGGCGGCGTCATGGAGCACATCGAGGAGGCCGGGATCCACTCCGGCGACTCCTCGTGCGCGCTGCCGCCGATCACGCTGGGCCGGACCGACATCGAGACGGTGCGCCGCTCGACCGAGGCCATCGCGCGCGGCGTCGGCGTCCGCGGGCTCCTGAACGTCCAGTACGCGCTCAAGGACGACGTCCTGTACGTCCTGGAGGCCAACCCGCGCGCGTCGCGGACGGTGCCGTTCGTGTCGAAGGCGACCGCGGTGCCGCTGGCGAAGGCCGCGGCGCTGATCATGACCGGCTCGTCGATCAAGGATCTGCGCGAGTCCGGCGTCCTCCCGGCCGAGGGTGACGGCGGCCACATGCCCGCCGATTCGCCGGTCGCGGTCAAGGAGGCGGTCCTGCCGTTCCACCGGTTCCGCACGCCCGAGGGCCACGGCGTCGACTCGCTGCTCGGCCCGGAGATGAAGTCCACCGGCGAGGTCATGGGCGTGGACGTCTCCTTCGGCAAGGCGTTCGCCAAGTCGCAGGCCGGTGCCTACGGTTCGCTGCCGACGTCGGGCAAGGTATTCGTCTCCGTCGCCAACCGCGACAAGCGTTCGCTGGTGTTCCCGGTGAAGCGGCTGGCGGACCTCGGCTTCGAGATCCTCGCCACGTCCGGCACCGCGGAAGTGTTGCGGCGCAACGGGATCGCCTGCACCGTCGTGCGCAAGCACTACGAAGGTTCGGCTGAAGGCGAACAAAACGTCGTGGACGTCATCCTCAGCGGCGAAGTGCAGATGGTGATCAACACCCCGTACGGCAACAGCGGTCCCCGCATCGACGGCTACGAGATCCGCACCGCCGCGGTGTCGCGGGACATCCCCTGCATCACCACGGTGCAGGGCGCGGCGGCGGCCGTGCACGGGATAGAGGCCGTCATCAAGGGCGACATCGGTGTGCGGTCGCTGCAGAGCCTGCAGGCGGCGCTGAAGGCCAAGGCATGAGCGAACGGTTCGGGGCGAGGCTGGCGCTGGCGGTCGCGGAGAAGGGGCCGCTCTGCGCCGGGATCGACCCCCATCCCGGGCTGCTCCAGGCGTGGGGGCTCCCGGCGGACGCGGGCGGACTGGAGAAATTCGCGCTCACGGCCGCTGAGACGCTCGCGCCCGAGGTCGCGGTGATCAAACCCCAGTCGGCCTTTTTCGAGGCCTACGGGCCGCCTGGGGTCGCCGTTCTGGCCAAGACGATCAAGGTGTGCCGGGAGGCGGGCGCGCTCGTCCTGCTGGACGTCAAACGCGGCGACATCGGCTCGACGATGGCGGCGTACACGGCGGCGTTCCTGCCCGGCGGCGCGGAACTCGAGGCGGACGCCATCACGGTGTCGCCGTACCTCGGATTCGGCTCGCTCGCCCCCGCGATCGATGTCGCGCAGGCACAGGGCAAGGGGCTCTTCGTCCTCGCGCGCACCTCGAACCCGGAGGCGCAGGGATTGCAGAACGCCTTGCTGTCCAACGGAAAAACCGTCGCGCAGGACATCGTCGACACCGCGGCCGCGTACAACGCGGGTGTCGGGCCCTTGGGTGACATCGGTGTCGTCGTCGGCGCCACCATCGCGCCGGGAGAGCTCGATCTGGGCAAGCTGAACGGTCCCGTCCTGGCGCCCGGTTTCGGGGCACAGGGGGCCACTCCGGCCGATTTGCGGGCCCTTTTCGGGCCGGGACTGCCGGGTGTGCTGCCCGCGTCGTCCCGCGACGTCCTCAGGCACGGGCCGGACCCCGAAGCTCTGCGTGCGGCCGTTCGGCGGACCCGGGATTCCCTCGGTCCCCTGGAAAATGGCCAATAGCAGGCTCGGGAATCCGTCATGACCAGCCACCCCCGCATTGTGGGCCGAGGTAACGGGTGGGTACCGTCGCCACACCCACCCAGATTTGAGAACTACCGGAGGAAAACGTGGCACTTCCCCAGCTGACAGAGGAACAGCGCGCTGCGGCGCTGGAGAAGGCCGCCGCCGCCCGCCGCATCCGTGCTGAGCTGAAGGAGCGGCTGAAGCGGGGCGGTACCACTCTGGTCGACGTGTTGAAGCAGGCCGAGGAGAACGAAGTCCTCGGCAAGATGAAGGTCTCGGCTCTGCTCGAGGCTCTTCCGGGCGTCGGCAAGGTCCGTGCCCAGCAGACCATGGAACGACTGGAGATCGCACCCAGCCGTCGTCTTCGCGGCCTCGGCGACCGGCAGCGCAAGGCGCTGCTGGCCGAATTCAGCGGCGAGTGAGCGGCACCGGTCAGGACCACCCGGTGAACCCGGGCGCTGACCGCGGCGGTGAGCCGGTGGCGGGAGTTGCATCCCGGCACCGGCTCACGGTCGTATCGGGGCCTTCGGGAGTCGGGAAGTCGAGCGTGGCCAAGGAGCTGCGCAAGCTGGATCCGGAGATCTATTTCAGCGTCTCGGTGACCACCAGGAAGCCGAGGCCGGGTGAGGTGGACGGCGAGCACTACCACTTCATCGACCGGGCCGAGTTCGACCGAATGGTCGCCGACGGCGAACTGCTGGAACACGCCGAGTTCGCGGGCAACTGCTACGGCACCCCGCGCGGGCCCGTCGAGCGGGTGCTCGCCGAAGGCCGCAACGCCATCCTGGAGATCGAACTCCAGGGCGCGCGGCAGGTCCGCAAGGCGATGCCGGAGGCCCGGCTGGTGATGCTGATGCCGCCGTCGTGGGAAGAACTGGTCGGCAGGCTGACCGGCCGCGGCACCGAAAACGAGGCCGCGGTGAAGGCCAGGCTGGCCGAGGCCGAACGCGAACTCGCCGCCGCCGGGGAGTTCGACGAGCGCGTTGTCAACGCCGACGTGCGAGAGGCCGCTGAGCAGTTGCTAAACTTGATAACCGGCGACAACTAGACCGAAGATTCGGAGCACCACGAGTGACGACTCAGGCCACGCTGCACGAAGAGCTCGAAGGCATCACCAACCCGCCCATCGACGACCTCCTCGAGAAGGTCAGCTCGAAGTACGCGCTGGTGATCTACTCGGCCAAGCGCGCTCGCCAGATCAACGACTACTACGCCCAGCTGGGCGAGGGCCTGCTGGAGTACGTCGGCCCGCTCGTCGAGCCGGGCCCGCGCGAGAAGCCGCTCTCCATCGCCCTGCGCGAGATCCACGGCGGCCTGCTCGAGCACACCGAGGGTGAGTAGGGACTCGATGGCCACGGCGGCTGTCAAGGTGACCCGGCGCGACTCTGCCGAGAACACCGTTGAGTAAACCCAAGGTCGTCCTGGGCGTAGGTGGCGGGATCGCCGCCTACAAGGCCTGTGAGGTCCTGCGCGGACTGACCGAATCCGGTCACGACGTCCGCGTGGTCCCTACCGAAGCCGCGCTGAACTTCGTCGGCGCGGCCACCTTCGAGGCACTGTCCGGGAACCCGGTGAACACCGGCGTGTTCACCGAAGTGCCCGAGGTCCAGCACGTCCGCGTCGGCAAGGAAGCCGACCTGGTGATCGTCGTGCCCGCCACGGCGAACCTGCTCGCCAAGGCCGCGCACGGCATCGCGGACGACCTGCTGACCAACACCCTGCTCACCGCCCGGTGCCCGGTCGCCTTCTTCCCGGCGATGCACACCGAGATGTGGGAGCACCCGGCCACCCGTGACAACGTGGCGTTGCTGCGCTCGCGCGGCCTGATCGTCGCCGAACCCGCCGCCGGCAGGCTGACCGGCAAGGACACCGGCAAGGGACGGCTCGCCGACCCCGCCGAGATCGTCGACCTCGCCCGGCTCCTGCTCGCCGTGCCGAAGGCCCTCCCGCGCGACCTCGAAGGCGTGCGCGTGGCCATTTCGGCGGGCGGCACCCGCGAGCCACTGGATCCGGTCCGGTATCTGGGCAACCGCTCGTCGGGCAAGCAGGGCTACGCGCTCGCCCGGGTCGCCGCCCAGCGCGGCGCCGAGGTCACCCTGGTCGCCGCGCACACCATCGCGCTGCCGGAGCCCGCGGGCGCGAAGGTCGTCCACGTGTCGACCGCCGAGGAACTGCGCCAGGCGATGCACGCCGAGGCCGCCACCGCCGACGTCGTGGTGATGGCCGCGGCCGTCGCCGATTTCCGGCCATCGAACCGGGCGGACCACAAGATCAAGAAGTCCGACGACGCGCCGGATCCCGTGGTCGAGCTCGCGCGCAACGCGGACATCCTGGCCGAACTGGTGCGAAACCGGACAAACGGCCAGGTGGTCGTCGGTTTCGCCGCGGAAACCGGGGACGACAAGGGTGGCGTCCTTGATCACGCCAGGGTCAAACTGAAGCGCAAGGGTGCGGACCTGCTGGTGGTGAACGCCGTCGGTGAGGGGAAGGCCTTCGGGACCGAGGACAACTCGGGCTGGCTGCTCGGGGCCGACGGCACCGAAATCCCGATCCCCCTCGGCGCCAAGGCCGAACTCGCGTCCACATTGTGGGATGCTGTTGTGACCTTGATGAAGCGTTGAGAGTCCCCCAAGCGATAGTCAGTAGGCTTGATTGCAAGCTGAGGGGTGCCTAACTTACTGGGCATCAGACGTCTAGGTGAGGGAGTGACGGCCACCGTGAGCGCGTCCACGAGCAGACTGTTCACGTCGGAATCGGTGACCGAAGGTCATCCCGACAAAATTTGCGATGCCATCAGCGACTCGATCCTGGACGGTCTGCTGGCTAAAGACCCGCGCAGCCGGGTCGCGGTCGAAACCCTCATCACCACCGGGCAGGTGCACGTCGCCGGCGAGGTGACCACCGAGGCCTACGCGGACATCCCGACCATCGTCCGCGACGTGATCCTGAAGATCGGCTACGACTCTTCGGCCAAGGGCTTCGACGGCAACTCCTGCGGCGTCAACGTCGCGATCGGCTCCCAGTCGCCGGACATCGCGCAGGGCGTCGACACGGCGTACGAGTCCCGCGTCGAGTCCGACGAGGACGAGATCAACCGTCAGGGCGCGGGCGACCAGGGCCTGATGTTCGGCTACGCCTGCTCGGACACCCCCGAGCTGATGCCGCTGCCGATCGCGCTGGCGCACCGGCTCTCGCAGCGCCTGACCAGGGTCCGCAAGGAAGGCGTGCTGCCGTACCTGCGCCCGGACGGCAAGACCCAGGTCACCATCGAGTACGCCGGCGACCAGCCGGTGCGGCTCGACACGGTGGTCGTGTCCACCCAGCACGCCGACGGCATCGACCTCGAGCAGATGCTCGGCGTCGACGTCCGCGAGCACGTGGTCGCCCCGGAGATCGCCGAGCTCGGTCTCGACACCTCCAACGTGCGGCTGCTGGTCAACCCGACCGGCCGCTTCGTCATCGGCGGTCCGATGGGTGACGCGGGCCTGACCGGCCGCAAGATCATCGTCGACACCTACGGCGGCATGGCCCGTCACGGTGGCGGCGCGTTCTCCGGCAAGGACCCCTCCAAGGTGGACCGCTCGGCCGCGTACGCGATGCGCTGGGTGGCGAAGAACGTCATCGCCGCCGGTCTCGCCTCGCGTGCCGAGGTGCAGGTGGCGTACGCGATCGGCAAGGCGGCCCCGGTGGGCCTCTTCGTCGAGACCTTCGGCACCGAGACGGTCGACCCGTCGAAGATCCAGGCCGCCATCCAGGAGGTCTTCGACCTGCGTCCGGCCGCGATCATCCGCGACCTCGACCTGCTCCGCCCGATTTACGCGCCGACGGCCGCGTACGGCCACTTCGGCCGTCCCGAGCTGGAGCTCCCGTGGGAGAGCACGGCGCGGGCCGCGGACCTGAAGTCGGCCGCAGGCGCCTGATCCGTCCGTGAAGGCCTCCTTGCCTACCTTGAGGGTAGGGAAGGAGGCCTTCACTACGTCACCGGCTGATGTGGCGGAGGGCCCTGACCAGCGCGACATGTGCCCCAGGAGCGTGTGCGATGAACGGTCCGTTGCTTGCAAAATTCGCAAGTAACGGACCGTTCATCGCACGCGGTGACAGGCAGTGGCGACGGAGTCTGGTAGAGATCACCGGGTGAGCAGCAGTCCCGAACCGACCCCGCTGTGGGACCTTCCGGAGCCGAAAGCCGAGCCGTCGCGGAAGGCCAAGCCGGCGCGCGCGAAAACGGCCAGCCGTCGCGGCGCGCAGAACCCCGCGCCCGAGAACCCGGTCGCGCGGATCGTCGTGGACATCCCGCTCACGCACCTCGACCGGACCTTCGACTACCGGATCCCGGAGAAGTTGCACGAAGCCGCCGTGCCCGGCTGCCGGGTACGCGTCCGGTTCGCGGGCCAGCTCGTCGACGGGTACCTCGTCGAGCGCACCGACGCCACGGAGTTCACCGGCAAGCTCGCGTACATCGACCGGGTGACCTCCAGCGAGCCGGTGCTGCCTCCGGCGCTGCACACCCTCTGCCGGTCCGTCGCGGACCGGTACGGCGGCACGCTCAGCGACGTTCTGCGGCTCGCGATCCCGTCCCGGCACGCGAAGGTCGAGGCCGAACCGCCCGCCGAACCCGCGCAGACGCCGGAGCCACCCGAAACGACCGCCTGGGAGAAGTACCAGAGCGGTCCGGCGTTCCTGGAAGCCGTCGCGGAACGGCGGCCGGCCAACGCCGTTTGGCAGGCGCTGCCGGGCGAGGACTGGCCTCGCCGCCTCGCCGAAGCCGCCGCCGTCGCGGCCGCCGCGGGCCGGGGTGTCGTCATGGTCGTTCCCGACCACCGCGACCTGACGCGGCTCCACGACGCGTGCGTTTCCTTGCTGGGCGCCGATTCCGTGGTCGCGCTGATCGCCGGGCTCGGCCCCGCCGAGCGCTATCGCCGGTGGCTCGCGGTGCTGCGCGGCGCGGTGCGCGTCGTCGTCGGCACGCGCGCGGCGATGTTCGCGCCGGTCGCCGATCCGGGCCTCTTCGTGGTGTGGGACGACGGCGACGACGTCCACCTCGACCAGCACGCGCCGTACCCCCATGTTCGCGACGTGCTGATGGATCGCGCGCACACCGCGAAGGGCTCCATGCTCGTCGCCGGTTTCGCGCGCACCGCCGAGGCGCAGTTCCTGGTGGAATCAGGCTGGGCGCAGCCTCTCGTGGCGGCCCGCCCCGAGCTGCGGGCGGCCGCGCCGAGGGTCACGCCGGTCGGTGAGGACTTCGACGTCGCCCGGGACGAAGCGGCGAAGGCCGCGCGGCTCCCATCGGTCGCGTTCGAGGCGGCGCGGCAGTCGTTGGCCGGCGGATTCCCTGTGCTGGTCCAGGTTCCGCGTCGCGGTTACGTTCCGGGGCTCGCTTGCGGCAACTGCCGGACGTCGGCGCACTGCCGTCGTTGCGCGGGTCCGCTTTCCTTGCCGGGCGGGCTGATCGACGGCGCGCCGAGGCCGCCGGCCTGCCGGTGGTGCGGCGTCCCCGAGACGAACTTCCATTGCGCGGCTTGCGGTTCGGTACGGCTGCGGGCGGTCGTCGTGGGCTCCAAGCGCACCGCGGAGGAGCTGGGCCGCGCGTTCTCCGGATTCCCCGTGCGTACTTCGGGTGCGACGGAGGTTTTGGCTTCGGTACCCGGGAAACCGGCGCTGGTGGTGTGCACGCCGGGCGCCGAGCCGGTCGCGGAAGGCGGCTACGGCGCGGCGCTGCTGCTGGACGGCTGGGCGCTGCTGGGGCGGCAGGACCTGCGCGCGGGGGAGGAGACCCTGCGCCGCTGGATGGCGGCGGCGGCCCTGGTGCGACCGGGGACCGAAGGCGGTCGCGTGTTCGTCGGCGCGGAAGCGGGCCTTTCGGTGGTGCAGGCGCTGGTGCGCTGGGACCCGGGCTGGCACGCGAGCCTGGAGCTTGCCGAGCGGCGCGAACTCGGGTTCCCGCCCGCGATGCGGATGGCGAGCGTCGAGGGCACGCCGGACGCGGTCGCCGGATTGCTCGACGACCTCGCCCTCCCGGAGACCGGCGAGGTGCTGGGCCCGGTGCCGCTCGGAGACGTCGACGAGGACGGCAACGCCGAACGCGAACGGGCACTGGTGCGCGTCGCGCGTCCGGACGGGAAGGCGCTCGCCGCCGCGATCCACGCGGCCGCCGCCCGCCGGGACGCGCGCAAGGCGTCCGAGCCCATCCGGATCCAGCTGGACCCTCTGGAGCTCATCTAACCTCCGCGTTTCGTCCTCTGGATGCGGTAGTTCGACCTCGAACTACCGCATCCAGAGGACTAATTGCGCGGGGTCAGAGCGTCGTGCCGGGGGTGGCGAGGACGTCGGCGCGGGCCGAAGAGCCCGGAGCGGGCGTAGCCGGCTTCGCGGCTGAGCCACCGAGAGCGGCGGTGAGCAGGGTGACGATCTGCGAAGAGATCGCCGCCCGCCGCGCCTCGAAGCCGGCGTCGGTCAGCGCCGAAGGATCGGCGGGCGTGCCGAGGACGGGCGTGTGCAGGTGCCCGCCCGCGATCCCGTCCAGGCCGAGTCCCGTCCGGAGCCGGTTGCTTCTGAACATCGATTCATTCGACAGATAATTGCCGCCCCCGCCCGAAGCGGCGACCTCACCGGGCTTCGGCGCGTCCGTCCGGCACACCGCGGTGCCGGTCCCCGGCTTCGAGCTGTCCGGCCAGACGCAGAACGCCTGGTTGTACAGCACCTGGTACGCCCCGGCGGGCGCGGCGAGCATCTTTTCGTAGGGCAGCGTGGTTTCGATGAACTGGACGTCCGGCTGCGGCCAGCCGCGGGCGGGCGGGACCGGGCCGCGGACGGGCTCGTCGAGGTTGTCCGGCGAGCCACCGCGCCACGCACCGGCCCAGCGTTCGATGTCGAACCGGCCCGGGCGGCCCTGGCTGATCGTCATGATCAGCTCCGGGCGGCGGAAGCGGTCCGTGAACGCCCGACCGTAGGCCGCTTCGACGATGCCGGCGTCGAAGTAGCTCCACACCACCGGGAACGAGACGGCCTGCACCTGCGCGGGACCGGTCGGGGTCTGGATCACCTTGCCGTCGAGGTGCAGCGCGGCCGCGCCCGACGGGTTCGCGATGCGGACTCCCGCGCCGTTGAGGGTGAACGGGTCGAATCCGCTCACCAGCACCCGGCGCAGCTTCGGGCCGGACGGGAAACGGGAGTCGTCGAGTCCGCGCGCGCCGAGGTCGAACGTCTTCAGCAGCTCCGCGCGGGCGGGTGCGGACAGCGGGAAGCTCGGCGTCCACTGCCGCAGCGCTTTGCTCATCCGCAGGCGTGCCCAATAGAGCGGGCGGTCGTCGGCCTTGTCGATGGTGCCGAGATCGGGACGGCGGCCCTGCGCGCGGTCGACCGCGGTCCGCCAGAGCCCGTCACCGGCGGTCCCGGCGAGCTTCCCGGCGCGCAAAGCGGTCTTGGTCGCGCAAAGACGGGCCGTGAAGTCGGAGACGAGCTTGTCGAATCCGGCGAGCCGGACGAGCTCCGGACCGACCGCCGGGCCACCCGAAGGCAGGGTCGCGGTGAGCCGCTTCTCCTCGACGGTGATCGCGGCGGACTCGTCGAAGCAGGCACGGGCGCCTTCGGCTCGGGCGACGCCGGGGACAGCGAGGACGGGGAGTGCGATGAGCAGCGGGAGGAGCGCGCTCCGCCGCCTGCCGGGTGTCTTCATGGGCCGCATTCTTCTCATCGAGGCCTGCCCGCACTACCGACGTTCGCAGGTCCGGCCGGGTCTTGTCCGAGGTGGACAGGCGGGGCAGACTCGCGCCATGGCCGCGCACAGAAGCACTCTGGGACGCATCACCGCAGTCACCGCGATCGCCGCACTGGTCGGCACGGCCGCGCCGGGTACCGCGGCCGCGGCACCACCGACCCCCAAGTCGCCGACCGCCGTCGGCTATCTGGGCGCGGTGTCGAGTATCGACGCGGACGCGACCGCGATCGGCACGAAGATCCTGCGCGAGGGCGGCAACGCCGTCGACGCCGCCGTCGCGACGGCGGCCGCGCTGGGCGTCACCGACCCGTTCTCCGCGGGCTTCGGCGGTGGCGGCTTCTTCGTCTACTACGACGCGCGCACCGGCAAGGTGCACACCCTCGACGGCCGCGAGACCGCGCCGTCGACGGCGAACGAGAACCTCTTCGTCGAGAACGGCAAGGCGATCCCGTTCCCGGAGGCCGTCACCAGCGGGTTGGGCGTCGGCGTGCCCGGCACGCCCGCCACCTGGGACGAAGCCCTGCGCAAGTGGGGGACCAGGTCGCTGGCGAAGGCGGTCAAGCCCGCCGAACTCCTCGCCCGCAAGGGCTTCACCGTCGACCAGACCTTCACCACCCAGATCGCGAACAACGCCGCCCGCTTCTCGGCGTTCCCGTCGACCAGGTCGCTGTACCTGCCCGGCGGCGCGCCGCCCGTGGTCGGCACGACGTTCAAGAACCCGGACCTCGCCGGCACGTACGCGCAGCTCGCCGCCAAGGGCACCGACGTGCTCTACCGCGGCCCGATCGGCGCGGACGTCGTCGACACCGTCCGGAAGCCGCCGGTGGACCCGGCGTCGACGCTGAACGTCCGGCCCGGTGACATGACGGCGGCCGACCTCGCGAAGTACCGCGTCGTCGAGCGGAAGCCGACCAAGACCCGGTACCGCGGCCTCGACGTCTACGGCATGCCCGCGCCGTCGTCCGGCGGGCTGACCGTCGGCGAGGCGCTGAACATCCTCGAGAACACGAAGCTCTCCAAACGGGAGAAGGCCGACTACCTGCACTACTTCCTGGAGTCGACGCGGTACGCCTTCGCCGATCGCAACCGGTGGATCGGCGACCCGGCCTTCGTCGACGTCCCGGCGAAGGAACTGATCAGCCAGAAGTTCGCCGACAGCCGCGCGTGCCTGATCGACCCCGCGAAGGCCGGGACGAGCCCGGTCGCACCGGCCGACCCGCGCAAGCACACGCCGTGTGTGGCGGGGACGAACGCCGCGCCGACGCCGTACGAGGGCGAGAACACCACGCATCTCACGGTCGCCGACCGGTGGGGCAACGTCGTCGCGTACACGCTGACCATCGAGCAGGAGGGCGGCAGCGGCATCGTCGTGCCGGGCCGCGGGTTCCTGCTCAACAACGAACTGACCGACTTCTCCTTCACTCCGGTGACGCCGGGTGTGCCCGACCCGAACCTGCCGGGCCCGGCGAAGCGGCCGCGTTCGTCGATGGCGCCGACCATCGTGCTCGACCACGGCAAGGCGTTCCTCGCCGTGGGCTCGCCCGGTGGCGCGTCGATCATCACCACGGTGCTGCAGATCCTCACCGGCCGTATCGACCGCGGGCTGAAGCTCGCCGACGCGATCGCCGAACCGCGCGCTTCGCAGCGGAACTCCGCGGCCGCGCAGGTCGAGCGGGTGTTCCTGGATCAGACCGAGGTGCTCAAGGCGCTGAAGGCCAAGGGACAGGGCTTCTCGGCGACGCCCGCGGAGATCGGGGCGGCGACCGGTGTCGAACGGCTGCAGGACGGCCGGTGGCTCGCCGCCGCCGAACCCACGCGCCGGGGTGGCGGCTCGGCGGCCGTCGTGCTGCCCTGGCCGCCGCGGTAGGTCCCCGCTCACGTGCAATGAAGGGGCCTTTCATAGCAAAATTTGCGATGAAAGGCCCCTTCATCGCGGCCCTCGGTGGGCACGGGGAGAGCGAGCGCGCCCCGGCGGCGGGGCCCTTCTAGACTGAGCGGCGATGTTCGCCCAGTCAGAGGTACCCGTCCCCCCGGCGGAGGTGCGTTGATGCGCCTCGTCTTCGCCGGCACCCCCGAGCCCGCCGTCCCGTCGCTGCGCGCGCTCCTCGCGTCCGAGCGGCACGAGGTCGTCGCCGTCGTCACCCGCCCGGACGCACAGGCCGGCCGCGGCCGCCGGGTCGTCCGGTCCCCGATCGGCGCGCTGGCCGACGAGCACGGGATCGAGGTGCTGACCCCGCCGAAGGCGAGCGACCCCGCGTTCCTCGCCCGGCTCGCGGAGATCGCGCCCGACGCGTGCCCGGTGGTCGCGTACGGGGCGTTGCTGCCCCAGGCCGCGCTGGACATCCCGGCGCACGGCTGGGTCAACCTGCACTTCTCGCTGCTGCCCGCGTGGCGTGGCGCCGCGCCGGTCCAGGCCGCGATCCGCGCCGGGGACGAGATCACCGGCGCCTCGACCTTCCGCATCGTCAAGGAACTCGACGCGGGCCCGGTCTTCGGCGTGGTCACCGAGCAGATCGCCGACACCGACACCGCCGGGGAACTGCTCGCCAGGCTGGCGGAGTCCGGGGCGAAGCTGCTCGTGTCCACGATGGACGGGATCGCCGACGGAACGCTGCGTGCGGTGGAGCAGACCGGCGACGGAGTGACCTACGCGCCCAAGGTGACCGTCGAGGACGCACGCGTGTCGTTCGCCGACCCGGCCACCGCGGTCGACCGGCAGATCCGCGCGGTCACGCCGGAACCGGGCGCTTGGGCGGAGTTCCGGGGCGAGCGGTTGAAGCTCGGCCCGGTGACGGTCGTCGACGAGCCGGGGCCCCCGCCCGGTGAACTGGTCGTGGAGCGCAAGCGGGTCCTGGTCGGCACGGCGTCGAAGCCGGTGCGGCTGGGCGAGGTGCAGGCGCAGGGGAAGAAGCGGATGGCGGCCACCGACTGGGCGCGCGGTACGAGGATCGAACAAGGAGAGCGCCTGCAGTGAACGAGCGTAGGGAACGCCGGCCGTCGAGGCCGGATCGCGGCCGTCCGGGCCAGCGTAAAGAGGGGCCGAGCCGCCCGCCGCAGATCGACCCGGCTCGCCAGGTCGCCTTCGACGTCCTGCGCGCGGTCCGGGAGGACGACGCATACGCGAACTTGGTGCTGCCGCAACTGCTGCGCACCCGCCGGATCTCCGGTCGTGACGCGGCGCTGGCCACCGAACTGACCTACGGCACCTGCCGCGCGGTCGGCATGCTGGACGCCGTCATCGAGGCCTGCCTCGACCGGCCGCTGGCCAAGGTGGACGCCATCGTGCTGGACGGGCTGCGGCTCGGCGCGTACCAGCTGCTGCGCACCCGCATCCCCCAGCACGCCGCCGTCGGGTCCACTGTGGACCTCGTCCGCGCCGAAGTCGGTTCCTGGATCGCGGGTTTCGTGAACGCCGTGCTGCGCTCGGTGTCCGAAAAGGACGAAGAGACCTGGCTGAACGAGCTGGCGCCCGACGAAGCCGCCGACCCGATCGGGGCCTACGCCCTGCGGACGGCGCATCCGCGCTGGGTCGCCCGGTCGTTCGCGGAAGCCTTGGGGGACAAGGGGCCTGAGCTGAAGGCGGCCCTGGAGGCCGACGACGACCGCCCCGACGTCCATCTGGTCGCCCGGCCCGGCGAGATCAGCGCCGAGGAGCTGGCCGCCATCACCGGTGGCGACGTCGCGCCGTACTCGCCCTACGGCGTCCGGCTGCCCGCGGGCTCCGGCGACCCCGGCGACCTCGAACCGATCAAGGAAAAGCTGGCCGCGGTCCAGGACGAGGGCAGCCAGCTGTGCGCCTACGCCGTCACGAGAGTCCCGGTCTCCGGCACCGACGTGCGGTGGCTGGACCTGTGCGCCGGCCCGGGTGGCAAGGCCGCGCTGCTCGGCGCGCTGGCGGTGGCCGCCGGCGCGACCGTCGACGCCGTCGAGAAGGCCCCGCACCGGGCGAAGCTGATCGAGAAGGCCGTCCAGGACCTGCCGGTGACCGTGCACGTCGCCGACGGCCGCGAGACCGGTCTCGAACCGGGCTACGACCGCGTCCTGGTCGACGCGCCGTGCAGTGGACTCGGCTCACTGCGGCGCCGCCCCGAGGCACGCTGGCGCCGTCAGCCCAGCGACATCTCGGACTTGACGAAACTGCAGGGCCAGCTGATCATCGCGGCGCTGGACCTGGTCCGGCCCGGCGGCATCGTCACCTACGTCGTCTGCTCGCCGCATCTGGCCGAGACCGAAGGCGTCGTGGGGGAGACCGCACGCCGCGCCGGCGCCCAGATCGTCGACGCGCGGGAGTTCTTCCCGGGTGTCCCGCAGCTCGGCAACGGCCCGTACGTCCAGTTGTGGCCGCACCGCCATGGCACGGACGCGATGTTCTGCGCCGTCCTGCGGAAGCCGGAATCCGCCGGGTGAGCAGGGTCCTCGGCCTGGTCGCGAGCTCGTGCGGCGGACTGGACACCCGGTTCGCCGCGCAGCTCGCGAAACCGGCCGCGGACCGCGGCTGGGAGCTCGCGATCACGCTGACCCCCACCGCGGCCCGCTGGCTGGAGGAGACCGGCGGGTTCGGTGACCTCGAAAAGTGCACCGAGCTGCCGGTCCGCAGTACCTCCCGGCTGCCGGGCGAACCCCGGCCGCATCCGGATCCCGAGGTGTTCCTCTTCGCGCCCGCGTCCGCGAACTCCGTCGCGAAATTGGCGCTGGGCATCGCCGACAACCAGGCGCTCACCCTGCTCGGCGACGTCCTCGGCACGCCGGGCATCACGATCGTGCTGGGCTACCAGATCCAGGACACGCGGATCCACCATCCGGCGTGGCAACGCCATCTCGACACGCTCGCCTCCGCCGGGGTCACCACCGCGAGGCTCAGCCCGGAGGCCTCGTGGACCTCCGTGCTGGACCTGCTGCCGTCGGTTTAGCGGGCGCAGAACCCGGTGTCCAGCGCCTTGGCGAGGTCGTCGGCCACCTTGGGCGGCGCGGGATTCAGATTCACCACGACGTTCACCCGCCTGCCGTGCGGGACGGCGCCCGACAGGTTCGCGTAGCCGACGATGTTCCCACCGTGCCCCCAGAACCTGCCGCCGCACGACAGCGGGACGGACGCGATCCCGAGGCCGTACTCCCCGCCCGGGAGCCCGACGGGCGCAGGAACAGTCCGCTGCATCTCCGCCAGCTGTGCACGCGGCAGGAGGCGGCCGTCGACGAGCGCGCCGTAGAACCGGTTCAGGTCCGCGCCGGTCGAGATGAGCCCGCCGGAGGCCCCGGCGGCCGACGGATCGAATTCGGTGTAGTCGGTGTGGCCCGGTGCGTAGCCCCTGGCGTGCGGATACGGCAAGTCTTCGTCGCCGCGCGACGGCAGGGAGGTGTCGCGCAGGCCGAGCGGTTCGGTGATCCTGCTCCGGATTTCGGTGGCGACGGAACGACCGGTGAGCTTCTCGATCAGCATCCCGGCGATGATGTAGTTCGTGTTGGAGTACGACCAGCTCGTGCCGGGCGCGAACGACGGCGGATGCGCGAGACCGATCGCCACCAGCTCCTCGGGTTCGGCACCGCGATGGCGCCACTCCTCGAGGTCGAGGTCACGGAGATAGTCGTAGAGCCCGCTGGTGTGCTGGAGCAGCTGGCGCACGGTGATCTTCGTGCCGTCGTTGCCGTTCCCGCTGACGAGCCCCGGCAGGTACCGGTCGATCGGCGTGTCCAGCCGGACCTTTCCCTCGGCGACCAGTTGCAGCACGAGGACGGCGACGAACGTCTTCGTGATACTGGCCGCCCGGAACTTCGAGCCGTGTGGGAACGGTGTCCCGGTCTCGACGTTCCCGACGCCTTCGCGCTCCGACCACGTCCGCCCGGACGGGTTCGTCACCGTCGCCTGCGCGCCGGGAACTCCGTCCAGCACCAGCGTTTTCAGCGCTTTGTCGACGTCGTGATGGGCCCCGGTCACGGCGAGCGCCGGGGTGGCCGTCGTCGCGGCGAGCAGCGCGACCAGGGAACCGGTGGCGATGATCTTCTTGCCTGGCAAGGATTTTCGCATGGATACCAAGCTAGGGACGCTCGGGCGCGGTGGCCATGGGGCAGGCCCCACGCCGGACCGGGGGTCTGCCCCACCTGGCCGTGAAGGCCTCCTTCCCTACCCTCAAAGTAGGGAAGGAGGCCTTCACGGACTCTCGGGTGCAAGGCGCCGCGGCCACTTTCGCGACACGGCCGGGCGTGGGGCCGCGCGAGGAGAGGCCTAGCGCAGGCTGTGCCCCGGTGCGACGATGCCGGTCTCGTAGGCGAACACCACCGCCTGGCTCCGGTTGGCCGCGCCCAGCTTCCCGAAGATGTTGCCCACATGGGTCTTGACGGTTTCGAGACTGATCACCAACTCGGCCGCTATGTCCACATTTGACATCCCGGTGGCGATGAGCCGCAGCACCTCGGTCTCCCGTTTCGTCAGCGAGGAAGGCCGCGGAGCGAGGCCGGACGGCGTCGGGCGCGCGGTGACCATCCGCCGGATGGCGTCGGGGAACAGCAGTGTCTCCCCGGCGGCGATGGTCCGGATGGCGTGCGCGAACTCCTCCTTGCGGGCCCGCTTCAGCAGGAATCCGCTCGCCCCGGCCAGCAGCGCGTCGTAGACGTAGTCGTCGTTGTCGAACGTCGTGATCACGAGGACCTTCGGCGGTTCGGGGATTTCGGCCAGTACCCGCCGGGTCGCCTCGATCCCGTCCACCCCGGGCATCCGTACGTCCATCAGGACCACGTCGGGATGCGTCCGCCGCACCAGATCGACCACTTCGCCGCCGTCGCCGGCCTCCCCGGCCACGGTCAGATCGGGCTGGTTGTCCAGCAGCGAGCGCAAACCGGCACGCAGCAAGGGTTCGTCGTCGACGATCAGGACACGCAGGGTCATGGGCGCGACCGTAGCGGGATCGTGGTCACCAGCCGCCACAGCGGCTCCCCGTCGACGGCGGGGCCGGCGACGAGCTCGCCGCGCAGCGCTTCGACGCGTTCGGTGAGACCCGGCAGTCCGTTGCCGCCGCGGCCGGAAGCGGCCGTGTGCTCCACGAGCGGGTTCACGATCTCGATCCGCAACGCGTCGGCGAGCACCGCGACCCGCACGGTCACCGGGCCGGGATGAGCGTGCCGCAGCGCGTTCGTCAGTCCTTCTTGGACGATCCGGTACGCCTCCCGCGAAAGGGTCGCGGGAAGTTCCGCGGCGGGCCCGCTCAGCTCGTAGTCGATCACCGCGCCACCAGCGCGAGCCCGTTCGGCCAGCGTGCCGACCTCGATCAGCCGTCGTTCGGGTTCGCGGGAGGACCGGTCGTCCCGCAGCAGGCCCAGTACGTGGTCGAGGTCTTCGAGCGCCGCACGGGACGACTCCTCGATGGTGCCCAGCGCCCGGCGCACCAGCTGCGGTTCGGAATCGACCAGTTCGGCGGCCGCGGCCGCCTGGATGGTCGACGTCGTCAGCGTGTGGCCGATGGAATCGTGCAGTTCGCGGGCCAGCCGGTTGCGCTGTTCGAAGTGGTTCGCCCGGACTTCGGCGGCGGCGACGCGTTCGGCGGCCGAGGGACCCAGCAGCGCGACCGCGCTGTACTGGAACAGTTTGGTGAAACCTGCGAGGACGTAGGCGATGACGACGAGCGTGACCAGCGCGATCGGCAGTGTCCACAGCCCGCCGGTGCCCGATTCGATCGTCACCCGTTCCCCGAAGAACTCGATGGGGCTGCCGCCGCCTCCAGCCCACACGATGGCGAACACGAAGCCGAGCATCAGGAAACAGCCGAGGCCGAACAGCACCCAGCCGAGCGCGGTGTGCACGAGCAGCCAGGCCGCCGAACGCCAGCGCTCGGCCCAGGCGACCTTCGTGTTCGGCAAGGGCTGCGCGATCCGGGTGCCCAGCATCTGGTTGGAGAACCAGATCCCGACCCGCCGCATCGGCCCCGGCAAACCGGCCAGCACGACCAGCACGCCCATGGCGAGCATCCCGTAGACGAACTTCAGCCGCACGTCGCCGGGAATCAGCACGGCGGGGATGAGCGCGATCGGGAACGGCACCGCCGTCATCACCATGCCGAGGAGCCCGAACGGCATGCTGCGGTAGCCGCCGATCCGCACGAGGGGTTTCAGGGGGTTGACCATGACCGGAACGCTATTCGGCGGCGCGTGCGCGCACCTCCCACTGCGGTGCCATTTCGCGTCATACTGCAGACCGGGTCGCCGGTCACAGCCGGTTAGCGGGCGTTAGCGGCGCCCTCCTACACTCGGGCGCGTGGCTCACCGACCTTTGATCGCACCCAGCATCCTCTCCGCGGACTTCGCCCGCCTCGGCGAAGAGATCCGCGCCGTCGCGGGGGAGGGGGAAACCCGCGCGGACTGGGTCCACGTCGACGTCATGGACGCGCATTTCGTGCCGAACCTGACCCTGGGCCTGCCCGTGGTGCGGTCTCTGCTCAAGGCCACCGACGTGCCGATCGACTGCCACCTGATGATCGAGAACCCCGACAAGTGGGCCATCGGGTACGCCGAGGCGGGCGCCTACAACGTCACCGTGCACGTCGAGGCCGCGCACGACCCGATCGCGCTGGCGAAGAACCTGCGCGCCGCCGGGGCGAAGGCCGGTCTGTCGATCAAGCCGAACACGCCGATCGAGGACCACCTCGAGACGCTCAAGCACTACGACACGCTGCTGGTGATGTCGGTCGAGCCCGGTTTCGGCGGTCAGTCGTTCATCGAGGGCGTCCTCGACAAGGTGCGCACCGCGCGGCGCCTCGTCGACACCGGCCACCTCAAGCTCGTCGTCGAGATCGACGGCGGGATCAACGCCGACACCATCGAGCAGGCCGCCGAAGCCGGTGTGGACTGCTTCGTCGCCGGTTCCGCCGTCTACGGTGCCGAAGACCCTGGTAAGGCGGTCGCGGCGCTGCGCGAGCAGGCGGCCCGCGTCCGCGGCTGATCCCGCCTCGGTGATCCGCCGTCGGGTCAGGAGAAGGAATCGGCCCCGATGGGTGTTGGATGTGGGGAGCACCGTTCCCAGCGACGGTGCGAGCCAGGAGGAGGGCAGCAGGAGTGTTCACCGGCATTGTCGAGGAACTCGGCGAGGTCACCGCGGTCGAGCAGGTCCCGAACGCCGCGAGACTGACCGTTCGGGGGCCGCTGGTGACCAGCGACGCCGGGCACGGCGACTCCATCGCGGTGAGTGGCGTGTGCCTCACCGTGGTCGCGGTGGCGGGCGGTGAGTTTACCGTCGATGTCGTGCACGAGACCCTGCAGCGCTCCAGCCTCGCGAAGGTGCAGGTCGGCGACGTCGTCAACCTCGAACGCGCGACGCCGGCGGGCGGCAGGCTCGGCGGGCACATCATGCAGGGCCATGTCGACGGCACCGGCGTCTTCCTCAAACGCGACGAGCAGGGACTCACCACGTTCGCGCTGCCGAAGAAGCTGTCCCGGTACGTGGTCGAGAAGGGGTCGATCGCGGTCGACGGCGTCTCCCTCACGGTCGCTTCGGTGACCGACGAGGAGTTCTCCGTCGCCCTGATCCCGACCACCCTCGAACTCACCACGCTCGGCCGGAACACCCCGGGTGACCTGGTGAACCTCGAGGTCGACGTGGTCGCCAAGTACGTCGAGAAGCTGGCCATGCCGCACCTGCGCGCGCAGGGGGACAATGGCGGTACGGAGGAGCGGGCGTGAGCGAGACGAGTGCGATTCCGGGGTCGGCGGATCTGACCCCCTGTGGAGGCGGGGTGGCCGTGAACGCCGATGCCATCGAGGCGGCCATCGCCGACATCAAGGCCGGCCGTCCGGTCGTCGTGGTGGACGACGAGGACCGCGAGAACGAGGGTGACCTGATCTTCGCGGCGGAGAAGGCCACGCCGGAACTGATGGCCTTCATGGTGCGCTACACCTCGGGGTACGTCTGCGTGGCGCTGACCGAACCCGAGGCGGACAGGCTCGACCTGCCGCCGATGTACCACACGAACCAGGACCAGCGCGGCACCGCGTACAGCGTCACGGTCGACGCCGCGGAGGGCATCACCACCGGTATCTCCGCGGCCGACCGGTCGCACACCGTCCGGCTGCTCGCCGACCCGGCGTCCAAGGCGTCGGACTTCCGGCGGCCCGGCCACGTGGTCCCGCTGCGCGCCAAGCAGGGCGGTGTCCTGCGGCGCCCGGGGCACACCGAAGCCGCCGTCGACCTGGCCCGGCTCGCCGGGCTTTCCCCGTCCGGCGTGCTCTGCGAGATCGTTTCGCAGAAGGACGAGGGCGACATGGCCCGCCGCGACGAACTCGAGGTCTTCGCCGCGGACCACGACCTCAAGATGATCACCATCGCCGACCTGATCGCGTACCGGCGGCGCACCGAGAAGCAGGTCGAGCGGGTCGCCGAGGCGCGTATCCCGCTGGCCGCGGGCACGTTCCGGGCGGTCGGCTACGACAGCCTGCTCGACGGGATCGAGCACATCGCGTTCGTCTACGGCGAGATCGGCGACGGCGAGGACATCCTGGTCCGCGTGCACTCCGAGTGCCTGACCGGTGACGTCTTCGGTTCGCTGCGCTGCGACTGCGGCCCGCAGCTGGAGGCCGCGCTGGAAGCGGTCGCCAAGGAAGGGCGCGGGATCGTGCTCTACATCCGCGGCCACGAGGGCCGCGGCATCGGGCTGCTGCACAAACTGCAGGCCTACCAGCTGCAGGACGCCGGCGCGGACACCGTCGACGCGAACCTGCAGCTCGGCGTCCCCGCCGACGCGCGGGACTACGGCACCGGCGCGCAGATCCTGTGCGACCTCGGCGTCCGCTCGATGCGGCTGCTGACGAACAACCCGGCCAAGCGGGTCGGGCTGGAGGGCTACGGCCTGCGGGTGAGCGGGCGGGTGTCGCTGCCGATCTCGCCGAACCCGGAGAACCTGCGCTACCTCAAGACCAAACGGGACCGGATGGGGCACGACCTGTCCCAGCTGGAGCATTTCGACCAGGTCGGCGCCGAGGTCGACCAGGGCAACGGAGGTGGCACGCGGTGAGCGGCGAGGGCCGTCCGGACGTCGAACTCGACCTGTCCGACTGTAAGAACATCCGGCTCGGGATCGTGGCCACGCGCTGGCACACGAAGATCACGAGCGCGCTGCTGGAACGCGCCCTCGAGGCGGCCAAGGCGGCCGACCTGGAGGAGGAGCCGACGGTCGTGCGCGTCGCGGGCGCCGTCGAACTGCCCGTCGCCGCGCAGGCGCTGGCCCGCACGCACGACGCGGTCGTCGCGCTGGGCGTGGTCATCCGGGGCGGGACGCCGCATTTCGAGTACGTCTGCGACGCGGTCACCGCGGGCCTGACCAGGGTCGCGCTCGACGAGAGCACCCCGGTCGGCAACGGCGTCCTCACCTGCGACACCGAGCAGCAGGCCCTCGACCGGTCGGGGCTGCCCGGCTCCGCCGAGGACAAAGGCTACGAAGCGACGGTCGCCGCGCTGGACGCCGCGCACGCGTTGCGGAACCTGCGCCAGCCGTGGACCGAGCGGGGCTTCGTGTGAGCGTCGAGGCGGATGTGATGACGGAATCCGAGGTCGTGGTGGTGCGGCCCCGCCGTGCCCTGGTGATGTGCTCGGTGCTGGCGGTGATCATGCTGGCGACGTTCGTGGTCGTCGCGGTCCTGCTGCGCGGCTCGGACACCGGCGTGATCTTCCAGCCGTCCGACCAGGCGGCGATGATCGGTATCGGGGTCCTGCTCGCCGCGGGCACGATGCTGTTCGCGACCGCGCGCGTGAAGGCCGACGCCGACGGCATCGAGGTCCGGAACGTGCTGATGACCAAGAAGTTCGCGTGGAGCGAGGTGCTCTCGGTGAGCTTCCCGGACGGGGCCTCGTGGGCGCGGCTGGAACTGCCGGACGACGAGTACTACTCGGTCATGGCGGTGCAGGCGGTGGACCGGGAACGCGCGGTGGCCGCGGTGCGGGCGCTGCGGCGGCTGCACAAGGCCGCCTGGGAAGGCTGACGCGGCTCTCTTTGCAGTGCAATGAAGGGGCCTTTCATAGCAAAATTTGCTATGAAAGGCCCCTTCATTGCGTTCGGGGGTGCCGACCGCGACCTCCAGGTCACCAAGTCCGTGAAGGCCTCCTTCACTACCCTCAAGGTAGGCAAGGAGGCCTTCACGGACCGGCAAGCGCTCAAAGCGAAAGATCCACCACGATCGGCGCGTGGTCCGAGGGCCCCTTCCCCTTCCGCGCCTCACGGTCCACATAGGAATCCGTCACCGCACCGGCCACCGTCGCGTCGGCGTAGACGAGGTCGATCCGCATTCCCTTGTTGTTCGGGAAGTTCCCGGCCCGGTAGTCCCAGTACGTGAACGGGTGGTCGTACTTCAGCGGCCGCGGGAACACATCGGACAGCCCGAGGTCGCGCAGCGCGGCGAGCGCCTTCCGCTCCGGCTCGGTCACGTGCGTCGATTCGGCGAACAGGCCGATGTCCCACACGTCCGCGTCGGTCGGCGCGATGTTGAAGTCGCCGAGCACCGTGAACGGCAGCCCGCGCGCCTGCTCCTCCCGCACGGTCGCCTCCAGCGCCGAAAGCCAGGCGAGTTTGTAGCCGTAGTGCGGGTTCTCCAGGTCACGCCCGTTCGGCACGTACACCGACCACAGCCGCAGCCCGCCGCAGGTGGCGCCGATGGCCCGCGCGTCGGCCTTGTCCTCGAAGGTGGGCTCGCCGGTCAGGCCCCGTGTCACGTCTTCCAAGCCGACGCGGGACACGATCGCGACGCCGTTCCAGCGTCCGATGCCGTACGCGGCCGTCTCATAGCCCAATTCCTTCACGGCGTCGAAGGGGAAGGCGTCGGTGCCGCATTTGAGTTCCTGCAAGCACAGCACGTCCGGCTGTACCGAGCCGAGCCAGTCCAGCACCCTTGGCAGCCGGGGTCCGATCGAGTTCACGTTCCAGGTCGCGATCCGCATGCCCGCGAGCGTCCCACACCCCACCGACACCCTGACGTGAAAGGGCCCCTGCCGCGACGGGTCACGTCGCGACAGGGGCCGGCCGGGGTGGAGGTCAGACCCCGGTGGTCGAGCGGATCCAGGAGCGGGCCGAAGCGACGCTGCCGTAGTTGTTGGTGCCGCGGATGTTCGAGCCGCTCTGGTTCTGCACGGTCGAGGCGACACCGACCTGGACGCCGTTGAAGACCTGGGGACCGCCCGAGTCGCCCTTCCACGCCGAACCGTCGATGCCGACGCTCTGGATGGCGGGCCCACCGTAGGCGTCGCGCGAGGTTCCGGTGACGCGCACGTTGGCGACCTTCAGCGCCGAGGCGGGCGGGCCGGTGGGGGTCTCGCGGCCCCAGCCGTAGAGCTGGTTGGTGCTGCCGACCGACGGGTTCGAGCTGGCCAGGCCGATCGGCGTGACACCGGCGTCGGAGGCCAGGTGCAGCAGCGAGATGTCGGCGCCGTTCGGCGAGGACACCTTGCGGTCGACGGCGATCTCACGGCCGCCCTGGAGCTGGTTGCTGCCGACGCGGACCCGCATGCCGCTGCCGTCGGAGTCGAGGCAGTGCTTGGCGGTCAGGACCCAGCGCTGGGCGATGACGCTGCCGGAGCAGTTGAACCCGTCCCACTGACGGCCCGGGGTGTTGACGTAGATCTGGGCGCCCCAGCTCACGGTGGGGGCGGTGCCGCCGCCCACGATGTTGGGCTGGACACCGGTGGGGGTGCCCGCGGAGGCGACCGCGCCGGCGGTCATGGTGAGGGCTGCGGCGGCGAGGGTGGCGGCGCCCAGCGTACGAAGACGGCTCACGGTGCAGGAGTCCTTTCGAGCGTCATCTGACGAAGAACCGAGTGAAGTGGAACTGGGACGGAAAGTAATCAACCGGTTCACTCGCTAGGAACCAACGAACGTCGGTTCCGGCCGAAGACCCGACTTAGGTCGGTATACGTAGTGAAATACGGACCGGATCGTGGGAATGGCCACTCGAAGGGTTGACCGGAGCGCGGCTAAGGACGGGGCCTCGTAAGACTGTCGGTGGTGCCCCATAGGCTTGGCGGCGTGGCTGACCCGACCACCTACCGTCCCTCGCCGGGGAGCATCCCGGACGCCCCCGGCGTGTACAAATTTCGTGACGCCACGAAGAGGGTCATCTACGTCGGCAAGGCGAAAAGCCTCCGCGGCAGGCTGAACTCGTACTTCGCCGATCTCACCGGCCTGCACCCGCGCACCCGCCAGATGGTGACGACGGCGGCGAGCGTCGAGTGGACCGTGGTGAGCACCGAGGTCGAGGCGCTCCAGCTGGAGTACAACTGGATCAAGGAGTTCGACCCGCGGTTCAACGTCCGTTATCGCGACGACAAGAGCTATCCCGTCCTCGCCGTCACGATGAACGAGGAGTTCCCGCGCCTGCACGTCTATCGCGGCGCGCGCAAGAAGGGCGTGCGGTATTTCGGTCCGTACGCGCATGCTTGGGCCATCCGCGAAACGCTCGACCTGCTGCTCCGGGTCTTCCCGGCGCGCACCTGCTCGGCGGGCGTCTTCAAACGGCACGGCCAGATCGGCAGGCCCTGCCTGCTGGGCTACATCGGCAAATGTTCCGCGCCGTGCGTCGGCAAGGTCTCCGCCGACGAACACCGCGCGATCGTCGAGGACTTCTGTGATTTTCTCGCCGGCCGCACCGACGCGCTGATCCGCCGACTGGAACAGGAAATGGCGGCCGCGTCCGAAGAGCTGGAGTTCGAGCGTGCCGCCCGGCTGCGGGACGATCTCGGCGCGTTGCGGCGCGCGATGGAGAAGCAGGCGGTCGTGCTCGGCGACGGTACCGACGCGGACGTCGTCGCCTTCGCCCACGACGAACTCGAAGCCGCCGTCCAGGTCTTCCACGTGCGCGGCGGCCGGGTCCGCGGCCAGCGCGGCTGGGTGATCGACAAGGCCGAGGAGATGGGCGTCCAGGAACTCGTCGACCACTTCATCACGCAGTTCTACGGCGAGCAGGCCGAACGCGCGGACGATCCCGACGGCGGCCCGCCGGTGCCGCGCGAGGTCCTCGTCCCCGAACTGCCCGCCGACGCGGAGGCGCTCGGCGAGTGGCTTTCCGGGCTGCGCGGGTCGAGGGTGAGCCTGCGGGTCCCGCAGCGCGGCGACAAGCGCGCCCTCGCGGAGACGGTGACGCGCAACGCCGGCGAGGCGTTCACCCAGCACAAACTGCGCCGCGCCGGCGATCTCACCGCGCGGTCGGCCGCGCTGGCGGAACTGCAGGACTACCTGGCGCTGGAAACCGCGCCACTGCGCATCGAATGCGTCGACATCAGCCATATCCAGGGCAGTGACGTGGTGGCGTCGCTCGTGGTGTTCGAGGACGGGATCCCGCGCAAGTCCGAGTACCGGCGCTTCGCGTTGCGCGAGGCCGCGGAGGAAGGCGACGTCGCCTCGATCGCCGAAGTCGTCCGTCGCCGGTTTTCCCGCTACCTCAAGGAAAACGCCGAGGGTGCCGAGGTCGATCCGGACCGTCCGGGCATCGACCCGGAGACCGGCAAGCCGCGCAAGTTCGCCTACGCGCCGAACCTGCTCGTCGTCGACGGCGCGGGCCCGCAGGCCACCGCCGCCGCGGACGTCCTCTCCGAACTGGGCGTCACCGACGTCGCCGTGGTCGGCCTGGCGAAGCGGCTGGAGGAGGTGTGGCTCCCGGGCGACCCCGACCCGGTGATCCTGCCGCGCACCTCCGACGCGCTGTATCTGCTGCAGCGGCTGCGTGACGAGGCGCACCGCTTCGCCATCCGGTACCACCGGGAGAAGCGGTCCAAACGGATGCAGGTGTCCGCATTGGACGGTGTGCCCGGGCTGGGGCAGGCTCGCCGTACCGCGCTGATCAAGCATTTCGGCTCGGTGAAGAAGCTCCGCGAAGCGCGGATAGAGGAGATCGAGGCGGTGCCCGGCTTCGGCAGGCGCACCGCCGAAGCGGTCGTCGCGGCACTCGCAGGGGAGAAAGCCGCGGCGGCGGGGGAGTCCGGTACGTGATCGGTGAAGGGACCATCGTGAGTGCGCAAGAAGAAGGCCGCGGTTCGGGGATGGAGGTCGCGGTCGTTTCCGGTCTGTCCGGAGCGGGCCGCAGCACCGCCGCGAAATGCCTGGAGGACCTGGGCTGGTTCGTGGTGGACAACCTGCCGCCCGAGCTGATCGCGACCATGGTCGAGCTCGGCGCGCAGGCGCGGGGCGCGATCACCAAGGTCGCCGTGGTGATGGACGTGCGTTCGCGCGCGTTCACCGACGACTTGGCGTCGGTCATCAAGGACCTCGACGCCCGCGGGTACAAGCCGCGAGTCCTGTTCCTGGAGGCCACGGACGCGGTGCTGGTGCGCCGGTTCGAGGCCGTCCGCCGCGGTCACCCGATGCAGGGCGACGGGAGGCTCGCCGACGGCATCACCGCCGAGCGCACGCTCCTGGAGCCGCTGCGGGAAGAGGCCGACCTTGTGCTCGACACTTCGTCGCTTTCGGTGCACGACCTGCGCGCCAAGATCGAGGACGCCTTCGGCTCCGAGGCGAGCACGCAGACCAGGGTCACCGTGCTGTCGTTCGGCTACAAGTACGGCCTGCCGATGGACGCCGACCTGGTGATGGACGTCCGATTCCTGCCGAACCCGTTCTGGATCCCGGAACTGCGCGACCACACCGGTCTCGAAGGCGAGGTCCGCAACTACGTGCTCAGCCAGGAAGGCGCGGACGAGTTCCTCGACCGCTACCACCAGCTGCTGCGCCTGATCGGCGCGGGCTACAAGCGCGAAGGCAAGCGGTACCTGACGCTGGCCGTCGGCTGCACGGGCGGGAAGCACCGCAGTGTCGCCATTTCCGAGGAACTCGCCCAGCGTCTGTCCAATGAGGACGGTATGGCCGTGAAGGTGGTGCACCGCGACCTTGGCCGCGAGTGATCCGCGCGCGGTCGCACTGGGGGGCGGGCACGGCCTGCACGCCACCCTCACCGCGTTGCGCCGGGTGACCTCGCAGGTCACCGCCGTGGTCACCGTCGCGGACGACGGGGGCTCGTCCGGCAGGCTGCGCCGGGAGCTCGGGCTGCTCCCGCCGGGCGACCTGCGGCAGGCCTTCGCCGCGTTCGCCGCCGAGGACGGCGGGACCCTGTGGGCGGAGGTGTTCCAACATCGCTTCGGCGGCGACGGCGCGCTCGCCGGGCACGCGGTCGGAAACCTGTTGCTGGCCGGGCTGTTCGAGGTGCTCGGGGATCCGGTCGCCGCGCTCGACGAGGCGAGCAGGCTCATGGGCGTCTCCGGCCGCGTCCTGCCGATGTCACCCGAACCGCTGGAGATCCAGGGTGAGGTCTCGGGGCTGGACGCCGAGAATCCCGAGGCGGTCCGGCGGATCCGCGGTCAGGTGGCGGTGGCGACGACCCCGGGGCAAGTGCACCGGATCAGCCTGCACCCGTCCGGCCAGGCCGACCGGCCCCCGCGTGGCTGCGCCGAGGCGATCGAGGCGGTGCTCGGCGCGGACGTCGTGTTCCTCGGCCCGGGGTCGTGGTTCACCAGTGTGCTGCCCCATCTGCTGGTGCCGGATCTGCACGACGCGTTGCTCCGAACGGACGCCACGAAGGTCGTGATCCTCAACCTGATCCCCCAACCGGGGGAGACGGCGGGGTTCTCGCCGGAGAAGCATTTGGACGTACTCTTCGAACACGCCCCGGAATTGCGGGTGGACGCGGTGATCGCGGATCGTGACTCGGTGCCCTCACCAGCCCGGTTGCGGGACGCCGCCGGGAGACTGGGCGCGCGGGCGTTGCTGGGGGCGGTGGCTGACCCGGTCGTGACGGGGCGGCATGATCCTGATGCGCTCGCGGGCTGTATGCGGGACGCTCTCGGTCTCACCGGGGGAGGAGCTGAAGGTATGGAGGGGCAGCGATGGCGATGACCGCCGCCGTGAAGGACGAGCTGAGCCGGCTGGAGATCACCAAGATCGGCCCGCGCCGCGCGGAGGTCGCGTCGATGCTGCGATTCGCGGGCGGGCTGCATATCGTGGCCGGCCGCGTCGTGGTGGAGGCCGAACTCGACACCGGTTCGGTGGCGAGGCGGCTGCGCAAGGAGATCCACGAACTGTACGGACACCAGTCCGACGTCCACGTCATCTCCTCCAGTGGATTGCGCAAGGGCACGCGGTACGTCGTCCGGGTGGTCAAGGACGGCGAGGGGCTCGCCCGGCAGACCGGCCTGATCGACCAGCGCGGCCGCCCGGTGCGCGGGCTGCCCGCCGCCGTCGTGTCCGGTGGTGTCGCCGACGCGGAAGCCGCCTGGCGCGGCGCGTTCCTGGCGCACGGTTCGCTCACCGAACCCGGGCGCTCGTCGTCGCTCGAAGTCACCTGCCCCGGTCCCGAGGCCGCGCTGGCGCTCGTCGGCGCCGCCCGGCGGATGGGCATCCAGGCCAAGTCGCGCGAGGTCCGCGGCGCGGACCGGGTCGTCGTGCGTGACGGTGACGCCATCGGCGCGCTGCTGACCCGGCTCGGCGCGCACACGAGTGTGCTCGCCTGGGAAGAGCGGCGCATGCGCCGCGAGGTGCGCGCCACCGCGAACCGGCTCGCGAACTTCGACGACGCGAACCTGCGGCGTTCGGCTCGCGCGGCCGTGGCGGCGGCGGCCAGGGTGGAGCGTGCGCTGGACATCCTCGGCGAATCCGCCCCGGACCACCTGCTCGCCGCGGGCAAACTGCGCCTGTCGAACCGGCAGGCCTCGCTCGAAGAGCTGGGCCAGCTGTCCGATCCGCAGATGACCAAGGACGCCGTCGCCGGCCGGATCCGCCGCCTGCTGGCGATGGCCGACAAGAAGGCGAAGGAACAAGGCATTCCGGACACCGAATCCGCGGTCACGCCGGACATGCTCGAAGAAGACGAGGCCTGATCAGCTCGCGTTCAGTCCTCTGGATGCGGTAATTGCGTGTGCAAGGACCGCATCCAGAGGACTAAATGCGGTGTTCCCCGAAGACTTCGCACGTGGCCGGGTCGCCATCGAGGGCGGCGGTCGCCAGGAGGACGGCGCCCGAGGTCCACGTGGTGCGCTCGTCCGGCCAGAATTCCTCGTCCGCGTACTGATAGCCGGTCCAGTACGAGCCGTCGTCGAGCTGGAGCCGGGTCACGCACGCGAGGAGTTCGCCCGCGCGGGCCCGGTCTCCGCGGGCGGCGAGAGTCAGTGCCAGTTCGGCGGTCTCCCCGCCGGTGACCCACGGCTCGTGGTGCACACAGCGCACACCCAGCCCTGGTGCGACGAACCGGTCCCAGCCCGCCGCCAGCCGCGCCGAGGCGTCGGCGCCGGTCACCACGGAGCCCAGAACCGGGTAGTACCAGTCCATCGCGTGCGGTTTCGCCGCGAACAGCCGCGGCTCGCCGACCAGGGCCGCGCGCAGCCGGTGCGCCGCGTCCCGCCATTGTGGACGGTCCAGCCCCGTCGTGGACGCGAGCGCCAGCGCCTGCGTCAGCGCGTGGTGGATGCTGCTGCATCCCGCGACCAGGCGGACTTCAGGGTCGTCGCGCCAGGAGATGGCGCCAGATGGTTGCTGCCGCCGCAGGACGGCGTCGACGGCCCTTTCCACGACGGGCCACATCCGCTCCAGCCACGCGTGGTCGCCGGTCAGCAGGAAATGGTGCCGCGTCCCGACCGCGACGTAGGCGGTGAAGTTCGTGTCCATAGTGGACAAGTCGATTCCGCCGTCGCGGTACCGGGCAGCCCAGGTCCCGTCAGGGCGCTGGTTCCGGACCAGCCAGTCGTACGCGGCTTCGGCCTCGGCCCCGCACGCGGCGACGTCCAACCCCATGGCGGCTTCGAGATGGTTCCACGGGTCGAGGTGACCGCCGGTCTCCCAAGGGATCCCGCCGTCCGGCCGCTGCACGGCCGCGATCGTGGCGGCGGTGGCCTTCACGGTTTGCGCGCGTAGACGACGAGGCTCTTGCCGAGCACCGGGTTCAGCGCCCACTCGGCGAACCGCACCGGCCGGGGGCTCCGCATGATGTCCCAGACCAGGAACCGGTGGTACAGCGCGCAGAGCCGGTGCTCCTCGTCGGGACCGACGGCGCACTTCAGCCACCAGTACGGCGAGTGCAGGGCGTGCGCGTGATGGCCGCCTTCCGTCCGCAGTCCGGCTTCCCTGAGCTTGCCGAGCAGTTCGCGGCGGCGGTAGATCCGGATGTGCCCGCCTTCGACCTCGTGGTACGCGTCCGAGAGCAGCCAGCAGATCCGCTCCGGCCACCAGCGAGGCACGGTCGCCACCAGCCTGCCGCCGGGCGCCAGCACGCGGCTCGCCTCCGCGAGCACCGTCCGGTCGGCGTGGATGTGCTCCAGCGTCTCGGCCACGATCACCCGCGTGAACGAACCGTCCGGGAACGGAAGCCTGAGGGCGTCCGCGCGAACGGCCAGCGCCGAAGCCGTGGCGGGAGCCTCGCCCGCCTCCGCCAGATTGGCGAACATATCCCGCACGTGTTTGAGCGCGATGTCGTCGAGGTCGGCGGCGACCACGTCCGCGCCGCGTTTGTACGCTTCGTAGGCGTGACGGCCGTCGCCGCAGCCGAGGTCCAGCACCCGGTCCCCGGGGCCGACGGGGAACCGGTCGAAGTCGACGGTCAGCATCCCGCACGCTCCCGGCCGAGGACACGCCGGTAGTACGCCGCGGTCTCCTCGGCGGTGCGCTGCCAGCTCAGCGCTCCCGCCGTCTCCAGGCCACGGGCCGCGAGGTCGGCGCGCAGGTGTTCGTCGCCGAGGACCTTGGTGAGCGCCTCGGCGAGCGCCGGTACGTCACCTGGCGGCACGAGGATCCCGGCGTCGCCGACGACCTCGGGAAGCGCCCCGCCCGTCGTCGCGACGACCGGCGTCCCGCAGGCCATCGCCTCGGCGGCCGGGAGCGAGAACCCTTCGAACAACGAAGGTATACAAGCGATTTCGGCGGAACAGAGCAACCGCGCGAGTTCGTCGTCGGTCAGCCCGCCGACGAACCGGACGCCGGCGCCGGGGCCGAGCCGGGCGAGCGCCCGCGCCGCCGGGCCGTCCGGTTTCGGTTTGCCGACGATCACCAGTTCACCCTCGATCCGTTCCCACGCCGTCAGGAGGTGTTCGAGCCCCTTCAACGGTTCGTCCGCGCTCGCAGTGGCCACGACACGCCCCGGGACCCGCGGGATCTCGGGGCGCGGCCGGAAGAACCTCGTGTCGGCGGCGAGCGGGACGACGTGGATCCGATCCTCCTGCACACCCATTTCCCGGCCGATGGCCGCCCGGGACGCCCGCGACACCGTCAGCGTGGGCAGCCGCCGGGCGACCCGGTGCTGCATGTCGACAAACCCGTACCACCGTTTGACCCGTGCCGCTTCGCGCCCGGTGACGGTGGCGAGCTTCAACGCCCGGTCGACGGCGATCGGGTGGTGGACGGTGGCGATCGTCGGCAGTCCACAATGGAGCATGCCGTAGCCGAGGCCCTGGTTGTCGTGGACGATGTCGAAGTCGCCCCGGCGTTTCGCGAGAGCGCGGGCGGCACGCAGGGAGAACGCGAGAGGTTCGGGGAAGCCGCCGCGCCGCATGCCGAGGAACTCCACCCAGGACGGCAGATCGCGTAGTTCACCCGGTCGCGGTGTCCGGAAGGGATTCGGCTCCGCGAACAGATCGAGCCCCGGGATCTTCGTCAATCGCACGCCGTCATCCACCTCAGGGTACGGAGGCCCGGACAGCACCTCGACGTGATGCCCCAGCGCGGCGAGTTCGCGGCTCAGATGCCGGACGTACACGCCCTGCCCGCCGCTGCGCGGGTTCCCGCGGTAGGTCAGGAGCGCGATCCGCAGTGCGCTCACCGCTCACTCCCGCGTACCCCAGTAGACGAGCTGTTCGCGGATCTTCCGGGTTTCGTCGTGCCGTTCGCCGCGGACCTCGACGGAATCGCCGAGCAGCAGGGTCCAGGCCAAGAGCGCCTCGGTGACCTGGCCCGCCTTGGCGAGCGCGAGACCGAACCGGAGGTCGAGGACGTCGGGATGCCGGTCATTCAGTCGTCCCGTCGCTTCGCCGAGGAGCCGTCGATACGATTTCGGCGCTCCAGAAAGCGAGGTTGTTGCGGATGCTCAAGACGTCTTCGTCGCCGTCCGACAGGGTGATCGTGGCGATCGGCAGCAGTTCTTCGAATCGGGCGAGCGCCGCGGCCGCGTCACCCGCCTTGCCGGTCCACGTCGCGTGCCGTGCCTTGCAGCGCAGCGTGATCCGGTCGGTCTCGCCGAGTTCCCGTTCGGCGCGGTTCGCCCAGGCCGCCCAGCGTTCCCGGTTCTCGACGGGGATGTGGGACGCCCTGCGCTCCAGCGCGGCGAGGGCGTCTTCGCGGAGTCCGGCGAGCCAGAAGTGCTCGGCCTCGTTGGCCGCCGCGTAGCCTTGTTCCAGCGTCGGCTCGTCGTCTACGGTCACGAGTGCCACCTCCGAGGTCGCCGCCGCCAGCCGGGCGTGCAGGCGGGTCGCCGCGTCGGGGGAGAGAACGGGCTGTTCTTCGGTCCACAGGACGGTTTCGTCGGCGAGACCCGCCCGCGTCCGGCTGACCGAGTCTCCGAGCCCGGCCAGGAAATCACGGACGTGCACCCGCCGCGCCGGGCCACCCGCCGCCGCGCTCGCCGCGGTGAGGATCGAGATCGGGATGGGCCCGCGGGTCGCGGCCAGCCCCAGCAGTTCCAGCAGGAGCGCGTGACCCGGCCGCGGCGAGGCCACCGCACCGGTGCCCTGCTCGACGTCGGACACGTCTTCCTCGGCCGCCTCATCCACCTGCGCGACGCTGATGAAGGTGACCGTCGAATCACCGAGCCGGAGAACGTCGCCGTGCGCCAGCTCGGCGTCCGGCACTCGCTGCCCGTTGACGAAGGTGCCGTTGGCGGAGTCGAGGTCGGTCAGCCACGCGGTCGTTCCGTCCCAGCGGATCTTGCAGTGGAGCCGGGACACCCGCGAGTCCCCGAGGCGGACCGCGGCGTTCCTGCTGCGGCCGAGCGTCGTGAGCCCGAAGGACAGTTCGTGGTGCGCGGGCGGCTGACCGGGGACGTCGATGATCAGGGTGGCCGGGGTGATCCTCGGTGAGGTGGCCGAACCGGCGTGATGGCGACCCCACTCTTCGGCGTCCTCGGGTTCCCGCGTCATCGGCCGCGGATCCACGGTCGGCCACCACCCGCCGGGTGGCTCGAAACCGCCGGCCAGTACCAGTGAAACCTCCGCCGCGGGCGGAAGGCGCCCCGGATCCCGCGTCGCCACGACCGTCGTCACCAGCTCCAAGCCCGGGTCCGTCGAAAGGCTCCGGACGAGGCCGTACAGGCGTTCCCGGACGTCGGGGTCGAGGTCGTCGAGCCCGTCGATCGCGATCCGCACCGGTGCTCCGGTCCACTGTGGAGCGAGCGTCCGCAGGGGACCGCGCAGCGCCAGATCGAAAGCGCTGGCACCGCTGCGGGCGGCGTCGTCGAGCCCGGCATGGTGAGCCTGCTCGGCTTCGGCGAAACCGGGCACGGTGCGCCGCAACTGGCGGGCGAGTTCCCCCGCGAGCCGCTCCGCCGTGTCGCCGCGGCTCGCGAACAGGACGCCGTGCAGGAAGTCGGGCGGCACATAGGAGCCGGCCACCGACGGCCGGGCGAGCGCGGCGAGCATGGTCGACTTCCCCGCGCCGGCCTCACCCGTGATCGCGACCAGCCGGGCGCCGGTGAGCAGGCGCCCGACGGTCTCGCCGAGTTTCGGATCCTGCTGGTAGTTCGCGGTCAGCCGTTCGATCCGGGGCGCGGCCGGGTTGCCCGCCAGCGGGGAACGCCGCCAAGAGGGGGAGGAGTTCAGCGCGAGCCACAGCCCTTGATCGGCCTCGGCCACCTCACGGGTGCCGTCGAAACCGAGGTGGATGGCGGTCTGCATCGGGCACAGGCCGGTGATCACCCGTTTGAGATCCGCGCACCGGACCCGTTCGCCGAACTCCGCGTGCCCCGACCGCAGCACCGAGACCAGTGACCGGCTGAAACACCCGTTGGCCGCGACGCGGTCGTCCGAGGCGGTGAGCAGGTCGAAACGTTTGCCCGCTTCGCCGACGATCCTCAGCCAGCGCTGGCCCGCCTGCCTCGCCCCGATACCGGCGTGGCAGGTGTCGAGCAGGATCACCAGACCGTCCAGCATCGAGTAGCGGCCGAGCAGCTCCTTGATGCGCTGGGCGAACAGGAACGACCTGCGGCTGTCCACCGGCAGGCCGGTGTCCTTGGTGAGGAAGTAGAAGTCGTCGTCGGCGTATTCGCCGTGGCCGACGAGCGAGAGGAAGAGCGTCGCCTCGTCTTCCGACGCGCGCTCGAAGGCCTCCACGAGCGCGTCGTCCAGTTCGACCATCGTCGGGTCGACGAGCAGGCCGCGGCCGTCTTCGAGCGCGGGCACGCAGCCGCCGATCTCGGGGTCGAGCAGGGCCGTCGAGACCTGATGCCCCGCGTCGGGGAGGAACGAGAGAAGGTTCAGTGAGTCGCATTGCGACGCGACCACCAACGACCTGCGCTCTCCCACGGAGATCACTTTGTCTCATCGGGCGGTCACCCGGCAAGGGGCCGCGATACTGTGCGCCATGGCTCGGATCGTTCTGGTGCACGGCATCGCCCAGGAACAGAAGTCCGCGGACACCCTCGAGGCCGAATGGCTGCCGAGTCTGGCGGGCGGTGTCCGGCTCGCCGGTGACACCGCGCTGGCCGACGCCGTGTGGCGCGACGCCCGGCCCGGCGACGCGCGAATGGCCTTCTACGGCGACCTTTTCCGCAAGGACGGCCAGCAAGGCGGCGCGGACGAACTGACCGCGGACGAGTGGGCGCTCGCCGAGACCCTGGCGGCGGAATGGCTCCGCAACGCTGCTTCGTCGGCGTCCCGCGAGACGGACCGGGACCGGGCGAGGGCCGAATTGGCCCAGCTCGACGGCCCGGCCGGGGAGACCCAAGGGGTGCGCGCGGCCGCCCGCCCGGTGCTGAACGCGCTGGTGCGGCTGAAGCCGTTCGCGAGACTCGGGGTCGCGTTCGCCGAACGCGTGGTGGTCAAGGCGCTCAAACAGGTGACGCTGTACCTCACCGACGAGACGATCCGGGAACGCGTGCAGGAGCGCGTCGCCGAGCACATCGGGCCGGAGACCGAGGCGATCGTCGGGCATTCGCTCGGTTCCGTCGTCGCCTACGAAGCCGCCCATCGGCACGGCCGTCCGCTGCCGCTGCTGCTCACCCTCGGCTCGCCGCTGGGCCTGCGCACGGTGGTCTACGAACGGACCCGTCCGCAGCCGCCGTGTGTCCCGCCCGGCGTCGCGCGCTGGGTGAACCTGGCCGACCGGGACGATCTCGTCGCCGCCCGGCCGGATCTCAGCGGCATGTTCCCCGGCGCCGACGGTGTCCTGGACAGCGGCTACACCGTCGACAACGGCGCGAAACCGCACGAGGCGGCGTTCTACCTCGCCAAGCGACGGACCGGGGAGGTCCTCTCCCAGGCGTTAACCTGTCGCGGGCAGGCGTAACGCGGCGGTTTCCGCGGTGACGACCGATGGAAACAGCCTCACTCGAAGATCGCCGGAGAGGTGATCTTCGAGGAAGGGACAGCCATGCGGGTATCGGCGGAGGTCGGCAGGTGGCTCGCGCGGCGCAGCAGCCGGGCGGGTGACTGGTGGGCGGCGGAGCTGGTCGCCGCCAAACGCGGGACCCGGGTTTCGGTGGTGATCCCCGCCCGCGACGAGGAGGAGACGGTGGGTGCGATCGTCGGCACCATCCGGCGTGAACTCGTCGAACGCTTCCCCCTGGTGGACGAGATCCTGGTGGTGGACAGTCATTCCACCGACGCCACCGCCGAGGTCGCCCGTGCGGCCGGAGCGGGCGTCGTCGCGCAGGACGCGGTGTTCCCGGAGCTGGAAAGCCTGGCAGGCAAGGGAGAAGCGCTCTGGAAGGGCGTCGCCGAAACCACCGGCGATCTCGTCGCCTTCGTCGACGGCGATCTCCGCGATTTCACCGCCGGCTACGTGACCGGTCTGCTGGGGCCGCTGCTGACCGACCCGGGGATCGCCTACGTCAAAGGCTTCTACCACCGTCCGCTCGCCGGGGCGGCAGGCGTCGAACCCGACGGCGGCGGCCGCGTCACCGAACTCGTCGCCCGGCCGCTGCTCAACATGTACTGGCCGGAACTGGCCGGTTTCGTCCAGCCGCTCGCCGGCGAGTACGCGGGACGCCGTGAAGTGCTCGAAGGCATCCCGTTCGTCACGCACTACGGCGTCGAGGTCGGCCACCTCATCGACCTGCTCGAAGCGCACGGCCTCGACGCGCTCGCGCAGGTCGACCTCGGTCACCGGACCCACCGCCACCAGAGCACGCAGGCCCTCGGCCGGATGTCCGCGCAGATCATGCTGACCCTGATGGACCGGCTGGAACGCGGGGGCCGGGTGATCTCCGCGGCGCCCCCGTCGACGTCGCTCGCCCAGTTCCGGCGCGGTGCGGGGGAGTCCGTCGAGCGGGAACTCGTGCTCACCGACGTGGCCCTCACGCAGCGGCCGCCGCTGGAGAGCCTCCCGCCGGAGATCCGCCCGGAGAACTCACCCGCCTTGCGCAGGAGCGCTTAACGCCTCCCTGGGTTGCCATCCCGGCGGGCCGAACACGTAGCCGAGCCTGTCCCGCCACGACTCCGCCGCGCGGACGTCGCGCAGGATCGAGCCGTACTCGTGGAAGCCGACCTTGAGCAGGTTGTAGGACTCGACGTTCTTGGTCAGCCCGTAGGTCGGGCGCTTGCCCTCCGGCACGAAACTGCCGAACATCCGGTCCCAGATGATCAGGATGCCGCCGTAGTTCGCGTCCAGGTACTCCTGGTCGCTGCCGTGATGCACACGATGGTGTGAAGGCGTGTTGAACACGTACTCGAACCAGCGCGGCAGCTTCCGGATCTTCTCGGTGTGCACGAAGAACTGGTACACGAGGTCGATCGACAGGCCGGTGAGGATCATCCACGGCGGGATGCCCGCGAGCGCGAGGACCGACCAGAACGGCAGCTGGAAGTACGGTGTCCACTTCTGCCGTAACGCGGTCGAGAAGTTGTAGTGCTCGCTCGAGTGGTGCACTTGGTGGCCCGCCCACATGATCCGGACGCGGTGGCTCGCCCGGTGGTAGGCGTAGAAGACGATCTCCTGGCCCAGCAGCATCAGGACCCAGGTCCACCAGTCGTGCGGGCTGAACTTCACCGGCGCCAGTTCGTAGAGCGCGGCGAACACGAACAGCATGGCGATGCGGAAGACACCGTTGATCACCACCGCCACCGCGCCCATGGACATGCTCGTGCGGGTGTCCTTGACGCTGTAACCGATGACGTTGTCGTCGTGGCCCAGCACGTGCAGCGCGAGGATCTCGATCGCGACGAACAGCAGGAACACCGGTGTCGCCAGCAGCACCGGGTCACTCAGATGGGCAAGAAAATCCGCCACCGCACCTCTCCCTCGTCCGCCCCCGTAATCTGACCGTCAGGTAACTTACCCGAGGGTCACTTACCTCAGGGTAAGATAATCGCCGTGACAGAAGCAAGGGCCGTCGGCACGAAGGGGGTGCCCCGCGAAGAGCGGGAGGCCCAGATCGTGCGCGCCGGGACGGAGGAGTTCGGCAAGAACGGGTACGCCGGGGCGTCGATGGTGGAGATCGCCCGCCGGGTCGGTGTCACGAAACCCTTGCTGTACCAGTACTTCGGCTCGAAGGACGGGCTGTACCTCGCCTGCCTGCACCGCGCGGGGGACAGGCTGACCGAAGGCGTCGCCGAGACGATGGCGGCGGAGGCCGAGCCGCCGGAACGGATGCCGCTCGCGGTGCTCTCGGCCATTTTCGAGACGTTCGACAACGACCGGTACGCCTGGAAGCTGCTCCGCGACCCGACGGTGCCCTCGACGGGTGAGATCGCCGGCGTCGCGATCGACTACCGCTACCGGCTCGACGGGTTCGCCCTGGTCGGCGCCGCCCAGTTGATGCGCTCGCGGGGCCTGGACGACGATCGCGACATCGAGGCGATCGCGCAGGTGTGGACCGGCGTGGTCGATTCGCTGATCAGCTGGTGGATCGACCAGCCGGACCAGGACGCCGCGGCGATGACCGAGCGGTGCGGGCGGATCATGCGGAACCTGTTCGGCTGGTGAGCACGTAAAACGGCACCCCGCCGGGAGGTCCCGGACGGGGTGGCGTTCCTCCAGCTCACACTGGATACGGTCGGGGTGCCCGGCGCCGCTCCGGACACCCCGGCCGTGCTCAGGACGCGGCGCTGGATTTGCCGCGTAGTTTGACGTTGGCCGTCGAGGCGTTCTTGATCGCCGTTTCGATCTGAGCCATCGTCGAGGACGAGGACAAGCCCGGAACCGTTGCCGACTTCAGCGCGTAGAGCGTGAAGGTGTAGGGATGGCTGGAGCCGCCGGGGCAGGGACCGAAGTACTTCTGCGAGTTCGCTCCGCTGCCCATGGCCTTCTGCTTGGCGCCGTTCTGGTTCGGGACGGTGTAGCCCGCTCCGAGGCCTTCGGGCAGTGACACTGTGGACCCCGAGGACGCCGGGATGTCCCAGATCGCCCAGTGCGGTTTGTTGCCGTTGTTGGCCACGTCGGCGAAGACGATCGCGTAGCCCTTGGCGCCGGTGGTCCCGGCGCCCCACGCCAGCGGCGGGGAGGTGTCCTGGCCCGCGGTGCCGTCGCCGGCGCAGGTGAACTTGTCCGGGATCGACGCGTTGTCGGCGAACGCGGAACTGGTCAGCTTGAACGCTCCCGGCTGCGAGGCACCGGGGAACTTCAGCCGGACCACGACGTTGTCGATCCCGCTCGGGGTGCCGCCGTTCTTGTCCGCGTTGGTCGAGGTGACCCACAGGCCGCCGTCCGGTGTCTTGGTGACCGAGCGGAGCCTGCCCCAGCGGCCGGAGAACAGCGACTGCACCGAGCCGACGCCGTTGCCCGCCGCGTTGATCTGGGTGGCGAAGAGCTGCTGGCTGGTGACGGCCGCGACGTAGATCCAGTCGTTGACGATCTCGATCCCGCTCGGCCCGCCGGAACTGGTCGGCCAGGTCTTCTTCGGCGCGATCGTGCCGGCGCAGCTGCCGGTGGTCCCTTCGCACTGGGACCAGCCGAAGTTGCCGCCCTTCTGGATCAGGTTGAGCTCGTCCTGGGTGCCGTCCCCGAATTCCGAGGACCACAGCTGGCCGCGGGAGTCCCACGCGAGGCCCTGCGGGTTGCGGTGCCCGTAGCTCCAGACGTACCGGGCGTTGCCGCCGGTGGAGAAGAACGGGTTGTCGTTCGGCGCCGAGCCGTCGGGGTTGAGCCGCAGGATCTTCCCGTTGAGCGAACTCTTGTCCTGCGCCGTCGCCTTGTTCTGCCCGTCGCCGACGGTGGCGTAGAGCTTGCCGTCCGGACCGAACCGCACCCTTCCCCCGTTGTGGTAACGGTTCTTGGCGATCCCGGTGAGCACCGGCGTCGACGTCGAGGACAGCTTTCCGTTCTCGTAGGTCATCTTCACGATCCGGTTGTCCCCGGAAGCCGTGTGGTAGAGGTAGATCGCGTGATCGGTGGCGTAGTTCGGCGAGATCGCGATGCCGAGCAGGCCGCCCTCGCCACTGGTGCCGACCGCGCCGGGAACCTTGCCGAGCGTGGTCTTCTCGCCCGACGGCGTGATCCGCAGGATCTCGAACCGGTCCCGTTCGGTCGCCAGCCCGGTTCCGTCCGGCAGGAAGTCGACGGACCAGGCGAGGTCCACCTTCGTGATGTCCTTGTCGTATTCGGGAATCCCGCCGCCCGCGGCGCCGCTCGTCTTCGCGGTCAGTGCGTTGCTCGCGGCCGATGCGTTGCCGTCGAGGTCACGCGCCTTCACCGTGAAGGTGTACGACGTGTTCGCTGTCAGGCCGGTCACCGTGGCTTCGAGCGAAGGCGTCGTCGCGACCTTCGTGGTGCCCTCGTACACGTCGTAGCCGGCGATCGTGCCGCTGTTGTCCGTGGAAGCGTTCCACGCCAAGGAGACGCTGTTCGCGGTCACCGACGTCGAGCGGAGGTTCCCCGGCACCGTCGGTGGTGTGGTGTCCCCGCTGGGCGGTGTCGTGAACTGGACGACATTGCTTTGCTGCGAAGGGTTTCCGGCCGCGTCGAAGGCGCCGACCGAGATGTCGTAGGCCGTGTTCGGCTGCAGGTTGTCGACGGTCGTGGTGAGCGTGTTCCCGTCGACGGTCTTGAGGACGTTGCCGCCGCGCATGACGTCGTAGCGGACCACGCCGACGTTGTCGGTCGCGGCCTCCCAGGTGAAGGTGGCGCTGCGGGCCTTGATGTCCTTGGCGGCCAGGTTCTTCGGCGGGGTCGGCGCTTCGGCGTCGAGCACCCCGCTCGCGGTGAGCTTGTCCGCGTTGGGACCGCCGTTCGCGGTCGTCGCGGTGGTGCGGATCTTGTTGGCCCCGGCGGCCAGCGCGACGTCCTTCGTGACGGTTTTCCAGGTGGTCCACGCCCCCGTACCGGGGAAGGACAGTGTCCCGGCGGCCGTGCCGTTGACGCTGAGGGAGACGGGCCGGTCGATCGTGGTTCCGTTGGCGTAGCGGAAAGTCAGCGTCTGGGTTCCGGCCTGCGCGGCGTTCACCGTGTACTCGACATAGCTGCCGATGACGTTGTCGAAGTTCACGAACCCGGTGCCGGAATAGCCGGCGTGGTTCTTTTCGACGGCGCCTTGGGAGATCGTCGCGGCTTCGGATTCGTGATCGGTCGGTGCCGCGCCGGCGGGCAGAGCCGGCAGGACGGCGAAGGTCATCGCCGTCGCGGCGGCACACGTGAGCAGCGCGCGCCACGGTGGTCGGGGTGCCACTGGAGCCTCCATGCGTGAAGTTCGGGGTCGGGAGGTGCAACGGCGGACCGGGCGAGCCCGGCGGGGGGCGTGGAGTTTTAGTTAGGAAACTTTCCTATCTATGGTTCAGATCACACACCAGCGGGTGCTTCGTGTCAATACTTGACCAACATCAACACGGAGGGTCACCTCCCGAAACGCGTTTAGTCCTCTGGATGCGGTCCTTGCGTGTGCAAGGACCGCATCCAGAGGACTAAACGCGATGGGAGGGAAGGGGGCCTTCACGCGGAGACAAAGGCGTCAGCCGGCGATGTCCGCCCGCGCGATCACCTTCGTGATCCGCGCCCGCACCAACGACTCCTCGGGCACGGCGTTCCGCTTGCCGTAGGCCTCGGCCTTGTCCTCGCCCATGTACCGCCCACCGAGCCTGGTCGCCCATTCGAGCATCTCGTCGAGGTCGTCGTGCAACACGGCTTCGGCGGTGAATTGCACGTACGAGTACGGCGGCCGCTGGTCGTCGACGGCCAGCGAAAGCCGCGGATCGCGCCGCAGTGCCTTCCCCTTGAGGGTGTCCGTGCCGGTGGTGAAGATCAGCTCGTCACCGTCCGGCCCCTCGTTCAGCAGGAACCACACCGGCGTCACGATCGGCGCCCCGTTGGCGCGGACCAGGCCGAGCATGCCCGTCCGCGTGCCCTCGCTCGCGAACTTCCACCATTCGTCCCGGCTCATTTCACGCATGAACCAGACGCTACCGCCGCCCGGAGCGCCGGGCACCCCGGTCACCCGTGCGGGGCGCGAGGGGCGGCGACTAGCCTGGCCTGCTGTGCGAGACGACGAGCTGACCGGGATGGGGCTGGCCGACGAGGGGCTGACCCGCCGCCTCAAGGCGCTGGCCTGCACCGCGCCCTTGCACGACCTCGACGCGCGCAAGGCGAAGCTGGACTGGGCGGACGCCACGATCTACCAGATGGCCGAGATCGCCCTGCACACGATCGACCAGGTCACCGTCTCGATGGACTTCGACACGGGCGCCGATCACGAACAGGTGATCGCGCGGCTGCTGCCGTTCGTGGCGCTCCAGGCGCCCGGCCGGACGCCCGACGAGCACGCCAAGGTCGCCCGGTGGGTCCTCGACAACCTGATCAACGTCGGCACCACGGATCGCGGGTTCCGCCGCGTCTACGGCTCCATCGGCCCCGGCGGCGGCTACCAGCGCCGCCAGTTCGACTTCAAGCTGCTCGTCGAGCTGGCCGCACCCGACGGCGAGGTCTACCTGCGCGCCACCGACGAGGCGATCAACGTGCTCGTCGGCGCACTGGACACCGACGTCGAGTCGGCCCAGATCGCGGCCGAGGTCAAACTGGAGAACCTGATCAACCGCGGCCGCCTTGCCGACGCGAAGCTCGCGGCGGAACAGGCCCGCTACCGGACGGTCCAGTACGGCGAGACCCTGCGCGCCAAGCTCGACGCCACCCGGCGCGACGTGCGCGCGGTCGACTGGGAGCGCGAGGTCCCGGACCTGCTGGATCAGGCGCTGTCCCATATCGAGTCCCGCTTCCGCGCCGAGAACGCGATCCTCAAGAACATCACCGCGTCGAGGGACGAGACGGAGGACCTCGACCGCAAACGCCGCGCGGCCGAGCTCGTCGACATCGTCGGTGACTGCATCCGCCGCCACACCCGGCTCCAGTCACGGCTGGCCGACGCGGGCGCGGTGTTCCGCGCCGAGCAGGACCGTCAGCAGTTCTCCGGGCCGCCGCAGCGCGCGACGATCGACCTGTTCGGCCAGCTCCTGATGCCGACGCTGGGCCTGCCGATCGCCGAAGCCGTCGCGCCCGCCGAATCGTTCTTCCACGCCGGCGCCGGGATCTCCCCACCGACCGTGCCGTCGTTGTCGTCGCTGGTGTCGCTGCTGCTGCGGCCTGCCCCCGAACGCGACCAGCTCGTCGGCGAAATCCCCGAACCCGAACTCATGCCCGCCGAGGTCACCGACCGGTTCGGCGACGAGCAGTGGCGCCTCGCCGACGACCTGCTCGACCTGCCGGAGGTGCCGCGGAGGCTGTCCGGGCTGCTCGAAGAAGCTCGCCGGATCGATCCCGGGCTGCCGGCCCTGGTCGCCCTGCGGGCGGTGCACGCCTACAGTCCCGAGGTCGGCGCGGCGCTGCGGCAGGGGGAGCGCCAGGTGCTGCTGGCCGTCGACGACGGCACGCTGCTCGAAGATCCCGAGTTCGGCGGAGCGGATCTGCTGCTTTCGTCGGCCACGGTCGATCGCCACGAAGATGAGGAGGAGGTCGCGTGACGACCACAGGGGACGTCGAATCCGCGGCCCGGCTCGTCTCCTTCGGGATGCGCCCGAAGCAGTTGCCGTCGCGGGACGTCGTGTATGGCGACCTCGTCCGGCGCTACGGCGAAGACAGGGCGTTCAAGCAGCTCACGCACGCGGTCGCGGCAGGGCTCGGGCTGATGGTGCTGGAGGTCAACCTCCAGGCCGGTGCCGTGCTGGCGGCGACCGACGAGTCCGTCTTCGAGATCAAGATGGACAGCTACGCGCGACAGAGCAAGATCCGCGAACGCCGGGAGACCGAGAAGGTCCTGCACGGGCTCGTCCACCTCGCGACCGCCGCGCTCGGCTACCCGCGCCCGGACGATCTCGCCAACGACACCTACATCGGCCGCGTCAGTGTCGAGCAGGTGGACGCGATGGTGCGGGAGGCCTGCCGGATCCTCGACGAGCGCGCTGCGGAGGCTGAGGCGAACAACGACCCGCTGGCCGACGCGCCCGAGCTCGAACAGGCCTGGCGCGCCTACGCCCGGCGTCCGGCGGCCGCGGCGACCAAGGACGGCAGACTGGCGTCGGACACCACACGCGGCATGGTCGCGCGTGCGCTGCGTTTCCTCGCCGATCAAGGGTTTCTCGTCCAGGTCAGCGGAGAACAGGGCGGGACCTACCGGACGACACCGCGCTATCAGGTGCAGGTGCGCGAACTCGCCGCCGACGCGGCCTTCGACGATCTGCTCGAACTGAACGTCGTCTCGGTCGCCAACGGCGGCGGGACCTTGCGCGCGGCCGCGTCGGACACGCTCTAACAAGGGGAATCGATGTACGAGCTTTCGCGGGTTCGCCTGCACTCGGTGGGCCCGGCGGGCGCGCGGTACCAGGATGTCTTGCTGGACTTCAGCGGCGTCGGCGCGGCCATCACCGCGCCCAAACAAGATGCGCTGTTCAGCGCCGGGATCCACCTGGCGGGGGAGGGGCCGCCGCGGCGCCCGTCGCCGGCGAGCGTGCTGTTCCTGGAGAACGGCGGCGGCAAATCCGTCCTGATCAAGCTGATCTTCTCGGTCATGCTGCCCGGCCGCCGCCAGGTCGTCGGCACGACGAACACCAAGGTGCTGGAGAAGTTCGTCGCCGCCAAGGACGTCTCGCACGTCGTGCTGGAGTGGCTGCAGGTCGAGACCGGCCACCGGGTGATCACCGGCAAGGTGTCGGAATGGCGCGGGCACGTGGTGTCGGCGGACTCGGAGAACCTCGTCGATTCCTGGTACTGCTTCCGGCCGACGCCCTCGCTCGATCTGGACTCGCTCCCGCTGACGTCGGACGGCAGGCTGCTGACGATGTCCGGCTTCCACGACCAGCTCGACAAGGTGCACGGCGGCGAGCCCGAACTGGAGCTGTTCTGGACGCGGCGTCACCACGAATGGACGTCCCGGCTCGACGGGCTCGGCCTCGACACCGAACTCTTCCGGTACCAGCGCGCGATGAACGCCGGTGAGGGCGAGGCGGCGGACGCCTTCGCGTTCAGCACCGACGAGGCGTTCGTCGAGTTCCTGTTGCGCGCGGTGCTTTCGGAGGAGGAGCCGAAGGATCTCGCCGAGGTTGTCGCGACGTACGCGCACAACCTCGCACGGCGCGGGGATCTGCTGTCGGAGCGCGATTTCGTCGCGGGGGCGCTCGACCTGCTCACGCCGCTGGCGGACGAAGAAGGCGTCGCCGCCGCTTCACGGAAGCTCGCCGACGCGGCCCGCGCCGAGATGCGGACGCTGGCCGGGCAGGTCGCCGCGCGCGACAAGCTGGAGAACGAGCGGCTGAGCGGGCTCGAACAGCACGTCGACGAGGTGAAGTCCGCGGAGAAACTGGCCGAGGGCGACCACCGCCGTCTCACCGCCGGGGTCACCGAACTCCGCCGCCTGGTCGGGAAACTGCGGCTCGAGGAGGCGCAGGAGAGCAAGAAGCGGATCGACGGCGAACTGGCCGAGGCCAAGACCGTAGCCGAGGCCTGGCGTGAATGCGCCACCGTGCTGAACCACCTCAACGCGTCGCGCAAGGCGCGAGATTTCCGGGAACTGGTGGGGAATCGCGAGCAGAAGGCGCAGCCCGCGCTGCAGGCGCGCAACGCCGCCGCGGGCGCGCTCGCGCGGGGCCTGCTGGCCCTGGCCAAGAACGCCACCGAGCAGGCGGCGAAGGCCGAAGCCCATGTCGGCGCGCTGCGTGCCGAGGCGGAGAAGGCTCAGGCGGAACGCGACGAGTCGGCGAACCTCGCGGCCTCGCGCCGGGCGGAGGCCCGAGGGCTGGGAGCGAGGATCGCGGAAATCCGTGAGGAGATCGCGGAAACCGTCCGGTCCGGCGCGCTCAAGTCCGGTGCCGACGTCGCCGAAGCGGCGCGTGCGGCCAGGGCGGAGACCGAGGAGACCGCCGCCGAACTCGTCCGGCGCGAACAGGAACTCGAACGAGTCGCGGAGGATCTGCGATCCGCGCAGGCCACCGTCAACGACGCGCACCGGCTCGCGGGGTCTGCAAAGGACCGTCTGGAGCGCGCGGCAGACGAACTCGACCGGGCCAACCGGCGCACCGACGCGCTAGCCGTCGAACCCCGGCTGAGCGAGCTCCTCGGCGCGGACGACGTCACGCTGGAGACGGACCTTCCGGTATTGCTGGAGCGTCTACGCGAGGCGGGTTCGGCCGCGGAGAAGGAGCAGACCGCGCTGCGGATGGAGGAATCGGTCGACGAGCGCGCGCTGAACGCGCTCGGTTCGGGCGGCCTCCTGCCCGCCACCGAAGAGGTCCAGGCCGCGTTGGACGCGCTGGAAGCCGCCGGGATGAACGCGTGGTCCGGCTGGCGCTATCTGTCTACTTTGGACAAAAAGCGGCGGGCGGCCGTGCTGGCCCGCGCGCCCCAGCTGGTCTCGGGGATCCTGCTCAACGAACCGGATCAGGTCCGGCGCGCCGAGAAGGTCCTGTCGGAGCGGCGTCTGCTGCCCACCACGATCATCCCGGTCGCCACGACCGAGGCCACCGCGACCGACCGCCTGCCGGACGAGGCCGGGATCGAATTCCTGGTGCCGCCCAACCCGGCGATGTACGACGAGGAAGCCGCAGACGCCGAGCGCGAGGCCATCGCGCTCCGGCACGCGGAGCGTCAGCGTCGGCTGGAAGCGCTGGCGACGTCGCTCGCCGACGACAGCGCCCTGTCGTGGAAGCTCAAGACCTGGCGCGAGGACTACCCGCCCGGCAGCATCGCGACACTGGCCGAGCAGCTCCAGAACGCGCGCACCGCGCACGAAACCGCGCAGGTCGCGCTGGAGCAGGCGGAAAAGGAATTCCAGCGCCTCGGTGAGAAGGCGGCAGGGCTGCGGGAACGGGTCCCCGAACTGCGTGCGGCTTCGGCCGAGGCGGGGGAGCGGGCCCGCGGGCTCGAAACGCTCGCCGCGCGTGCCGCGAAGATTCCCGAGTGGACGGACGACGTCGAACGCGCGACCGAGACCGCCGAGCGGGCGGAGGCGACGGCTTCCGAAGCAGCCGTGAAGGCGTCCCGGCTGCGCGAACAGGCGAGCGAGGAGCAACGCACCGCCGACGGGCACCGCCGCACGGCGACGACCGCGAAAGCGGAACTGGCCGAGGTACCGGGATCGAGTGACGTCACCGAAAACGACCCCGTGCCCACCGAACCGGTGGACGCGTTGCGGCGTACGTTCGCGTCGGCTTCCGAGGCGTACGCGAAGGTGGAGGTCGGCAGTGACCTCCGTGCCGAACTCGACCAGGCCGAGAGTGTCGAGGCGTCCTCGCGGGCGGCCGTGGAGGCCCTGGACGACGCCGTCCGCGAGCGGGCATCGGCGTTGCTGGAAACGCCGGACGGCTCCGACGCTTCGGCACGGGCGGCCGCGCAAGCGCGGGCGAACCGCGCGGTCGCGGTGCTGGAGGAAGAGCGCACCGAGATCGTCGGGCTCGTCGCGACCCGCAAGGCGGAACTGAACCAGCTTCCGGAGCTAGCGAGCGCCCAGCTCGCCGCGATCTCGTCCGACGCGCGGCCGAAGGACGTCGAACACGGCCTGGCGCTCATCGACGACGCCGGCCTGGAAGTGTCCGCCGCCGCACGGAAATGGGAGGAGCTGCAGGAGCGCCGCGCCGCGGCCGAAGCGACGCTGGAGTCCGCGAAGGCCTCCGCGTCCGGATTCGGCCTGCTGGCCGAATCCATGGCGCACCTTTTGTCCAAAGAGGACGAAGTGGCGGCGTTCGAGGGCGATGTCGAATCCGCGCGCGCCAAGCACTCGCGGCTCAACACCTCGCTCACCGAGGCGCAGGACGCCGCCGACGCGGGTGACCGCCGGGTGCGGGCCGCGGCCGACCAGCTGGCGCAGTACGCCACGGACAAGCGGTTCGAGAAGCTCAGCACGCCGGTGCGGCAGCAGGTGATCTCGGTCCGCCGCGATCAGCTGCCCGCCCACGCCGCGGAATGGGCGGAGGCGCTGCGGCCCCGGTTGCGCACGCTCACCGACGATCTCGCGCAGATCGACCGGCACCGCGGCGGCATCATCACCCGCCTGCAGGGCATGGTCGACGGCGCACTGCGCACTCTCCGTGCGGCACAACGGGTTTCGCGGCTGCCGGACGGTCTCGGCGACTGGTCGGGCCAGGAGTTCCTGCGGATCCGCTTCACCGAACTCGAGGAGAACGTGCTCGCCGAGAAACTGGGCGAGGTCGTCGACGAGGCCGCGGTGGGGAAGACCTCCGACGGCCGGGATGTCAAGCGGGACGGGCTTTCGCTCGTCCTGCGCGGCGTGCAGGCCGCCGCTCCCAAGGGTTTCCGGGTCGACATGCTGAAGCCGGACTCCGTGCTGCGGACCGAGCGGCAGCGTGTCTCCGAGATCAGGGACGTGTTCTCCGGCGGGCAGCAGCTGACCGCGGCGATCATCCTGTACTGCACCCTGGCGGCGCTGCGGGCGAACAACCGCGGCAAGGCCCGCAACCGGCATTCCGGCGTGCTGTTCCTCGACAATCCGATCGGCCGTGCGTCGGCGGGCTATCTGCTGGAACTGCAGCGCGCGGTCGCGGAGGCGCTGGGCGTCCAGCTGATCTACACCACTGGCCTGTTCGACGCCGGCGCGCTGAGCGAGTTCCCGCTGATCGTGCGGCTGCGCAACGACGCGGATCTGCGGGCGGGGCGCAAGTACCTGTCCGTCGACGCGACGATCCGGAACGCGACCGACGAACTCGGCGAGCCGGACGGCGTCGCGCGGCTTTCGGCGACTCGGCTGTTCACGCGGCCGGCGGACGAGCCGGAGCCGGAGGAGGAGACGGCCTGACGGTCGAGGGGTGAGTTCCGGCCAAGCCGGTCCGGTGCCCCCGTCGCGAAAGTGGCTTTCGCGACCTTCAACGTCGAGCGATCCGTCACCCGACCGGCTTGAGGCCTTCCCGCGTCGAGGCCCGGTATTGCCCAGGAGCCTGACGGCGAGCGCGACGGAAGGCGCGGCTGAACGCGTACACCGACGTGTAGCCGACCGAGCGGGCGATGGTGTCCACCGTGTCGTCGGTGTCGCGCAGCCGGACGGCGGCCAGGTCCATCCGCCACTGGGTCAGGTACTCGCCGGGCGTCCGGCCGGTGGTTTCGCGGAAGCGCCGGGTCAACGTGCTGCGCGAGGTCGCCAGTTCCGCCGCGAGCAGATCGGTGGTCCACGGTTTCGCCGGGCCCTCGTGGAGCTTCGCCAGTGCCACGCTGATCAGCGGATCACCGAGGACACCGAGCCAGGTTCCTCGCGCCTCGGCCGGTTTTTCGGTCCGCCACGCGCGGAGCAATTGGACCAGGAGGATGTCGACGAGGCGGTTGAGGACGAACTCGGTGGCGATCTGCGGGGAGGCCAGCTCCCGCGACAACAGCCGGACGGTGTCGTCCAGCCCGCCGCCGACACGGTTCGCGCGGATGTGCACCAGTTCCGGCAGGGTGGCCAGCACCTGGGTGGACACCGCCGGGTCGTAGTCGTAGGACGCGCCGAGGACATGGGTGTCCACCTCGCCGGACCCGAGGCGCAACACGCCGCCGCAGGCTCGCGCCTTCTCCGCCGCCGTGCACAGGTTGGGAATGATCGCGACGTCCGGAGCGCTGCGCAGAGTGTGCTCCGGGCCGTTCGGCAACAGGACGACGTCGCCGGGCATGAGCTGCCGCGGCGGGTGCCCGGCCAGTTCCAGCCAGGCGGTGCCGCAGGTGACGGCGTAGAAGGCGGCGCGGGTGGTGCCGTGCCAGAGGATGCCCCACGGTCCGGATGCCTCGATCCGCGCCCCGGCGGTGCCACGGACGCCGCCCACGGCGAGCGCTTCGGCCAACAGGTCCATGGCATCGACGATAGTGCGACAAACGGATATGTTCGTGGCGTCTTCAGGCATCGATACGGTCACTGAGTGCGTCATACGATCGAGGTCATGACTGACACGTTCGACTTCGACCAGATCAACCGCACCGTGATCGCCGAGTTCCGCGAGACCGGCGGCAAGGCGGGTGGCATGTTCGAGGGCTACCCGCTCGTCCTCGTCCACCACACCGGCGCGAAATCCGGCACCCAGCGGATCGCGCCGCTCGTCCCGCTTCTCGAAGGCGACCGGATCTTCATCTTCGCGAGCAAGGGCGGCTCCGACGACAACCCGGCGTGGTTCCACAACCTGGTGGCCAACCCGGACACGAAGGTCGAACTCGGCACCGAGACCTTCCCCGTCCGCGCGCGGTTGCTCACCGGCGCCGAGCGCGACGAGATCTACACCAGGCAGTCCGCCGTCATGCCGCAGTTCGCCGAGTACCAGAGCAAGACCAGCCGCGTCATCCCGGTCTTCGAGCTGGAGCGGGTCTAGCCCCCTCGTGAGTGGCAAGGACGGTTCTAACCGTCCTTGCCACTCACGACGACGGGGGAACGGCCATACCGCGCAAGTTGAACTGGATGCCGAACCGTTCCGCCAGTCCGGGCACGGTGATTTCGGTGATCAGGTTCCCGGTGACGCGATCGAACCGCTTGATCCTGACGGGGGTCTTGCCGTCGAACGTTTCCTGGATCAGATTTATCGACCGGTCCGTGAAGACGGCCTGGCTGGACGAATCGCTGTCCGAGGTGAACCCGGTGTCGAACCGCGGCGTGGTGATCCCGGAGGCGATTTCGGTACTCATGATCCGGCCGTCCGCGGCGAGCCATTCGAGGCGGCCTTCCCGCACGGCCTTGGCGTCGTACGTCTTCTGGGAGAACGTCTCGGGGTCGACCAGTTTCTCGGTGATGGGGCGTCCCTCGGCGTCGACGAGTGGCTGTTCGTTGTACTTACCGTCGCCGGTGTTCCACAAAACGATGGCCAGATGGGGCTTGCCGTCGGCGTCGGTGTAATCGGAAAGGAACGTGATGACACCGTCCTGGCAGGGAACGTGACGGTTGTGGTCTCCCGCGTCGAAGACTCCTCGCCAGGCGAGGACCTTTTCCTTTCCTTCGGTTGCCGGGTACAGCTGCGAAAGCAGCTCCGGCTGCGCACCGGGATCGGCCTTCGAGCGCATGCCGGGAATTTTGGCCGAATCCGCGAAATGAGCTCCCGCGTCGGTGGCGATTCCGTTGAGGACGCCGCCGCACAGCGCGTTCATGAAGTAGTTTCCTTCGACCCGGTAGAGCTGGGAACCGGTCGAAGTGGTGACGGCCACCTGATTGGTGTAACCGGATTCTGAGAAGCCTTCATTGTAGACCGCGACGAAACCCTTGTCGCCGGGTAGCGCGAAAGCCGACTGCTGATGCCCTGCCTTCTTGTTCTCGAAGCTGGCCAGACCGTCCTTGCCGAGGATGTAGTCGCGGGTGTCGTCGCTGAAGAACAGCCCGGCCTCCGACCACGCGATATGCGACTCGGTCATGCCGCCGGTCTCGATCAGCTGTGTGCCACCGTCCGCCCGCACCAGGACCAGATAGGCAGGCTGCCGCTTTTCCGCCGGCTTGTCGGCGGAGGTGTCCGGGCTGAGGTAGAACGCGACGACGGTTTCGCCGAGCTTCACCACATCGGGATCGGCGATGTTCATCTCCGCTCCGCCGTCCGGCGAAGTGCAGGCCGTCACGGCCAGAAGCGCGCAGGCGGCGAGCGCGACGAGTCGGGGGAGGCGCACCGGGCCGAATCCTCTCAGGCGGTGGGTGGTGCGGCCCGCACCCGGCAGGCCGCACCCGTCCATCGAATGTCGTTACTTGATGGTCGCGTAGACCACGGTGCTGCCGTCATCCTTGATGTTGTCGGGGTAGACGCCCAGTCCGCCGTTCTTGTCCAAGTCGATGTCGACGGAATCCTTGTAGGCCTTCCACACCAGCTCGGAGCAGTTCAGCTTCCCGTTGTTGTTGTACTTGTTGTTCGCGAAGTCCGCGTCGTAGGCCAGGCCGCGGAACTTGTTGTAGGCGTGGTTGGCCGCCTTGTCGCGGCTGGACTGCTTGGCGTTGACGGACATCTTGTAGATGGGGCCGCACTTTTTCAGCGTGGACGCCGTGACGGACCTGCTCTTGCTGCCCTTGCCGGGTGCCTCGACGATCGTCTTCGTCGTGTAGTAGATGCCGACGTGGTTGTGCTTGAACACGGAGGTCTTGGCGTAGGAGTGGAAGACATCTCCCTTGTTCCGCGCGTTTCCGACCGTCTTCTTCGTCTTGCAGGCGCCGTCGTCGGAGGACGCGATGCCGATTTCGCTCGACGCGGCCGTTTCCGCGGCCTGGGCCGGCGCGGCGAGCAGGCCGAACATCGCCGTTCCCGCCATTACCGCGGTCGCGGCGGACGAGGTGATGATTCTCCCGATTTTGGACATGGTTTTCCCCACTCTTTCAACCAGAGGACAGCGGTAGCCAGCCGAATTGTGCGTGCGCACGAAATGGTGGGCCGCGGTCTGTTGACAGAGAGAAAAGTATCGGGTTCGAAGAGCCGTGGGAGTCCGGTGAACGCCTGACAGCCCGGCCGTCGCTCAGTTCGAGGTGACGAGGTAACCGATCACCGCGGCCTCCAGGACGATGAACAGCACCACGATCACCACCAGTCCCAGGTTGAGTTCCCGGCGTGAACGATCGGGCTCGGTCACCGTGGGTCACTCCTTCTGTGCTCTCAGTGTTCAGTGATGGCTGGCGTCGGTACTTTTTCACCAGAAGTATCGGTATCTTGCACGGACCCTGGCAAGGCCCCGGTAGCCTGCCGCGCATGGCGGGTTCGGGAGACTCTCATCGGTTGATCGAATGGACCGGCGAGCGGTGTGTGCCGTGGGCCGGGGACATTCAGATGATCTACGAGCACCACCACCGGTATGCGCTCGCTTCCCGATTCGTCGCGGGCAAGCGCGTACTCGACCTCGCCAGTGGTGAAGGTTATGGCGCGGCGCTGATGGCCACGACCGCCGCCGAGGTCGTCGGGGTCGACATCGACGAGTCGGCCGTCGAACACGCGCGAAACACCTACGCAGGGCGGAAGAATCTCAGTTTCGCCCAGGGGTCGATCATCGACCAGGGACTGCTTTCCGACGCCGGTCGATTCGACGTGATCACCTGTTTCGAAGCCATCGAGCATGTCGTCGAACACGACGATCTGATGAGCCTGGTTCGCGTCCGGCTCGCCCCCGGCGGGGTCTTCCTCGGCAGCACCCCGGACCTCCGGGTCTACAGCCACGAACACGGCAACGACAATCCCTTCCACGTCAAGGAGTTGACCGAGGAAGAGTTCCGCGCGCTCCTCGGCGGCCATTTCGGGAACATGGCCGTGCTGCGGCAGAACATCGCGGTGGGTTCGCTGCTGGCCGCCGATCCCGGCGAGCCGCACGCGAAGGGGCCGGCGCTGAACCAGAGCCTGACCGGGAACGGCGAGGACGGCTGGACGGTCACCGACGGCAGCCCGCATACGTACCTCGTCGGGATCGCCTCCGACGGCCCGCTGGACGCCGTCCCGGCCGTCGGCACCCTGCTCGACCCCCGGCTCTCCCTGCTGGGAGCCATGCGGGAACAGGGAGCATCGAGGCACGCCGAGACAGAGGAGGAGCTGGCCCGGCTGAGGGAGGAACGCGATCGGCTCACGGCCGAGGTCGCCGAACTCCGCCGGGAGGCGGAACTGGACGCGGCACGGCTGGCGTGGCGGACCGAGACCGCCGAGCGGTACAGCGCCGAGGCGGCCCGGCTCGCCGCGGAGAACGCGGTGCTGAGCGACGGGCATTCGGCCACGGTGAACCGGCTGGTCAAGAAGTACCGGGGCGCCATCGAGAAGTACGCGCCGAGGGGCAGCGCGGTCCGGAGCGCCTATGAGCGCGCACTCGGGCGCACCGACGAAGTCCCGCAGGAGGGGCACGGCCTGGAACCGGTGGCCGTGAGCACCAGTGCCGAACCGCTGGTCAGCATCGTCATCCCGGTTCACGGCAAATGGGACTACACGCGGCAGTGCCTGGCTTCGATCGAGGAAGGACGGCCGCGGGTGCCGTTCGAGGTGATCGTCGTCGACGACGATTCGCCCGACGCGTCCGCGCGGGTGCTCGCCGAATGTCCCGGCGTGCGGCTGGTCCGCACCGGCACCAACGTCGGTTTCCTGAAGGCCACCAACCTCGGCGCCGCCGAAGCCCGCGGCGAACTGCTGGTCCTGCTGAACAACGACACCGAGCCGAAGCCGGGCTGGCTGGACTCGCTCGCCGAGGCGGTCTATCGCGACGACGGGATCGGCCTGGCCGGCGCGAAACTGGTCTACCCGGACGGCACTTTGCAGGAATGCGGCGGGATCGTGTGGGCGGACGCCGGCGCGGCGAACTACGGCCACGGTGACGACCCGGACGACGCCCGCTACGCCTCGGTCCGCGACGTCGACTACTGCTCCGGCGCGGCGATCATGATCCGCCGCGAACTCTTCGAGCAGCTCGGCCGGTTCGACGAGCGCTACACGCCCGCGTACTACGAGGACACCGACCTGGCGTTCGCGGTGCGTGCCGCCGGTTTCCGGACCGTGGTCGAACCGGCCGCGGTCGTGGTGCACCACGAGGGCGTCTCGAACGGCACGGATCCGAGCTCGGGGCACAAACGCTTCCAGGAGACCAACCGGCTGGTGTTCGCCGAGAAGTGGGCGGAGACCCTGACTGGGCAGATCGCCGGGCCGAGCCCGGCGGGACTGTGGCTCGGGCGGCAGCGGATGCCCGGGAAAGCACCCCGTGACACCGGTATCGTGCTGATCGCCGATCTGCGGGTGCCCGCGCCGGACAAGGATTCCGGCTCGGTCCGGATGCGCAGGCTCGTGGACGAGTTGCTCGCGCTCGGGCAGCGGGTGGTGTTCTGCCCGATGGACGACGTCCAGTCGCCGGAATACACCGAAGACCTCAGACGCGCCGGGGTCGCCGTTCTACTCGAACCGGCCGACCGCGAGAAGTTCCTCGAAGAGGCGGGCGGCGCCTTGAGCCTGGTGCTGCTGTCCCGGCCGACGGTCGCCTGGCATATGGCCGAGCGGATCCAGATCTGCGCGCCACAGGCGGTTCTGGCCTATGACACCGTCGATCTGCACTTCGTCCGGCTTGGCAGGGAAGCCGATCTCGTCGAGCGGATCGGCGATCCGGCGATCGCGGTGATGCTGCGGCGGCGTGCCGAGCTGTACCGCGAACTGGAGCTGGCGCTGGTCCGGTCCGCCGACCGCACGCTGGTGGTGTCCGAGGCCGAACGGGACCTGCTCGCCGAACTGGTGCCATCGGCCAAGGTCGACGTGCTGTCCAATGTGCATCCCTTCAGCAGCGAACCCACCAGCCCCGAGGGACGGGCGGGCGCGATGTTCGTCGGCAGCTTCGAACACGGCCCGAACCGGGACGCCGCGTTCTGGCTGGCCGGTGAGATTTGGCCCGCCGTGCGGCGGAAATGCCCGTCGGCCGAGCTCGAGCTCGTCGGCGCCGACCCCACCGGCGACATCCACGCGCTGGCCGGTGACGGCGTCGTCGTCCGCGGCTGGGTCGCCGAACTCGAGCCGCGTTACGCCGCCACGCGGATGGCCTTGGCGCCGTTGCGGTTCGGCTCGGGCGTCAAAGGAAAAGTGGGCGAGAGCCTCGCCTTCGGGGTGCCGGTGGTCGGTACCCCGCTGGCCTTCGAAGGTATGCGGCTGCGCGATGGCGAGGAGGTACTGACCGGTGAGACGGCTGAAGAGATCGCAGAGAAGATCGTCACCCTGCTCATCGACGACGCTTTGTGGCAACGGCTTTCGGAGTCGGGCCGGGTCGCCGTCGCGGACCAGTTCGGGCCAGGGGTGGCCCGCGAGACCCTGAGCGGACTGCTCGCCCCGGTGGTCCATGAGTAGCCCGGGCGCGAAGACCTACGCGAAACCGGACACCGGGTTCGCGTGGCTGCGGATGTTCGGGGCGATCCTGGTCGTCTTCGAGCACTGTTTCCCGATCATCGAACCGAGCCGGATCACCAGCCTGCCGTCGAGCTGGAACATCTCGCTGGGGTATTTCGCGCTCATGGGCTTCTTCGCCATGAGCGGCTACCAGATCGCGGACAGCTGGCAGCGTGACTCCTCGTGGTGGCGTTACCTGCTCAAGCGGGTGCTGCGGATCTGGCCGCCGCTGCTGTTCGTGGTCATGGTGACGGCGTTCGTGATCGGGCCACTGGTGACGGTGCTCAGCCCGCGCGAGTACTGGGGGAATCCCGACACCTGGGGTTACGTGGTGCACAACGCGATGCTGTACCCGTTGCAGCACCTGCTGCCGGGGGTGTTCACCGAGAACCCGTACCCGTACTCCGCGAACGGTTCGATCTGGACACTCCCGATGGAGACCACCGGGTATCTGATCGTGCTCGTCATCGGCCTGGTGGGCGGCCTCGCGCGCGGACGGATAGTCCTGTTCCCGCTGCTGCTGGCGTTTATGGTGGCGGACGGGATCATCGGGGCCTCGGTGGGCTTCCAGGGCGACGCGGGCACGTTGTTCAGCGTGCCGCTGGGATCGATGGTGGCGTTCCTGGTGGCGTTCGTCATCGGCATGCTGCTGCACAGCTACCGGGACCTCATCCCGTTGCGCCCGGCGGTCGCGTACGCGCTGGTGGCGCTCTACCTCGTCGCGAACTTCACCCCGCCCATCGAACCCGCGACGCGCTTCATCCTGCCCATCGCCGCGGGCTACGGCGCGATCACCTGGGCGTACCACTGGCCGCGCCGGCTGGACGGCTACGACCAGTGGGTCTATCCCAGCTACGGGATGTACGTGTGGGGAATGCCGGTGCAGCAGCTGTACACCCTCGCCGGGGTCCGCAATTCGTACCTGCTGATCGTGCTCGCGGTGCCCACCGCGTACGCCTGCGGGGTGGTGTCCTGGCGGCTGATCGAACGGCCGACGCAGAAGCTGCGAATCTACCTCCGTGCGCCGGGCGAACCCCGGTCCGGCAAGGGAAAACCCGCGCCGCACCCGGACACCGAGATCACCCAGGTGATTCCGGCCGTCCCTCCCGCGCCGCCGCCTCACCCGCAGGCACGGCGTCCGCGGGTCGCTCGCGTCGAGTCACGGCCCGGGCCACCGGTGCCGCCACTGGCCCACGGCCGGGAGTAGCGGTGAGCGCGGTCCGTGAAGGCCTCCTTCCCTACTCTCAGGGTAGGGAAGGAGGCCTTCACGGACCGAAGCCGTACGGTGCCCCGGTCCGATCCGGAGTTTTGTCGGGGGCCGGTGGTAGGAACGATCCGTGACCCCCAAGATCGATATCCGGCAGCGCCGTGCCCGCCTCGCGACGCGCCATCGCCTCGTCACGCCCGCCGAGTCGGTGCACGCCGCCGCGGACGCGGTCGTCGCGTTGCACGCCACGGACCCGGCGTCGGTGCACCTGTCGGCGTGGGCGCGTGTGAAGGGCGACGGCGTCGCCGAGCTGGAAAGCGCGCTGTACGAGGAGCGCACGCTGATCCGGATGCTCGGCATGCGCCGCACGGTCTTCGTCCTCGGCCACGAGAACGCGGCGCTCGTGCAGGCCGCGTGCTCCGCCGACATCGCCAGGAAGCAGCGCCGCCTGCTCGAACAGCACCTCGGTACGCAGGGACACCCGGAGAACGTGCCGGAGCCGGAGGGCTGGCTCGCCGAGGTCGAGGACGCGACCGAGCGTGCGCTGAAGGCCCGCGGTTCCGCCACGGCACAGCAGCTGTCCGAGGACGAGCCACGCCTCAAACAGCAGCTGCTGATGGCCAAGGGCAAGCCGTACGAGGCGATCGCCAACGTCACCAGCCGTGTCCTGTTCCAGCTCGCGGTCGACGGCCGCATCGTTCGCGGCCGCCCGCGCGGCAGCTGGATCAGCAGCCAGTACTACTGGGCCCCGATGGCGGGCTGGCTGCCACAGGGCCTCGCCGAATGGGACGCCGACGCCGCCAGGGCCGAGCTCGCCCGGCGGTGGCTCTACGCCTACGGTCCCGCCCCGATCGCGGACCTCCGTTGGTGGACGGGCTGGACGGCGGGCCAGACGAAGAAGGCCCTCGCGGCGATTCAGCCGGCCGAGGTCGATCTCGACGGCGTTCCCGGCGTGGTCCTCGCCGACGATCTGGAGCCGGTCGACGAGCCCGCCCCGTGGGTCGCGCTGCTCCCGTCCCTCGATCCGACGTCGATGGGCTGGATCGAGCGCGACTGGTATCTCGGCCCGCACAAGGCACCGCTGTTCGACGGCACCGGGAACATCGGGCCCACCGTCTGGGCCGGCGGCCGCATCGTCGGCGGCTGGGCGCAGCGTCCGGACGGCGAGATCGTCCACCACTTCCTGGAGGACGTCGGCGCGGAGGTCGAACGGGCCGTCGAGACGGAGGCGAACCACCTGGCCGAGTGGTTCGGAGAGGTGCGAGTCACGCCACGGATGCGGACACCGTTGGAGCGACGGCTAGCACAGGGAAGCTGAGAGTTTTGACAAGACGGCCTGGTAGCGATGGTCTTAATCGATTCTTGACCTGACCCACCGAGTGGTGGAAGTCTCGTCAGGGCAAAGAGGGTCGCCCGAGCACGCACGCTAGGGTTGCGCCCGAGTAAAGGACGTCTTACCGGGGCGATCCCGGACGAGTCTCAAGGGAGTGGCAGCAGTGACGGTTCGCGTAGGTGTCAACGGCTTCGGCCGCATCGGCCGCAACTTCTTCCGGGCCGTGCAGGCCGCCGGTCACGACATCGAGGTGGTCGCGTTCAACGACCTCGGCGACGTCGCCACCATGGCCCACCTGCTCAAGTACGACTCCATCCTCGGCCGTTTCCCTGGCGAGGTCAGCGTCAGTGACGAGGGCATCGTCGTCGACGGCAAGACGATCAAGGCCCTCGCCGAGCGCGACCCGGCCAACCTGCCCTGGGGCGACCTCGGCGTGGACGTCGTCGTCGAGTCGACCGGTTTCTTCACCAACGGTGACGCCGCCAAGGCGCACATCGCCGGTGGCGCCAAGAAGGTCATCATCTCCGCGCCCGCCAAGGGCGAGGACCTGACCGTGGTGCTGGGCGTCAACGACGACAAGTACGACGGTTCGCAGACGATCATCTCGAACGCGTCCTGCACCACCAACTGCCTCGGCCCGCTGGCCAAGGTCCTCAACGACGCGTTCGGCATCGAGCAGGGCCTGATGACCACGATCCACGCGTACACGCAGGACCAGAACCTGCAGGACGCGCCGCACAAGGATCTGCGCCGCGCCCGCGCCGCCGCGCTGAGCATGGTCCCGACCTCGACCGGTGCCGCCAAGGCCATCGGCCTGGTCCTGCCGGAACTCAACGGCAAGCTCGACGGCTACGCGGTCCGAGTCCCGGTCCCGACCGGTTCGGCCACCGACCTCACCGTCACGCTGACCAAGAGCGCGACCCTCGACGAGATCAACGCCGCGTACAAGGCCGCCGCCGAGGGCCCCCTGGCCGGCATCCTGCGCTACAGCGACGACCCGATCGTTTCGGCCGACATCGTCACGGACCCGGCGTCCTGCATCTACGACGCGCCGCTGACCAAGGTCATCGGCAACCAGGTCAAGGTCGTCGGCTGGTACGACAACGAGTGGGGCTACTCCAACCGCCTCGCCGACCTCGTCAAGCTCGTCGGCACCAAGCTCTCCTGAGCCATGGCGCTGAAGAACCTCGAAGACCTGCTGAGCGGGGACGTTTCGGGCCGGTACGTACTCGTGCGTTCCGACCTGAACGTCCCGCTCGACGGGGACAAGATCACCGACGACGGCCGCGTCCGCGCGGCCCTGCCGACCCTCAAGCGCCTCGCCGAGGCGGGCGCGAAGGTGGTCGTCACGGCGCACCTCGGCCGTCCGAAGGGCGAGCCGGACCCGAAGTTCTCGCTCGCGCCCGTCGCCGCGAAGCTCACCGAGCTGCTCGGCGTCGACGTCCCGCTGGCCGGTGACCTGGTCGGCGAGTCCGCCAAGGCCACCGTCGCCGGTCTGGCCGACGGCCAGGTGGCCCTGCTGGAAAACGTGCGTTTCGACGTGCGCGAGACCAGCAAGGTCGAGGCCGAGCGGCAGGAGCTGGCCGCCGAGCTGGCCGCGCTCGTCCCGGGCGGCGCGTTCGTCTCCGACGGTTTCGGTGTCGTGCACCGCAAGCAGGCCTCGGTCTACGAGATCGCGCGGGCGCTTCCGGCGTACGCGGGCGGGCTCGTGCTGGCCGAGGTCGATGTCCTCAAGAAGCTCACCGAGGACTTGGCTCGGCCGTACGTCGTCGTCCTCGGCGGCGCGAAGGTTTCGGACAAGCTGGGCGTCATCGCCAACCTGCTGACCAAGGTCGACAGGCTGCTCATCGGCGGCGGCATGGCGTACACCTTCCTCAAGGCCCAGGGCCACGAGGTCGGGAACTCGCTGCTGCAGGAGGACCAGCTGGACCAGGTCCGCGGCTTCCTCGCCGAGGCGGAGAAGCGCGGCGTCGAGCTGATCCTGCCGGTGGACGTCCTCGCCGCGACGGGTTTCGCGGCCGACGCGGAGTTCGACGTCGTCGACGCGAAGGCCATCCCGGCCGGCCGCATGGGTCTCGACATCGGCCCGAAGTCGCGGGAACTGTTCGCGGGCAAGCTGGCCGACGCGGCGACCGTGTTCTGGAACGGCCCGATGGGCGTGTTCGAGTTCGAGTCCTTCGCCGGCGGCACCCGTGCCGTGGCCGAAGCGCTGGTCAAGAGCGACGCCTTCACCGTGGTCGGCGGGGGAGACTCCGCCGCGGCCGTGCGGCAGCTCGGCCTGCCGGAGGACGGCTTCTCGCACATCTCGACCGGCGGCGGTGCGTCGCTGGAGTACCTGGAGGGCAAGGAACTGCCCGGAGTCGCTGTGCTGGGAGAGAACGACTAGTGGCGCGCAAACCGCTCATTGCCGGCAACTGGAAGATGAACCTGAACCACCTCGAAGCCATCGCGCTGGTTCAGAAGATCGCCTTCGCCCTGCCGGAGAAGTACTACGCGAAGGTCGACGTCGCGGTCCTGCCGCCGTTCACCGACATCCGCAGCGTCCAGACGCTGACCGACGGCGACAAGCTGTCGCTCACCTACGGCGCCCAGGACCTGTCGCCGCACGACTCCGGTGCCTACACCGGCGATGTGTCGGGTCCGATGCTGGCGAAGCTGGGGTGCAGCTTCGTCACCGTCGGGCACTCGGAGCGGCGTGAGTACCACGGCGAGACCGACGAACTGGTGAACAAGAAGGTCAAGGCCGCGCTCAAGCACGGCATCAAGCCGATCCTGTGCGTGGGGGAGAAGCTCGAGGTCCGCGAGGCCGGCGAGCACATCGCCCACACCACGACCCAGCTGGTCGAGGGCCTCAAGGGGCTCAAGGCCGAGCAGGTCAAGGACGTCGTCGTCGCCTACGAGCCCGTCTGGGCCATCGGGACCGGCAAGGTCGCGACCCCGTCGGACGCAGAGGAGGTGTGCGGAGCCATCCGTGCCACCCTCGCCGAGAAGTACGGTGCCGAGGTCGCGTCCTCGGTCCGCGTACTCTACGGCGGCTCTGCCAAGGCCAACAACATCAGTGACCTCGTCGCCTGCGAGAACATCGATGGTGCGCTCGTCGGTGGTGCCAGCCTGGATGGTGACGAGTTCACCAAACTCTGCGCACTCGCCGCGGGCGGGCCCCTGCCCTGATCGGGGCACCTACCGGGTAACCTGGGTATCCGGTCCGTCACACAGCAGTGGACGAGTCCAGGAGTACGGTGTGTTCTGGCGGTCGACAGCCGCCGGTGGCACACCGTTTTCCTGCATTCTCCAAGAGCGCAGAGGATGACATGAAGCTGTTCCTGCAAATCCTGTTGATCGCCTCCAGCGTGCTGCTGGTGGTCGCCGTGTTGCTGCACCGCGGCCGTGGTGGCGGTCTGTCTTCGCTGTTCGGTGGCGGTATGCAGTCGAGCCTCTCCGGCTCGAGCGTGGCCGAGAAGAACCTCGACCGGATCACGCTGCTGCTGGGCGCGGTGTGGCTGATCAGCATCATCGGCCTCGGGCTCCTGCTCAAGGTCTGATCGATCCAGGTGTTTCGGCGTGCCTATGGGGGGCGCGCCGCCGATCCCTATAGGTGTGAGGATTCATGGTTGGCGGTAACGCGATTCGGGGCACCCGTGTGGGTGCCGGTCCTTCGGGCGAATCGGAACGGGGTGAGTCGGCGCCGCGGCGCCGCATTTCCTACTGGTGCGCCAACGGGCACGAGGCACAGCCCTCGTTCTCGATGGACGCCGAGATTCCCGACGAGTGGGACTGCCCGCGATGCGGGCTCCCCGGTGGGCAGGACGAGAAGAACCCTCCTGCCGCGCCGCGGACCGAGCCTTACAAGACTCACCTCGCGTACGTGAAGGAACGGCGTTCCGACGCCGACGGCGAGGCCATTCTCGCCGAGGCGCTGGAGCGGTTGCGCCAGCGCCGGGAGATCTGAGACTCCCCGAGGCCTACCGGTCGAGCGGGTACCGGGCACGCACCCGGAACCCGCCGTCCTCGGTGTCGGCGGTTTCGAAACTCCCACCCAGCAGTCGAGCGCGTTCGGCCAGCCCGGTCAGCCCGTGCCCTCCCGAGGGCAGGGCCGCACCGGGGGTCCGAGCGCGCTCGTTGCGTATTTCGACCTTGAGCGAACCGTGCTCGCCCTGGATCCGGATGGTCGCGGTGGCGCCGGGCGCGTGCTTGTGCACGTTGGTCAGGCATTCCTGCACGGTCCGATAGGCCGCCGCCGAAACCTGGCTGGGCAGGAGGTCGGGGATCCGCTCGACGGTCAGATGCACCGGGACGTCCGAGCCGCGGATCAGCCGGTCGAGTTCGTTGATCCCCGGCCGGGGCCCGTCGTCTTCGGAGCTCGAGCGGAGCACGCTCACGAGTGAACGCAGCTCTTCGAGCGTCTTGGTGCTCAGCTTCCGGATGACCTGCGCGGTTTCGAGCGAGCGGGCGTCGGTGGTCTGCGCCTGCAGCGCGCCAGCCTGCATCGCGATCAGCGTGATCTGGTGCGAGACGACGTCGTGCATCTCCCGCGCGAGGCGGGCACGCTCTTCCGCGCGGACGGCGTCGGCGTGGAAGCGGCGCTCGCGGTCGCGGCTGGCGGCGAGTTCGGTGAGCTTCTGCGAAATCTCGGTCCGCGCTCCGATGAGCAGGCCGATCGCCACCGGCATCCCGGCGACGATGACGCCGTAGATGCCGTCCAGGACGTGCTCACGCCAGCTGAGCTCGACGAAGTCGGCCAGCGGCCACTGGACGAACCGGCAGGTGAAGACGAGCGCGAACCCGGTCCAGGTCTGCCAGTGCATCTGTTTGCGGGTGGCGAGGAAGCCGAGTGCGATCATCGCGGCCAGCTGTGACCAGCCCGCCAGGAACCCGGGGACGGTGACGATCACCGCGAGGAACGGCAGCTTGCGCCGGAAGGCGAGGCCGAGGCACGCGGCGCCGGACAGGTAGATCGAGTACGGCTGAGCCTTCTCGGGGATCACCAGCCACACGTCGAGCGCGGCCAGGAAGATCGCGAGTGTGTCGATGCCCAGCGCGACCAGCGCCGGGCGTTTGATCTTGGCGAACGACATGACCCCGGCGGCACGGCGCATCCGGTCGGCGGCGTCCGCTCCGGAGCCGCCCACCGAGATACCTGGCATCGAGAGACCCTCTGTGCTCATCGCTGGCGACCTCACTCGTCTTGTGGACTTGAATGGTGAGACGTGTTCTTCGCCCGATCGGGACGCGCAGGAACGAACAAATGTGCGGATGCTAACGGGTGGATGTACAAGGGCGGTAAGTTTCCCCCAGTCGGGCTAGCGACTGTCCGGTCGCTGTCCGCTCTGCGGACAAGTGCATGAACGTTCGGTCGGTCGAGGCGCGGACCGGACCACCCGGGCTCGGTGGTCCGTTGATCGTTCCGACGCGCGAACGGACCGTCTCTGATGTGAAAGCCGGCAGGAGTTGATCTTTGTCACTTTCCGCCCCCAGACGGTTACAAAAGGCGTGATGCCGTGAACGCCTCCTTCACTACCTTCAGGGTAGGGAAGGAGGCCTTCACGGACTTCCGCCATGGGGGTGTCTCCATCGACCTCGCCGGGCAAGTCGTGCTCAACACGTGACTCGCGTGCTCAGACACGGATCTCGCGTGCTCAGACACGGATCTCGCGTGTGCGGCCTCCAAGCACGCGAGTCACGTCTCTGAGCACGCGAGGCACGCCTTGGGGCACGTTGCCGGATGCGCGTGAAGGCCCCCTTCCCTCGGCTGAGCCGAGGGCTTGGGTTCTAGCGGTGGTTGCAACACCTGACTTGTTCAGGGGTTGTGATGTTCGAGATCCGCGGGGATCGGTCGCCTCAGGGGCCGTTGAAGTT
>NZ_JBWKEB010000009.1:0-30367 GCF_056435665.1 Amycolatopsis sp. NPDC043887
GGTCCGCGACGACCTCCACGAAGCCTTCCTCACCATCGGCTGCGCCATTATCTGCTGGCGCCGACTCAAAGCCCACTCATTCTGTTAGGACCCCTTAGTCCCTCTGAATGCGGCTCGCGGGCCCGCCGCCAGTGCGATGAACGGTCCTTTCCTTGCGAATTTCGCAAGGAAAGGACCGTTCCTCTCATCCGCGGGAGGGCGGAAGCTAGCGGCGGTACCGCAGGCCGTAGCCGTACGGGTACAGCGCCTTCTTGCCGTCACCGACGTTCACCGGTTCCTGCGCCGCGCTGGTCGGCCAGCTGAACGTCAGCTTCCCGGTCGGGTCGTAGTCGCCGTACAGGACATCGGCGACACCGGCGCCTTCGCTGCCCGGAAGCCAGGCGGCGAGAAGCCCGTCGAACTGCGCCAGTTGCGGAGCGATGTCGAGCGGGCGCCCGGACACGGTCACCGCGACGACCGGGACCCCGGAAGCCTTCAATTTGGCGATCGTGGCGAGGTCTTCCGCGTCGAGCCCGAAGCCGTTCGGACGATCTCCCTGCCCTTCGGCGTACGGCGTTTCGCCCACCACGGCGACGGCGACCTGGTAGCTGCCGTCGATTCCGTTACCCGCACGGTCATAGGTCACCGTGGTTCCCTTCCCCGCCCCCGACTTGATCCCGTCGAGGATGGTCGTGCCCGGGATCACCGGGCCGCTCTGGCCTTGCCAGGTGAGCGTCCAGCCGCCCGCCTGGTTTCCGATGTCGTTCGCGTTCTTGCCCGCGACGAAGATCTTGTTGTTCTTCTTCGCCAGTGGCAGCACACCGTCGTTCTTCAGCAGCACCTGGGATTCGCGGACGGCCTGCCTGGCCAGTTCGCGGTGTTCCTTGCCGCCGAACGTCTTCTGGAGCGAACGGTCGGTGTACGGGCGCTCGAACAGGCCGAGCTTGAACTTCTGCGCCAGGATGCGGCGGTTCGCGTCGTCGATCCGGTCGCGGGAGACACGGCCGGCTTCGACTTCGGCCTTGAGATAGGAGATGAACTGCGGCGCGTCCCACGGGACCATGAACATGTCGATGCCCGCGTTGACCGAGAGCCGCACCTCTTCGGGGGTGAAGCCTTCCTTGCCGTCGATCTGGTTGATCGCGTTGTAGTCCGAGATCACCAGGCCGGAGAACCGCAGTTCCCGCTTGAGGACGTCGGTGATGAGGTACTTCTCGGCGTGCATGCGCACACCCTGGAAGCTGGAGAACGAGATCATCACCGAGCCGACGCCGCGGTCGATCGCCTCCCGGAACGGCGGCAGGTGGATCTGACGCAGTTCGCGTTCGCCGATCTCGGTATTGCCCTGGTCGACGCCGTTCGTCGTACCGCCGTCGCCGACGTAGTGCTTCGCCGTCGCGAGCACCGATCCCGGTTTCTCGCCGAGTCTGCGCCCTTGGAGACCGGTGATGGCCGAGGCGTTGGCGATGGCGTCGCGCGGCGATTCGCCGAAGGATTCGTAGGTCCGGCCCCAGCGATCGTCACGTGCGACGCACAGGCACGGCGAAAAGTCCCACTGCGGGCCGGTTCCGGCGACTTCCAGCGCCGTCGCGCGGCCGATCTTCTCGACCAGGCGCGGATTGTTGGCCGCACCGAGGCCGATGTTGTGCGGGAAGATCGTCGCGCCGTAGACATTGTTGTGGCCGTGCACGGCGTCGACGCCGTAGAGCGTGGGGATGCCGAGCGGCGTCGAAATCGCCGCCTTCTGGTACGAGTCGACCATGTCGGCCCACCCGTTCGGTGTGTTGCTGGCGGGTACCGAGCCGCCGCCGGAGAGCAGGGACCCCAGTTTGAGCGCGGCGGCCTGTTCGGGGGTGACCGCGCCGCGTTCGGCCTGGGTCATCTGGCCGATCTTGTCGTCGAGGCTCATCCGCTTGAGCAGGTCGTTCACCCGCGCGGAGGTCGAGGCGTGGGGATTCTTGTAGACCGGCCCCGGGGCGGCGGACGCCATCGGCGCCAGGGCCGAACCGGCCAGGAGCAGCCCTGCGAGCACTGTGGTTTGCGTCGTGCGAAGTGATCTTCTGACGCGGAGGCGGGACGACATTGGTTCCTCCGTAGCTCGGACAATCCATATGTTGCGCGCCACAACAAACTAGCTCCACGTTCGGGTGTCCCAGGTCACAATTAGGCAACAGCGGGCCGTCGAGTACCTTCCTCAGGTGCGTTTCGTCCTCGCTTCCCAGTCCCCCGCCCGCCTCGGCGTCCTGCGTTCCGCCGGCTTCGACCCGAGCGTCGTCGTGTCCGGCGTCGACGAGGACGCCGTCGCCGCGTCCCTGACCGATCCGGCTCCCGAGGAGCTGGTCCGCGCGCTCGCCGCCGCGAAAGCCGAAACGGTTTTCGAGACGCTCGGCGGGCACGGCGACATGGTCATCGTGGGTTGCGACTCGATGCTGTCGATCAACGGTGAGATGGTCGGGAAACCGATCACGCCGGAAGCCGCGCGCGAGCGCTGGGCGTCAATGGCGGGCAAAACCGGCGAACTCCTGACCGGCCACGCGATCATTCGCGTCGAAAACGGCGTGAAGACGAAAGAAGCGTCTGGAACCGAAGGCACCACTGTTCGCTTCGGTACACCTTCACAAGAAGAGATCGAGGCGTACATCGCTTCCGGTGAGCCGCTTCAGGTGGCCGGCGGCTTCACGCTCGACGGGCTCGGCGGCTGGTTCATCGAGGGAATCGACGGCGATTTCTCGAGCGTCATCGGCATCAGCCTGCCGCTGACCCGGCGTTTGCTGGCCGAGGTCGGCGTGAGCGTCATCGAGCTGTGGACGCGTCCCGCATCCTGAGACGGCTCCCACACGATCGGGTGATCCGGAAGAGTCCTGCCTCGTCGAACGTTCTTCACGTTCGGGAAATCAGGAAACCTTCACGCACCGGAGTCGCCCCGTGTCTTTCATTCGGACCTACACAAGGCCAAGGGTCTTCGCGGCGGCGGTCCTCGGCTCGCTCGTCGTGGGCGCCCTGCTCGGCGTGCTCGCCAGGACGACCGAGGCGAGCTGGCTGACCGACCTGCTCGACCAGATCGGCACGATCTTCACGACGCTGCTGCAAATCGCGGTGATCCCGCTGGTCTTCACCGCGATCGTGGTCGGCATCAACAGCCTGCGCAATCTCGGCGGCGGCAAGAAGGCCGCGCGGCTGGGCGGCAAGACCGTCCTGTGGTTCGCGATCACCTCGTTCATCGCGTCGCTGATCGGCATCGCGGTCGCGAAACTGTTCAACCCCGGCAGCGGCGGCCTCGGCGAAGGCGTCGCCGCGACGGCGAAGAACGCGGACAAGGCCACCAAGAGCGTCGACAACTGGGGCTCCTGGAGTGCCTTCATCGAAGGCTTCCTGCCGAAGAACTTCTTCGCGGCCTTCACCGAGGGCTCGACACTTCAGGTGCTGTTCCTCGCCGTGATCATCGGCGCGGCCGCCTACAGCCTCGGCGACAAGGCCAAGCCGTTCGTCGACTTCACCACCAGCGTCTTCGAGATCATCCAGCGCTACCTCGGCTGGGTTGTCCGGCTTGCCCCGATCGGCATCATCGGCCTGATCGGCGCCGCCGTCTCGAACTACGGTGACGCCCTGTTCCGGCCGCTGCTGTCCACCACTCTCGCGGTGTACGTCGGCTGCTTGCTGGTGCTGCTGGTGGTCTACCCGATCCTGCTGCAGTTCGTGGCGAAGGTCAGCCCGCTGACGTTCTTCTCCAAGGCAGGCACGGCGATCCAGTTCGCGTTCGCTTCGCAGTCTTCGGCCGCGACGCTACCCCTCACCCGGCAGTCCGCCGTGAACCTGGGCGTCCAGCCCGCGTACGCCGCCTTCGCGACTCCGCTGGGCAGCGCCACGAAGATGGACGGCTGCGCCGCGGTGTTCCCCGCGATCGGCGCCATCTTCATCGCGAACCTGTCCGGCGTCTCGCTGAACATCTGGCAGTACGTCGGGATCGTCGTGGTCGCCGTGCTCGGCGCGCTGGCCACCGCGGGCACCACCGGCTGGCTGACCGCGCTGACCCTGACCACCGCGTTCATCGGGCTCGACGCGCAGCAGGTGGCGCTCGGGATCGCGCTGATCTACTCGGTGAACCCGATCATGGACATGATGCGGACCGCGACCAACGTCGCGGGCCAGATCGTCGTGCCGGTGGTCGTCGCGCGCGGCGAAGGCCTGCTGGACGACGACGTGCTCAACTCGCCGACGGACCCTTCGCCCACCCCCGACGGCGAAGCGGCTACTACCACCGCGAAGGAGCCTGCTGACGCGGGTGCTTGAGGTTCTTTAAGTCCGTGAAGGCCTCCTTCCCTACCCTCACGGTAGTGAAGGAGGCCTTCACGGACTTCATGCTCCGAGGACCGGCAGCCACCTGCGAAAAGTGAGCAAGGGACCTTTGCTACCACTTCTCTCAACGTCAAGAGAAGTGGTAGCAAAGGTCCCTTGCTCCCCCTCAGGGGCAGGCCCTCAGATCCGCCTTCGTCAGCCGCACATCCGGCCATCCCCTCAGCTCCGACGGCGCGGTGTACCGGCGCGTGCAGCCCACCGAGCCGCGAGCGACGTCGTAGACCTCCGCGAGCACCGGCGCCGCCTGGCACCGCGCCGAGCCGGACTGCGCGCCGGGGCATTCGTGCCGCACGACGATGACGTCCGCGATCCCGTCGGCGGTCACATCGTGCAGGGCGACCGTCCCGGCGTCGGAGAAATAAGGCTTCCCGGTGTCCCGCCAGATCTCGCCGCGCGCGACGAACAACTCGCCCGCCGAGCCACCGCCCACTTCGCCACGCACCAGGCACACCGGCGTCGTGCCGTCGACACAGCGCAGAGAATCGCTCTTCAGGGTGACCCCCATGTCGTTGACGATCAGCGGGTACACGGTGTCCGACCCGATCCGGACCACACCCTGCTTCCCCGCGTCGTCGGCCAGCAGCACGACGGGCAGCCCGCCGACGGTCATCGCGCTGATCTCCCGGCAGGCGGCGTCGCCGCAGTTGACGCCGGGCGCGCTCGGGGCGGCATCGGACACCGGAGGCACGCCGGGGTCACCGGTGGGCACGGGAGCGGCGGGGCGGAGCAGGATCACGGCCACGATCACGCCTGCCGTCACCACCACCGCCAGCAGCGCGGTGAGCAGCACGGATCGCGGCGCCCGTGCTTCCTGAGTCCGCATATCCGAGAGCGTAAGTGATCTAGCGCAGAGTGCACGTCTATGTTGTTCCTGTGACGAACCCCGGACTGCCCACCGCACTGTTCCTCCCCACGGCGAAAAAGCCGAAGGACTACACGAGCGCGGAGATCGAACTCCGCCCGACCAAGGACGGCCGGATGGCGCTGATCGCCTTCAGTTCCGTGCAGCGACTGGTCGAGTGCTGCGGTCCGCACCAGCCGTGGGCACTGGTCAAATCCGAGCACCTCGGCCGGGTCCACCAGGCCCAGCCGTACGACCTGATCATGCTCGATTCCGACCTTCCAGAAGAACTGCGGCACCGCCCCGCGCTGGTATAAACGAAGGTCACTGGGTGGCCTTGCTCTCACTAATCGGGGCGGGAACTTCCGTAAACTGCTGCGGAGCCGCATCGGGGCGGCCCGACGTGCGAACGCAGGAGGTACGGCGTGACCGAGCAGGCCGGCACAGGTGGTCCGGTGACCAAGATCCTGATCGCGAACCGCGGGGAGATCGCGGTACGGGTGATCAGGGCGGCGAAGGACGCCGGGCTGACCAGCGTGGCCGTCTACGCCGACCCGGACCGCGACGCACCCCACGTCCGTCTCGCGGACGAGGCCTTCGCCCTCGGCGGCACCACCGCGGCCGAGAGCTACCTCGTCTTCGACAAGCTGCTCGACGCCGCCAAGAGGTCGGGCGCGGACTCGGTCCACCCCGGCTACGGGTTCCTTTCCGAGAACGCGGACTTCGCCCAAGCCGTGATCGACGCCGGGCTCACCTGGATCGGGCCGAGCCCGCAGTCCATTCGCGACCTCGGCGACAAGGTCACCGCACGCCATATCGCGCTGCGCGCCGGGGCTCCGCTCGTGCCCGGTACGAAGGACCCCGTCGCGAACGCCGACGAGATCGTCGCCTTCGCCGACGAGCACGGCCTGCCGGTCGCGATCAAGGCCGCGTTCGGCGGCGGCGGCCGCGGCCTGAAGGTCGCCCGCACCCGCGAGGAGATCCCGGAGCTCTTCGAATCCGCGACGCGCGAGGCGATCTCCGCCTTCGGCCGCGGCGAATGCTTCGTCGAGCGCTACCTGGACAAGCCGCGCCACGTCGAGGCGCAGGTCCTCGCCGACCAGCACGGCAACGCCATCGTCGTCGGCACCCGCGACTGTTCGCTGCAGCGCCGCCACCAGAAGCTGGTCGAGGAGGCACCCGCGCCGTACCTGACCGACGAGCAGCGCAAGCGCATCCACGAATCCGCGAAGGCGATCTGCAAGGAAGCCGGCTACTACGGCGCCGGGACCGTCGAGTACCTCGTCGCCGTCGACGGCACGATTTCGTTCCTCGAGGTCAACACGCGGCTGCAGGTCGAGCACCCGGTGTCCGAGGAGACCACGGGCCTCGACCTCGTGCGCGAGATGTTCCGTATCGCGCGCGGCGAGAAGCTGCGCATCACCGAGGACCCGGAACCGCGCGGCCACTCGATCGAGTTCCGCATCAACGGTGAGGACGCCGGCCGCGGTTTCCTGCCGGCGCCCGGCACTGTGACGAAGTTCGTCGCACCGAGCGGCCCCGGCGTCCGTGTCGACTCGGGTGTCGAGTCCGGCAGCGTGATCGGCGGCCAGTTCGACTCGATGCTCGCGAAGCTGATCGTCACCGGCTCGGACCGGCAGAACGCGCTCGAGCGCAGCCGCCGCGCGCTGGCCGAGATGGTCGCCGACGGGATGGCGACGGTCCTGCCGTTCCACCGCGTGATCGTGAACGACCCGGCCTTCGTCGGCGACGAGAACGGGTTCAGCGTGCACACCCGCTGGATCGAGACCGAGTTCGAGAACACCATCGAGCCGTTCGTGGCGCCGGAAGCGGCCGAGGCCGAGGAAGAGCCGCCGCGTCAGAACGTCGTCGTCGAGGTCGGCGGCCGCCGTCTCGAAGTGTCGCTCCCCGGCGGTTTCTCGCTCGACGCCGGTGGCGGCGGGACGGCCGTGAAGGCCAAGCCGCGCAAGCGCGCGGGCGGCACCAAGGCGGCGGTGAGCGGCGACGCGGTCACCGCGCCGATGCAGGGCACCATCGTCAAGGTCGCCGTCGAAGAGGGCCAGCACGTCGAAGCGGGCGAGCTGGTCGTCGTGCTCGAAGCGATGAAGATGGAGAACCCGGTCACCGCGCACAAGGCGGGCACGGTCACCGGCCTCGCGGTCGAGGTCGGCGCCGCGGTGACGCAGGGCACCCAGCTGTTCGAACTGAAGGACTGACCGCGTTCCCGGTGAGTCCACTGTGGACTCACCGGGACCGGCGGATCAGCAGTACTGCTTCTCCACGTGGATGTCCTGGTCGGTACTGATCTTGTACCACCAGCCCGCCTTGCCCTTCCAGTCCTCGTCCCACCAGAATCCGGGGAAGGTCCAGGTAGACAGCGTGCCCTTGGCCTTGCACTCGACGTAGACGCCGTCCCAGTCCTGGTTCTTCGGGGTCTTCTGGCCGGGCTTGAGCCGCCGCCACTCGGTGCCGGGCTTCGGCCCGTTCGAGTCGAACGTGCGGATCGCCCAGATGTCGTGGCCGGACTTGTTGAGCACCGTGCCGCAGATCTTGCCCAAGCAGCCGCCGCGCACCTCGGCATCGCCCCCCGGCGAGGTCGTGGCGCTTGCCGACGCCACGCCGACCGGCAGCGCGGCGACCGCGATCCCGGCCACCAGCGCGACCTTGGTGATGAACTTCCGCATGAGGTCCCCCCTCTCTCGATCACGCCCGATTCCCGGACGCGTGACCAGGGTGAAGGGCACGGCACGACCGCTACAACACCTTTGCGCCAGTGCGAAAAGACTGACGGATGTCGTGGTTGACGAGGCCTCGCCCGGCCTACCATCGGAGGGGTGAGCGAGGTTCCGTCTCCGCGGCTGCGGATCAGTGATCAGGATCGCGAGTCCGCGCTGACCGCGCTCGGCGAGCACATGAGCGCCGGCAGGATCGACATCGACGAGTTCGGCGAGCGGTCCGCCCGGATCACCGCCGCCAAGACACGCGGCGACCTGGCCGAGGTCTTCGCCGACCTGCCGGAACCGCATCCGCGCTACGACACGCCCAGGACCGCCGTGAGCGAACCGGAGAAACCGGCGTCGCCGTGGGCGGGCATCTCCCCGGTGCAGCGCGTCATGAGCGCGCTCCTGCCGATCCTGTTCATCGCCACCATCGTGCTCATCGTCACCACCGACCTCACCTGGTGGTTCATCCTCGTCCCGATCGGGATCAGCGCCGTCGGCGAGAGCATCTGGGGCAAAGGCTGGGAGAACTCCCACAAGAAGCTCGGCAAGCAGCGCCGACGGGAGCTGGACGGCTGATCCGCCCGTAGACTCGGGACGTGAGTGCCGAGAGACCGGACATGCGGCTGAGCGACGCCGAACGCCAAGACGCGCTCGAAGCGCTGGAGGAGCATGTCCGCACCGGCAGACTCGACCTCGACGAGTTCGGGACGCGGTCGGCGAAGATCAGCGCGGCGAGGATGGCCAGCGAGCTCGAACCGCTGTTCACCGACCTGCCCTCGCCCCGCCCCAGCGCGCTGCTCCCCCTGCCCCCGATGCCCGGTGTCGCGCAGGCGTCCGCGAAGAACGAGGTCCAGCCGTCCAAATGGCTGACGGCCAGCGCAGTACCGATAGCCGCGGCGGTCGCGATCGCGCTGTTCTTCTTCACCCGCGGGACGTTCCTCGTCTTCCTGCTGCCGCTGGCGGTCGCGCTGATCATGAGCCGTCGCCGCTAGGCAACCGAAAGCCCGGTTCGCGCGTTCCCTCGGTACAGATCTGGGGAAATGGGGACGAACATGATCGTCAAGTCCAGAATGCGCGCGGGGGTCCTTCTCGCCGCCACCACCATCGGGATGACCGCGTTGGGCGCCGTGCCCGCGAACGCGGCGGAAGGGCACTGGGAGGCCACCTTCCTGACATTGCCCGCGGGCAGCGAACTTTCGCGGGGCTTCGTCACCGGAGCGGACGGGCACGGTGGCTACGCGGGCGCCTTCCCCATCGGCGGGACCTCGCAGATCGTCACCTGGAAGAACGGCGCGCCGACCGTCCACGGGGTACCGGCCGGATACGAATGGGCGATGGCCTGGGACCAGAACGGGTCCGGCACGGTGGTGGGCGACGCGTCCGACTACGACACCGGGGAGACCAGGCCGTTCGTCCTCGACGCGAACGGGTTCCGGGTCCTCCCGGTCCCGGCGGGGTTCTCCTACGTCTACGGCGTGGCCGTCAACGACCAGGGTGACGTGGTCGGCAACGCCCACAAGAAGGACGATCCGGACGGCACCCGCGCGGTGCTGTGGCGGGCCACCGCCACCTCGTCCGGTCCCGAACTGCTCCCGGCCGGCCTGCTGGCGACCGACATCGACGACGACGGCACGGTCCTGCTGAGCCGTCTCTACAACGGCGGATTCGTGTGGAAGAACGGCGACCTCACCGAGGTCACCGCTCCCGCCGGATACGATTCCGTGACCGTGAGGGCCATCGAGGACGGCCGGATCGCCGGTAGCGCCTACGACCCGGCGATCCAGGATTCGCAGGCGTTCGTGTGGAGCACGCCGACCACCGCCGAGGCGCTGCCCGGTGGCGTGTACGGCGTCGATCTCAACTCGCACGGGCTCACGACCGGGCTGGAGCCTGCCCCCGAGCCGATCATGAACCGCTCGGTGACCTGGCAGGGCACCGAGCGGTCCGGGGCGTTGCCGACCCCGGCGGGTTTCGGACGGGCGCAGAGCCGGGTCGTCTCGGACGACGGGACGATCGCGGGAATCACGTCGAACAAGCCGCTGGACGAGGGCGGCACGCCGGTGGTCTGGCGCTACGTGCGGTGATCTCCGGCCGGGGTGGTCCGTATGCGGGCCACCCCGGTCTGGCTACCCTCGAAGGGTGGAACCGGTGGAGATCAACGCGGGCGAGTACTACCTGCGGCAGCTGCGGGCGGACAAGGCCCTCGACGACCGTCCGGCGCTGGTCGCGGCCTTCGCCGATCCGACGCACCGTAAGTACGTCCTGAACTATCGCTTGCGGGACCTCGACGAGGCGACCGAGTACGTCGCGCTGCGCGCCGCCCAGTGGGCGGGTGACGAGCGCTGTTCGTGGGCGGTGGCCGCGCCGACGACCGGGGATCTGCTGGGCGAGGTCGGCCTGCGGGACCTGGATCTCGACGCCGGGTACGCGGAGGCGTCGGTCTGGGTGCGCGCGGCGTCGCGGGGCAAGGGGGTCGCGAGCACCGCGCTCAACGCGGCCCTGCGCTTCGGCTTCGGCGGGCTCGGCCTGCGCGAGGTCAGCTACCGCTACGAAGAGACCAACGAGGTGTCCGCTTCGGTCGCCCGCAAATGCGGGTTCACCCTGGTCGGGCCCGAACTCGAGCCGGCCCCGACCGGGGAACGCCTCATCCGCTGGCGCCGCACCGCCTGAGCCTCCCCCGCATTTCGTCCTCTGAATGCGGCAGTACGCGACACGAACTACCGCATTCAGAGGACGAAATGCGGTCGTTGGCAATCCGAACTACCGCATCCAGAGGACTGAATGCGGGCGGGTCAGAAGGGGTAGGTGGGCGGCGGGTTCCGGACGGTGACCCACCGCGTCTCGGTGAACGCCTCGATGTTCGCCGCCGCGCCGCCGAAGCGGCTTCCGGTGCCCGAAGCGGCGACGCCGCCGAAGGGGCTGTTCGCCTCGTCGCTGACCGTCTGGTCGTTGATGTGCACGATCCCGGTCGGGACGCGGTCGGCCAGCTCCAGTCCTTTGAGGACATCGCGCGTGACGATCCCCAGCGACAGCCCGTACTCGCTCGCCGTCGCGAGACGGACGGCCTCCTCCGCGTCGGAGAACCGCACGACCGGCGCGACCGGGCCGAAGATCTCCTCGGCGACCGCGGGCGCCGTCGACGGCACGTCGGCGAGCACCGTCGCGGCGTAGAACAGCCGGTCGTACTCGGCGCCGGCGGCGACCCGCGCCCCCGCCGCGACGCTGGCCGTGACCAGCTCGTGGATCTTGTCCCGCTGCCCGGCGTCGATGATCGGCCCGAGCGCGACCTCGTCCCGCGCCGGGTCGCCCACCCGCAACGCCGCCGCCTTCGCCGCCAGCCGCTCGACGAAGTCGTCGTAGAGCCGCTCGTGCACCAGGTGCCGTCCGGTGGTCATGCAGATCTGGCCCTGGTGGAAGAACGAGCCGAACGCGGCGACCCCGGCGGCCTCGTCGACGTCCGCGTCGTCGAGCACGATGAGCGCGGAGTTCCCGCCCAGCTCCAGATGTGCCCGCTTCAGGTGCTTCCCGGCGAGTTCGCCGACCTTGCGCCCGGCGCCGGTCGACCCGGTGAACGAGATGACCCGGACGGCCGGATGCGTCACCAGCGTCTCGCCGACGTCCGCGCCGCCCGGCAGCATCTGGAGCACCCCCGGCGGCAGGCCGGCTTCCTCGAAGATCCGCGCGAGGACCACGCCACCGGTGACGGCGGTACGCGGATCCGGCTTCAGGATGACCGCGTTCCCCAGCGCGAGCGCCGGTGCGACCGAGCGGATGCCGAGGATGATCGGCATGTTGAACGGCGAGATCACCGTGACCACACCGGCCGGCACGCGGCGCGCCATCGAGAGGCGCGGCTCTTCGCTCGGCAGGAGTTCGCCGTACGGGCGTCCGGGCAGAGCCGCCGCTTCGTAGCACTCCTGCTCCGCGACGTGCAGCGAAAAGCCCGCGACTCCCGGCACGGCGCCGACCTCGCGGACGTTCCACCAGCGGATCTCGTCGGCGTACTCCGACCACAGCCGGGCGGCCTTGCGCAGGACGGCGGCCCGCTGGACGTGCGGTGTCGCCGCCCAAGCCCGCTGCGCCTCGGCCGCCGTTTCCGCCGCCTTCGCGGCGTCTTCGGCCGAGGCGATCCCAATGCTTCCCAGCACCGCTCCGGTCGCGGGCTCCGTGACCTTCCGGGTGCCGCCGGTGCCGGGCACCCAGGCACCGCCGGCGAAGATCCGGTCCGTCCACGTCGACGAGTCGAGAAACACCACAAGGCCGCCTTCCGTCTCTGTGCCTGATCAAAGAGCCCGCGGCCGCGATCGACGTCGGCAGGGCGCTGATCAAACTTTTCCCGTTCGCGGACAAGGGCCCTGCCACCGCGATAGCGGGGCCTTCGGCCGCGCGGGCTGGGACGGCCGACGCTATGCCAGATTCACCGGATCAGGCAACGATCCCTGCGCGCGTGGCACACCACGCGGCAGGGACGATCAACTCACCGGTTCGATGATCCCCGAGCGCGCTTCCGGCGCGGCCGAGCGCAACGCGTCGGCGGCCTCGTCGCTCGGCTGCGACTGGGACTTCCGTTCCGCGTCGACCCGCGCCTTGTACACCTCGACTTCGCGTTTCTCCTCGTCCTTCGACCAGCCGAGCACTTCGCCCACCAGCGTGGCGACCTGCGCGGCGCAGTCGACGCCGCGGTGCGCGTACTCGATCGAGATCCGCGTCCGGCGCGCGAGCACGTCTTCCAGATGAAGCGCGCCCTCGTGGCTGGCCGCGTAGACGACCTCGACACCGAGGTAGTCCGGAGCGTGCTCCAGCGGCTTCAGCAGTTCCGGACGTCCTTCGCCGAGTGCGAGGACCTCGTGCACCATCGAGCCGTACCGGTCGAGCAGATGACGCACGCGGTACGGGTGCAGCCCGTGCTCGCCGGCCAGGTGGTCGGCCTGGTTCACCAGCGCGTGGTACCCGTCCGCGCCCAGCAGCGGCACCTTGTCCGTGATGGACGACTGCGGCCTGCCGGGAAGATCGACGGCCGCGGCGTCGACGGCGTCGGCCGCCATCACCCGGTACGTCGTGTACTTGCCGCCCGCGATCGCGACCAGCCCCGGCGCGACGCGCGCGACCGCGTGCTCACGCGAAAGCTTCGACGTCTCTTCGCTTTCCCCTGCGAGCAAAGGCCGCAGCCCCGCGTAAACGCCTTCGATGTCGTCGTGCGTCAGCGGTGTCGCGAGCACGGTGTTGACGTGTTCCAGGAGGTAGTCGATGTCGTGCTTCGTCGCGGCGGGATGCGCGAGGTCGAGGTTCCAGTCGGTGTCGGTGGTCCCGACGATCCAGTGGTTGCGCCACGGGATGACGAACAGCACGGATTTCTCGGTGCGCAGGATCATGCCCGATTCCGAGACGATCCGGTCGCGCGGGACGACGATGTGCACACCCTTGCTCGCCCGCACCCGGAACCGGCCGCGGCCACCGGAAAGGCGCTGCAGCTCGTCGGTCCACACGCCGGTGCAGTTGACCACCGCGGAGGCGTGGATGTCGGTCTCGCGGCCGTCCTCGACGTCGCGCACGCGAACCCCGGAAATGCGGTCCGCCTCGCGGAGGAAACCGACCACCTGGGTGGAGGTGCGCACCACGGCGCCGTAGTGCGCGGCGGTGCGGGCGACGGTCATCGTGTGGCGCGCGTCGTCGGCTTGCGCGTCGTAGTAACGGATCCCGCCGATCAACGCGGACCGCTTCAGCGCCGGGACCATCCGCAGCGCGCCCGCGCGGCTCAGGTGTTTCTGGCCGGGGACCGACCGCGCACCGCCCATCGTGTCGTACATCAGCAGACCGGCCGCGGTGTACGGACGCTCCCAGACCCGGTGGGTCAGCGGGTACAGGAAGCTGACCGGCTTCACCAGATGCGGGGCGATCGTCGTCAGCATCAGCTCGCGTTCCCGCAGAGCTTCCCGCACCAGACCGAATTCCAGCTGTTCGAGGTAACGGAGCCCGCCGTGGAAGAGCTTGCTGGAGCGGCTCGACGTGCCCGAGGCGAGGTCGCGCGCTTCGACGAGGGCGACCCGCAGGCCGCGTGTCGCGGCGTCGAGCGCCGTGCCCGCCCCGACCACTCCGCCGCCGATGACGACGAGGTCGAACTTGTCCTCACCCAGCCGCTGCCAAGACTCTTCCCGCTTGAGCGGTCCCAGCCTGGCGGGGCTGTTTTCGGCTTCGCGCTGAGAGCTTGCCACGTGACATTCCTCCTTGGTGCCGCTGTGGCTCCAGCATCGCACGATCGGCCGCGACCGGTCCGTTATGCGGGTGACACGTGTGGCGTAACCCTCGTCGATCTTGGAAGGATTGGTTCCCGCGACGCCTGGAAGGAACAAATACGCGACGGTAACGTGCCACGGACGTGGGTCGGCAAGGGCGCCGTAGCACACCGTGTTCGACCCTGCGCGGAATGTCCAAAGTGGAGGTCAAGCGGTGAGTGCAGGAGCCATATTCGTCTGGGAACTGCTGGGAACGGCGGTCCTGATCCTGTTGGGTAACGGCGTGGTCGCCAACCACGTGTTGCGGAAGAACAACGGCCACAACGGTGGCGTCGTGATGATCACCTTCGGGTGGGCGTTCGCGGTCTTCGCCGGTGCCAGCATCGCCGCGCCGAGCGGCGCGCACCTGAACCCCGCGGTGACACTGGGCCTCGCCATCGCGGACAAGACGAAGTGGGCGGACGTCCCGATCTACTTCGCCGGGCAGCTGGTCGGCGCGATCCTCGGCGCCGTGCTCTGCTGGGCCGCCTACAAGCTGCAGTTCGACGACCACCCGCAGCGCGACGAGACGCTCGGCATCTTCTCGACCGCGCCGCAGATCCCGAACAAGGCGTGGAACCTCGTCACCGAGATCATCGGCACCTTCGTGCTGGTCGCGTGGATCCTGCTCAGCCCGGTCTACGCCAACGCGACCGCCGAGGGCGGCACGCCGAACTTCGGCAACTCCGCGCTCGGTTACGCGGGTGTAGCGTTCGTCGTGCTGGTCATCGGCCAGTCCCTCGGTGGTCCGACCGGTTACGCCATCAACCCGGCCCGAGACCTCGGCCCCCGCATCGCGTACGCGTTCCTGCTGCCCATCAAGAACAAGGCCAACCCGAACTGGGGCTACTCCTGGGTCCCGGTCGCCGGCCCGCTGGCCGGCGGTGCCCTGGCCGCCCTGCTCTTCCTCGCCGTCCACAACCTCACCTGAGACTGGAGTTTTCGATGACTTCGTACGTAGCCGCGATCGACCAGGGCACCACGTCGACCCGCTGCATGATCTTCGACCACTCCGGCCGGGTGGCCGCCGTCGACCAGCGGGAACACGAGCAGATCTTCCCGAAGGCGGGCTGGGTCGAGCACAACGCCGAAGAGATCTGGGAGAACACGCGGGCCGTCGCCGCGGGCGCGCTGGCCAAGGGGGACCTGGTCGCGAGCGACATCGTCGCGGTCGGCATCACCAACCAGCGCGAGACCACGCTGGTCTGGGACCGCACCACCGGCAAGCCGGTGTACAACGCGATCGTGTGGCAGGACACCCGCACCGACAAGATCGTCAGCGACCTGGGCGCGCTCGGCGGTGGGCAGGAGCGTTACCGCGCGAAGGTGGGCCTGCCGCTGGCGACCTACTTCTCCGGCCCGAAGATCAAGTGGATCCTCGACAACGTTGACGGCGCCCGCGCGAAGGCCGAAGCCGGCGACTTGATCTTCGGCAACATGGACACCTGGGTGCTGTGGAACATGACCGGCGGGGTCGACGGCGGCGTGCACGTCACCGATCCGACCAACGCGTCGCGGACCATGCTGATGGACCTCGACACGCTGACCTGGGACGCCGAGATCGCCGAAGAGATGACGATCCCGCTGTCGATGCTGCCGGAGATCCGGTCGTCGTCGGAGACCTACGGCAAGGTCCGGGAGAAGGGGGCGCTGGCCGGAGTTCCGATCTCGGGCATCCTGGGCGACCAGCAGGCGGCGACCTTCGGGCAGGCGTGCCTCTCGCCGGGTGAAGCGAAGAACACCTACGGCACCGGCAACTTCATGCTGCTCAACACCGGCACCGAGAAGGTCATGTCGGACAACGGGCTGCTCACCACGGTCTGCTACAAGATCGGCTCGAACGACACGGTGTACGCGCTCGAAGGCTCGATCGCGGTCACCGGTTCGCTCGTGCAGTGGCTGCGCGACAACCTCGGCCTGATCGGTTCGGCAGCCGAGGTCGAGCAGCACGCCCGCACCGTCGAGGACAACGGTGGCGCGTACTTCGTACCGGCGTTCTCGGGTCTCTTCGCGCCGTACTGGCGCTCCGACGCCCGCGGCGCGATCGTCGGACTCACCCGGTTCGTCAACAAGGGGCACATCTCGCGGGCGGTCTTGGAGGCGACGGCGTTCCAGTCGCGCGAGGTGATCGACGCGATGAACGCCGACTCCGGCGTCCCGCTGAAGTCGCTGAAGGTCGACGGCGGGATGGTCGTCAACGAACTGCTCATGCAGTTCCAGGCCGACATCCTCGGCGTGCCCGTGATCCGGCCGGTGGTCAACGAGACCACCGCGCTCGGCGCCGCCTACGCGGCCGGGCTCGCCGTGGGGTTCTGGGAGAGCGAGGACGACATCCGCAACAACTGGGCGCAGGACAAGCAGTGGGACCCGTCGATGGACGAGGCCCGCCGCGAATCCGAGTACCGGAACTGGAAGAAGGCGGTCACGAAGACCTTCGACTGGGTCGACGAAGACTGACCCGCCGCTTTGCGCGTGAAGGCCCCTTCCCTCGGTTGCGGGCCTTCACGCGCTACGGGGACGAGATCATCCGGGCGAACACGATGACGTTGTCGAGATAGTTGCGCGACGCCTTGTCGAACACTCCGCCGCAGGTGATGAGCCGCAGTTCCGGCTCGGTTGTGTCGCCGTAGACGGCGTCGGTGGGGAACTCGTCCTTCGCCACCCGCTCGACCCTCGTGACCGCGAACTCGACCGTCACGCCGTCCTTGCGGGTGATCGAGACCTTGTCGCCGGGCGTCAGTTCCTTCAGCCGGAAGAAGATGCCCTTCTGCTTGTTCCCGTCCACGTGCCCGAGGATCACCGAAGGCCCGATTTCCCCCGGTGTCGGCCCGTGCACGTACCAGCCCGCCTGCATCGGCCGGGTCACCGGCGGCACCTCGATGGTGTTGTCCCCGTTGAGCCCCAGCGGGATCAGGCTGGACTTCGCCTCGATCTCCGGCACGTCGATCGACACCGGATCGGCCTTTGGCAGCCCTCGGGCGGCGGTCTCCGCGGCCCGTTCCGGGGCTCGCGGCGGAGCGACCTCGCCCCGGCAGGACACGACGGCCGCCAGAACCACCGCGAGCACCAGCGGTGCCCATCGCACCTTCATGCTCACCCCTTTCGGGAAGCGGTCAGGAGGCCATGCTGCCGTCGCCCGCGTGAGCGGCACCGGAAGGCACCGCGCTCACCTGCCGGGGAGGAACGGTGAATGTTGCCGTATAAGACTTTCCGTTGCAGTTGACGGTCAGCGGGTAGCTGCCGGGCGCGGTGCCGTCTTTGAGTTCGACGTCGGCGCTGACGTTCGCCGGCACCCCGATGAGCGGGCCGTAGTCGTACTTCCCGATGCTCAGCACCGGCGAAGAGAACGTCGTCGACGACGGCGCCTTCAGCCCGTCGCCGCCGGGGCATCGCGCCAGCGCCACGTTGGAGTCACCGTGCACAAACTTGTTGACGAGCCCGAGTTCGTAGGCGGTGTCGTCGTTGAGCTGCACCGTGACACCGGGATCCGGCTCGGGTTGCTGCGCGAAACCGGCCGACGCCCCCGCCAGCACCGCCGCACCGATCGCCACCACTCCGGCGAGAACCCTGCGAATCACGGAAAACCCCTAGCTGTCAACGAAACACCGACACGCGCTAGACGCGGCCGCCCCCGCGAGGGTTGCTTCGCCGGAGGCGATCAGTCCAAGTCGTCGTGGCGCATCAACTGGCGGCCCGCCTCGGTGATCGACCCCGACAGCGACGGGTACACCGAAAATGTCAGTGCCAGATGTTCCACTGTGAGCTGGTTCTGGACGGCGAGCGCGATGGGAAGGATGAGTTCGCTCGCCGTCGGCGCCACGACCACCCCACCGACGACCACACCGGTGGCGGGGCGGCAGAACAGCTTCACGAAACCGCGTCGCAGGCCTTCCATCTTCGCGCGGGCGTTCGTCGCGAGCGGGAGCATGATGGTGCGGGCGGGCACCTCACCCGAGTCGATCGCCTGCTGGCTGATGCCGACGGTCGCGATCTCGGGGTGGGTGAACACGTTGGCGGCGACGGTCTTGAGCTTGATCGGCGCGACACCCTCGCCGAGCGCGTGCCACATCGCGATGCGGCCCTGCATACTGGCCACGGAAGCCAGCATGAGCACCCCGGTGCAGTCGCCGGCGGCGTAGATCCCGGGCGCGCTGGTGCGGGAAACCCGGTCGACGCCGATGAAGCCGCCGGGGCCGGGCTCGATGCCGACCTTCTCCAGGCCGATGTCGGTGGTGTTGGGCACCGAACCGACGGTCATCAGCGCGTGGCTGGCTTCGATCACGCGGCCGTCGGCGAGGTGGATCTCGACGCCCTTTTCGGTGCGCTCCACCTTGTCGGCGCGGGCCTGCTTGACGACCGTGGTGCCGCGCTGCGAGAAGACCTCTTCGAGCACGGCGGCGGCGTCGGCGTCCTCGTGCGGGAGCACGCGGTCGCGGCTGGACACGACGGTGACCTTGACACCCATCTCGGTGTAGGCCGAGGCGAATTCGGCGCCGGTGACACCCGAACCGATGACGGCCAGGTGCTCGGGCAGCTCGCGCAGGTCGTAGAGCTGGCGCCAGTCGAGGATGCGCTCGCCGTCCGGCACGGCGCCGGGCAGCACGCGCGGGGTGGCACCGGTGGAGATGAGGACGACGTCGGCGTCGAGCACCTCGGTCGAGCCGTCGGGGGCGGTGACGGCGACCTTGTGCGTGGCGAGCCCGGCCTCTTCGTCGTCGAAGCGGGCCTGGCCGATGACGACGCGGACGCCCTCGCGCTGGACGCGGGCGCGGATGTCGGCGGACTGCGCGAGCGCGAGACCCTTCACCCGGCCGTGGACGGTCGGCAGGTCGACGCTGGTGTCGGCCATGTCGGTGTTGATGCCGAGCTCGCGAAGGTCGTGCATGTTCGCCAGCGCGCCGGAGGAGGCGATGAACGTCTTCGACGGGACACAGTCGTAGAGCACGCACGCGCCGCCCAGGCCGTCACGCTCGACGATGGTGACGTCGGCTCCGTGCTGGGCCGCGACCAGTGCCGCTTCGTAACCGGCGGGGCCTCCGCCCATGATCACGATCTTGGTCACTGGTCTCCTCCTCGCAGCGGTGTCTGTGACTGCGTTTACCGTACGCGGGCGACCGTTGGGCGGATTGAGTGGCCGGACACGGCATGTGCGTCCAGCCGGGTGACCGCCGGGTCGCTAGGCTGTGGCCGTGCCGTTGTATGCCGCGTATGGATCCAATATGGAGCCCTCCCAGATGTTGGAGCGCGCTCCCCACTCGCCCATGGCCGGCACCGGCTGGCTGGAGGGCTGGAGGCTGACCTTCGGGGGCGAAGACCTCGGCTGGGAAGGCGCGCTGGCGACCATCGTCGAAGACCCGGGCTCCCGGGTCTTCGTGGTGCTGTACGACGTCACCTCGCTGGACGAACCCAACCTCGACCGCTGGGAAGGCGGCGAGCTGGGCATTCACTCCAAGATCCGGCTCCGCGTGCAGACCATGGACGGCTCCGTGCTGGCGTGGCTGTACGTCCTGGACGCCTACGAGGGCGGCCTCCCGTCCGCGCGCTACCTCGGCGTCCTGGCCGATGCGGCCGAGGCCGCCGGCGCCCCCGCCGACTACGTCGACGCCCTCCGCACCCGCCCCTGCCAGGGCATCTCCGGCTGACCCGCGAGTTCCGCCCCCAAGCACGCGAGTCACGGCTTCAATCACGCGAGTCGCGCCGTACGACGCTCGAACGCTCCCCGCAACTCCGCCAGTAACCGTCGCGGATCCCGCAGGTCGGCCGCCGTCGCGCGAACCGTGATCCATCCGCGCGCCGCCATCCGGGCGTCCCGCTCGGCGTCATAGTCCTGCCTGCCCTCATGGGCGGCATAGCCGTCGTACTCCAGGGCGATACGCAGTTCAGGCCACGCGAGGTCGAGGACGTACAGCTTCCGTCCGTCGATGGTGCCGATCTCGTACTGGGCGACCGGTACCGGCAGCCCGGCCTCCACGACGATCAAGCGAAGGATGCTCTCCGACGGCGATTCGGCCTCGCCCGTCGCGAGCGCGAGCAGCATCTGCGCCCTGTGGATACCTCGCCGGTCGCGACGGTCGAGAAGGCGATCCCGGACGTTGGTGTGAAGGACCGCCCGATGGTTCGGCGCGAGGTTGTGCATGGCCTCTTCGAGTGCGGCGAACGCTGTTCGCTTGTCGCCGTCGCAGAGGTTGTCGGCCAGCGCGCGATCCAACGAGAACACGGGAAGTTCGTCCAGTTCGACGATATCGGACGGGTGAAATTCTGCCCGGTGCACCACGAGCCCCGGCCTCGATTCGACCCGTCTCGAGTACGGGACGGTCAGGTGGACCGTGGTGCCTTCCGCAGCCGAAATCCCATGCAGGGCAAGAGAAGTGACGCCGGACAGTACCGCGGGCGGCCCGATCGCGAGCAGTGCCGCCTGCGCCAGAGTCGGCAGCTTGAGCAGATCCGCGGCGTGGACGACCACGCCTCGCCACGGCTGCGCCAGCGCACCGCGCGCCAACCCTTCGCGGACGGCTCTCCGCCCCAAGATCCTGTCGGCCTCACTACGCGAGACCACCCCATGACGTCCTCCCCAGTTGATCACGTCTTCGAGAATCGAAGATCAGATCGGCCTTGGGAAGACCTGTTTTCCCAAGCTGTGGATAACTCGCCCAGGCTGTGGATAACCCTGTGCGCGGATGTTCGGACCCGTTAGGGCGAACATCCGTGCACAGGGGCGGAACTCGCGTGCTTGAAGACGGAACTCGCGTGCTTGGAGGCGGAACTCAGGCCAGGGTGGCCAGGGCCGTGTGGACCAGCGTGCGGACTCCGCACAGGAGCGAACGCTCGTCGAGGGTGAAGGTCGGGCGGTGGATGTCGGCCATCGGGCCTTCACCGGACCAAACGCCGAGGCGAGCGAAGGCGCCCTGGACGTGCTCCAGGTACCACCCGAAGTCTTCGCCACCGGACGACTGTTCGGTCCCGGCGACGGCGGCCTCGCCCAGCGCGGCCTCGACGCCGGCCCGCATCAGGGCGTGCGACTCCGGATCGGAGACGACCGGCGGCACGCCGCGGCGGTAGTCGAGGGAGAACCCGACCCCGGTCGGCGCGAGCAGCGACTCCACCGAAGCCGCGACGAGCGGCTCCAGCATCGTCCAGACCTCGTGGTCCGCGGTGCGGAGCGTGCCGCGCAGCACCCCGTCCTGCGGGACGGCGTTGGCGGCCTGCCCGGCGTGCACCGCTCCCCAGACCAGCACGGTCCCGGAGCGCGGGTCGACCCGCCGCGAGAGCACCGCGGGCAGCGACGTGATCACGGTGCCCAGCGCGTGCACCAGGTCCGCGGTCAGGTGCGGCCGCGAGGTGTGCCCGCCCGGCGAGGTGAGCCGCAGCTCGATGAGGTCGGCGGCCGACGTCAGCGCGCCTTCGCGCAGGCCGACCTTGCCGACCTCGAGCCGCGGGTCGCAGTGCAGCCCGTAGATCCGCTCGACGCCTTCCATCGCGCCCGCGGCGATCATGTCCAGCGCGCCGCCGGGCATGACCTCCTCGGCCGGCTGGAAGATCAGCCGCACGCGGCCGGGCAGCTCCGGCGCGCCCGCCAGCGCCCGAGCCGCGCCCAGCAGGATCGCGGTGTGCGCGTCGTGCCCGCACATGTGCGCGGCGCCGTCGGTCTTGGAGGCGTACGGGAGGCCGGTGGCCTCGGTCAGCGGCAGGGCGTCCATGTCGGCGCGCAGCGCGACGCAGCGGTCGCCGCTGCCGATGTCGCAGACCACGCCGGTGCCCGTGGGGAGCACCCATGGCTTGAGCCCGACCGAGCGGAGCAGCGACATGACCATTTCGGTCGTGGCGAACTCGTGGCGGGAGAGCTCCGGGTGCGCGTGGATGTGACGGCGCCACGCGACGACGTCGGTGGCGTTCGCGCGGAGCCAGTCGTCGAGCCAGAAAGGGCCGCGTCCGGCACCAAGGTCATGCACAGGTGCCATGCTGACGCCGGCCTCGGAGATCAGCGCGGTGGGCGCCTCTATAGGGGCAACGACGCGACCCTCGGGGTCACCTGGAATGTCCGGACGTGAATCGAGCACCGTCACGCCGCACCTCCTCCCGCGACACAGTCACCTTCGTCTACCACCGTACGAGTGGTCACTGAAGGCACGCTGGGTGCCGTTCGATCTGTGATACGCATTTGCGATAGATCGTGCACCATGCAGATGACAAGCCGCTCGTCGAGTGATCGAGCCGGAGACGGCCGGTAGTGGATCTGCGATGAACGGCTGTGAGAGTTCGGCCCAGGCTAAGCGGAGAGTCCTTCTACTTACCGGTAGCGGTTCAGGACTTCTTCTTGGAACGGGCGCGGCGGCCGAGGATCACCAGGCCGAGCAGGATGGCCGCGGCGACGCCCGCGATGATCTTCCGCTTGGTCTCCTGGCTGTTGGCCTTGTCGGTCTCGGCGGGGTCGAGCACCGGCCCCGGAGGCGCCTGCGACGGCACCTCGTGCACCGCCGCTGCCTGCGCGATCACCGGCGCGGGCGCCTGGATCTCCACGGCCTGCGCGACAGGCGCGCAGACGACCAGCCCGGCGGCGGCGAGTCCGGCAAGCTGCCCGAGACGAGACCTTTTCGGCATGATTCCCTTTCGACGGCGTGGCGCGAACCCGATTCTGCACTCTGCCGGGTTCCCGCGTCAGCCGCCACGCGGAGGACCGGAGAACGCCTCCAGAATCCGTTGCGCGGCCAGCGTCGGGGTCAGCTCACCGTCCCGGACCGCCCGTTCGACGTCCGGGACGACCGCTCGCACGTCCGGATGCGAAGCGAGCCGTCCGAGGAGCTGTTCCCGGACCATCGACCAGGTCCACTCCACCTGCTGCCGTCGTCGCCGTCCGTCCAGTTCACCCGAAGCGGTCAATACGTCGCGGTGACGGCTGATTTCGGCCCACACGTCGTCGAGTCCGACGTCGGTGAGCGCGCTGCAGGTCAGCACCGGGGGCGTCCACTCGGCGTCCCGTCCGTAGATCATCCGCAGCGCGCCGGCGAGTTCGCGGGCCGCGCGTTTCGCGTCGCGTTCGTGGTCGCCGTCGGCCTTGTTGACCGCGATGACGTCCGCCAGTTCGAGGACACCCTTCTTGATGCCCTGCAACTGGTCGCCGGTGCGGGCCAGGGTCAGGAACAGGAAGTGGTCGACCATGTTCGCCACGGTCACCTCGGACTGCCCGACACCGACGGTCTCGACCAGCACGATGTCGTACCCGGCCGCTTCCATCAGCACGATCGTCTCGCGGGTCGCCCGCGCGACGCCGCCGAGCGTGCCCGAAGTCGGCGAAGGGCGGATGAACGCCTTCTGGTCCACGGCGAGGCGCGCCATCCGGGTCTTGTCGCCCAGGATCGAGCCGCCGGTCCGCGTCGACGACGGGTCGACGGCCAGTACGGCGACCTTGTGCCCGGCCTCGGTCAGATCCGTGCCGAGCTGGTCGATGAAGGTCGACTTGCCGACACCGGGAACGCCGGTGATGCCGACGCGCCGTGCGCCGCCCGCGTGCGGGAGCATCTCGACCAGTAGTTCCTGCGCCTGCGCCCGGTGGTCCTCCCGGTTGGACTCGACGAGCGTGATCGCCCGCGACAGCAGGCCGCGGTCACCCGCGAGGACCCCTTTGGCGAGCGCCCCGACGTCGATCTTGCGCGGCAAGGTTCAGGACTCCTGGGCGGTCAGCTGTCCGATGAGATCGATCGCCGCTTCGGCGATCACCGTGCCGGGGCCGAAGATCGCCGCCGCGCCCGCCGCGCGCAGCTCTTCGTAGTCCTGCGGCGGGATGACGCCGCCGACCACGACGATGATGTCCTCACGGCCCTGTTCGGCGAGTTCGGCGCGCAGCGCGGGGACCAGCGAAAGGTGCCCCGCCGCGAGCGACGAAACGCCGATGACGTGCACGTCGGCCTCGATCGCCTGCCGCGCGACCTCGCCGGGAGTGGAGAACAGCGGGCCGACGTCGACGTCGAAGCCGATGTCGGCGAAGCCGGTCGCGATCACCTTCTGGCCGCGGTCGTGGCCGTCCTGGCCCATCTTCGCGACCAGGATCCGGGGACGGCGGCCCTCTTCCCGGGCGAAACTCTCGACCAGTTCACGGGCCCTCTCGACGTTCTCGGCCTTGCCGACCTCCTCGCGGTACACACCGGAGATGGTACGAATCTGGCCGGAGTGCCGCCCCCAGATCTTCTCCAGCGAGTCGGAGATCTCGCCGACGGTGGCCTTCGCCCTGGCGGCGTCGATGGCCAGGGCGAGCAGGTTCCCGTCGGACTCGGCGCCCGCGGTGAGCCGCCGCAGCGCGTCCTGTGTGGCGTCCTCGTCCCGCTCCTCGCGCAGCCGACGCAGTTTCTCCAGCTGCTGCGCGCGCACCCCGGCGTTGTCGACCTTGAGCACGTCGATCTGCTCGTCGTCGGTGACCTGGTACTTGTTGACGCCGATCACCGGCTGGCGACCGGAGTCGATCCGCGCCTGCGTCCGCGCCGCGGCCTCTTCGATGCGCAGCTTCGGGATGCCGGCGTCGATCGCCTTCGCCATCCCGCCCGCCTGCTCGACCTCGGTGATGTGGCCCCACGCCTTGCGCGCGAGGTCGTAGGTCAGCTTCTCGACGAACGCGCTGCCGCCCCACGGGTCGATGACGCGTGTGGTGCCGGATTCCTGTTGCAGCAGCAGCTGCGTGTTCCGCGCGATGCGCGCGGAGAAGTCGGTCGGCAGCGCCAGCGCCTCGTCGAGGGCGTTGGTGTGCAACGACTGCGTGTGGCCCTGGGTCGCCGCCATCGCCTCGACGCAGGTGCGGACGACGTTGTTGTAGACGTCCTGGGCGGTCAAAGACCAGCCGGAGGTCTGCGAGTGGGTCCGCAGGCTCAGAGACTTGGAACTCTTGGGGTCGAAGCCCTTCACCAGCTTCGCCCAGAGGAGTCGCGCCGCGCGGAGTTTCGCGACCTCCATGAAGAAGTTCATCCCGATCGCCCAGAAGAAGGACAGGCGCGGCGCGAACTTGTCGACGTCCAGCCCGGCTTCGACTCCGGCGCGGATGTACTCGACGCCGTCCGCGAGCGTGTACGCCAGCTCCAGGTCGGCGGTCGCCCCGGCTTCTTGCATGTGGTAGCCGGAGATGGAGATCGAGTTGTACTTCGGCATGTTCCGCGAGGTGAACGAGAAGATGTCCGAGATGATCCGCATCGACGGCTGCGGCGGGTAGATGTAGGTGTTGCGGACCATGAACTCCTTGAGGATGTCGTTCTGGATGGTCCCGGCCAGTTTGTCCGGCGTGACACCCTGTTCCTCGGCCGCGACGACGTACAGCGCGAGTACCGGCAGGACGGCGCCGTTCATGGTCATCGAAACGCTCATCTTGTCGAGCGGGATGCCGTCGAAGAGCTGGCGCATGTCGTAGATCGAGTCGATCGCGACGCCCGCCATGCCGACGTCACCGGCGACGCGCGGGTGGTCCGAGTCGTAGCCGCGGTGCGTCGCGAGGTCGAAGGCGACCGAAAGGCCCTTCTGCCCGGCCGCGAGGTTGCGGCGGTAGAAGGCGTTCGATTCCTCCGCGGTGGAGAAACCCGCGTACTGGCGGATGGTCCACGGCTGGTTGACGTACATCGTCGGGTAAGGGCCGCGCAGATACGGCGCGATACCCGGATACGTGCCGAGGAAGTCCACTCCGGACAGATCGTCGGCGGTGTAGACCGGTTTGACGCCGATGCCTTCAGGTGTCTCCCACGCGAGCGCGTCGGGCCCCTTGCCGGTGGCGGCGTGCAGTGCTTCAGTCCACTGAGGACGGTCGGCGGGGTCGGGGCCGCCGAGCTCGATTCCGGCGAAGTTCGGGATGGTCATCACTGCACTCCGAGCTCGTTCAACGTGCCGGTCAGGATTTCCAGGGCGTCGCAGCCCGTGTAGAGGTAGCCCGTGACGTCCGGGTGGTCGCCGGGCTTTCCGGCGAGCAGCACCGACGTGGCGCCGGCTTCCTTCAGGGCCTTCGCAACGCTGTCGGCTTCCTCCGCGTAGGAAGTGTTGCTTCCGCAGAGACAGGCGATCTTCGTGCCGCTGGCCCGGAATTCCGCTACGACGTCCTCGGGCGCGCCGGGGTTCACGGCCTCGATCCCGCCCGCTTGGAACAGGTTCGCCGCGAAACTCGCCCGTGCGGTGTGCGCCGCGACCGGGCCGAGCGTGGCGAGGAAGACGCGGGGACGGTTCGGATGCGCGTCCGCCCGGTCCCGCAGGGCCTCGAACGCTTCGGCGTACCGGTGCCGGGGCAGGCCGCCGCCCGGCAGGTCTTCGACGGCGTCGCGAACGACCGCTTTTTCCGTCAGATTGGGGAATTCGCTGACACCGGTGATCGGATCACGCCGGGTCGCGAGCCGCTTCGACCGCTTCTCCCAGGTTTCGGCGAGCCGCGCGGCGAGCGCTCCGGAGGCCAGCTCGGCCTCGATCCCACCGGCCGCCTCGATGGCGGTGAACTCGCGCCACGCGGCCTCGGCCAGGTCTTCGGTGAGGTTCTCGACGTACCAGGAACCACCCGCCGGGTCGATGACACCGGCCAGTTTGGACTCCTCCAGCAGCACGGCGTGCGTGTTGCGCGCGATCCGCGCGGAGAACGCGTCCGGCTGGCCGATCGCGGCGTCGAACGGGAGCACGGTGATCGCGTCCGCGCCGCCGACCCCGGCGCCGAAGCAGGCGAGCGTGGTCCGCAGCATGTTCACCCACGGATCACGCTGAGTCAGCATCGCGGGCGAAGTGACCGCGTGCTGCCGCATGCCCGCACCCTTGCCACCGGACACTTCGGTGACCCGGGCCCACAGACGCCGCGCGGCGCGGAACTTGGCGATCGTGAGGAACTGGTCGGCCGTGGCGGCGAGCCGGAATTCGATCTGCCCGGCCGCGGTGTCGACGTCCAGCCCCGCTTCGGTGAGCGCCCGCAGGTAGGCGACACCCGCGGCGATGGCCGCGCCGAGTTCCTGCGCGTCCGAGCCGCCGGCCTCGTGGAACGGCAGGCCGTCGGCGACGATCGTCCGCACCTTCGGGTGACTGACGGCGACCCGCGCCGCCAATTCCGCGGCGGGGGCGAGCGGACGCGCCGAACCGGTGCGCGCGGCCGCCCCGATCGGGTCGGCGCCGAGGGTCGCGGTGACCGCGCTCGCCGGAATCTCGCGTTCGGCGAAAAGGGCGAACAACTCGTTCGCGGCGGCCTCGTACTCGTCGCCCGCGTCGAGGATGACGGGTGCGAGGTCGATGTAGACCTCGTTCAGCGCGTCGCCCAGATCGGTGACGGGGACGCCGGTCGCGCCGGCGCGCAGCCAGATGGAGCCGACGCCGCCTTCGAGGTCGGCGAGGATCGCGGAGTTCGTGGCCTTGGCGTCACGGCGCGCGTACCGGGCACGGATGTCCCAGCCGGTCGTCACCGCGCCTTCGGGCCGGGCGCTTCTCACGAACGGCGGAAGGCCGGGGAAACCTGTCCCCTCGACGGCGTCTTCGGCGGTGTAGAGCGGCTGGATCTCCAGGCCGTCGTACGTCCGGGTGACGAGCTTGCTTTCGGGCAGGCCGTCGAACGACTCGTCGATGGCGCCGCTCTTGCGCAGCACTCCGGCCACGAGTTCCCGCCACTGCTCCCGGCTCGCTTCCGGGAACTCCGCCGCGAGCTTCAGCTCTTCGGGCGCGTCGGGCTCGCCTGGGGTCGGCACTGACTCCGTCTCGGCCACTTCCGTCATAACCATCGATGCTAACGGCCCTCAAGTGGCGTTACCTGTGACGCTAGTCGCGCCGAAGGGGTGACTAGGCGGCGGTGGCGAGGTTGGGGCGCGCCGGTCGTGAGTGGCGATCTTGAAAGGTAGTGAAGGCCTGACCCGAATCACCGTTCTCGCTGCACCGACGACCTGTTCCCAGTGACGTGTTCACTCCGACAGGGCACGGCGCATGGGTCCGTCACACGGGCATACGACACAATTGGGCCGTGCCGTCCGACACCACCGAGCCCAGCGAGAGTCCCGGCGACGAGAAGCGTGTGGTCGCCGGTCGATATCGGTTGCGCTCGGTCATCGGATCAGGGTCGATGGGCACGGTCTGGTCGGCCTACGACGAGTTCCTGCACCGTCCCGTCGCGGTCAAAGAGGTCCGCCTCCCGCCCGGCGTGCCGGCGGCGCAAGCCGACGAGCTGCGCGAGCGGACCCTGCGCGAAGCCCGCGCGATCGCCGTCCTGAGTCACCCGAACGTGATCATCCTGCACGACGTCGCGCGCGAGAACGACGAACCGTTCGTGGTCATGGAGCTGCTGCCGTCGCGAAGCCTCGCGCACATCCTGCGCGACCACGGGCCGCTGACGGTCGAGCAGGCGGCGGCGGTCGGCATCGCGGTGGCGTCCGCGCTCGAAGCCGCGCACGCCGCCGGCATCACCCACCGTGACGTCAAACCGGGCAACGTCCTCGTCGCGGGTGACGGCCGCATCAAGCTCACCGACTTCGGCATCGCGCGCAACGTCTCCGAAGCCACCATGACCCGGACCGGGATGATGCTGGGTTCGCCCGCCTACATCGCGCCCGAGGTCGCCTCCGGCGGCGCCGTCGTCCCCGCCGCCGACCTGTGGGGCCTCGGCGCGACGCTGTTCGCCGCCATCGAGGGCTCGCCGCCCTACGACGCCGACGGCGACCCGCTCGAAACGGTCGGCAAGGTCGTCAACGGGAAGGTGCCGAAGCCCGGTCCCGGTCCGCTGGCCGACGTGATCGGCGCGCTCATGAAGAAGGAGCCGTCGAAGCGGATCACCCTGCGCGAGGTGCGCCGCCGCCTGTATCCGTTGCAGGCCAAGACACTCATCGACCTCTTCCCCGCCGAGCTGTTCCACACGCCCGACGGCAAGAAGACCACCGCGCACCTCGACGCGACCGACACCCAGGTGATCAAGCAGGTCGGGCCGGAAAAGGCGGGCGAGGGCACGAGTTCCGAACTCGCCGCCGACCCCGGCCCGCTGCCGTTCCTGAATCAGCCCGCGCCGGCGCCTCCCGTCGAGCTCGCGCCGATGCCGACCGTCACGCCGCCGCAGCCCCGCCCGCAGGGCCGGTCCACGGTGGGCACGGTGGTGCTGGCGCTCACGTCGGTCGTCCTCTTTCTGCTGGCCGCGGGAGGCGGGTTCGTGCTGGCCAGGGCCGTCGGCGGGCAGGATCTGCGGCCACCGGAGAAGGTGCAGCAGGGCGACACGATCATCACTCAGCCGCCGCCGAAACTGATCACGCAGCAGGGTGACGCCAGCACGGTGAACGGCCTCAAGGGCGGCCGGTTCAGCATCGGTGTCCCGGAAGGCTGGCAGAAGTTCGTCGCGCCGCATGTCACCCGCGGGGTGCCGAGCACCGTGGTCCAGTACGTCTCGCCCGACGGCCGCCAGGTCATCCGGGTCGAGCGGCTGACCGGTTTCCTGGCCGACAGCCCGCCGTCCGCCTACTTCAGCTGGCTGAAGAGCCAGCATCCGGAGATCGCCCCCATCGGTGACCCCACCACCGTGCCCGGCCGGGGCGACAACAGCCAGCGGTACACCTATCGGACGACCGAGCGCGCCGCCGGGAGCCGGGACGCGGTGAACGAGAGCATCACGCGCACGACGTACATGGACCTGTTCAGCGGCGGCACGGATCTGTGGATCCTCTCGGTGACTTCGACGATCGAGCAGGAGAACTCGGCGAAGACCGGGATCTTCCAACCGGTGGCGCTTTCGTTCATCGTCGACGGTTAGCCGGGCGGGATTCCCCGCCGGGGGCGTTCCGTTGAGAGGTAAGGCGAACGTGCCGTGGAGGCTGTTCCCGCCGACTGCCAAGCAGGCTCTTCGTGGCGCAAGCCGATCACGACGCCGATCGTCCGTAAAGGACACCAAGACCCACTGAGTGTCCGATCTGAGCACTTTGCACGGGGGGTCCTGAGTGGCAATGGTCGTTTTAACCCAATGCCACGTAGCTTAAGTTGATCTTGGATGGAGTTTTGATCGTAAGCGGTGAGGATTGCCGCAGGTCACGCGCTCGGTTGCCCTGGCCGACAGGAGCCGACCGCGCCCCTGAGCGTCCACCAAGAACACTTTTCGCTGACTCGATGTCCGATCGATGCCCGGATGGTCGATTGCACGAGGGGGTCGTGGGGGGGGGTTTTGGGTTGGAACCCAAAAACCCCCCCCCACCCCCCCACGAAAGGTTGCGAAGTGCCCCAACCTGGGCCTCCAAAACCACCCCCCG
>NZ_JBWKEB010000009.1:30377-369727 GCF_056435665.1 Amycolatopsis sp. NPDC043887
TCAAGGCGTTTTTGGGGGGGGGGGGGGGGTTGGGGGGGGTGGGGGGGGGGGGGGGGGGGGGGGGGGTTTTGGGGGGAAAACCCAAAACCCCCCCCCACGACCCCAGCGCGAAGCTGCGCAAAGTACCCGAATCGGGCCCCGAAAACCGATCTCAAGTCCCTTATGGACAGCCGTAGCGCGTCGGATCTTTGCGACGACCGGGTCGAGGCTTTCGAGACCTGACACGTTGACTTGCCCCTCCCCCGCAAAGTGCTCAAATCGGGCACGCAAGAAAGTCTCGGTGCCTCACGGCCCCTGTACCGACACGCGAGAAAGCGGCTTTAGCCCTCCTGGGCGAAATAGGCCTTCGAGGCACGCTGCTGCGCCAGCCTCCGCAACACCGAGAGCAGCCTGTCCCCGAGCACCGTCTCCACGACGGCGATCTCGATGATCTGCTCCAGCGACTCGATCCCGGCGATGCCTTCGAGGTCCAGATCGGCGGTCCGGTCGGCGATCTCGGCGTAGGCGTCGAGTTTGTCGAGGTACCAGCCGTGCCCGACCTCGCGGATCGTGCACAGGACGCCGACCAGGGCCTGGATGACCAGGTCGTCGTCGGCCTTGCAGGGCCAGCCTCGGCGTTCGGCGAGGTCACGGACCGTGGCGAGCGCCCATGCCCTGGCTTCGTCGTCGGCGACCTGCCGAGAGGTGGTGATGCCCTGCTGGGCGATGCCGAGGACGTGGTGGGGGCTGGCTTCCCCGGCATCGACGGCGGCGAGCACCTCGCCGACCGTCGCGAGCGAAAGGCCGCCGACCTCCATCAGCGCCCTGATCAGCTTGATCCGCTGAACGTGCCCGTCGTCGTACTTCGCCTGGTTGGGACTGGTCCGCTCACCCGGCGGGAGCAGCCCTTCCCGCAGGTAGTACTTGATCGTGGCGACCGGAAGCCCGGCTTTTTCGCTCAGTTCGGCCATCCGCACGCGTGCGTTCTCCGATCTCGGGGACGGTTCCAGGGTCATCCCTGAAGACTTCTCAGGATGGATAGTTTAGCTTCCCATAACGGAGAGTTTTACTATCCATTATGGGAGGGATCCATGACCATCTTGACCGATCTCCAGGAGAGAACCCGCACCTGGCACCGGGGTTCCTATCGGCTGGCCCAGGCGTTCGCCGTGATCACCGTGCTGTGCGTCCTGGCCATGCTGATCGACCAGCGGACGCTGAACGGCGCGCCGCTCTGGGCGAAACCGTTCAAATTCGCCGTCTCCGCCGTGCTGTACTTCTTCACCTGGAGCTGGCTCGTCTCGCTGCTGCCGAAGTTCCGGCGGACCGCGGACTGGCTGGCGAACGCGCTCGTCGTGATCTTCGCGGCCGAGTACGCGCTGGTGGTGTTCCAGGCCGCCCGCGTCCGCGCGAGCCACTTCAACAACGCGACCCCGCTGGACAACACGATCTTCCAGGTCATGGGCGGGATGATCGCCGTGCTGTGGATGGTCAACCTCGTGCTGACGATCGCCGTCCTGTTCACCCGGATCCCCGACCGCGCGACGGCGTGGGCGGCCAGGATCGGCGCGATCCTCGGCATGATCGGGATCTCGCTGGCGACGCTGATGAGCGGCCCCACCCCGGACCAGCAGGCCCTGCTCGACGCGACCGGCCAGTCCGCGATGATCGGCGCGCATACCGTCGGGCTCCCCGACGGCGGCCCCGGCCTGCCGGTCCTCGGCTGGAGCACGGTCGGCGGCGACCTGCGGATCCCGCATTTCCTCGGCCTGCATGGTCTTCAGGCGCTTCCGCTGCTCGCGCTCGCCCTCGGTGTCCTGGCCGCGCGCTACCCGCGGCTTCGCGACGACGTCCTCCGGCTGCGGCTCGTGGTGATCGCCGGTGTCGGCTACGCAGGCCTTCTCGCGCTGCTGACTTGGCAGGCGCTGCGCGGCCAGTCGATCGTCGCCCCCGATTCCCAGACCCTCACCGCCTTCGCCCTGCTCGTGGCGGGCGTCGCCTTCAGCGGGCTAATCGCGATCGGGCGGCCGTCGCGGGAGCTGGAGGTCTCGCTGCGATGAGCGTCGAGACGCTGTTCACCTGGACCTTCCCGCTGGCGACGCCGTTCTGGCTGCTGATGATCTTCCTGCCGGGCTGGTCCTGGACCCGCCGGATCATGTCCTCGCCCTGGACGCCGCTGCTGCCGCTGATTCCGTACTTCGTGCTCGCCATCGCGCATCTCGGCGAACTCTGGACGGCGGTCAGCAGGCCGGACCTCGACGTGCTCAGCGCGTTCACCGGCACGCCGTACGGGGCGGCCACGATCTGGGCCCATTTGATCGCCTTCGACCTGTTCGTCGCCCGCTGGATGTACCTCGAATCCCGCGAGCACCGGATCCACCCGCTGGTGACCGGCCCGATCCTGGCGCTCACGATCTTCCTGTCCCCGTTCGGGCTGGTGGCGTTCCTGCTCGTGAGAACCGTCCGGATACGCTCGTCGCATGAGTGAGAACGAGGTCGCGGCGGCCGCCGCCATCGCCGAACGCACCGGCGTCGAGAAGCACGACATCGCCGTCGTGCTCGGTTCGGGCTGGCGCCCGGCGGCGGACGTCATCGGGGAGCCCGAAGCGGAGATCCCGCTGGGCGAGCTGCCCGGATTCGTCGCGCCGGGCGCGGTCGGGCACGGGGGGACAGTCCGGTCGGTCCGCGTCGGCGACAAGCGCGCGCTGATCCTGCTGGGCCGCACGCATTTCTACGAGGGCAAGGGCATCGACCCGGTCGTGCACAACGTGCGCACCGCCGCGGCGGCGGGCGCCAGGACGGTGCTGCTGACCAACGCCGCGGGCGGCCTGCGCGAGGGCTTCCGGGTCGGGCAGCCGGTGCTGATCTCCGACCACCTGAACCTGACCGCGCGCTCGCCGATCGTCGGCGCGAACTTCGTCGACCTGACGGATCTCTACGCGAAGCGGCTGCGCGACATCGCACGCGAGATCGACCCTTCGCTGGAAGAAGGCGTCTACGCGGGGCTGACCGGGCCGCATTTCGAGACGCCTGCGGAGATCCACATGCTGCGGACACTCGGCGCCGATCTCGTCGGCATGTCGACGGTGCTGGAGGCCATCGCCGCCCGCGCCGCCGGGGTCGAGGTGTTCGGCCTTTCGCTGGTGACCAACCTGGCGGCCGGGATGACCGGGGAACCGCTGAACCACGAAGAGGTCCTCGAGGCGGGCCGGCAGTCCGCGACCCGCATGGGCACGCTGCTCAAGGAACTCGTCGCTCGCGCCTGACGCTTTGCGCGTGAAGGCCCCCTTCCCTCGGCTCAGCCGAGGGAAGGGGGCCTTCACGCGCTTCTCAGCCGGCGAACTCGGGAAGCCGCTGAGCGACCTCCGCGGGTGACGGCATCGCGGCGACCTCGTCGGCGAGTTTCCGCGCCGCGCCGAACACCGTTTCGTCCGTGAGCAGCTTTCGCGCCTGCTCGGAGATGGCGTCCTCGACGACGCCGGCTCCGATCAGCTGCGTACCGACTCCAGCGGCGACGACGGCTTCGGCGTTAGTGAACTGATCCGCACCCTGCGGCAGCACCAGTTGCGGCAGCCCGGCGCCGAAGGCCCCGAGCGTCGTCCCGCTGCCGCCGTGGTGGACCACGAGGTCGACGTGCGACAGGAGGTCGACCTGCGGCACCCAAGCCTCGACACGGACATTGCCGGGGACGTCGCCCAGCGCCGCCGGATCCACCGTCGGACCCGCCGCGACGATGACGTCCACGTCGAGCCGCGCCAGACCGCCGATCGCTCGTTTCAACACGTTTTCGTCGCCGAACGCGGTCCCGAGGGTGAGGTAGACCAGCGGACGGCTCTTGTCCCGGCCGACCACGCCCGCCGGGAGATCTCCCGGCTCGGCCCAGCCGACGGGACGCAACGGGATCCTGTTCGCTTCCGCCAGGAAATCGGGCGCCTGCACCGATTCCGGGCAGATGTCGACGACAGGGTCGCCGAAGGACGGCACGTTCACGCCGTCGAGACCGACCTCCGCGGCGAATTCCGCGAGGCGGCCGAAAATGACGTCCATGACGTCATCCCGCGAGAACCGGCCGAAACCGTGCCCGATCGCGGGGATGCCGGCGAGGTGGGCGGCGATGGCGCCCCCCGCGTTGCCGCTTTCGTAGACGACGAGATCCGGCCGGTGCCGCTCCAGCAACGGCGTGAGATCGGCGACGAACCGCCGAGGCATCACATTTCCGAACACTTCGCCGATAACGGGATGGAACGACTCGGGCGGAACATCGGAGGCGCTGGGTTTGGGAGCATCGGGTCCGGCGACCGACTCGAACGCCTCCCGCATCCCGAATCCGGCGCTTTCCGCGGCCAGCCCGGCCTTTTCGACCACCGGCAGCATGTCGTCACCCGTGGCGAAGAGGACTTCGTGCCCGGCGTCGCGCGCGGCGACGGCGAGCGGTAGTAGGGGATAGAGATGACCATGACTCACCAGAGAAGTGAAGATCAATCGCACCCTCCCCAACGTACCCGTAGGCTGACTCGGTGACGACTTCCTTGACCTCGGAGCTGCGGGATCGGGCGTTCCGCTGGATCGCCGACGACCCGGACGACGATTCCCGTGTCGAGCTGCAGAACATCCTCGCGCGCGCGATGGGCGGCGAAGCGGGCGCGGCGGACGAGCTCGCGGACCGGATGGCGGGCCCGCTCGAATTCGGCACCGCCGGGTTGCGCGGCCCGGTGCGCGCGGGCCCCAACGGGATGAACGTCGCGGTCGTGACCCGGACCACGGCCGGGGTCGCGGCCTGGCTGAGCTCGCGAGGACACGCGGGCGGGGTCGTGGTGGTCGGCCGCGACGCACGGCACGGTTCGGAAGCCTTCGCCGAGGCCGCCGCCGAGGTGCTGACCGCCGCCGGGTTCGAGGTGAAGACGCTGCCCGGCCCGCTGCCCACCCCGGTGCTCGCGTTCGCCGTGCTGGAACTCGGCGCGGTCGCGGGCATCCAGATCACCGCGTCGCACAATCCCCCGGCCGACAACGGTTACAAGCTTTACGACGCGTCGGGCGGCCAGATCGTCCCGCCTTCGGACGGTCAGATCGAGCGGGCCATCGAAACCGCTCCCCCGGCGATCAGCGTGCCGCGCGAGCCGGGCGCCGAGGTGCTGGGCGACGAACTCCTGGACGCGTACCTCGCGAAGGTCGCGCTTCTGCCGCGTGGCCCGGAGCGCGAGGTCAAGGTCGCCGCGACGGCGCTGCACGGCGTCGGCGCGGACACCCTGCGCGCCGCGTTCGAGCGCGCGGGTTTCGGCGATCTCCATCTGGTGGCCGAGCAGGCCACACCCGATCCCGGCTTCCCGACGGTCGCCTTCCCGAATCCGGAAGAACCGGGCGCGACGGACCTTTTGCTGGCGCTGGCGTCCGAAGTGGACGCGGACCTGGCGATCGCGCTCGACCCCGACGCCGACCGCTGCGCGCTGGGCGTGCGTGAACGGGACGGTTCGTGGCGGATGCTGCGCGGCGATGAAACCGGCGTGCTCCTCGGGTGGCATGTTCTGTCCACTGTGGATAGTGCTGATCCGCTCGTGGCCACGACGATCGTGTCGTCGTCGATGCTCGGCGAGGTCGCGGAGGAATTCGGGGCGCGCTACGCGGAGACCCTGACCGGGTTCAAATGGCTGGTCCGCGCGGGCGAAGGGCTCGTCTTCGCCTACGAAGAGGCCCTCGGCCTCTGCGTGAACCCCGGTTTCGTACGGGACAAAGACGGCATCGCCGCCGCCGTGCTCGCCGCGTCGTTGACCGCTTCCCTGCGTGCGGCGGGCCGCGGGCCGCTGGACGTCCTCGACGAACTGTCCGTGAAGCACGGGGTGCACGTGACGGATCAGGTCTCATTGCGGGTCACCGATCTGTCGGTGCGGGAGCGGCTGATGGCGGGCCTGCGCGCCACTCCCCCGGCGTCGCTGGGCGGCACCGGCGTCACGATGGAGGACCTCCTGCCCGACGCCGACGTCCTGCGCCTGACCGGCGAGGGCCTGCGCGTGGTCATCAGGCCGTCCGGGACCGAGCCAAAACTGAAGGCGTACTTGCAGGTGAAGGAGCCGGTCTCCGGCGATCTCGCCGAGGCACGCACCGCGGCGCACGCGCGGCTGGCCGCGCTGCGGGCCGACATCGAGTCCCGGCTGGCCTGACATGCCGAAGCTGCTGATCGTCCACCACACGCCGTCGCCCTCGACGCAGGCGATGTTCGAGGCCGGGCTTTCCGGCGCGAATCATCCGGACATCGAGGGCGTCGACGTCGTACGCCGCGCGGCGCTGGGCGCGACCGTGCCCGACGTCCTGGACGCCGACGGCTACCTGCTCGGCACCCCGGCGAATCTGGGGTACATGTCCGGCGCGCTGAAGCATTTCTTCGACACCGTCTACTACCCGTGCCTGGATTCCACGCGAGGACGGCCGTTCGGGTTCTTCGTGCACGGCAACAACGACACCTCTGGCACCGTGCGCGGAATCGAGAGCATCACCACCGGACTCGGCTGGGAGAGCGCGGCTTCTCCGGTGCTCGTCACCGGAGAACCGGGCAAAGCGGATTTGGAAGCCTGTTTCGAACTGGGTGGCACCCTGGCCGCCACGCTGATGCCCTGACCCCTTCGCCGCGTTTAGTCCTCTGAATGCGGTAGTTGGCCATACGAACGACCGCATTCAGAGGACTAAACGCGGGAGAAAGTAAAGGGGCCTGTCACCGGAAGCCCTGGGGGTCGACCTCCGGCAACAGGCCGAGACCAAGGGTTCGCCGTGACGGCGATCAACCTTGGCTGCCTCAGCGTACTACATCCGGCACGATCTTGTGCACCCACCGGGAAAAACGGCTCTCACTCCGGCGTCCGTACACCCCCAGGGCACGGATTCCGGAGTGAGAGACCGGACACGGCACGAAACCGCTTGACAACTGTAAACCACTGCATACAGGAGCTGTCAACAGCTGCGGACAGGCTGTATCGCGTTACACTTCCACTACGGAACGGGACCAGTGAACGGATGGGGGGTCATGTCGCCGTACCAGACCTTCGCCCAGAAACTGAGCGCGCTGATCGATTCGGCACGCGCGAACGAAGGCGCCCCGCACAGCTATCGCGAGCTGTCCGCGGCGATCGATCGCGCCGGCGGGCCCACCATGTCGCCCGCGTACCTCCAGCAGCTCGCCACGGGCAAGCGCGTCAACCCGAAGATCCACTACGTCGAGGCGCTGGCGAAGCTGTTCGGGGTTCCGATCACCTACTTCTTCGAAGACCAGGAACCGCAGCCCGTCGGAGAGGCGAAGCTCATGGCCATGCGCGCGCAGGAGCTTTCCCCGCAAGGCCGTCGCCAGGTCATGGACCTGCTGGAGCTCGTCGAGCGATACGAACGGGCCGAGCGCGACCAGCCGGACGAAAGCCGATGAAGGAACGGGAGCTCCGCAAACGCTGCCGCAAGATGCTGAACAAGCTCGACATCGAGCCACCGCTCGACGTCGGCGTGCTCTGCGAGCGGCTCGGCGAACAGCGTGGCAGGCCGATCCGGCTGATGCCGTATCCGCTCGAGGTACCCGGTCCGTTCGGCTGCTGGATCGCCACCGGTTCGGCGGACTACATCTTCTTCCAGCAAGAGACCACGAAGTCCCACCAGGATCACATCATCCTGCACGAACTCGGGCATATGCTCGCCGATCACCATCCCGGCGGCGACGCCGAACCCGCCGACTTCCTGCGCGGCCCCGCGCCCGGGCTCGACGGCGACGCGGTACACCGCGCTTTACGCCGCACCTCCTACGATGAGGCGCACGAATGGGAAGCCGAGACCGTGGCGACCATCATCCTCGAATGGGCGTCGGTCTTGAACTACACGATTCCCCGTCGCGCCGACGACGATGACGTCCGCCGCGTCCAAGGCGCACTGGGCGACCATCAAGGGTGGCTGTGAACTCGCTGTTCTCCCCTCTCAACGTCGTGGCGATGGTGCTGTTCGCGACCGCGCTCGCCTGGCGGATCTACCAGACGTACCGGGCGCCCCGGCTGCTGCCGAACTGGGCGATCACCATCACGATCGTCTGCGTCGCCGGATCCTTCCTCGCCCAGCAGAAGGTCATCTCCGGTTGGCTCGACGGCCTGACCGGCAAGGGCACGGGGCGCCTGGTCAACAACATCATGCTCGCCATCGGGGTGTGCGCGCTGTTGATCGTTTTCCTCGGCTCCGCGCTGGGCCCGCGCAGGCCACGGCGCGTCCTGTTCGAGCTCGTCCCGCTGTCCGGCGCGATCGCGCTCATGCTGGTCGCGATGGCCCTCACTCCGCCGGAGGTACGCGGGCTCGCGCTGAGCCCGAAGCTCGTGCACGTGCCCGGAGTGGCGCTGTTCTACCTCGGCGCCGGGATCTACCTGATCTACGGCCTCGCCGCGTGCGCTTGGTGGATCTTCCGCTACATCCGCACCGCGGACCGCCATCTGAAGACCGGGCTGAAACTCAGTGCCGCCGGGCTGATCTGCCTTTCCGCCGGCAGTGTGTTCCGCGCGCTCTACATCGTGATCGCATGGGCGTTCGGACCGTCGGTCCGGCTTCTGCTCACCGTCGCCGTCCCGCTGGTGATCCTCGGGATCGCGCTCTTCCTCGCCGGGATCACCTATCCCGGCGTCCGCGCGCGGTTCGCCGCGCTGCGGCGCCGCCGCCAGCACCGGCGCCACCACGACGAGCTCACCCCGTTGTGGACCGCACTGGCCGGGATCTACCCGAACATCGTGCTCCGGACCACGCCGCAGGGCAGGTGGGAGCGGTGGCGCCCGCGCACGGTCCACCGCCGGTACTACCGCCGCGTGATCGAGATCCGGGACGGGCTCGTACAGCTGAGCCCCTATCTGGAAACCGACCTCACCGCGCTCGCCACCGACGACCCGCGGGCGGCGGCGGAAGCGCTGAAGACGGCGATCGCCAGGCAGACCGCGGGCGAGGAGACCGACGGGCGGGCGAAGCTCGTGCTCCCGGGCGGCGCCTCCGACATCGAATCCGACGTGCGCCCCCTGCTCGCCCTGTCCGCCGCCGTCTCCAGGAGCGAAGCATGACCGCACAACTGCTGCTGACGGCCGGCCGCGTCCTGCCGCGTCCGAGCACACCGGTCGAGGACGGCGCCGTGCTCGTGGAGGGCGGCCGGATTCTCGCGGCGGGCCCTCGCGCCGAGGTCGTGGCTCAGGCGTCGCCGGACGCCGAAAGGCTCGGCTTCCCCGAAGCGACGCTGCTGCCCGGCCTGTTCAACGCCCACGTGCACCTGGCGTTCGACGCCTCCCGCGAGATGTTGCCGAACTTCCTGGCGAGCGAAGACGAAGCGCTGCGCGCAGGCGCCAAGGAACGCTTGGGACAGCTGCTGCGCAGCGGCGTCACGACGGTGCGGGATCTCGGCGATCGCGACGCGCTGGGCGCACGGGTCCGCGCGGAACTCGACGCCGAAGGCGCCGCCGCTCCGCGCCTGCTGACCGCGGGGTCACCCCTGACCGTCCTCAAAGGACACTGCCATTTCTTCGGCGGCGAGGTCGCGGACGACGACGCGATCCGGGCACTGATCGACGCCAACGCGGCCGCCGGCGCGGACGTGATCAAGGTGATGGCCAGCGGCGGCCAGATCACCGAGGGCGGCGCGGACATGTGGGAGTCCCAGTTCGACGTCAAGGCGCTGCGCCTGATCGTCGAGCACGCGGCGCGCCACGGGCTCCCGGTCGCGGCGCACGCCCATGGCTCCGACGCGATCGAGGCGTCGGTCGAGGCGGGCGTCCGCACGATCGAGCATTGCACCTGGATGACCGGGCCCCAGCGTCAGGACAGGCGCGAAGGCGTCGCCAAGCGCATGGCGGCCGAGCGTATCGCGGCGTGTTCGACGAGCAGCCGCAACTGGCGGATGCTGGCCGAGCGCATGGGCGAGGAGCTCGCGAAGACCGTCTACGGACGGCTGTCCTGGCTGGAGGAGCTGGGTGTCCCGCTGCTGTCGGGGACGGACGCCGGGCTGCCCGGTTCGGTCTTCGACGATCCCGTCGGCGCCCTCGAACTCTACGAATGGCTGGGTTTCGGCAGGCGCCGGATCCTCGAGATCGCGACCGAGGACTCCGCCGCCGGGCTCGGCCTCGGCGACGTCACCGGGCGGCTCGCCCCCGGTCTGAGCGCCGACGTCCTGGTGGTCGACGGCGATCCGCTCGCCGATCTTTCCGCGCTCCGGAACGTTCGCCTGGTCCTTTCGCGGGGCGTCCGAGCCTGATTCCCGAAAGTGGGACGCCAACTTTGGTGACACTGTTTTAAAACGGTGTTATCGTTTTCGTCGCTCCCCACCCGCCGCGAAAGGAACCACCATGGAAGGCCCGATCAGGCTCTTCACCGTCATCGCGCTCGTTTCGCTGCCGACGGTGATGTACGGCGGCTACGCGCTGATGGGTGTCCTGCGTGACAAGAAGCTGACCGAACACCAGCGCGGGATGTTCCGCGCCGGCCACGCACACGCCGGTGTCCTGCTCGTTCTCGCGCTGGTCGCGCTGCAGATCCTCGGGCAGACCGAGCTCCCGTCCGCCGCGCTGTGGATCGTCTGCTTCCTGCTGCTGTTCGGTGTGCTCGCTCAGTCCGGCGGCTTCTTCCTGCACCTGGCACCGGGCAAGGGCAAGCTCGGCGGGCGGGTCACCAGCGCCGGGGCGGTGCTGCTCGGGGCGGCGATCCTGACCACCGCGTACGGCGTGGCCTTCGCTGGTTAAGCTGGTTGACGTGCCTGAATACCTGCCGACAGCCCCCGCCAAGGGGACCCGCGACTTCCTGCCCGCCGAGATGTCCGTCCGGACGCAGGTGTTCGGCCATCTCTACGACGTGCTCGAACTGCGCGGTTTCCTCCGCTACGACGGGCCGATCCTCGAACCCGCCGAGATCTACGAGCGGAAATCCGGGCAGGAGATCGCGGACCAGCAGCTGTACACGCTGACCACCAAGGGCGGCGAGCGGCTGGCGCTGCGCCCGGAGATGACGCCGTCGGTCGCCAGGATGATCGCGGGCAACGCGAAGTCGCTGCAGTTCCCGGTGCGCTGGTACAGCCACCCGAACTGCCACCGCTACGAGCGGCCGCAGCGTGGACGGGTCCGTGAGCACTGGCAGATCAACGCGGACATCTTCGGTTCGGACAGCGCGAACTGCGAGATCGAGATCTTCGAGCTCGTCCACGACATGATGAGCGCGCTCGGCGCGACCCCGGACATGTTCCAGGTGCGAGCCAACGACCGGAACCTGCTCTCTTCGGCGCTCACCGACATCGTCGGCGTGACCGCGGAACAGCTGCCGCAGGTGTTCACCCTGGTGGACCGCTGGGAGAAGTCGGACCGGACGAAGCTGAGCGACACCGCGAGCGAGATCGGCCTGACCGACAAGCAGTTCGAGAAGCTGACCGAGATCCTGACCTCCGGCGTGGCCCTGCTCGACGAGCTGCCGGACCAGGTCAAGGAGAACTCGAACCTGGTCAAGGTGCTGAACAGCGGCGCCGCGGACCTGATCACGTTCGACCCGATGATCGTGCGCGGGCTCGCGTACTACACGTCGACCGTGTTCGAGGTCTTCGACACCTCTCCGGAGAACCGTCGCGCCCTCTTCGGCGGCGGCCGGTACAGCGACCTGGCGTCGCTGTTCACGTCGCAGCAGATCCCCGGGATCGGCTTCGGCATGGGCGACGTCACGCTGATCGACTTCCTCGACACGCACGGCCTCACCCCGAAGCCGCGCAGCGAGGTCGACGTCGTGGTGATCCCGGTGACCGAAGAACTCACCGACGCCTCGCGCGAGGTCGCGGGACGGCTTCGGAAGGCCGGACTGCGCACGTCCACGCCCGTCGAACTCCGCAAGCTGGGCAAGGAGCTCACCCGCGCGGACAAGGCCGGGGCGCGGGCCGTGGTGATCGTCGGCCAGGAAGACTGGGACGCCGGGAACGTGACGGTGCGCGGTCTCGCGACCCGCGAGCAGCAGACGGTGGCCGTCGACGGCGTGGTCGAAGCGGTCACTTCCTCGCTCTGACAACGAAAAAGCCGGCGCTCCCTGACCGGGGCGCCGGCTTCTTTCGCCTCAGCGGGACAGCATCCGCATGGCCGCTTCGGGGTAGCGCTCCCCCGCGACCGCGTCGGCCGGGACCGCCGCCTCGATGGCGGCGACGTCCTCGGCGGTCAGCTTCAGACCGACGGACGCCACGTTCTCTTCGAGGTACTTGCGGCGCTTGGTGCCCGGGATCGGCACGACGTCGTCGCCTTGGGCCTGCACCCAGGCCAGCGCGAGCTGTCCTGCGGTGACGCCCTTCTGCTCCGCCAGCGAACGCAACGCGTCGACGATCGCCATGTTGCGCTCGAAGTTGCCCTCGGCGAACCGCGGCTGGGTCGTCTGACGGAAGTCACCCTCCGCGAAGTCCTCTTTGGACTTGAAGCGCCCGGTGAGGAAACCGCGGCCCAGCGGGGAATACGGCACCAGTCCGATGCCGAGCTCCCGGCAGACCGGGACGACCTCGTTCTCGATGTCGCGCGACCACAGCGACCACTCGGTCTGCACGGCCGTCACCGGATGCACGGCGTGTGCCCGGCGGATCGTCTCCGGGCCGGCCTCGGACAACCCGATGTGCCGGATCTTCCCCTGCTCGACCAGCGAGGACAGCGCGCCCGCGGTCTCTTCGATCGGCACATTCGGATCGACGCGGTGCTGGTAGTAGAGGTCGATGTGATCGACGTTCAACCGGCGAAGCGAAGCCTCGACCTGTTGGCGCACATAGAATTCGTCACCTCGGATCCCGCGCTTCGAGGGGTCTGCCTCGTCGCGCACGATGCCGAACTTGGTCGCCAGCACCACCTGATCCCGCTTGCCCGCGAGGGCGCGGCCGACCAGTTCCTCGTTGCGGCCGAAGCCGTACATGTCGGCGGTGTCGATCAGGGTGACGCCCAGTTCGATCGCGCGGTGGACCGTCGCGATCGATTCGGTGTCGTCACCTTGGCCGTAGAACTCGCTCATGCCCATGCAGCCGAGCCCCTGCGCGCCGACTTCCAGCGTGCCGAGCCCGCGGGTGGGCAGGGTGGAACCCGTCATGATTTCTCCGCGATTCTCTGGGGTTTACTTTCCGGCGGCGCGGGCGAGCCGCTCCGGGTAACGCTCACCGGCGATCGCCTCGGCGGGCGCGGCCTTTTCGATGGCCTCCATGTCCACTTCGGACAGTTTCAGGTCCGCGGCGACGGCGTTCTCTTCGAGGTACTTGCGGCGCTTGGTGCCCGGGATCGGCACGACGTCGTCGCCCTGGGCCTGCACCCAGGCCAGCGCGAGCTGTCCCGCGGTGACGCCCTTCTGCTCGGCCAGCTCGCGCAGCGCCTCGACGATGGCCATGTTGCGCTCGAAGTTGCCCTCGGCGAACCGGGGCAGCCCGCGGCGCAGGTCGTCCGCCGGAAGGTCCTTCACCGACGTCACGCTGCCGGTGAGGAAACCGCGGCCGAGCGGCGAGAACGGCACGACGCCGATGCCCAGCTCGCGAACGGTCGAGAGGATCTCGCCTTCGATGCCGCGGGTCCACAGGGACCACTCGCTCTGCAGCGCGGTCACCGGGTGGACGGCGTGCGCACGACGGATCGTCTCGGCACCGGCCTCGGAGATCCCGGCGAACCGGATCTTTCCCTCCTGGACCAGCTCCGCGAGTGCGCCCCAGGTCTCCTCGACCGGCGTGTTCGGGTCGACCCGGTGCTGGTAGTAGAGGTCGATGTGGTCGACGTTCAGCCGTCGAAGGGACTCTTCGCAGCTCTGCTTGACGTACGCCGCGTCGCCGCGAGCGGACATCCCGCCGTCCTTGTCCCAGACGATGCCGAACTTGGTCGCCAGCACCACCTGGTCCCGCTTGCCCGCGATCGCCCGGCCGACCAGCTCTTCGTTCGCTCCGGCGCCGTAGACGTTCGCGGTGTCGATCAGGGTCACGCCCAGCTCGAGCGCGCGGTGGACGGTGGCGATCGACTCCGTGTCGTCGTCGCGGACGCCGTAGGCCTGGCTCATCCCCATGCAGCCGAGCCCCTGCGCCCCGACCTCCAGACCGCCGAGCCTCCTGGTGCTGATCACGCTGAAATTCCCTCCACGGTGGCTCCGGTGCCGAGCACCTTCCGCTCCACCTGGTCGTAGTGGTCGATCTTGTAGTCGAGGATGTCGAGGCAGGTCTGCAACTCGGCGATCCGGTCGGCGACCGATTTACGCTGGTCGACAAGGATCGCCTTGCGCCTTCCCGCGCTCGCCGCCCCGTGGTGGCGCAGGGAGGCGTACTCCCGCATCCGCTTGATGGGCATGCCGGTCAGGCGGAGCTTGGTCAGGAACCCCAGCCACCCGAGGTCGTCGTCGCTGTAGGCGCGGCGGCCTGCGGCGTCCCGCGCCGGGGGCTCGACGAGTTTGATGCGCTCGTAGTACCGGAGAGTGTCGATGGACAGTCCGCTACGTCGCGCGGCTTCCGCTATCGAGTAGCTCATGCGAACGACACTACGACCTGGAGTGCGCTCCAGGTCAACTCCGAATCCGAGCGATTGATAACAGCGTTGCGATACCCTCTGCGCATGCCCCGCCCCAGGACGCACGACGAGAACCTCCGGCTGAAACTGCTGGACCGCGCCGGTGAACTCATCTCGGCCGACGGCCCCAAGGCGCTGAGCCTCCGCAAACTGGCCGCCGACGTCGGCACGTCCACCACCGCGGTCTATTCGCTCTTCGGCGGCAAGACGGACCTCGTCAGCGCCCTCTTCACCGAGGGCTTCCGCCGCTTCGGCCGCCGGATGTCCGGGGTCACGCTGAGCGGTGACCCGGTCGAGGATCTGGTGCGGCTCGGCGTCGCGTACCGGGAAAGCGCGCTGGCCGACCCGCATCTCTACGCGATCATGTTCACGAAGTCGGTGCCGGGTTTCGAACCGGCGGAGGAGACGTCCGAGCAGGCTCGCGCCACGATGGCGCCGCTGGAGGGAACGATCCGCAAGGCCGTCGCCGACGGCGTCTTCCTCGACGTGCCGCCCGAGGTCGTCACGGTGGCGTGCTGGGGGTTCGTGCACGGGCTCGTGTCGCTGGAGTTGAACGGGAACCTTCCGGAGCAGTACACCGTGAGCACGGCTTACGAGACCGCGCTGCGGGTGAACGCCGCGGGCTGGCTGCGCCGGTGACCTGCGTTCAGCGGGCTAAACGCGATCCGGGGGACTTCGGGACTGGGGTGCGCCGGGCGCGCGAGTCCGTGAAGGCCTCCTTGCCTACCTTCAGAGTAAGGAAGGAGGCCTTCACTACCTCGTCGATCCGGCAAGTACATGAAGGTCCTTCAGGTACTTCCTCATAACGCGCCCAAGCCCCGGATCGCGTTTAGCGGGCTAAACGCGATCCGGGTACTCAGTAGAGCGCGAGGGTGCCCTCATGGAGCGTCTTCCCTGCGGCATCGAGGACGACAACGCCCACCTGCGCGTTCGGGTCCATAGCCCCGGGAAGCTCCGGTCGCCAGACCGCGAAAGTCCCGTCGGTGACCGCCGCCTCGACCTTCTTGCCCGCCCCGAAATCGAGCTTCACCGTGGTCGCGGTCCGCGGCACGATCCCGATGAACGGATTCTTCGCGCTGCCGACCCCGCCCTGCTCGGAGCCGCCGAGCGTTTCGGTCGACAGTTTGCCCACTGATCGCGGATCGGCGTCCGGGCCGGCGAAGACGCGGTAGTACTCGCTCGTGCCGTCGTGATACCCGAGCCCGCCCTGGCAGACGACGAACCTGTCGCCGAGCCGGGCGACGACCACCTTGACGTCATCGCCTTCGAGCAGTGTCCCGGTCTCGTACGCGTCCACGTCGGACAGCGGTTCGGTCGCTCCCTCCACACAGGTCTGGAAGAACTTCCCCGCCGGTGTGCCCCGGTCCGGCACCACGGGCGGGACGCGATCGATGTCCGTCACAGCCGGTTCGGGCGCGGGCCGAAGGCCGTGCGGCGCGACGGTGACGCCGTCGCCCGGCTCCCCGGTGTACGGCCCGACCGAGTACGTGGTCCGCGAAGGTTTGGACTGCGAAAGCACCACGAACAGGTTCCCGTTCCGGAAGATCGGCACATCGGACGAGGCCGTCGAATCGGCGGTCCGGCTGAAGAGCTCCATCTTCTCCCAGCCGGGGTCGGCCACCCCGGCGACCGTTCCGGCGCGGCTCATCAGCAGTGCCGCGGCCTTGGTCCCCGTGGCGTAGGACGGGGCGGCGTCCGGGTCGGACACCGTCACCGTGATCGACGTGGTTTCACAGAAGAAGACCTTGCCGCCCGCGCGCACCGCGACGACCGTCACGGACGTCCAGGAAGGGGCGACGGTGAACTGCGGCACCCATTCGTCACGGGCGGGGAAACCGGCGGCCCTGCCGCGGGTCTGGAGCGCCGCCCAGCACCGATCCATGGCCGGGACGGCCTTCGGCAGGTCAAGAGCGAAATCAGGGTCGCTCGCGACGGCGGGTCCCGGCCCGTCCGGCTCCCGGATGAGCACGGTCGTGACCAGAGCTCCCGCGAGGATCAGGACCACGGCGGCCGCGGCGACGGCGATCGGCCATCGCCGCCGCTCGGGTTTTCCCATGCCCTCCCGCAAGGACATCCGCAGGTTGTCGAGCACTTCCGGAGGGAGTTCGCGCCTGCCGGGCAGGCCGAGGTCGTCGGTCATTTCTCCTCCAGGGCGGCCCGCAGCTGCGTACGGGCCCGCGAGATGTGGGCGCGAACGGTCACCTCGGCGACACCGAGCAGTTCGGCGGCGTCGGCGAAGGAGAGATCTCCGAGCAGGCAGAGTTCGACGGCTTGCCGCTGCGATTTCGGCAGCTTCGCGACCAAGGCGAGCACCTGCCGGAGGCGGTCTTCGCCGTCGAGCTGGTCGACGACGGTGTCGGCGTGGTCGGATACCGACCGGGGCTCCGGCAACCGCCGGACGAGCCGGAGCCGCCGCCCGGTGCTGCGGTGTTCGCTGCGCGCGAGGTTCCCCGCGACGGTGTACAGCCACGGCAGCGCGCTGTCGCGGATGAGCGTGATGTCCGCCCGGCGCCGCCAGGCGGTGAGAAACGTCGTCGACGTCAGGTCTTCGGCCGACGCCCACGACCCGGTGAGCCGGTAGGCGTGGTTCCACACCGACTGGACATGCCGTTCGAACAGCTCGGTGAACGCCGGGTGATCACCGCCCGCGGCCGCCCGCCAAAGCTCCGTGTCGCTCCTGTCGGGAGGAGGTTCGCACGAGTCCACCGGCACCCCCACCGTTCCGGTCACTGTTCTGGTCACACCTGTCAGTGACCGGCAACGGCGGAGTTGTTGCGAACCGGGTCAGACGGCCCCGTACTGCCGGTCCCCCGCGTCCCCGAGGCCGGGCACGATGAACCCGGAGTCGTTCAGCCGCTCGTCGATGCTCGCGGTCACCACGCGCAGCGGCAGCCCGGCCTTCTCCAGGTGCTCGATGCCCTCGGGCGCGGCGAGCGCGCAGATCGCGGTGACGTCGGTGGCGCCCCGGTCGGTGAGCAACCGGATCGTGTACTCCATCGAGCCGCCGGTCGCGAGCATCGGGTCGAGCACCATCACCGGCCGGTCGGCGAGCGATTCGGGCAGCGACTCGAGGTACGGCGTCGGCTTGAGCGTCTCTTCGTCGCGGGCGAGGCCGACGAAACCCATTTGGGCGTCCGGGATCAGCTTGTGCGCCTGGTCCGCCATCCCGAGCCCGGCCCGCAGCACCGGTACGAGCAGCGGCGGGCTCGCCAGCGCGTAACCGTCGGTGCGCGCCACCGGCGTGTGGATCCGCTCGATCCGCACGGGCATGTCGCGGGTGGCTTCGTAGACCAGCATGACGGTCAGTTCGTGCAGTGCCGCGCGGAAGGCGGCGCTGTCGGTGCGCGCGTCGCGCATGGTGGAGAGCCTGGCTTTGGCCAGCGGGTGATCAACGACGTGCACATCCATGCCGGTCAATTTAGCCCGTCACGCCTGCCGCGCGAACCAGCCGACCCAGCGGCGCTGCCAGGGCGTCTCCACCGAACGCTTGTCGTGGTTGGCCCGCGCCCATGCCACCGCCTCGCCGGCGCTCAGCCCGGAAAGGGTGGCGAGACAGGACAGCACCGTGCCGGTTCGCCCCACTCCGCCGTAACAGGCGACCTCGACGCCTTCGCCCGCCGCCGCCCGGGTGTGCAGGTCGACGATCCGGCGCCGCGCGTCCGACCAGTCCGTCGGCAGCAGGAAGTCGGGCCAGCGGATCCACGCCCGCTCCCAGTCCATTTTGTGATCGTGCTTCCGGCGCAGTTTCGCGCCGCCCAAATACAGTCCGAAATCCGGTGAGGGCCCGTCTGGCCAGGGACGACCCAGGCCCCGCCCGCGCACCTTGATCCCGTCCGGCAGCTCGACGGCGCCGGGTAGTGAGTTCCCCATCACGGGAGGATGCCACTGTCGACCAGAAGATGGACGCTTGGCCCTCTCGTCGGCGCTAGGCTCCTCCAGGTGAGTGAAGAGCCGGCCCTGCCGGGCCCCGAACAGATGCGCATCTCCGACGCCGATCGCGAGCAGGTCGCGCAGGTGCTGCACGCGGCGATGTCCGAAGGGCGCATCACCATCAACGAGCTGGAAGAGCGGCTCACCACCGTCTACGCGGCCAAGACCGTCGGCGACCTCAAGCCGGTCACCGCGGATCTGCCCCAGTCGAGTACGGCGATCCAGCCGGCGACCTCGCGCGCGCTCGGCCTGCCCGACGACCGCATCGGCGGGCATCCTGGCTCCGGCGCCTCGATCGCCGTCATGTCGGGCGCGTCGCGCAAGGGCAGCTGGGTGGTCCCGCAGCAGCACAACAGTTTCGCGTTCTGGGGCGGCGCCGATCTCGACCTGCGGCACGCGCGGTTCGCCGAGAAGCACTCGACGATCACCGCGGTCGCGATCATGGGCGGGATCGACATCGTCGTGCCCGACGACATCAACGTGGACGTCACCGGAATCGGCTTCATGGGCGCCTTCGAACTGGAGGATCGCGCCGGGACTCCCCCGGCGCCGCCGACGGCGCCGACGGTGAAGATCACCGGCCTGGCTTTCTGGGGCGGAGTCACCGTCATACGGAAGCCACGTAAGAAGGACGTACCCGAACTGGAAGCCTGACCTGGACTGGGGGGTTCACCACATGCGCCGAAGTTTCGTCGCGATCGCTTGTGCCGCACTGCTTTCGGCCACCGCGTTTCCGGCGGTGGCCGCCGAGAGGACCGATCCGCGCCAAGCCGCGATGGACGCGGCGGTCGCCGCGGGCATCCCCGGCATGGTCGCCGTCTCAGACGATTTCCGCGGTGTCAGCGGCGTCGCGAACATCGAACGGCCGGGCAAACCCGACGCGTCGGGCCGCTGGCGGATCGCGAGTGTGTCGAAGGTGTTCGTCGCGACGCTGGTCCTGCAGCTCGTGGCGGAAAAGCGCGTCGGGCTCGACGAGCCCGTACAGCGTTACCTGCCTGGGCTGTTGCCGTATCCGGAGCCGATCACCGTCCGCCAGCTGCTGCAACACACCAGCGGGCTCCCGCGTGACCTCGCCCCCGAGGACTCCTGGGCGACGGGGCCGGAGGTCGACACCGAACGCTTCGAGCACTTCGACAGCGACGACCAGATCCGTCTGAGCGTGTCGAAGCAGCCGCTGCAATTCAAGCCCGGCACGAGCTGGGCGTACTCGAACACCGGCTACAACGTCCTCGGCCTGTTGGTCGAGAAGATCACACGGAAGCCGCTGGAACGTGCGCTCGCGGAGCGTGTCACCGGGCCGCTGCACCTGCGAGACACGTCGCTCCCCCGCGATTTCCCGTTCCTGATCCGCCCTGCCGCCCGCGGCTACGAGCAGCTGTACGACGCGCCGCGCGGCCTCACCGACGTCACCACCTACAACTACTCGCGCTACTTCGGCGCGGGCGGCATGGTGTCCTCGGGCAAGGACCTCAACCGGTTCTTCGAGGCGTTGTTCGGCGGGCGCCTGCTGCCCGCCGATCTGGTGACGCAGATGAAGAAGACCGTCCCGGTGGGCGGCGGTATGGAGTACGGGCTCGGCCTGATGAAGCTGAATCTCAAGGCGGCGGGCGCCTGTGCCGAGGACATCTCGATCTGGGGGCACGGCGGCGACCTTCCGGGGTTCGCCACCCTCAGCTTCCACGACGACTCCGGCAAGAACATCTCCACGCTGGCCACCGTGGACATCACCGCGTCGCCGGACGCCGCGCTCAAGCGTCAGCTGCCGATGATCTCCGAGTTCTGCGCCCCGGCGGTGCCCTCGACCAGGGCGGTCGCCCAGGCCCCGGTGCCCAGCTTGTAGGCCGCTTACACTCACCCGTATGACAGCTACGACCAGCTCGTCAGCGGCGACGGCCACCCCGTCGCCGCTGGCGGACGCGACTCGCGACGAGGCGAGCCTGCGCCGGTTCCTGCACGGGCTGCCTGGTGTCGACCAGGTCGGCGTCGAGCAGCGGGCGGCGGGACTCGGCACGCGCAGCATCAAGAAGGCCGCCAAGCTCTGGGCGATCGACACCGCCATTTCGATGGTCGACCTGACGACCCTCGAAGGCGCCGACACCCGGGGCAAGGTCCGCGCGCTCGCCGCGAAGGCCATGCGGCCGGATCCGGAACGCCCGGACACTCCGCAGGTCGCGGCCGTCTGCGTGTACCCGGACATGGTCGAGACGGCTGTCGAGGCGCTTCGCGGCACCGGCATCCACGTCGCGAGTGTCGCGACCGGCTTCCCGGCAGGCCGCACGAGCCGCGAGATCAAGCTGGCCGACACCAAGATCGCCGTCGACGCCGGCGCCGCCGAGATCGACATGGTGATCGATCGCGGCGCGTTCCTGGAAGGCCGCTACCTGGAGGTCTTCGAGGAGATCCAGGCCATCAAGGCCGCCTGTGGCAGTGCTCACCTCAAGGTCATCCTCGAGACCGGTGAGCTCGCCACCTACGACAACGTCCGCCGCGCGTCCTGGCTCGCGCTGCTGGCGGGTGGCGACTTCATCAAGACCTCCACCGGCAAGGTCTCACCCGCCGCGACGCTGCCGGTCACCCACGTGATGCTGCAGGCCGTCCGCGACTGGTTCGTCCAGACCGGTGAACTGCGCGGCGTCAAACCGGCCGGTGGCATCCGGACGACCAAGGACGCGATCAAGTACCTGGTCGCGGTGCACGAGGTCGCCGGCGAGCAGTGGCTGAACCCGGACCTGTTCCGGTTCGGGGCGTCCAGCCTGCTCAACGACCTCCTGCTGCAGCGCCGCACCCAGGCCGATGGCCACTACAGCGGTCCCGACTACGTGACGGTGGACTGATCCATGGGCATCTTCGAGTACGCGCCCGCGCCCGAATCGCGCGACCTCGCGAACCTCAAACCGCATTACCGTCCGTTCGTGAACGGCGAATTCGTCGACGGCTCGGGTGAGCCGCTCAAGACGATCAACCCGGCCACCGAAGAGGTGCTCGCCGAGGTCGGCACCGCATCGGTGTCCGATGTGGACACCGCGGTGAAGGCCGCGCGCAAGGCGTACAACAGTGTCTGGTCCAAGATGCCGGGCTCCGAACGCGCCAAATACCTGTTCCGTATCGCGCGGCTGATCCAGGAACGGTCGCGCGAGCTGGCCGTGCTGGAAAGCCTCGACAACGGCAAGCCGATCAAGGAATCGCGCGATTCCGACGTGCCGACGGCGGCCGCGCACTTCTTCTACCACGCGGGCTGGGCCGACAAGCTCGACTACGCGGGCTACGGTCCGAACCCGAAGCCGCTCGGGGTCGCGGGCCAGGTCATCCCATGGAACTTCCCGCTGCTGATGCTGGCGTGGAAGATCGCGCCCGCGCTGGCCACCGGCAACACCGTGGTGCTCAAACCCGCGGAGACCACGCCGCTGACCGCGCTGGTGTTCGCGGAGATCTGCCAGCAGGCCGAACTCCCGCCCGGCGTGGTGAACATCCTGCCCGGCGCCGGGGACATCGGCGCCGCGCTCGTGGGCCACGGCGACGTGAACAAGGTCGCCTTCACCGGATCGACCGAGGTCGGCAAGGCCATCCAGCGTCAGATCGCGGGCACCGCGAAGAAGCTGACGCTGGAGCTGGGCGGCAAGGCGGCGAACGTCGTCTTCGATGACGCTCCGCTGGACCAGGCTGTCGAGGGGATCGTCAACGGGATCTTCTTCAACCAGGGCCACGTGTGCTGCGCGGGCTCGCGCCTGCTGGTGCAGGAGTCCATCGCCGAGGAGCTGCTCGAGAAGCTGCGCTACCGCGTTTCGACGCTGCGGCTGGGCGACCCGCTGGACAAGAACACCGACATCGGCGCGATCAACTCCGCCGAGCAGCTCGCGAAGATCAAGGGCCTCGTGGAGTCCGGCGACGCCGAGGGCGCGCAGCGCTGGACCAGCCCGTGCCCGGTGCCGGAACGCGGTTTCTTCTTCGCCCCCACCGTGTTCTCCGATGTCCAGCAGTCGATGCGCATCGCCCGCGAAGAGATCTTCGGGCCGGTGCTTTCGGTGCTGACCTTCCGCACGCCGGACGAGGCCATCACCAAGGCGAACAACACGCCGTACGGACTCTCCGCCGGAATCTGGACCGAGAAGGGTTCGCGCATTCTCTGGATGGCGAACCAGCTCCGGGCCGGCGTCGTCTGGGCCAACACGTTCAACCGCTTCGATCCCGCCGCGCCGTTCGGCGGCTACCAGGAGTCGGGTTTCGGCCGCGAAGGCGGACGCACCGGACTGGAGGCCTACCTCGATGTCTGACCGTATTTCGGTGGCGAAGACCTACAAGCTCTACATCGGCGGCAAGTTCCCGCGCTCGGAATCCGGCCGCGTGTACCCGGTCACCGACACCAAGGGCAAGTTCCTGGCGAACGCCTCGCACGCGTCCCGCAAGGACGTCCGTGACGCGGTTTCCGCCGCCCGCAAGGCTTTCGGCGGCTGGTCGGCGGCGACCGCGTACAACCGCGGCCAGGTGCTGTACCGGGTGGCGGAGATGCTGGAAGGCCGCCGCGAACAGTTCGTCGCGGAGGTTTCGGCGTCCGAAGGCGTCGCGGCGAAGAAGGCACAGTCCCTTGTGGACGCTTCGATCGACCGCTGGGTCTGGTACGCGGGCTGGACGGACAAGATCGCGACCGTGCTCGGCGCGGCCAACCCGGTCGCGGGCCCGTACTTCTCCTTCACCGTGCCGGAGCCGACCGGTGTCGTGGGAGTGCTGGCTCCGCAGGAGTCGTCGCTGCTGGGCCTGGTGAGCGTGCTGGCCCCGGTGCTGGCGACCGGCTCGACCGCGGTGGTCGTCTCCAGCGCGGACCGGCCGCTGCCCGCGATCACGCTTTCGGAGGTGCTGGCGACATCCGACCTGCCCGGCGGGGTCGCGAACATCCTGACCGGCCGCGCGTCGGAGCTGGGCTCGTGGCTGGCGTCGCACGGCGACGTCAACGCCCTCGACCCGACCGGCGCCGAGCCGTCCGCTCGGGCGGACCTGGCGCGCGAGGCCGCGGGGACCGTGAAGCGGGTCCTGACCGTCCCGGACACCGAGCCGGACTGGACCGCCGACGCCGACATCTCGCGGCTGCGACGGTACCTGGAGGCGAAGACCGTCTGGCATCCACTGGGTGTCTGACCCGCCCGGTTTGCGCAGTTGGACACCTGAAGTCCGTGAAGGCCTCCTTCCCTACCCTGAATCCAGGCTGCGCGCGCAGCGCGTCCGTTGAGGGCGGCGGCGGGGGCATGGATGGAGCAGGGAAGGAGGCCTTCACGGACTCACGGGTCCAGATCCGCCCCGGTCAGCGCCCGTCCCGGCAGCGGCTCGTGCGTGCCGACGGCCCGCAGGCCGTCGATCATGATCCCGATGCACCGCCTCGTCGCCATCCGCGCGACCTCCTCGCTCTTGCCCGGCATCTGCCGCAGCAGCGTCGCGAACAGGATCGCGACGTCACCGGTGGCGACGTCCGTCCGGAGCCGGCCTTCCGCCTGCGCGCCCCGGACGAAGGCGTCCATCACCAGGAGCAACTCGTCCCGCAGGGCCTTGATCGCGGGATCACTCTTCAAGATCGCCAATGCCCGTGGCGACACCATCGCGAGCTGGATGCTCAGCTGCAGCTCCATCGACTGGTGCAGCAGCCGGACCAGCGCCTCCCAGTCCGAGGCCTCTTGATCCCTCGCGGCCTTCGCGTCCCTGAGGACTCGGTCGAAGTTGTCGACGGCGACCGCCCTGATCAACGCGTCGCGGTCCGGGAACCGCCGGTACAGGGTGCCGACGCCGACGCCGGCCGAGCGCGCGATCTCCTCCATCGGGACCTCGGCGCCTTGGGCGGCGAAGATGGCTCTCGCGGCGGCCAGGATCTGATCCCGGTTCCGGCGCGCGTCGGCGCGCAAGCGGGTCTCGGGGTCGGCTGTCATGATCCTCGCCTCTCGAAAGGTCCTTCAGGGCCGTGATTCTCGCACGTAAGGGCGTGCCCTTCACGCCTCCCGCGAAACCACCCCTTCGCGAGTGGACGACCCGTCTCCACTTGAGTACCTTGGTGACATAAGCGGAATGAAACCATCCGCATACGTTTTTTGGGGCCCCCTGTCCGCTATCGCCCGAACCACCCGACATCTGGGGAAGGACAACCCGATGACTGACGTCGAGGAAACCACCGCGACCTTGCCGCTGGCCCGGAAATGCCCGTTTTCACCACCGCCCGAATACGAGCGGCTTCGCCGGGAAAGTCCGGTTTCCCGGGTCGGTCTCCCTTCCGGCCAAACGGCTTGGGCGCTCACCCGGCTCGAAGACATCCGCGAAATGCTGAGCAGCCCGCATTTCAGTTCCGACCGGCAGAGCCCGTCGTTCCCGCTGATGGTCGCGCGGCAGATCCGCCGCGAGGACAAGCCGTTCCGCCCCTCCCTCATCGCGATGGACCCGCCGGAACACAGCCAGGCCAGGCGTGACGTCGTCGGGGAATTCACCGTCAAGCGCATGAAGGCGCTCCAGCCGCGTATTCAGCAGATCGTCGACGAACATCTCGACGCCCTGCTCGCGGGCCCCAAACCCGCCGATCTCGTCCAGGCGCTTTCCCTGCCGGTTCCGTCCTTGGTGATCTGCGAACTGCTCGGCGTCCCCTACGCGGACCACGAGTTCTTCCAGTCCTGCAGTTCGAGGATGCTCAGCCGGGAGGTCACCGCCGAAGAACGGATGACCGCGTTCGAGCAGCTCGAAAACTATCTCGACGAACTCGTCACCAAGAAGGAGGCGGACGCCACCGAGGACGACCTCCTCGGCCGTCAGATCCTGAAGCAGCGGGAAACGGGCGAGGCCGACCACGGCGAGCTGGTCGGGCTGGCGTTCCTGCTGCTCATCGCCGGACACGAGACCACGGCGAACATGATCTCGCTCGGCACGGTGACCCTGCTGGAGAATCCCGACCAGCTGGCGAAGATCAAGGCGGACCCGGGCAAGACCCTCGCCGCCATCGAGGAACTCCTGCGGGTCTTCACGATCGCGGAAACGGCGACCTCACGCTTCGCCACCGCCGACGTCGAGATCGGCGGAACGCTCATCCGCGCGGGCGAAGGCGTGGTCGGCCTGAGCAACGCGGGCAACCACGATCCGGAGGGCTTCGAGAACCCGGACACCTTCGACATCGAACGCGGCGCGCGGCATCACGTCGCCTTCGGATTCGGGGTGCACCAATGCCTCGGCCAGAACTTGGCGAGGTTGGAACTCCAGATCGTCTTCGATACGTTGTTCCGGCGAGTGCCGGGCCTCCGGATCGCCGTTCCGGTCGACGAACTGCCGTTCAAGCACGATTCGACGATCTACGGCCTCCACGCCCTTCCGGTCACCTGGTAGGAGGAGCCATGAAGATCATCGCGGACACCGGGAAATGTGTGGGCGCGGGCCAGTGCGTGCTCACCGATCCCGATCTGTTCGATCAGAGCGAGGACGACGGGACGGTCCTCGTGCTGAACGCCGAGCCCGAAGGCGAAGAGGCGGAAGAGAACGCCCGCACCGCCGTGCATATTTGTCCTGGGCAGGCATTGTCGCTCGCGTGAGGCGTGGGGCTCGTGAGTGGTAAGGACGGTTCTAACCGTCCTTACCACTCACGAGGCCGTTACTTGACCGCGCCCATCGACAGGCCGCGGACCAGGTGGTTCTGCGCGATCCAGCCGACGATCATCACCGGCAGCGACGCGAGCAGCGCGGCCGCGGAGAGCTGCGCCCAGTACAGGCCCTCGCTGGTGATGAACCCGACGAGGAACACCGGCACCGTCCCGGCGCGCGCGGCGGTGAGGTTGACCGAGTAGAAGAACTCGGTCCACGAGAAGATCACGCAGATCAGCGCGGTCGCGGCCACCCCTGGCGCGACCACCGGCATGATGATCTTCCGCAGCAGGATCGGCAGGGTGGCCCCGTCGATCCGGCCCGCCTCGATCATCTCGTGCGGCACCTCCAGGAAGAACGACCGCATCATCCAGATCGCCAGCGGCAGGTTCATCGAGGTGTACAGGATGATCAGCGCCCACACGTTGTCCAGCAGCTGAGTGTTCTGCGAGATCACGTAGAGCGGGATGATCGCCGCCACGATCGGCAGCATCTTCGTCGACAGGAAGAAGCCGAGCGCGTTACTCGTCCCCTTCACCGGCGCCAGCGAAAGCGCGTACGCCGCCGGGATTCCCAGCAGCAGCACGAAAAGCGTCGAAACGACGGTCACGAACGCCGAGTTCGACAGGTACGGCAGGAAGCCGCGTTCGAGCACGCCCGCGAACTGGTCGAGGGTCGGGGTGAAGAACAGTCGCGGCGGATCGGTGTAGGCGTCGGCCTCCTGTTTGAAGGCCGTGAGGATCATCCACAGCAGCGGGAACACGAACAGGATCGCGATCACCCAGGTCGCGACCGTGAGCGCGCCGGGGCCGAAGCGGCTTTTCATTTCGCGCCTCCCTGGACCGAGAACGTGCGGAACATCAGCCGCAGCGCGAAGGTCGCGACGATCATCGTCAGGATCACGACGATCACGCCCATCGCGGACGACTGCCCGATGTCGAAACCTTGGAACGCCCGCTGGTAGATGTAGAACGGCAGGTTCGTGCTGGCCGTCCCCGGACCGCCTTGCGTCATCAGGAAGATCGCGTCGAAGCTGTTGACGATGTAGATCGCGCCGAGCAGCGTCGCCAGCTGCAGGAACCGGCTCAGATGCGGCAGCGTGATCGCGGTGAACGTCCGCCAGCGGCCGGCGCCGTCGACCGACGCGGCCTCCAGCACGTCCTTCGGCTGACTCTGCAACCCGGCCAGGATCAGCAGCATCATGAACGGCGTCCACTGCCAGACGACCTGGGCCATCACGGCGGCCAGCGGGAACTCCGAAAGCCAGTCGACGTCGGTACCGAACACGAAGTGCAGCAGCCCGTAGGTCGGGTCGAACATCGTCGTCTTCCACAGCAGCGCGCCCGCCGCGGGCAGGATCAGGAACGGCGTGATCAGCAGGGTGCGGACCACACCGCGGCCGAGGAACTTGCGGTCGAGCAGGATCGCCAGCCCGAGGCCGAGCAACAGCGAGAAGAACACGCACACGACCGTCAGCACCACGGTGTTCAGCAGCGCCCCGAGGAACGTCGAGTCGGCGAAGACGTCGATGTAGTTCCGCAGCCCGACGAAATGCCGCGAGCCAGGGCGCACCAGGTTCCACGACTGGAACGAGTAGAACACCGTCAGCACGAAGGGCAACTGCGTCACGGCGACGACGAACAGCAGGGCGGGCAGGAGCGGCAGCCGTCGTTTGAACGGCGTATCGGTGCCGCGCTTCGGAGCCGCCTTCTTCGCGTGGGCGGGCTCGGTGCGGGCGGGAGCGGAGATCGTGGCCATCACTGCACCTCCTGATACGACTTGCCGACGGTCTGCGCGTACTCCTGTGACTGCTCCAGTGCTTCGTCCACGGTGATCTGGCCCGCGATCGCCGCCGAAAGCTGCTGGCTCACCCGGGTGCCGAGATCCTGGAACTCGGGGATGCCGACGAACTGGATCCCGGGGTAGGGCACCGGATTCACCATCGCCTTGCGCTGGTCGGCGTCCGCGATCCCGTCCAGCGTCGGCTGCGCGTAGGCCTTCGCGGCCTCGCGGTACTGCGGGATGTCGTAGGTCGACTTACGCACGCCCGGCGGGACCCGGTTCCAGTCGCCGAACTCCTGGGCGACCCGCTGCACGTAGGCCTTGTCGGTCATCCAGGACATGAACTTGAAGGCGGCTTCCTTGTCCTTGGCGACCTTCGGGATCGCCAGCGCCCAGGTGTAGAGCCAGCCGCTCGCCTGCGTCTTCTCCACCGGCGCCGGGGCGTAGCCGGACTTCCCGACGACCTTGCTGGCCGACGGGTCCTCGTTCGTCCCCGCCATGACCGTCGCGTCGTACCACATCGCGGCCTGGCCCTGCGTGTAGCGCGTGCCGCATTCGGAGAAGCCCGCGCTCGACGCGCCGACCTCGCCGTGGTTCCGCACGAGGTTCACATAGAACTCCGCGGCGGCCTTGAACTCGGGGCTGGTCAGCTTCGCGTTCCAGTCCTTGTCGAACCACTGCGCGCCGAAGGTGTTGGCGACCGTGGTGAACGGCGCGAGACTCTCGCCCCAGCCCGGCTTGCCACGCAGGCAGATCCCGGCGATGCCCTTGGCCTTGTCGTCGAGTTTCGCGGCGTACTCGGCGATCTGTGTCCACGTCGGCTTGGCGGGCATGGTGATCCCGGCCTGCTCGAACAGATCCTTCCGATAGGCCAGGAACGACGACTCGCCGTAGAACGGCACCGCGTAGAGCGATCCGTTGTGCGACAAGGACTCCTTGATGCTGGGGATGAAATCGTCCGCGTCGTAGGAGGGGTTCGCCGCGATATGCGGTCCGAGGTTCTCCAGCCAGCCGTTCGCGGCCCACTGCGGCGCCTCGTAGTTGCTGATCATGACGACGTCGAACTCGCCGCCTTCGGTGGCCGTCGACGCGGTGATCTTCGCGCGTGCCTGGTTTTCGGGCAGTGACACGAATTTGAGGCTGACGCCGGGATTCGCCTTCTCGAACTCGCCGGAAAGCTCGATGGCGTCCTTCATCTGCGGGTTCGCGACGATCGCGACGACGAGCGTCCGGTCACCGGTCCCGAGCGCGCCCGCACCGGCGCAACCGGTGAGGGTCAGCAGAAGGACCGCGAGCAGAGCGGCTGCTTTACGCACCTTCGCCTCCCGGTATGACCTGCACCTTCAGGCCGGCGCCGCTGCGCATGAGGGCGAGAGCGTCGGGGTACTGCTCCAGCGGCAGGGTGTCGGTGAGCAGCGCGGCGGTGTCGACGGCGCCGTCGGCGACCAGGTCGAGCGCGGCACCGAAACTGTTCATGACGGCCATCGAGCCGACGACGGTGATCTCGTCGTTGTAGATCCGGAACGGCGAAAGCGCGACGCGTGCTTCGGCGGGCGCGACGCCGAAGACCAGCAGGCGGCCTCCGCGCTGAAGCGAGTCGAAAGCGGCTTCGATGGCGGGCGCGGCGCCGGTGCAGTCCGCCGCGGCGTCGAACTTCTCGTCGTCGAGGTCCTTCACGTCACCCGCGACCGCGGCCGCGCCGAGGTCCATGGCGCGGCCGAGCCGCGAGGTGTTGCGGTCGACCACCGTGACGTGGGCGCCCGCGCGCTGCAGCAACTGCTGCATGATCAGCCCCATCGTGCCCGCGCCGACGACGAGGAACCGCTCCCCCGCCTCGACGCCGATCCGGCGCACGCCGTGGACCGCGCAGGAGACCGGCTCGACGAGGGCGCCCTGTTCCCAGGTCATCGTGTCCGGCATGCGGTAACAGTTCGCGGACGGGACGGCGACGTACTCGGCGAAAGCGCCGTTCACGGTGTCGCCGGTGGCGTTCCAGTTCTCGCAGAGGTTGCCGCGGCCGGACCGGCAAGGCTTGCAGTAGCCGCAGAACAGCGACGGGTCGACGGCCACCCGGTCGCCGACCTTCCAGCCGCCCGGCACGTCCGCGCCGAGTTCGACGATCTCGCCGGCGAACTCGTGGCCGGGGACGATCGGATAGGGCGTCGGCGGGAAGTGCCCGTCGGCGATGTGGAGGTCGGTCCCGCAGATCCCGCAGGCACCCACCTTGACGACGACCTGGCGATCCCCCGGTTGGGGATCGGGTACCTCGCCGACCCTGATCTCCCCGGGCTTGTCCACGATCGCGGCACGCATGCCAGCTCCTCTTCTCTCCGCTCAGATGAGCGGGATGGGCCTATGCTTCGGACTGCATGTTCAGGCATGGTGAACTTTTCCCTGGTGTTACGTCAACCTTTCAGGTTGATTTCGCGATATAGTGCTCATATGAGCGGGAAGAAGCAGGGTTCCGGCCTGGTGGAGTCGCTTCGCCTGGCCGCGGTGGCCCGGCGGTTCTACGAACAGGGCGCCTCGAAACTGGAGATCGCCGAGGAGTTCGGGATCAGCCGGTTCAAGGTCGCGCGGATGCTGGACACGGCCAGGGAAACCGGCATCGTCCGGGTCGAGTTCCGGCTACCGGCGCCGGTCGATCTCGTGCTGTCCGAGGAGATCCGCGCGGCGTACCGGCTCGACCGGGTCCTCGTGCTCGAACGAGCACCGGAACCGGAATCCCGCGAAGTGGCGCGGCGCAAGATCGGCACGCTCGCCGCCCGCCTCCTGACCGAAATCGTCACTCCCGGCGACGTCCTCGGCCTGTCGTGGGCACGTTCGGTGAACGCGATGACCGACGCGATCGAGTCACTGCCGAAATGCCCGATCGTGCAACTGTGCGGGGTGCAGGCGGGGATGGACATGCGCGACCGGTCGGTGGAGACGGTCAGCCGGGTCGCGTCGGTGTCCGGCGGCGAGCCGTACCCGATCTTCGGCCCGCTCGTGCTCCCCGACCGCCGCACCACCGAAACGCTGCGCAGGCAGCCCGGCATCGCGGAGACCTTCGGGCAGTTCAAGAACCTGACCAAGGCCGTCGTCAGCATCGGTGCCTGGAAGCCCGAGGAGTCGACGGTCTACGACGCGCTCGACGAGGCCGAGCGCAGCGCCATAGCGAAACGCGGGGCCAAAGCCGAGGTTTCCGCGCGCCTGTTCGACGCCGACGGGACCCCGATGTCCACCGGCCTCGCCCACCACGTGCTGGCCATCAGCGCCGAGGACCTCCTGGCCGTCCCCGAAGTGATCGCGCTGGGCTACACGGAACCGAAGGCCGAAGCGATCGACGCCGTCTTGCGCTCGGGCATGGTCTCGACGCTGATCACCGACGCCGCCGCGGCCGTCCCGCTGCTCAAGCTGGCCGAGGCCCGCCCGCTCCCCTAGCCGCCCGCACGTGTTCGCCGCCCAATCACGCGAGTTCGCGTAAACGGGACGCCTCGTCCTGCGCCTCCATCACCTGGTCGCCATGCCTGAAGGCCCACTCCCCGAAGGCTTCGATGGGCGCCAGCAGCGTGGTCCCGAGTTCCGTCAGCGAGTACTCGACCTTCGCCGTCCGGCCACAGTCACGCCTGCTGACCAGGCCGTTGAACTCCAGCCGCCGGACCGTCTCAGTGAGCACCTTCGTGCTGATCCCGCCCAGCCGTCGCCGCAGTTCCGCCGGCCGCAGTGGTCCTTCGCGCAGGGCCCACAGGACGACCGGGTTCCACGTGTTCGCCATCAGGTCGAAGGCCAGCCGGGCACGGCAATCGGCGAGGAAGACGTCGTTCATCGGACCTCCGGTAACCATTCGGTACCCGCGCGGCTTTCTACCGTCGTGTTGTCCACTCGATCTTAGGGAGCAGCACATGCGTATCGGTATTTTCGGCGCGGGCGGGATGGCGGAGGCGCTCGGCGGCCAGTGGGCCGAGGCCGGGCACGAGGTGATGGTCGCCGCCCGCGACCTGGCCAAGGCCGCCGAAATCTCCCCGCGAGTGGGGACCTGGGAGGAGACCGCCCGCGCCAGTGACGTGATCCTCCTCGCCGTTCCCGCCGCGTCGGTGACGGAAATCCTTGCCGCCGCGGGGGATCTTGCCGGAAAGGTCTTGATCGACTGCACCAACGCGGTCGGCCCGGGCGCCGCGCTCACGGTCCCCGACCAGGCCGCCCGGATCGCCGCCGCCGCACCGGACGCGCACGTGGTCAAGGCGTTCAACCTGTGCCATGTGGACGTCTGGCGGATGACTCCGCCGGTGTTCGGCGGCCGTCCGCTCGCGGTCCCGATCTGCGGCGACAAGGTCGGCGAAGTGAGCGAACTGGTCCGCGACATCGGGTGCGTTCCGCTGGTCGCGGGCGGCCTCGACCGGGCCGCGCTCATGGAGGCGACGATGGCGTTCATGGTCGGGCTCTGGTTCGACGGCCACGACGCCCAGGCCTGCTTCCCGCCCCTTCCGGTGTGATTTCAGGGTCGTCCCCGATGTGCCGGGCCGGGCGGTCACGCGAGCCTGTGCGGCATGCGGACGAAGACCTGGCGGCAGCTGACCGTGTGGCTGCACGTCGTCACTTCGGTGGGCTGGATGGGGCAGGCCCTGGCGCTGTTCACCCTCCTGGCGATCAGCCGGGCGAGTGAGGACGGCGCGGTCCGCGTCGCGGCGACATCGATGGCGCACGAAATCGACACGCTCCTGCTGGCCCCACTTGCCAACGCCTCGGCCTTCACCGGCTTCATGCTCGCCGCGGGGACGGCCTGGGGGTTCACCCGGCACTGGTGGGTGCTGGCGAAGTTCGTGATCACGCTCGTCCAGCTCTACGCCGGGATCTTCCTGCTGTCGGGGGCTTTACGGGATTCCGTGGGCGGTGATCCGGCACCGGTGGCGCTGGTCGCCGGGACCGCGCTGATGGCGAGCGCGCTCGCGTTCCAGGCGTGGCTTTCGGTGGCGAAGCCATGGGGCAAGGTCCGCTCGGGCGCGAAACTGCCGACAGCGCCGACGTGGGTGTTCGTCGCCGCTGTCCTCGCGCCGCTCACCGACATCACGGTGGGCTTGATGCTCGGCTATCCGTTGCCGGCGTTGTCGCTGATCGTGCTGATCGTGCAGCTGGTCCGCCGCCGCGCCGTCACCCGGCCGAAAGTCCCAGCTGGTCCACCGCCGTGATCCGGATGACCGCCGAGCCCGCCTCGTCCGAAGCCGCCAGGTCGACCTCGGCGCTGATACCCCAGTCGTGGTCGCCCGCCGGATCGTCGAAGATCTGCCGCACCCGCCAGATCTCCTTCTCCTGCTCGATGATCAGCAGCTTCGGCCCGCGTGCGTCCGGCCCGATGCCGAGCGTTTCGTGCTCGTCGAAGTAGTCCTCGATGGCGTCTTCCCACGCGTCCGCGTCCCAGCCCGAGGCGGCGTCCAGTTCGCCGAGCGTCCCGTAGGCACGCCGCGACGCCAGCTCCACCCGGCGGAACAGTTCGTTGCGCACGAGCACCCGGAACGCCCGCTCGTTCCGCGTGACCGCGGGCGGCTCGGACGGCGGCCGCGTCGAGACCGGGCCTTCCTCTTCGGGATGGCGCAAGGCTTCCCATTCGTCGAGGAGGCTGGAGTCGACCTGGCGCACCAGTTCGCCGAGCCATTCGATGAGGTCCTGCAATCCCTCGGTCTTGGCCTCGTCCGGAACCGTGTGCCGCAACGAGTCGTACGTGTCGGTGAGGTACCGCAGCACCAGCCCTTCCGAGCGGGCCAGCTGGTAGAAACCGATGTACTCCACGAAGTTCATCGCGCGCTCGTACATGTCGCGCACGACCGACTTCGGCTTGAGCTCGTAGTCCTCGACCCACGGATGCCCTTGCCGGTAGCGGGAGTACGCCGCTTCCAGCAGTTCCTCCAGCGGCTTCGGGTACGTGACGTTTTCGAGCAGTTCCATCCGCTCGTCGTACTCGATGCCCTCGGCCTTCATCGCCTGCACGGCCTCGCCGCGCGCCTTGAACTGCTGCTGTGACAGGACCGGACGCGGATTGTCCACAGTAGATTCCACAATGGACACGACGTCGAGCGGATAGGACGGCGACTCGACGTCGAGGAGCTCGATCGCCGCCAGCGCGAACGGCGAAAGCGGCTGGTTCAGCGCGAAGTCGAACTGCAGGTCCACGGTGAGCCGGACGATGCGGCCCTGCTCGTCGGGCTCGTCGAGCCGTTCCACGACACCCGCCGCGAGCAGCGCGCGATAGATCGCGATCGCGCGCAGGATCAGTTTCCGCTGGGCGGGACGGTCGGAGTGGTTGTCCTCCAGCAGATGCCGCATCGAGTCGAAGGCGTTGCCCGGCCGGGAGATGACGTTCAGCAGCATCGAGTGACTGACGTGGAAACTCGACGTCAGCGGCTCCGGCTCGGCCGCGATCAGCCGGTCGAAGGTGCTCTCCGTCCAGTTGACGAACCCCTCGGGCGCCTTCTTGCGGACGATCTTCTTTTTCTTCTTCGGATCGTCGCCCGCCTTCTCCAGCGCCTTGGCGTTTTCGACGACGTGGTCCGGCGCCTGAACGACGACGTAACCGTCGGTGTCGTAGCCCGCACGGCCCGCGCGGCCGGCGATCTGATGGAACTCGCGCGCCTTGAGATGCCGTTGCCGCACACCGTCGTATTTCGTCAGCGCCGAAAAGACCACTGTGCGGATTGGTACGTTGATGCCGACGCCGAGCGTGTCGGTCCCGCAGATCACCTTCAGCAACCCGGCCTGCGCGAGCTGCTCGACCAGGCGCCGGTACTTCGGCAGCATGCCGGCGTGGTGCACGCCGATCCCGTGCCGGACCAGCCTCGACAGCGTCTTCCCGAACCCGGCCGAGAAGCGGAAGTCGCCGAGCATCTCGGCGATGGCCTCCTTCTCCGCCTTCGAGGTGACGTTGATGCTCATCAGCGTCTGCGCGCGCTCGATCGCCGCGGCCTGCGAGAAGTGCACGACGTAGACCGGCGACTGCCCGCCGTGGAGCAGCTCGGACATCGTCTCGTGCAACGGCGTCAGCGCGTAGCGGAAGGTGAGCGGCACCGGCCGCTGCGCCGAGGTGACCACCGCGGTCGGACGGCCGGTCCGGCGGGTGAGATCTTTTTCGAAGAACGAGACGTCGCCCAGCGTCGCCGACATGAGCACGAACTGCGCGTTCGGCAGCTCCAGCAGCGGCACCTGCCACGCCCAGCCGCGATCCGGCTCCGAGTAGAAATGGAACTCGTCGGCGACGACCTGGCCCACCGGCGCGTCGGCACCGAAGCGCAACGCCATGTTCGCCAGGATTTCCGCCGTGCAGCAGATGATCGGCGCGTCGGCGTTCACCGCCGAGTCACCGGTCATCATGCCGACGTTCTCCGGGCCGAAGATCTCGATCAGCTGGAAGAACTTCTCCGAGACGAGCGCCTTGATCGGGGCCGTGTAGTAGCTGCGGAGGCCGTGCGCGAGCGCGGTGAAGTGCGCCCCGACCGCGACCAGGCTCTTTCCCGAGCCCGTCGGCGTCGACAGGATCAGGTTCGCTCCGGAGACCACCTCGATGATGGCCTCTTCCTGCGCGGGGTACAGCTCCAACCCGCGCTCGGCCGTCCAGGCGGAGAAGGCTTCGAACAGCGAGTCGGGATCGGGATCCGCAGGCAGGAGGTCTGTAAGTGTCATCAGAGGACCTATCGTGCCATCCGTTGGTCGCTTCTTGCCCAGGGGTGATCGCGCCCTCCGCCGGAAACCCGTAGGCTTCGCGGTACCGCGCACCTTCCGGGCACCATCACCCGGCCGCGCACACAGGCGGTAATCCGAGAGGGCTAAAGGAATGGCACAGGACATCATCCCGATCGAACTCGGCCTGCCACAGGGTGACGTCGTCACTCTCTGGGCGCCGCGCTGGCGGGAAGACGGCGAGGAGTGGGAAGCCTTCCTCGGCGACGAGGAAGACCTGTACGCCTTCCCGGACGCCGCGCATCTCGCCGCTTTCGTACGGACCTCCGAGCAGCACGACCTGCTCGACCACCCCGCGTGGGAGGTCGTCCCGGCGCTGAACGTGCCCGAGCTCATCCCGGACGACGACCACACCTACGACCTGGTGGGCGTCCCCGAGCTGGTCGCCGAGAAGCCGGACCAGTGGACGCTCGGCGAGCTGGCCGAGATCATCGGCATCGTGCGTTCGCTCGCGGACGTGTGCGAGCTCGAAGAGGTCCACGAAGTCCTCGACGCGCACGAGAGCTTCTCGCTGCTGGACCAGGGCACGCTGCCCTTCTCCGGCCGTGACGGCGAGCGCCTCTGGGCGGACCTGTCGCAGGCGGTCTCCGAGAAGTGGGACACCGTGCTCGACGCGATCGACGGTCTCGTGACCGTCCCCGACGTCGACGAGAAGGTGCTGGAGCAGACCGCGGAGGAACTCGCGACCTTCCTCGCGGAGTCCGCCGAGGCCGAAGCGGCCGCCGTCGACGCGGACCTGGTGGACGACGCGGACGAGGACGACGACGAAGACGACGAGCCCGTCGGCTTCTGGGGCGAGGTCGGCATCGACCCGATCAAGATCATCACCTCCGGCGCCGAGTACTACACGCTGCGCTGCTACCTCGACGACAAGCCGATCTTCCTCGGCAGCGAAGGCGAGATCGACGTCTTCACCTCCGAGAAGGCCCTGATCCGCGCGATCGCGGACGGCAAGGACCTGGCGGACAACGACCTCGCCCAAGTGTCCACTTGGGACGAGGTGGCCACGAAGGCCACCGCCGGTGAGCTCGAGATCGAGGTCGACGCCGAGAACACGTACGTGCTGAACGGCATCGCCGAGGACATCGCCGAAGGCCCGGAGTCGATCGACCCGACCCAGCTGGAGCTGGCCGTCGAGCTGATCACCGACGCCGCCGAGTGGGCCGACGACGACAGCGTCGAAACCGCGCTGGCCGCCAACGAAAGCCTCGGTTGGCTGGTGTCGTTCGTGCTGCGGCCGGACCCCTCGCGCCTCGAGCCGAGCGCTCCGTTCGACGCCGAGCAGTCGGAGTGGCGCAAACTCGTCGAGACCTTCGAGAACCGTTTAGCTGTCGCGCGCTGACTGTGTTGATTGTCGCGCGCTGACGAAAAGCGCGCCGAAGGGGCGTCGTTCCGCTTCAACGTCGAGTTGAGCGGGGAGGCGCCCCTTCGGCGCGTTTTCGTGGGCCTTCGGCCCGAAAGAGGGCGCGCGAGGTGAAGTCTCTCGTCGCGCTGGCGCGCTTCCGAGAGACGGTCTGCCGGTCACTTGGTGGGGCGCGCTGGTCTTGGGGCCGTGGCCATGGTCGCTTCGTGTTTGACGGGGACCAGGGCCACGGCGAGTGCGGGGAAGACCGCGGCCACGCAGAACGCCAGGGCGTACCGCGAATCACCGATCACGAGCCCCAGCATCGGCGGTGTCAGGGCCGCGGCGATGTTCTGGCCGGTGTTCTGCGTGCCCATCGCCCGCCCCGCCCACGCGAGCCCGGCCATCTCCGCCGACGCGGTGAACCCGAGCCCGTTGTCGGACACGGTGATCACCGCGGCCAGGACCAGCGCGAGCAGCACCAGCCACGGCCACGCCGCGTCCCCGAGCGCGACCAGCAGCATCACCGCGGCGCTCGCGACCGCCAGCCGCCGCATCGGCCGCAGCCTGCTGCCGGCGCGGTCGGACCAGTAGCCCGACGCGATCCTGCCCAGCGCGCCGAGGATCTGGACGGCGCCGACGAACCAGCCCGCGGACGCCGCCGTCCAGCCGTGCACGGTCACCAGGTACACGGGGGTGAACGCGGAGACCGCGAACTGCGGGACGACGAGCAGCGCGCTCGCGCCGTGGACCCGCCACAACGCCGGCTTCCGGTACGGCGACGGCGGTTTCTCCACCTTGCCCGCTTCGGCCTCCGGGCGCGGCGGATCGACCAGGAGCCAGGCGACCAGGAGCGCGACACCGATCGCGGTCAGCGCGGGCAGCAGGAGCGAGACCTGGAAGCCCCAGCGGTCCGCGAGCGGCGGGAGCCCGAAGGCGGCGACACCCACCCCGAGCGGCTGGGCCATCTGGCGGATGCCCATCGCGAGGCCGCGTTCGGCCGGGCCGAACCAGCCGAGGACGGCCCGGCCGCTCGCGGCGTTCACTGACGCGGTGCTCGCGCCGGCGAGCAGAAACACCCCAAAGAGGGTTCCGAGCGAGTGGTCGCCGACGGCGGCGTACACGAGGAGTAACCCCGAGACGCCGAGCCCGATGACCATTACCAAACGCTCTCCGTAACGGTCCGCCGCCGCACCCCACAAGATCAAGGTGAACAACAGGCCAAGGCTCGGCGCCGCGACCACAGTCCCCGCTTCGGCGAGCGAGAGCCCCTCCGCACTCTGCATCGACGGCACCAGGAACGGGATTCCGTAGAGGAACGAACAGCTCGCGGTCTGCGCGGCGAGACCGAGCGTGAGGATGAGCCAGCGTCGTTTGCCGCCGTTCCTCACGTCCACGACCTGCGCCATCTTCGCCACCGTTTCACTATATGGGAATCAACTCCTACATAGTGAACAATAGTTGGCTATGCTAACGAACGCAAGGACGCATACCCCGGCTTGATGACCGTGTTGATGATGTCGAGCCGCTGGTCGAAATCGAGGAAGGCGGATTTCATCGCATTGATCGTGAACCACTCGAGATCGGCCACCCCGTAGCCGAACGCGTCGCTCAGTGCCGCGAATTCGCTGGTCATCGAGCAGCCGCTCATCAGCCGGTTGTCGGTGTTGACGGTGACCCGGAACCGCAGCCTGGCGAGCAGGCCGAAGGGATGTTCGCCGATCGAGCGCGCCGCCCCCGTCTGGACATTGGACGTGGGACAGATCTCGAGCGGGATCCGCCGGTCGCGGACGTAGGCGGCCAACCGTCCCAAATGGACCGTGCCGTCGCTGTCGGTCTTGATGTCGTCGACGATGCGCACGCCGTGACCGAGCCGCTCGGCGCCACAATGCTGAATCGCCTCCCAAATGGACGCGAGCCCGAACGCCTCACCCGCATGAATGGTGAAATGCGCATTATTCGTCCGCAGGAACTCGAATGCGTCGAGATTTCTGGTAGGCGGAAATCCGTCTTCCGGTCCGGCGATGTCGAACCCGACCACACCGGCGTCGCGGTAGCGGACGGCGAGGCCGGCGATCTCGAGCGCCCTGGCGTGCTGGCGCATCGCGCAGAGCAACGTCCCGACGCGGATCCGGCCGCCGCCGGCCGCCACTCTCCGTTCACCTTCGACGAACCCGGCCTGAATGGCCTCGACCACCGCATCGAGTGACAGTCCGCGTTCGACGAAGAGTTCGGGGGCGTAACGCACCTCGGCGTAGACGACGCCGTCGGCAGCGAGGTCTTCCACCGCCTCGGCGGCCACTCTGACCAGCGCTTCCTCGGTCTGCATGACGCCACACGTATGCGCGAACGTCTCAAGGTACGAGACGAGGGAGCCGGAATCGGCCGCGTCGCGGAACCATCGGCCGAGTTCGACGGGATCGCTGGTCGGCAAGGCCCGATACCCGGTCTGTTCGGCGAGTTCGGCGACCGTGGCGGGCCGCAATCCGCCGTCCAGGTGGTCGTGGAGGAGAACCTTGGGAGCGCGGGCCAGTACCGCCTCCGGGATGCTGGGTCTGCTGCTTTCAGAGGACATACGTAACGGTAACCAGCCTGTCATTCCCCTACATGGTGGTAACTTCCGCGAGCCGGTTAACCCTCGGCTTTGTCGATCACGGGCTGAATCGGCCATCAGGGGCAGAGCTCGGCATTGTCCGATACCCGGGGGCCATACACAGAGCAATTTCGCAATGGATAAGCTTCACGTCACGTCCCTCCCATTTCCCCGCCCACGAAGGACACCGCAGTGACCACTGACAACCACATTGCAGCCCCGTCCTTCGACCGGATGCGCAACATGCTGGTGCGCGCGGCCGAAGTGCGCGAGAGCGAACAGCAGCAGATCTTCGACGCGCTCGACGACATCTACGCACGTCTGGCCCCCGTCGACTCGCTCGGCGCGGTGCGCAAGCGGCTCTCGGAGATGCCCGACCGCACCGAGACCAGCGTGCTCGCCGAACGTCTCGACGAGACCATGTCGCGGCTCGAAGCGCAGGACACCGCGATCGCCGCGCTGACCCGCGCCGTCGAAAGCATCGTCGACAAGCTGGCCAAGCCGTTCGCTCAGCTCGACGGCCGCCTCGACGGCATGGCCGCGCGTCTGGAAGGCGTCGGGGGCCGGATGGACGGGCTCGAGGACAAGCTCCAGAACATCCACCGCCGCCTCGACGAGCTCGGCGCGCACCTCGACAAGCAGGACGTGAGGACCGACGCGCTGCCGCAGTCGGTGATCGGGCCGGTGCGCGAGCGCGTCGAGCAGGCCGAGTCCACCTTGCGGGACCGCGTCGACACCGTCGACCGCGAGCTGCGCACCCGCGTCGAGAACCTCGACAAGGCGACCAAGGAAAGCCTCACCGCGAACACCGAGGCGCTGAAGACCGCGCTGACCGAGACCGGCGAGATGATCGACGCCTCGGAGCGCCTCGACGGCCTCGGCGACCGCCTCGAGAAGGTCACCTCGCGACTGGACGACCTGGCCGAGCGGCTCGACAAGGTCGAGGACGGCTTCACCGGGCGCCTCGGCGACCTCGACGGCTCGATCCGCTCCGGCCTGTCGAAGGTCGAGAGCACGCTGCAGAAGCAGCCGGACACCGACTCGGTCGACTCGCTGGTGCGCAAGAGCAACGACGAGTCCGTGCGCCGCATCGGCGGCCAGCTGGACGAGGCCATGGCGACCTTCGCGGAGCTGATGCTCGGCGGCGGACCGGCCGTGCAGCAGATCGCCCCGCCGCCGCCCGCCCCGCGTCAGCCGCGCCGCAGCTCGCGCAACGGCCGGGCGCCCAAGGCGGCCGACGCCAAGGCGAAGGCCGACGGCGCCGACGAGACCACCGACTGACGCTCTCTTAACGCGTGAAGGCCCCCTTCCTCCGGCTCCGCCGAGGGAAGGGGGCCTTCACGCTTCTCCGGCCACGACCTGCGTTTAGCGGGCTAATCGCGATCCGCCCACCCTCAGGCATTTCGTCCTCTGGATGCGGCAGGGCCCAACCTCGACGAGGGTGCACGTCCGGGGCCCGGCGTCGGTCGGGCCGGGTCGATGTCCCCAATGTGGCATTGGAGGCGCCCAGTGTCCCCAATGCCACATTGGGGACACTGGCTCCCGGCAAGACCCAGCCGCCACGCCCTGCGCCCCAGGCATTTCGTCCTCCGGATGCGGTAGTTGCACGCGCAAGTACCGCATCCAGAGGACTAAATGCGGGCCTTCAGGACACGGGGATCGCGACCAGGGCCGGCACCGCCGACAGATCGCGATTAGGGGGCTAAACGCAGGTCAGGGCCGCACGGTCTCCAGGACGAGCGGAGCGGAGGCCGAGGCCTCCGAGGAGACGGCGTAGGCGTCTTCGAGCGCAGCGAGAGCCGAAGGAACAGCCTCCGGCGTATCGGTGTGCAGCTCCAGCAGCGGCTGCCCCGCCGACACCGTGTCGCCCGGCTTCGCCAGGCACAGGACACCCGCCGCGGCCTGCACCGGATCCTCCTTGCGCGCCCGTCCGGCCCCGAGCCGCCAAGCGGCGACCCCGACCGAGTACGCGTCCAAAGACGTCAAGACACCATCCGAAGGCGCCGAGACGACGTGGACGTGCTTAGGCCGCGGCAGCTCCGCCTCGGGATCCCCGCCCTGAGCGGCGATCATCCGGCACCACGTCTCGTAGGCCTTCCCCGACGCGAGCACCGCCGCCGGGTCCACATCGGACAATCCGGCCAGCGCCAGCATCTCCCTGGCCAAAGCCACGGTCAGCTCGACGACGTCGGCCGGGCCGCCGCCGCGCAGCACCTCGACCGACTCCGCGACCTCGATCGCGTTGCCGACGGCATGCCCCAAGGGCACGTTCATGTCCGTGATCAGCGCCGTCGTCGCGACGCCGTGCGCGGTCCCGATCTCCACCAGCGTCCGCGCGAGTTCGCGGGCCTGCGGAAGCGTCTTCATGAACGCGCCCGAACCGGTCTTCACATCGAGGACCAGCCCGGCCGAGCCCTCGGCGATCTTCTTGCTCATGATCGAGCTCGCGATCAGCGGGATCGACTCCACCGTCGAAGTCACATCCCGCAGCGCGTACAGCTTCTTGTCCGCCGGAGCCAGCCCGGAGGTCGCCGCGCAGACCACCGCGCCGACCTCGTCGAGCTGCCGGATGATCTCCGATGTCGACAAAGAGGCACGCCAGCCCGGAATCGACTCCAGTTTGTCCAGCGTCCCGCCGGTGTGCCCGAGCCCGCGCCCGGACAGCTGCGGCACGGCCGCGCCGCAGGCTGCGACGAGCGGCGCCAGCGGAAGCGTGATCTTGTCGCCGACCCCGCCCGTCGAGTGCTTGTCGATCGTCGGACGGCTGACCTTCAGCTCCAGCCGCTCCCCCGACGAGATCATCGCGCCGGTCCAGCGCGCGATCTCGCCGGAGTCCATCCCCCGCAGGAAGATGGCCATCGCGAGCGCGGCCATCTGTTCCTCGGCGATGTCGCCGCGCGTGTACGCGTCGATCGTCCAGTCGATCTGCTCATCGGTGAGCCGTCCACCGTCCCGCTTCGCGCGGATGACGTCGACGGCGGCGAACGCGCTCATGGCAGGTCATCCGGCCCGAACGCGTCCGGCAGCACCGCGGACATCGGCAGGATGCCACTCGGGGTGTCCACCAGGCAGTCGGATCCGCCGTGCTCGAACAGGATCTGACGGCAGCGCCCGCACGGCATCAGCAGATCACCGGCGCCGCTGCGGCAGGCGACGGCGACGAGCTTGCCGCCGCCGGTCAGCCGCAGCTGCCCCGCCATCGTGCATTCCGCGCACATTCCCAAGCCGTACGAAGCGTTTTCGACGTTGCAGCCGACGACGATCCGGCCGTCGTCCACCACGCCCGCCACACCGACGTGCAGACCCGAGTAAGGCGCGTACGCCGACTTCGCCGCCTCGACGGCCTTAGCCCTCAAGGCTTCCCAGTCGTACTCCGCCATGTCAGTCCTCACCTCGCCGATAGGTGGCGCCGATCGCCTTGGGCGGCCGCAGCCGTTGCGAAGCCACCGCCAGCACGATCAGCGTCACGAAGTGCGCGGTGTACGGGATAAGGTCGCTGGGCAGGTCGTCGTTGGTCCAGTAGATCGCGTACAGCGCGACGGCGCCGACGACACCGAGCGCGGAAGCGATCCACTGACGGCGGAACAACTGCACCGCCACGATCACGGCCAGCAGGATCACCGCGCCGTACAGCAGCGCGAGCACCGCGGTGCCGCCACCGGCGAGCTGGAGGCCGTCCGCGTAACCGAACAGCGCCGCGCCGCCGAGCAGGCCGCCCGGCCGCCAGTTGCCGAAGATCATCGCCGCGAGGCCGATGTACCCGCGGTTGTTGGTCTGGTTCTCCAGATAGTCCGCGCCGCCGGCGAGCAGCACGAGCGACGCGCCACCCATCCCGGCGAGCCCGCCGGAGATGATCATGGCGACGTACTTGTGCAGGTAGACCTTCACGCCGAGGGACTCGGCCGCGACCGGGTTCTCACCGCAGGACCGCAGCCGCAGGCCGAACCGCGTCCGCCACAGCACGAAGTAGCTGATCGGGACCAGCGCGATCGCGATCATCGTCAGCGGCGCGACCTCGGTGACCAGGCCGTTGAGGATGCCGGCGAGGTCGGAGATGAAGACGCGCTGCATCTTCTCCAGATCCGAAAGCCAGTCCGAGAGGAACGTCGCCGAATAGGTGTCGAACTTCGGGACCGGCGGTGACTGGCGCGGGTTCCCCGAAAGCGGGGTGAACACCAGGTTCGCCAGGTACTTCGCGACCCCGAGACCGAGCAGGTTGATCGCCACACCGGAGACGATGTGGTTGACGTTGAAGGTCACCGTCGCGACGGCGTGCAGCAGGCCGCCGAGCGCGCCGAACACGACCGCCGCGATCAGCCCGGCCCAGACACCGCCGTGGTACGCGCCCCAAGCGGCGCCCCAGGTGCCCAGGATCATCATGCCTTCGAGGCCGATGTTGATCACGCCCGCGCGTTCGGCCCAGAGGCCGCCGAGCGCGCAGAGCAGGATCGGCAGCGCCAGCCGCAACGCGGTGTGCGCGGTGTTGGTCGAGGTCAGTGTGTTGACGCCGGTGGCGTACGACGCGATCGCGAGCACACCGACCGCCAGCAGCCCCCAGATGGCTCCCTTGAGCCAGCCGGGCATGCGCCGCTTCGGCGGCTTCACCGGCATGGTGGTCCCACCCGTGTTGGGCGAAAGAACGTCCGCGGTGGTCACACCGCACCTCCCTCGGACACGCTGGAACCCTTGCGGCCGTTGCCTGCCAGCGCGCGACCGACACGACGCTGTTCGGCGGCCAGGTCCGCGCGGCGCACGATCTCGTACGCGATGACGACCGACAGCACGATCACGCCCTGCATGATCGTGGCGATCTCTTTGGACACGTTGATCTGCTCCAGCGACACCGCGGACCGGTCGAGGAACGCCCACAGCAGGGCGCCCAGCGCGATGCCCGCCGGGTGGTTGCGGCCGAGCAGGGCGACCGCGATACCGGTGAAGCCGTACATCTGGGTCGAGGTGATGCCGTAGCTGAAGTCGCGGCCGAGCAGTTCCGGCATCGCGACCAGGCCGGCGACGCCACCGGAAAGCAGCATCGCGATCAGCGTCATCTTCTTGGCGTTCACGCCACCGGCGGCGGCCGCCGTCGTCGATTCGCCGGAGGCCTTCAGCTCGAACCCGAACCGGGTCCGGTTGAGCATGAACCAGTAGGCCGCGCCGATCAGCGCCGCGATGAACACGAAGCCGAACAGCTCACCGGAAAGGATCGGGATCCCCGGGATCCGGCCGGTCTCGGCGATCTCGCGGGTGGCGATGTTGTTGCCGGTCTGCACACCGAACTGGTCCGCGTTGACCAGGAACGCCACGATGCCGCCGACGATCGCGTTCAGCATGATCGTCGAGATGACCTCGGAAACACCGCGGGTCACCTTCAGCACGGCCGGGATGGCCGCGTACAGCATGCCGCTGGCCACCGCGACGACCAGGATCGCCAGCACGTGGATCACCGGCGGCAGCTGCAGTGCCCCGCCGATGATGGCGGTGACGATGGCGGCGAACCGGTACTGACCTTCGACACCGATGTTGAAGAGGTTCATCTGGAAGCCGATGGCCACCGCGAGCCCGGACAGGTAGTAGACCGTCGCGAGGTTCACCGTGTCGACGGCGGTCGAGCCCTTGAAGAGCTGGCCGATCATCGTGCCGTAGGCCTGGAGCGGGTCGGCGCCCGAGATGATCAGCGCGATGGCCGTCAGGATGACCGCGAATACGATCGCGAGCAGAGGCGGCAGCAGCCTCGTACGCCAGCTACTCACGTTGCACCTTCTTCAGTGTCTTCGGAGGCACCCGTCATCGCGGAGCCCAGTTCCTGCGGGGTCACGGTCGCGGGGTCGGCCTCGCCGACCAGTCGTCCGCGCAGCATGACCTGAATGGTGTCGGAAAGCCCGATCAGCTCGTCGAGGTCGGCCGAAACCAGCAGCACGGCCAGCCCGGCCGCGCGCGCCTGGCGGATCTGTTCCCAGATCAACGCCTGCGCGCCGACGTCGACACCGCGCGTGGGATGCGACGCGATCAGCAGGACGGGGTTGCCGGAAAGCTCGCGCCCGACGATCAGCTTCTGCTGGTTACCACCCGAAAGCGCGGCGGCGGGGACATCGATGCCCGGCGTGCGGACGTCGTACTCCTCGACGATGCGGCGGGTGTCCTCCCGCGCGCCGTCGATGTCGAGCAACTGTCCTTTCGCGACCGGCTTGCGGGTCTGGTAGCCGAGGATCCGGTTGACCCACAAGGGTTGCCTGAGCAGAAGGCTGTGCCGTGTGCGGTCTTCGGCGATGTAGCCGATCCCGGCCTCGCGGCGGGCGAGCGTCCCCAGTTTGTGCAGTTCGACGGTCTTGCGGTCGGCCCCGGTCAGTTCGATCCGGCCGCCGCCCTTGCGCATGCCCATGATCGTCTCGACGAGTTCGGTCTGGCCGTTGCCTTCGACGCCGGCGATCCCGAGCACTTCACCCGCGTGCACGGTGAAGGAGATGTGGTCGAGCACGTTGCGCTCGGAGCCCTCGACGCTCAAGCAGACGTCGTCCAGGCGGAGGACGTCCCGATCGGTCACCGTGGATTCGCGGGTCTCCGGACTGGGCAGCTCCGTGCCGACCATCATCTCGGCCAGCTGACGTGAGGTGATCGTCTTCGGATCCGCCGTGCCGACGGTGGTGCCGCGGCGGATCACGGTGACCGTGTCGGCGATCGCGCGCACCTCGTCGAGCTTGTGCGAGATGAAGATGAAGGTGAAGCCGTCCTTCTGCATGGCGCGGACGGTCTCGAACAGCGCGTCGACCTCCTGCGGGACGAGCACCGCGGTGGGCTCGTCGAGGATGATGATCCGGGCGCCGCGGTAGAGCACCTTCACGATCTCCACGCGCTGGCGGTCGGCGACGCCGAGTTCTTCGAGCAGCGCGTCCGGCCGGGCGTGCAGGCCGACGCGTTCGGCCAGCTCCGCCAGCTTCGCCCTGGCCGCGCGGCCGATGCCGTGCAGGTTCTCCGCGCCGAGGAAGACGTTCTCCCCGACGGTCAGGTTGTCGGCCAGCATGAAGTGCTGGTGGACCATCCCGATCCCGGCCTTGATGGCGTCCTGCGGGTTGCGCAGTTTCACCGGTTCGCCGTTGATCGCGATGTCGCCCTCGTCCGGCTGCTGCATGCCGTAGAGGATCTTCATCAGGGTCGATTTGCCCGCGCCGTTTTCGCCGCAGACAGCGTGCACCTCGCCCTTGGTGACGGTGAGGTTGACGTCGGAGTTGGCGACGACACCGGGGAACCGCTTCGTGATCCCGGTCAGCTGCACGGCCGGTTCACCCCGGTCGGGGGCGTCGGTGACCTCGGCCTGGGGAGCGCTCATGAAAAGCCATCCAGTTCTGGGTAAACAGGTTGGGGCTCGGAAGGGGTTACCCTCCCGAGCCCCGTACCTGGTGAAGCTTACTTCTGCGGCTTGTCCGAGACGGTGATCGCCCCGGAGACGATCTGCGCCTTGTACCCGTCGAGGACGTCCTTGATGTCGTCGACCTTGCCACCGGAGGTGGCGTAGCCGATGCCGTCGACCTTGAGGTCGAACCGCTTCGGCAGCGACGTCAGGTCGCCCTTCGCCAGCGCGCGCAGGTAGTCGAACACCGCCACGTCGACGCGCTTGAGCATCGAGGTGATGATGACGTCCTTCGACGCCTCGACCGTCTTCTGGTTGTACTGGTCGGAGTCGACGCCGATGGCGAACGCGTTGTTCGACTTCGCGGCCTCGAAAACGCCCTTACCGGAGGCGCCGGCGGCGTGATAGATCACGTCCGCGCCCTTGGCGATCTGGGCGGCGGCCTTCACGTTGCCCTTCGCCGGGTCCTGGAACCCGGAGAAGTCACCGGCCGGGGTGAGGTACTCGTCCTCGATCTTGGCCTTGGTCGAAGCGGCCTTCACACCCTGGAGGAAGCCGGCCTCGAACTTCTGGATCAGCGGCGTGTTCACGCCACCGACGAAGCCGACGTGGCACTTCTTCGACTTGTAGGCGGCGGCGACACCGGCCAGGAACGAGCCCTGCTCCTCGGCGAAGACGAGCGAGGTGACGTTCGGGGCCTTGACGGAGTCGTCGTCGACGATCGCGAACTGGGTGTTCGGGTACTTCGGCGCGATGGCGCCGACGGCCTTGGCGTAGGCGAAGCCGACCGCGATGATCGGGCTGAAGCCCTGCGAAGCGAGCTGGTCGAGACGCTGCGACTTGGCGGCCTCGTCCTCGGTCGCGGCGGCGGTGCTTTCGGTGACCGTCGTGACGCCGAGCTCGGCCTTCGCCTTGTCGGTACCGGCGGCGGCGGAGTCGTTGAACGACGCGTCGCCGCGGCCGCCGACGTCGAAGGCCAGCGCGACCTTGAGCTTGCTGCCGTCGACCTTCTCGGTCGACTGCGCGGAGCTGCTCGACGCGGCCGGCGCGGCGGGCGGCTTCGGCGCCGTCACGCAGCTGGCGGACTGGTCCCCAGAGCCCGCGTTGTTGTTGTTCCCCGCACCTGAATCCTTCGCGCATCCGGCCAGTACCAGAGCACCGGCCATGGCGGCGGCGGCCAGCGCGGTTCCACGCATGCGACGCAACGTGTGTCTCCCTCCCCGCTGATCCAGCGGATGGTCCGAAGAAAGCGACCCGGCGACGCTGCCGGGTTCGACCGAGAGACGGTACCTAACGGCCGCTTTGCCGCCATAGGAAAGGCACGCTACGTAACACAAACGTTTACTCATGAGTCGTACGCGCGACGAATGGAGTACTCACCGTGATCACAACGGAGTAATCGCAGGCAGCACTCGGCCCACCGGCCGCGGGGAAGACCCAAGATCGTCACGCACCGTTCAGGGTGCCCCCCGACAACCCTCGCGTCCACAGTGGACGAACCGGTGAGTTACCGGCCCGCATCACCCGATCGGGCAAGGGTCCCGATGTCTGGTCCATCACACAGAGGAACCCGGAGGTGAGCCCACCGTGAGGTGCGGGTCTAGCATCCCTGGTATCCACGCTCGATGACCATGATCTCGGCACCGTCGCCGGAGCCGTCCCCAGGTGGACGTCCCGGCGGCAGGCGCGGAAACCAGCGGTCAACGGGCCCAAGCCATGACGTTGGAGGCCGTTCACCGATGTCCACCACGGCTAGCACCGCCACCGAGGCGGCCGCGAGCGATCGGGCGGGTGCCTCACGCCGGCAAGGGACCTTCTACCGGGGCGACCCCGGTATGTGGTCCTGGGTGCTGCACCGCATCACCGGCGTGCTGACATTCTTCTTCCTTTTCGTGCACGTGCTCGACACCGCGCTCGTGCGCGTGTCGCCCGACACGTACAACGAGGTCATCGAGACCTACAAGACCCCGCTGGTCAACCTCCTCGAGGTCGGCCTGGTCGGCGCGGTGCTGTTCCACGCGCTCAACGGCATCCGGGTCATGCTGGTCGACTTCTGGGAGAAGGGATCGAAGTTCCAGAAGCCGATGCTCTGGACCATCCTGGCCATCTGGGTCGTGGTGATGATTCCCGGTGCCTTCTTCATGATGAAGCGCACCGTCGAAGTTATGTTCGGGGGGCACTGACCATGGCAACCGAAGTTCTCGCACTCGACAAGCCGCGTTCGCCGAAGCGCCCGGCCGCCCGCCGCAGCAACTTCGAGCTCTACAGCTGGCTGTTCATGCGCATCTCGGGCCTCGCGCTGGTCGTGCTGGTGCTCGGCCACCTGTTCATCATGAACATCCTCGACGGTGGCGTGCACCGCATCAACTGGGGCTTCGTCGCCGGCCGCTGGGCCTCGCCGTTCTGGCAGTTCTGGGACCTGTCGATGCTCTGGCTCGCCGAGATCCACGGCGGCAACGGGCTGCGGACGATCATCGACGACTACGCCCGCAAGGACAGCACCCGGTTCTGGCTGAAGATCGTGCTCTACGTCTCGATGGTGCTGATCCTCGCCGTCGGCACGATGGTGATCTTCACCTTCGATCCCGGCATCTCGGCCAACTGACGGCCCCACCACACACGTAAAGCGGAGTTCTCAATGCAGTTCCACAAGTACGACGTGGTGATCGTCGGCGCCGGTGGCGCCGGCATGCGCGCGGCCATCGAATCCGGCCAGCGTGCCCGCACCGCGGTGCTCACCAAGCTCTACCCGACGCGTTCGCACACCGGCGCCGCCCAGGGCGGTATGTGCGCCGCGCTGGCGAACGTCGAAGAGGACAACTGGGAGTGGCACACCTTCGACACGATCAAGGGCGGCGACTACCTGGTCGACCAGGACGCCGCCGAGATCATGGCGAAGGAAGCCATCGACGCGGTCCTCGACCTCGAGAAGATGGGCCTGCCGTTCAACCGGACGCCCGAGGGCAAGATCGACCAGCGCCGTTTCGGCGGGCACACCCGTGACCACGGCAAGGCCGCGGTGCGCCGCGCCTGCTACGCCGCGGACCGCACCGGGCACATGATCCTGCAGACGCTCTACCAGAACTGCGTCAAGCACGGCACCGAGTTCTTCAACGAGTTCTACGTGCTCGACCTGGTGCTGACCCCGGACGAGGACGGCAACCCGATCGCGTCCGGCGTCGTCGCCTACGAGCTGGCGACCGGTGAGCTGCACGTCTTCCAGGCGAAGTCGATCGTGTTCGCCACCGGCGGCGCGGGCAAGATCTTCAAAACCACGTCGAACGCGCACACCCTCACCGGTGACGGCCTCGGCATCATCTTCCGCAAGGGCCTGCCGCTGGAGGACATGGAGTTCTTCCAGTTCCACCCGACAGGTCTGGCCGGGCTCGGCATCCTCATCTCCGAGGCCGTGCGCGGTGAGGGCGGCATCCTCCGCAACGCCGATGGCGAGCGGTTCATGGAGCGCTACGCCCCCACCATCAAGGACCTCGCGCCGCGCGACATCGTCGCCCGGTCGATGGTGCAGGAAGTGCTGCAGGGCCGCGGTTGCGGGCCGAACAAGGACTACGTCGTCCTCGATGTCACGCACATCCCGGAAGAGACGCTGAACGCGAAACTGCCGGACATCATGGAGTTCTCGCGGACGTACCTGGGCGTCGACCCGGTCACCGAACCGGTGCCGGTGTTCCCGACCTGCCACTACGTGATGGGCGGTATCCCGACCAACGTCCACGGCGAGGCGTTGCGGGACAACGAGAACGTCATCCCCGGCCTGTACGCCGCGGGTGAGGTGGCGTGTGTGTCCGTGCACGGCTCGAACCGGCTCGGCACCAACTCGCTGCTCGACATCAACGTGTTCGGCCGCCGCGCCGGCATCGCCGCCGCCGAGTACGCGCTGGCGCACGAGCACGTCGAACTGCCGGAGAACCCGACTCGCGTGGTGGAAGACCAGCTCGCGCTGCTGCTTTCGGAGCACGGTGACGAGCGCGTCGCCGACATCCGCACCGAGCTGCAGCGGACCATGGACTCGCACGCCTCGGTGTACCGCACGGAGGACACTCTCAAGCAGGCGCTGACCGACGTGCAGGCGCTGAAGGAGCGGTACAGCCGGATCACCGTGTCGGACAAGGGGAAGCGGTACAACACCGACGTCCTCGAGGCCGTCGAGCTGGGCTTCCTGCTCGAACTGGCCGAGGTCCTCGTCGTCGGCGCCCTGGCGCGTAAGGAATCCCGCGGTGGGCACGCGCGCGAGGACTACCCGAACCGCGACGACACGAACTTCATGCGGCACACCATGGCCTACAAGCAGGGTGAAGGCCTGACGGCCGACGTCCGCCTCGACTACAAGCCGGTGACCTTCACCCGCTACGAACCGATGGAGCGGAAGTACTGATGACCACGGCCACCCCCGAGAAGTCGGAGGCCGTGTCCTCCGACCACACGCCGATCACCGTCACGCTGAAGATCCTCCGGTTCAACCCCGAAGTCGACACCGAGCCGCACTGGGAGTCCTACGACGTCCCGGCGCAGCGCACCGACCGGCTGCTGAACCTGCTCTTCTACGTGAAGGACTACATCGACGGGACGTTCTCGTTCCGGCGCTCGTGCGCGCACGGCGTCTGCGGTTCCGACGCGATGCAGATCAACGGCATCAACCGGCTGGCGTGCAAGGTCCTGATGAAGGACCTGCTGGAGACCAATGGCAAGAAGACGACCATCACCATCGCGCCGATCAAGGGTCTGACCACGCTCAAGGACCTTTACGTCGACATGGACCCGTTCTTCGAGGCGTACAAGGCCGTCAAGCCGTACCTCATCGCCTACGGGAACGAGCCCACGCGCGAGCGGATCCAGTCGCAGGCCGACCGCGACCGGTTCGACGACACGACCAAGTGCATCCTGTGCGCCTGCTGCACGTCCTCGTGCCCGGTGTACTGGAACGACGGCTCGTACTTCGGTCCGGCCGCGATCGTCAACGCGCACCGGTTCATCTTCGACTCGCGTGACGAAGGCGCCGAAGAGCGTTTGGACATCCTGAACGACTCCGAGGGTGTCTGGCGCTGCCGGACGACGTTCAACTGCACCGATGCCTGCCCGCGCGGTATCCAGGTCACCAAAGCAATCCAGGAAGTCAAACGCGCCCTGCTCTTCAAGCGCGTCTGACGGAGCGGTCCGTGAAGGCCTCCTTCCCTACCCTCAAGGTAGGGAAGGAGGCCTTCACGGCGTTCGGGGGGGGGGGTTATCCACAAGACCCCAGTTATCCACAGGTTCGCGAAGTGAGGCTGTCGCGGACGGCGACCGGCGGTCAGGCTGGCCACGTGGTCAAAAGAGGAAGATGGGCCCAGCATCCCGAACTGCTGCTGGCACGGAGCCACAATGGCGTCGTCCGGGTCGCCGACCTGGAATCACTGGAGATGCCCAGCAAGACCATCTACCACCGATGCTTGCCCGGTGGGCCATGGCAGCGGCTCCTTCCCGGAATCGTCCTGTTGCATGATCAGCAGCCGACCTCGTCGGAGTTGGTGACGGCAGCGCTGCTCTATTCGGGCGCGAAGGCGATGCTCACCGGCGTCGAAGCCTGCAGGCTCCACGGCCTGCGCCCGTCCGCACTTCCGGACGATCAGGGGCTGCACCTGCTGATCCCGCACGAGCGGAAGATCCGAAGCGTCGGGTTCGTAACCACGGAACGCACTTTGCGATTGCCGCCGCCGACGACACGGAACGGGGTACCGCTCGCGCCTTTGATCCGTGCCACAACTGACGCGGTGCGGCGATTCACTGATCCGCAGTCGTCGGAAGAGCTGCTCATCGAGGCGATCCAGCAGGGCAAGTGTCACCCGAAGGCGCTACTGGGGGAACTGAATCACGGCACACAGCGAGGAACCGCTGTGCCCAGGCGGCTCTTGAACGACTGGGTGGACATCCGCTCAATGGCCGAATCACGGGCGAAGGTGCTCAGCCGTCGGCTGGAAAACCCTCCAAGTCATTGGAATGCCGAGCTCTTCGACGTTTCCGGCAAGTATCTGGGACGGCCTGACGCGTGGTGGGACGATGTCGGCCTCGTCTGGGAAATCGACTCGTTCGAATTCCATTTCCGCCGAGCTGGATATCAGCGGACTGTGGACCGGAACACCCGATACGCGACTTCCGGGCTCGTCGTCGTGCAGACGCTGCCTTCGCAACTGCTGAACGATCCGGCCGCCGTGGTCTCGGATCTGGAGACAGCGTGGCAGGTCGCTGCTTCCCGCCCACGCCCCCAGGTCCATCTCGCTACGGCTGCCTGATGGTCCGTGAAGGCCCCCTTCCCTACTCTCAGGGTAGGGAAGGGGGCCTTCACGGAAAGCCGCTACTCCAGCACCCGAGCGAGAGCGGCCGAGTCGGCTGTACCCGGCAGCCGGTCGAAGTCCTCCGGGTCGATGTACCCGACAGCGCCCGTGCTCACGTCCCGCAGCATGTTGTACAGCCCCGCCATCACCGCGCGCGTGAACCGCTCCCGGTGCTGCTGCCCGAGCGTCTGCGTCTGCCCGCGTACCTCGAACAGCACCGTCCCCGTCCCGTTCAGCGCGAACGAACACCGCGCCTGCCCCGGCAGATCCCGGTCCGGCGCGTGCGGATACCGCGCCCCGACGAAACCGCGCGACGTCATCCCGTTGAACGCGCTGATCGCCAGCTGCCGCGATTCGTCCTTTGTGTACACATCGCGGTACTTCGCGTACTTCTGGCCGGGCTCGAAGAACTTGTCGGGCAGCGGCGGGTAGTCGATGCCGACGTCGAGCAGCCGGTTGCTGCCTTCCTGCCGGACGCAGGCGCCTTGATGGTGCAGATCGACATAGACGTCGGGCACCTTCCCCCGCGAAGCGGTCAGATCCAGGTAAACCGAACGCAGCGCCCGCGCCTCGGGCGTGACGAACCACCCCGGCTGGTCCGGCGCGCCCGGGAAGTCCTCCGCGCGCGGGACGTAGGCCAGGTCCGGGTTGAAGTCGCGGTTGACGTCGAATCCCGGCCGCTTGCGGTAGTCGTCGCCTTGGAGGACGCCGCTGAGGTAGTTCCAGGCGGGCGGCCGGTCCTTCAGCTGAGGGAACTTCCGCTGCACCTCCGCCCACGAAAGGTCGTTGCCGCGCCGGTCGAGTTCGGCGCCGTCCGGGTTCAGTTTCGGCACCGCGACGAAGGTGATGGTCTTCCGCAGCCGCTCGGCGTCCCGCGACTCCGACGTGCCGAGGTAGTCGAGGATGCGCAGCAGGGCGTCGGTGCCGGTCTTCTCGTTTCCGTGGATCTCGCTGGAGACCACGAAGACCTCCGGTCCGGTCCCGACCATCGCCTGGTGAATCACCCGGCCGCGGTTCGACCGCCCGGCCTCCTTGACCGTCACCCGCCCTTTGCTCACCCGTTCGAGCCTGCCGAGTTCCCGCACCATCTCGTGATAGTCGGTGAACTCGTCGATGGGGAGTTCCCGCGGCTCGTCGCTGCAGGGCGCCACCGGAGCCGCCACCGCCGCGGGCGCGCTCACGAGCGGGAGCATCGCCAGCCCCAGCACCACGGGAACCAACCGACCGGACAACGACATCGTGAACTCCCCACTGTCGAAGGTGCTCACAACGTAGCGAGGACACCATCGGAAGGGCCAGGAAAACGAAACCGGGGCCGTCCCACGAACGTGGACCGGCCCCGGCGATCGCGCGAAACTACTTCACCGCGTCCAGAGCGTTGACGCGGCCGTGGCCGTAGTACGAGTTGTCCTTCTCCGGACCTTCACAGACCGGCGCCGCAGTCCCGCACGGAACCGCATCCGCCTGGTGCTCCAGCAGCCACCTCAGCGCCGCGGGCGGAGCGTGCCGGAAACGGGACGCCAGCAGCGCGGCGACACCGGCGACGTGCGGAGACGCCATCGAGGTCCCGCACTTGGCGCCGTAGCCGCCGTTGAAGATGGTCGACAGCGGGCAACCCACCCCCTGGCCGGCGGGCGGCAGCTGGGCGCGGTCGCCGCCGGGGGCGGTGACCGAAACGTCGTCACCGTAGTTGCTGTACGACGACTTCGTGCCCGCGTAGCCGATGGCCGAGACGTTGACGACGCCGTCGATGGCCTTGGGCAGGATGCCGCAGCTCTCGTCGACCGGGTGCGGACGGTTCGGGTCGGTGGTCTGCTCGTCCGGGTCGAAACCGCTGTTGCCGGCGGCGGCGACGTTCAGCACGCCGCGGCCGGTCGAGTAGGACACCGCGCGGCGGACGGCCTCGTACGCGGCCGCGTCGCCCGGCTCCTTCGAGCAGTAGAACATGCCCGGGTCGATGTAGTAGCTGTTGTTCGTGACCGGGAAGCGGTGCTTCGCCGCCCACATGAACCCGCACACCGCGGCCTCGGGGAGGATCAGGCCGTCGTCGTTCACGACCTTCACCGACGCCAGCTTGACGCCGGGCGCGACACCGGTGAAGCCGCGTGCGGCGTCCTTGCCCGCGATCGTGCCGGCGACGTGCGTGCCGTGGTCGGAGTTCGTGGGTGCCCAGGCGGCGGGCGTGGTGTCGGGCGCGCCGCTGTTGCAGCCTGCCGACACCTTCGGGTCGAGGGCCGCCTTCAGCGCGGGGTGGGTGGGCTCGATGCCCGAGTCCAGCACGCCGACGGTCACCGACCGGCTGCCACCGGAGATCTTGTTCGCCTCGGGAGCCTGGATCGCCCGCATGTCCCACTGCTGGGCCGACAGGTCCTCTTCGACGGCGACGCTGGTGGTCTCTTCGTTTTCCTTGGTGTCGACCACGGCGGAGCGGGTCGAGCGGGTGGTGGCCGCGGGCGGGAACGCGACGTCACGGCCGCCCGAGTAGGCGCGGAAGACGCCGATCTTCGCCTGGAAGTCGGCGTTGCGCGAGGTCGCGACCGCGACCCCGATCTCCGGGTAGTACGCGACCTTCTCGCCGCACTTGGCGCGCAGTTCGTTGTCGACCTTGCGCTCCGGGGTGCGCGGGTCGTAGAGCACCACGTAGTTGAACGGGGCGCTCGCGGTGTCGCACTGCGGCGCGGGCGCGGCGCTCGCCGACGGAGCCGCGAACACGCTTCCCGCCGCCGCCGCGACGAGCGCGGGGACGAGCAGGCGTCTGATCCGGGACATTCCACCTCCATGATTCGGTGGAGTGAACGTAAGGGAGCCGAAGGCCGGCCACCACCGTCAAAAGGACGACAAACCTGATCAGGCGTCAGCCTTTTCCGCGTCCCGTGACTCGGCGCCACGCAGCGTGCGCAGACCGATGAGCCCGATGATGGTGCCGAGCACGAACGAGACGACCGTCAGCACGGCGTGCACGATGAAGTAGGCGGTGGGCGAGCCGTCCGCGGCCCAGGCGCGGTCACTGTCCCAGAGGTTCTTGGCGAACGTGATCCAGATGATCCACGACCACACGCCGAAACCCAGCAGGAACATCGAAGTACCTCGCGAAATGCGCATGCCCCTGAGTATGCAGCGAGCCCGGCGACGCTACATTGCTCGGGTGCACAGCGCTATCTCCCGGTCGCTCCTGGTCCTAGTTTCCGGTGTGCTCGCCCTCGCGGTGACGCCGGTGGCCACAGCCGCCCCGAAGCCACCAGCCCAGGCGCAGCCGTGCGCGAACAAGGTGACGCCTCCACCGCCCGTCGACACCTCCGAGAAACCGCGCCCCGGCGAGGCCGCTCCGGCGCCGCTGCCGGTGCCGCCGGTTCCGGTGGGTGGCGACCGGATGGCCGAATGCGGGCTCGTGCTCCCGAAGCGTGCGCTGAACCCGCCCGAGGGGAACACCTCCGCGTCGTGGGTGCTGCAGGATCTCGACACCGGCGACGTCATCGCGGCGAAGGATCCGCACGCCCGTCAGCGGCCGGCGTCGCTGATCAAGGTCCTGCTCGGGCTGGTCGTGGTCACCGAGCTCCCGCCCGCCAAGATCGTCGTGCCGACCAAGGAGGACGCCGAGCAGGAGTGCACCTGCATGGGCATCGCCGCGGGCGGTCAGTACACAGTGGACCAGCTGTTGCACGGACTGCTGATGCACTCGGGCAACGACGCGGCGCACGCGCTCTCCACCGTGCTCGGCGGCATGGACGCGACCCTCGCGAAGATGAACGCGCTGGCCACCCGTATCGGCGCCACGGACACCCGGGCCGCCACACCGTCCGGGCTCGACGGCCCCGGTATGTCGACCTCCGCCTACGACATGAGCCTGATCTTCCACTACGCGATGAAGAACCCCGAATTCGCCAAGGTGGTCAAGACCAAGAGCTTCGAAGTCCCGGCCACCGCGGGAAAACCGGTCGTCACGATCTACAACGACAACAAGCTCCTCGGCAGCTATCCCGGGTTCACCGGCGGGAAGACCGGCTTCACCGACGACGCGCGCCACACCTACGCCGGCAGCGCGGTCCAGAACGGTCACCGGGTCGGGGTCGTGATGCTGCGCGCCGAGCAGCGTCCGACCCGGGTCACCGAGCAGGCCGCGAAGCTCCTCGACTACGGCATCGCGCTGCGCGAGTCCAAGGCCGAATCGGTGGGACGCATCGAATACCGGTCACCGGAAACGGTGAACGCGGACCCGGCCAACGCCGCGCCGAACGCCGATGGCGCGTCGAACAGCGGAGCGGCGGCCGCGGCCGAAGACCCGTTCGGCGTGACGGGCTGGATCATCACGCTGGTCGTCTTCCTGATCATCGTGGCGTCGTTCGTCGTCGGCCACCAGCGCAAGAAGGCCATGGCCGGCGAATAACGTCAGGACTTGCGACGGCCGAACCAGCCCAGGAGCGCGCCGGTCGCGAAAGCCCCGCCGACGGCGCCGAGCCCGGGCCCCTGCTGAACGGTCACCCTCGGGTGGATCAGCACCGGGGCAGGTGGCTCGATGACCGTCTTCAGGTTCTCTTTCGCCGTCGCCGTCCACGCGGTGACGAACAGCAGGAACCGCGAAACGAGGTTCGCGAACACGAGCAGGCCGATCACCGGGCCGAACAAGGTGAACGCCGGTGATTTCGTGACGCTGCCGAGGTAAACGGTCGCGGCCTGCTGGAGCACGACGAAACCGACCGCGGCGAAGATCGCGCCTTTGACCGCGCTGCGCAGCGCGACATGCTCACGCGGAAGCCTCGCGATGACCCACAGGAAGACCAGGGTGTTCGCGAGCAGGCCGAGCAGGATCGTCGCGGCCTTCAACAGGAACACGGCCCAGCCCTGGTTCTCGAGGCCGACCAGTTCGAGCAGGAACCGCCCGACGCCGCTGCCCGCGGCGGTGAGCCCGAACGAGATCACCAGCGCGACCCCGAGCCCGACGAGGGACAGCAGATCCTTGATGGTGGTCGAAACCAGCGGGAGCTTCTGCTTTTCCTGCCCCCATTGGGCGGTCAGCGCGTCACGCAGGTTCGACATCCAGCCGACCCCCGAATACAGGGCGAGCAGCAGGCCGAACACCCCGATACCGCCGCCGGAGTCCAGCGCCGCCTTGATGATGCTGCCGACGAGATCGCTCAGCCCTTCCGGGACCGACTTCTTGATGCCGTCGACGAGCTGGTTCGTCACCACCTGGTCACCGGCGAGCACGATCTTGATGACCGCGAAGGCGACCATCAAGATCGGGATCACCGAAAGCACGCTGAAGTAGGTGATTGCGGCGGCATAGTGATTGCCGTAGCGCTCGGTGAAGGCGTCGTTGGCCCGGATGAGGTGATCGAGCCAGCCGTACTTCCGCCTCAGGCGCGGTAACAGCTTGTCCTGTTCCGGCTTCGCGCCGTCATCATTCGCCACCGTCAAACGCTAACCACACCGCGACGACATCGCAGCGCGAATCAGCCCGCCGGGGGAAGGAACCCGATGTTCTCGTAGACGTTCCGCAAAGTCACCGAAGCGACTTCCCTGGCTCGTTGCGCACCGAGCGCCAAGGCCTTGTCGAGCTCGGCGACGTCGTCCAGATAGGACTGGACGCGTTCCTGCACCGGCGTGACCCAGTCGACGAACGCCTCCGCGACACCCTTCTTCAGGTCGCCGTAGCCCTTGCCCTCGTACGAGTTCTCGAGTTCGGAGACCGGCTGGTCGGTCAGCGCGGAGAGGATCGTCAGCAGGTTCGAGACGCCCGGCTTGTTCTCGGCGTCGAAGACGATCTCGCGGCCGGTATCCGTGACCGCCGAGCGCACCTTCTTCGCCGACTTCTTCGGTTCTTCGAGCAGCTCGATGAGGCCGTTGCCGGTCGACGAGGACTTGCTCATCTTCGCGGTCGGGTCCTGCAGGTCGTAGATCTTCGCCGTGTCCTTGACGATATGCGGCTCCGGCACGGTGAACGTCTTGCCGTAGCGGTTGTTGAACCGCTGCGCGAGGTTGCGCGTCAGCTCCAGATGCTGCCGCTGGTCCTCGCCGACGGGAACCTCGTTCGCCTGGTACAGCAGGATGTCGGCGGCCTGCAGGACCGGGTACGTGAACAGGCCGACACTGGCGCGATCGGTGCCCTGCTTCGCGGCCTTGTCCTTGAACTGCGTCATCCGGCTCGCTTCGCCGAAGCCGGTCTGGCACTCCAGCACCCAGCCCAGCTGGGCGTGCTCGGGCACGTGGCTCTGGACGAACAGCGCGCTGCGGGCCGGGTCGACCCCGAGCGCGAGCAGCTGCGCGGCCGAGCGGCGCGTGCGATCGCGCAGCACCTTCGGATCCTGCTCGACGGTGATCGCGTGCAGGTCGACGACCATGTAGAAGGTGTCGTGGGTGTCCTGCAGCCGAACCCACTGCCGCAGCGCGCCCAGGTAGTTGCCGAGGTGGAACGAGTCGGCGGTCGGCTGGATCCCGGAGAGCACGCGCGGGCGCTTCTGTTCGTCGGACACGCCCGGATTCTCTCAGGCCACGCCGCGGCGGGTCATCCGGCCTCGTCCCGGCCGAACGGTCTAAACGGTTAAACGCCACATACTTCCGACGGTTCTGGGCGCGGTGCCCGATTCCTAGCGTTCAAGGCACCGGATCTTCCGGCCACACCGAAGGAGAACCCAGATGAAGGCACGATCCCTACTGATGGGCTTGGCCATGGCGGCCGCGGCCGTCTTCTCGCTTTCCGGCGTCGCGGCTGCGGCCGAGCCCACCGGAGGCGTCCAGCCGAACATCGTCGGCGGCGGCAACGCGACCCAGGTCTACTCGTTCATGGTGTCCCAGCAGTCGAGCTCCGGCGGCCACCAGTGTGGTGGCTCACTGATCAGCTCGACCTGGGTGGTCACCGCGGCGCACTGTGGCACGCCGTACCAGGTGCGCGTCGGCACCACGAACCGCACCAGCGGCGGCACCGTCGCCCGCGTGGCCCAGCGCATCGCCCACCCGAGCGCCGACCTGGCGCTGCTGCGTCTCTCGACGGCGGTGTCGCAGGCGCCGGTCACGATCGCCGCTTCGTCCGGGGCCGTTGGCACCGCGACGCGGATCATCGGCTGGGGCCAGACCTGCCCCGTCCGCGGTGGTTGTGGCGCCCCGATCAACCTCCAGGAGCTGAACACCTCGATCGTCGCCGACACCCGGTGCAGCGGCATCCGGGCCGCCAGCGAGATCTGCACCAACAACCCCAACGGCAACTCGGGTGCCTGCTACGGCGACTCGGGCGGCCCGCAGGTCAAGCAGGTCAGCGGTGTCTGGCAGCTGGTCGGCGCGACCAGCCGCGCCGGGAACAACAGCAGCACCTGCGCGACCGGGCCGTCGATCTACGTGGACGTCCCCTACTTCCGCAGCTGGATCCGCACCAACTCCGGCGTCTGATCCGGTCCCCGCGTCACCCCACCGTCCCCGGGGGCGACGCGGGCCCAGCCGGTTCAGCAAGGAACCGTGCGGAAGTTCGAAGAGCCGCTCCAGCAGCGCGACCGCCTTCAGGGAGTCGCATCGCTCGGGGCGGCTTCTTCCTGTCCGCCAGTAGCTCAAGGTCGCGACGCTGACCCGGACACCCTCCAGGGCGAGCCGGTGCCGGATCCGGTCGAGGCCGAGGCCGCTGTCCGTGATCGCCCGGTCCAGGGCGCGGGGGAAGGGGTCACCGGGCCGGCTGCGACGCCGTGTCACCGTCATGGACCCGAGCGTGGCGATCAGCGAGCGGCTAAACAATCCGGGCCGGACTAGGTGTACCTACCCAAGAAATCCGCCGACCTGCGTTTAGCCCCCTAATCGCGATCTGCCTGGCCCAGGGCACCGACCTGCGTTTAGCCCCCTAATCGCGATCCGGGGCCGGGAGGCGCAGGTCAGGGGCGCTGCTGGCGAGTGAGGGCGTCGTCCGCGAGCACGGCTTCGGCCATCGCGGCGACGTGCGGGGTGGCGGGCTGCGCCGGGGCGGGAGCGGGGGCGACGGCGGCCGCGCGGGCCTTCCGGCGCTGGCGGAACACCCCGAAGGCCATCCCGACGATGCCGAGCGCGACGGCGATCAAGCCGACCGGGCCCAGAAGACCGAACGCCATCTCCGACCGCGACGTCGTGTCCGCGGCCGATGCCGGTACCGCGCCCGCGACGAGCAGCGCGACCGGGATCGCGACGACCGCCGCGGCCCTCGCCGCGGGCATGGCCGATCGCACCAGGAGATGAACTGGGTTCCGCACCGGAGTGCCTCCCGTGACGTGACTTTGCCGAACCGGAACGCTAACCCGAACGAGTGAGCATTTCCAGGCTGCTGGTCAAAAAACTACCGAGCGTGTCAAGACCTGTGGGTTCTGATCAACTCGGGGCACGAGAGTAGCCCCTCACAGGGGGGATGTTTCGAGCACCCCTCTTCTCAGAGTTGTCGAGCTCAAGATCGGTTTCCGACAAAACCGGACAGGGTTGGACCATTCGACTGTCACACGCGGCCGAACAGGCGGTATCCGGCTTTCCGCGGTTGGTTTCTTGTCCGCAATGGTTTATACCTGTTGGCCATACCCCTTAAAAGGTATAGACCAATCTCCCTGCATGGTCCCCTCGTACGAAGGAGCCACCGATGTCTCTTCGACGTATTCTCGCGGCGGTCGCCGCCACCTTCGCCGCCACCACGGTCGCCGTGGTCGTCCCGGCCCAGTCCGCCTCCGCCGCGGACTGCGTGGCGCCGTGGAACGCGAGCTCGGTCTACTGGGGCGGCAACACCGCCTCCCACAACGGGCACAACTGGTCCGCGAAGTGGTGGACGCAGAACGAAACCCCTGGTAGCGCGCAGGTCTGGGCCGATCAGGGCGCCTGCGGTGGCGGCACGACCAACCCGCCGAACCCGTCCGGCTTCGTGGTCAGCGAGGCCCAGTTCAACCAGATGTTCCCGAGCCGGAACCCCTTCTACACCTACAACGGCCTGGTCACCGCCCTGAGCGCATACCCGGCCTTCGCGGGCACGGGCAGCGACACCGTGAAGAAGCAGGAAGCGGCGGCCTTCCTGGCGAACGTCAGCCACGAGACCGGCGGCTTGGTCCACATCGTCGAACAGAACGAGGCCAACTACCCGCACTACTGCGACACGAGCCAGTCCTACGGCTGCCCGGCGGGCAACGCCGCGTACTACGGCCGCGGCCCGATCCAGCTGAGCTGGAACTTCAACTACAAGGCCGCCGGCGACGCGCTGGGCCTGCCACTGCTGACCAACCCGTGGCTGGTGCAGAACGACGCGGCGGTCGCTTGGAAAACCGGCATCTGGTACTGGATGACCCAGAACGGTCCCGGCACGATGACCCCGCACAACGCGATGGTCAACAGCCGCGGCTTCGGCGAGACCATCCGCAGCATCAACGGCAGCATCGAGTGCAACGGCGGCAACCCCGCCCAGGTGCAGAGCCGCGTGAACAAGTACCAGCAGTTCACCGGCATCCTCGGCGTGAGCCCGGGCGGCAACCTGTACTGCTGATCCATCCAGGGTGCTGAAGGGGCCCTTCGCCGCATGTGACGCGGCGAAGGGCCCCTTCAGCTTTCGAGGGACGTCAGCAGTCGTCGCAGCGAAGCGTCCAGGACGCCGAGGTCGTCACCAAGCGGCGCGAGCAGCTTCGCGACGTTCGCCGTATGCTCGGTCATCGCGGCGTCGACGACTTCGAACCCGCGCCCGGTCAGCGTGACCCGGAAGCTGCGCCGGTCTTCCGGATCCAGCGCCCGTTCCACCAGCCCCGCCGACTCGAGCCGGTCGATCCTGCTGGTCATCCCGGCCCTGGACATCATCAGCGTCGCGGAAAGCTCGGACGGGATCAGCGTGTACGGCTTCCCGGATCGCCTGAGCGCCGCGAGCACGTCGAACTCCCCTTGCTTCAAGCCGTGCTTCGCGAACACGGCTTCCACCATGGGGGTGGTCAGCATCGCCACGCGACCGAGTCGCCCGGCGACCCCGATCGCGGTCAAGTCCAGCTCCGGCCGCTCGCGGCGCCACGCGCCGACGACCGCGTCGATCGCGTCCGTGTTTCGTTCTTCGCTCACGGACGCAGTCTATTCGACAGGAGATAGTTTGACAGCGAACTATCAGTGATGGAACTATCGCAGGCATGACCCAGCGCATCGAAACCCGTGAAGCCGTCCTCGTCCGCGCCGCCGAAGCCGAAACCGTCGGTGCGGCCCCCACCCTTGTCACCCTGCTCGCCGACATCTCGACCACAGGCGGAGTCATGAGCAGCGCGCGAACACGGTTAGGCGTCGGCGCCGATGGGGCCGCGCCGCACTACCACACCGACTCCTCCGAGATGTTCTTCATACTCGGCGGAAAGCTGGAAGTCCTTGTGGGAGAAGAAATCGTCACCGTTTCCGAAGGCGACATGCTGGTCGTCCCGCCACTGACCACACACGCGTTCCGCGCGGCCGTCGACTCGTCGGCGGACGTCCTGATCGTGTTCATCCCCGGCGTGGAACGGTTCGACTACTTCCGCCTACTGGAGAAGGTCGGACACGGCGAAGCGACCGTCCAGGATCTCTTGGACAGCCAGGAAAAGTTCGACAACCACTTCGTCGAGAGTCCAGTGTGGACGGAGAGCGCGAAGTCCCGTCAGTAGCCGCGCGGCGGGTACCCCGGCGGCGGATACCCGGGCTGCGGGTACTGCGGTGGCGGGTAGTGCGGTGGCGGATAACCGTGATGCTGCGGCGGATACGGCTGCTGTCCGTACTGCGGCGGAGGCGGGTACTGCTGCGGATAGCCGGGGTTCTGCGGCGGATACGGCTGGTGCGGGTACTGGGGCTGCTGCGGGGCGGGCTGACCGCCGCCGAGGTGGAACGGCAGCAGCGACACGAGTTGCGCGAGACGCCCCAGCGTCGAGAGCAAGTCATCCGGCTTGGTCCGGCCGAAGGTCGGATTCTCGACGTAAACCAGTTCCGCACCCACCAGCGACCAGGTGTGCAGCTTCAAGGACCGCATCGTGGCGGCGACCTGCGGCGTCAGCACGCCGACCGCGACGTTCGGGTCGGTGTCGATCAGCTTGTACCAGCGGTTGAACTTCCGGTCCGCGGTGGCGGGCTCCGGATACTGCTCGACGTCCCAGGCGGACTCGATGCTCGACACGATCTGGAAGTTCGGCATCGGCGCGGGCAGGGTGACGGCCCAGACCGTGTCGATCGAGATCGTGTCGAGCTCGTTGACCTTCTTGTTGGTCCACCGCGTGTGCACACTCGTGACCGTCGGGCGGCGGTGGTAGTCGAAGACGCTGAACCGCAGCCCTTGATACATGCCGCTCAGCGCGCCGAACGCCATCCGCTTGTCGCCGCGCTGGTTGAACGGCAGCACCGTCCACCGTTCCAGCATGTTCGGCGCGTCCGGGCTGAACTCCCACCCGTACTGGCCGGACATCGCGTAGCGCTCGGCGTTCGTCGCCTCGATGCGCCTGGCTTCGTTCGTCTCCATCGCGACCCCCGATTCTCCCGGCGTGCAGCCTATCCGGAGTACATCGGCGTTACGGGCGCGCGTGGTCGGACCTACGCGTCTTGCCACCGCCGCAGGACGCCGATCAGCCCAGGAAGCCGCTCTGTGAGCACCTGCCGCACCAAGGCATCGTCGACCGTCACGTACCCATGGATGAGGATGTTACGGAAGATCCGGCACTTGCGCCGCCAAGTCGCTATCCGCTTTGGACAGCTGGTTCAGCACCTCACCGATGATTTCGCACCGACGCTCGACAGCCCTCGCCTTTGCTGAACTCACTCAGCAGTTCCGCTGCCCTCAAGGCGTCCCAAAGGTAAGCCCGAGCATCACGCTGTATGGAGCAGCTCCCGAGTCTCCAGCACCTGATGCTTGAAGTACGGATTGCGAATGCTGGTCACACTGATGAGGTCCACGGGACGACCCAGGACCCGCTCAAGGCCTTCCTTCCGAACGAAGTAGTCGAACCCCGGCCCAGCATCGAACTCGACGAACACGTCGACGCCGCTGGACCGCAGGTCGAACCTGTCACTCACGGCTGAGCCGAACAGATCGAGGCGGCGCACTGAGTGCCCGGCACAGCTGCTCGATCTCGCGCTTCTTGAGATCGAGCAGCTGTGCCTGACCGGATCCCGGAGGTCACGGCGAACAGCCGGGATCCGGAATTGCCTGCCGGCTGCTCAGCCTGAGTAGGTGGCCGTCACCGGCGCGTGGTCGGACCAGCGCCGGTCATAGGACTCGGCGCGCTCGACCACGACGGAGGTGCACCGCTCGGCCAGGCCGGGGGTGGCGATCTGGCAGTCGATGCGCCAGCCGGTGTCGTTGTCGAACGCCTTCCCGCGGTACGACCACCAGGTGTACGGGCCGGGGCCTTCCGGGTCGAGCTTGCGCTGTACGTCGACGTAGCCGGCCTCGCTGAACACGCGGCCGAGCCAGTCCCGCTCCTCCGGCAGGAAGCCCGAGCTCTTCTGGTTTCCCCGCCAGTTCTTCAGGTCGATCTTGTCGTAAGCGATGTTCCAGTCGCCCACGACGACGACCTCACGGCCGCCGGCCTCGGCCTTGGCGCGCAGGTCGACGAGGTACGGCAGGAACGCCGTCATGAAGCGCTCCTTTTCGTCCTGGCGCGGGGTCCCGACGTCGCCGCTGGGCAGGTACAGGCTCGCGACCACGACATTCGGCAGGTGGATCTCGGCGTAGCGGCCGCTGTCTTCGAATTCGGGCTCGCCGAAACCGATGCGGACCTCTTCCGGCTCCGCCCGGCTGAAGAGCATGACGCCGTTGCGCCCCTTCTGCGCCGACGGCGCGTGCACCACGTGCCAGCCTTCGGGCGCGGCGGCACCGGCCGGGAGCTCCTTGAGCTCGGCCCGGACCTCCTGGCAGGCGACGACATCGGCCTTCGTCGAGCCCAGCCACTCGACGAAGCCCTTTTTCGCGGCGGCACGAAGGCCGTTGACATTCACAGTGGAGACGGTCAGCACCCGTCGCACGCTACCTGGGGGGTCCGACAGAACCGGCAGGGCGTTCGCTCTGCGAGACTGCGCGCATGAGCGAGCTGACCGTGCTGGGCAGCTGCGGCGCCTGGCCGGAACCTGGCCGGGCCTGCGCCGGCTTCCTCCTGGTCCACGAGGGTTTCAAGGTCGTTCTCGACCTCGGCTACGGCGCCGCGTCACGGCTGTTCGAACACTGCCCGGGCGGCCGGATCGACGCCGTGGTGGTGACGCACGAGCATCCCGATCACTGCGCCGATGTGAGTGCGCTCGGCCGGGCCCGTGCCTATGGGCTGCCGGACGAGCCGAAGATCCCGCTGCACTGCACGCCGGGCACGGTGCGCCGGCTCGAAGCGCTGGAGCCGCGACCGCATCCGACGACGATCTTCGACGTGCGCGAACTCGGCCCGCCGCGCGAGGTCGGCCCGTTCCGGATGACCACGTTCCTGCTTCCGCACCATGTGCCGAACTACGGGGTCCGCCTGACCGCGCCCGGGCTCACCGTCGCCTACACCGGCGACAGCGGGCCAAGCCCGATCCTCGCGGAACTGGCGCGCGACGCCGACCTCCTCATCGCCGACGCCACGCTTCAGGGACCGTCGCCCGACGAGACGCCGCGTCTGGTGTCCACGGCGGGCGAGGCCGGGTACTGGGCCGAGCGAGGCGGCGCCCGGCGGCTGCTGCTGACCCACTTCTGGCCCGGTTCCGACCGCGGGATCTCGGTGGCCGAAGCGCGGAAGGAGTTCAGCGGCGAGGTGCTGGCGGCCGAGGAAGGCACCCACTTGCGTTTCGCGGGCAAAACGCGAACCCCCAGGCCAGCGCCCAACCTGCGTTTCGCGGGCAAAACGCGAACCCCCAGGTCACGGGCCGCATTTCGCGCCTTCGACAGGGGGCGCGAACTCGGCGGAGACCCACTTGCCCTCGGCGATCTTGCGGAAGCCCTTCTCGACCACCGGCTGCGCGTCGATCTTCGTGTCCTTGACGTACTTGCCGACGATCTTCTGCCCACCGGGGGTGTCGCGCGCGTTGAGCACGTCGGCCGTCACCACGACCTGGCAACCGGTCGGGCTCGACGCGCTCGACTCCCTGTCCTGCCCCGAGATGGCGACGACGACGATCAGCGCCAGTCCGCCGCCGATGAACAAGACCGGTTTCGAGATGGCCATGATGGTCACTCCTCGAACAAGGGAATCGTTTTCTGTCCGGTCCAGAGTGGCAGAAGCCGGGGCGGTCGCCCAGATCCCGGATTGCCAACCACCCGGAGGCGCCAACCCCGGCCGGTCACGGGCTACCCACCGTCACCACGCGAAAAGGCCCCCTACCGCGAGGGAAGGGGGCCTTCAAGCGTTCACGAGACTCAGCCCTGGGCGATCTTCTCGGCCAGGTTGGCGTCCAGCGTCGCGAGGAACTCCTCGGTGGTCTGGAACGGCTGGTCCTTGCTGATCAGCAGCGCGAGGTCCTTGGTCATCTTGCCGCTCTCGACGGTCTCGACGACGACCTGCTCCAGCTTGTTCGCGAAGCCGATCAGCTCCGGGTTCGAGTCCAGCTTGCCGCGGTGCTCGAGCCCACGAGTCCACGCGAAGATGGACGCGATCGGGTTGGTCGAGGTCGGCTTGCCCTGCTGGTGCTGGCGGTAGTGCCGGGTCACCGTGCCGTGCGCGGCCTCGGCCTCGACGGTCTTGCCGTCCGGGGTGCGCAGCACCGAGGTCATCAGGCCCAGCGAGCCGAAGCCCTGCGCGACCGTGTCGGACTGCACGTCACCGTCGTAGTTCTTGCAGGCCCAGACGTAGCCGCCCTCCCACTTCATCGCCGCGGCGACCATGTCGTCGATCAGGCGGTGCTCGTAGGAGATGCCCTTGGCGTCGAAGTCGGCCTTGAACTCGGCCTGGTAGATCTCCTCGAACACGTCCTTGAACATGCCGTCGTAGGCCTTCAGGATGGTGTTCTTGGTCGACATGTAGACCGGGTACTCACGGTCGAGGCCGTACTGCAGCGAGGCGCGCGCGAAGTCCTCGATGGACTTGCGGAAGTTGAACATGCCCATGGCGACGCCGCCGCCCTCGGGGTACTGCGCGACCTGGAACTCCATCGGCTCGGAACCGTCGGCCGGGGTGTAGGTCATCGTCAGCGTGCCGGGGCCGGGGACCTTGAAGTTGGTCGCCTTGTACTGGTCACCGTGCGCGTGACGGCCGATGATGATCGGCTTGGTCCAGCCCGGCACCAGGCGCGGGATGTTCTGGATGACGATCGGCTCGCGGAAGATCACGCCGCCGAGGATGTTGCGGATCGTCCCGTTGGGCGAGAGCCACATCTTCTTCAGGCCGAATTCTTCGACGCGCGCCTCGTCCGGCGTGATCGTGGCGCACTTGACGCCGACGCCGTGCTTCTTGATCGCGTTGGCGGAGTCGATGGTGATCTGGTCGTCGGTGCGGTCCCGCTCCTCGATGCCCAGGTCGTAGTACTCCAGGTTCACGTCCAGGTACGGGTGGATCAGCCTGTCCTTGATGAACTGCCAAATGATGCGGGTCATCTCATCGCCGTCGAGCTCGACGACGGTGCCCTGGACCTTGATCTTGGCCATGAGCAGCGGTGCTCCTTCCGCGGATCTTCGCGTTCTACTTCAGTCTCCGGTAGCGGTACAAGCGTACTGCTTAACGGTGCTGGATGGTTCCAGTAGTGGTCGGTATCAAGTCTCCACGAGGCGAATGTGTCCGACGTCACTCGGTCGTACGACGGCCATCCGGCCGTCACGGGAACGATGGCGACCGCGTCATCATCGAACAACACTCCTCCGCCGGCCCACCGGAAAGGGCGATCCCATGTCGACCAACCCCTACGCCGTGCCTCCGTACGAGCAGCCTCAGGCGCCGGATCCCTACGCCCAGCCTAGGCAAAGCGGTCGCGCGGTGCCCCGGGTGCTCAGCGGGCTCGGCGGTGTCCTGCTCACGCCGGTCGCGCTCGGCCTGACGATCTACGGCGGCTCGCTGCTCCAGCGGGGTTTCTCGCGCTCCTTGTCCATCAGCGAGGACCCGCTCGGCATCGTCCTCCTGGTCCTGGGCGGCCTGCTCCTGCTCGGCGTCGCGTTCCTCGGGGCGCTGTCCGGACTCGGGCCGGTACTGGGCGGGCTGCTGTGGGGAGTACTGCCGGGCCTGGCGTTCCTCCTGAGCCCGCGAGATGCCATGAGCCTCGTCTACGACGTCGGCGGCAGCGGCCTCGGCGTCGGCCTGGTGACCTGGCTCGTGATGGGCGCGCTGGTCGGGAGTGGTTTCCTGCTGATCGGAGCCGGTTTGGTCGGCACCCTCTCGCGGCGCCGCTCAAATCGCGTTTAGGGGGCTAAACGCGATCCGCCGGAGATCGAAGTGAACCGAAGGGGGCCGGCGTCCGTAGTCCGGTGCAGGGAGGTGACCCGCCCATGTCAACGCACCGGTACGTCGCGGAGTACGACGACGAGGACTACCAGGAGTACGGCGAGTACGAGCAACCCAAGGACCCGCGCAGGCCGTACGAGGACGTCGAGTCGTATGAACCGTACGAGCCCTTCGACGACGACCTGGGATCCGAAGACCCGCGCGCGGGCCGAGGCGTGCGTCGCGTCCTCAGCGGCGCGGGTGGGCTGATCCTGACGCCGGTCGCCCTCGGCCTGCTGGCTTGGGGCGGCCTGCGGCAGCAGATGCTCGTCCAGGCGACGCTCAGCACCCAGCGTGACGTCCTCAGCATCGGTCTCCTGGTGGGCGGCGGGGTCCTCCTGCTGTCGGTCGGACTGCTCGGCGCGCTCTCGGCGACCGGCCCGATCCTCGGCGGCCTCGTCTGGGGTGTCGCCCCCGGCGTGGCCACGATCGCGGTCCCGGAATGGGGCTTCCGGCTGGTGAAGTATCTGCCGCAGAACGACGTCACCTACGGCGTCACGAGCTGGCTGTTCATCGGCGGACTGCTCGCGACGGGCTTCCTCCTGACCGGCGCGGGCCTCGCGTCGAGACTCGCCCGGCGGCGCCGCTGAGCGGGCTGGGACCATCGGCGCATGGGTTTGTTCACCGTTCCCGAAGCCCGCGCCGAGCTCGCCCGGCTACGCCCCGTGCTCGACGAACTGGTCCGGCTCCGCGCCGACGCGGCCGAACTCGCCGCGTCCCTGCGCCCCGGCGGCCGCGAGACCTCGCTCGGCGGGATGCCGGAATGGAAGGCCGCGCAGGCCCGGCTGGACGACCTGATGACCACCGTCCAGAGGACGGGCGCGGAGCTGAAGGGATTCGCCCCGCTCCTGATCGACTTCCCCGCCGAACTCGACGGCGCCGACGTCCTGCTCTGCTGGCTCGAAGGCGACGCCGAGCTGTCCTGGTATCACCGCGCCGACCTGGGTTTCGCCGGACGCCGCCGCCTCCCGGATAAGGTCGCGGTCGTGAGCGAGGAGATCGCGGCCGGGCTGTTCGACGGCATCGCCGCGCGCTACGACGAAGACACCTTTCACGGCTTGGTCGCCGACGCGCTCGTCGACGGCCTCGGCTGCACGGCACCCGAGCGTGTTCTCGACGTCGCGACCGGGACGGGGGTGGCCGCGTTCGCCGCACTGCGCCTGGAGCCGGGTGAAGTGCTCGCGATCGACATCTCGCCGGGCATGATCGCCCAGGCCGAGACGAAGGCGGCGACGCACGATCCCGGCAAGCGCATCACCTGGCAGGTGGCTTCCGCGGTTCCGTCGCCGGTGGAGGACGAGGGCGCGGACGCCGTGCTGTGCGCGTCTTCGCTGCACTTCCTCGGCGCGGCCGCCCTGCGCGACTGGCTGCGCGCGCTGCGCCCCGGCGGACGCGTCGGCTTCAGCCTGCCGATCGCGTCGGCGTTCCGGCCGTCGGAGGCGTTCGCCGCGATCGTCCCCACCGACCTGAAGCTGCCGGAAACCGAGGACGACGCGGCGGAACTGGCCTCCGGAGCCGGCTTCACCGAGGTGACCGTGAAACGGCTCGACGTCGAAACCGAGGATCGGGTCCGGTCGGTGTTCGTGGTGCACGCGACCAGGCCCTGACCCCTACAGCGGCGCGAAGAACGGCACACACTTCGGCGCGGGCGCGTTCTCCGGGTCGAGCGCCTTGAGGATCAGGCTCGTCACGTTCGGATCGATCGCCTGGCTCAGGTGCCCTGAAACGTCGGAGCCGCATTTGTCCTGCAGCACGATGTCGGTCGCGCCCGGCTCGTCCAGCACACCGCTGGTGTACGGCGTGACCACTCGATCGTGGCGGCTCACGATGCTCGTGTAGGTCGGCCCCGGCACGGTCACGCCGTCACGGGCGAGGTCGTCGAGGAAGTCCGATGGCGCCAGGTATTCGCGGCACGCCCCGCAGACGCCGTCAGCGAGGAGATCGATACCGGGCAACGACAGCACGGCCTTGGCGAGGCCGGAGAGGCCGTTGAGCGACGTGCCCTTGAAGTTCGAGCCGAACCCGACGAAATGCTTCACCTTCTCCGCACCTCCCTCGAATTTGAGGTAGTACGCCGGCATCGTCGTGCCCTCGGAATGCCCGACGATGTCGACCTTGTCCGCACCGGTACTCGCTCGCACGCGATCGACGAACACGCCGAGTTCGACGGCGCTCTTCCGCATGGAGGCGAGCCCGCCGAACAACTGTCCACCCAGGACGGTCGCACCATAGGTCAGCGAATAGACGCAGTAGCCGGCGTTCTCGATCTTCGGCGCGTGGTGGAACCAGTTGGTCGTCGCGTTGCCGCCGAGACCGTGCACCAGCACGACGGGCTCGGGATGGTTCGCGCTCGGCTTGCACGACCAGTCGTTCCAGCCGCTCGACGGCGCCGCGCTCGCCGCCGCCGGGACGGCGATCGTGAACGTCAAGGCCGCGATCAGCGTGGTGAGGATCCGAGCCCGCATCCCTGCCTCCGGTTACTCGTCAGTATGTGATGCGAGTCATCCTGCGTCACAAAGCGACGAGCTGAACCAGGAGAACGACCAGACTTGCCTGTCAGTTCTTGTGATGGATCACAAGGGCAGGAGCACTCGTCGTTCGATCGGGCTGGACATGACGATCGACGTCGTCGTGGCGCCCAGCACGGAGAGGTCCTCCAGCAACTCCTCCAGGTGGGTGGTGTCGCGCACGGCGATCTTCAGGATCCAGCAGTCCTCGCCCACCACATGGTGCAGCTCGAGGATTTCGGGGCGGTCCATGATCTTCCGCGTGCGCGGATGGCGGACGGTGAACCCGCTGTGCGGCGCCATCCGCACGAACGCCCGCAGCCCCAGTCCGATCCCGGCGGGCGAAACGAGCGCCGCGTAACCGGTGATCGTGCCGTCGGCTTCGAGCCGTTTGACCCGCTCGCCGACGGCGGCGGGGCTCAGCGAAACGCGGCGCCCGAGCTCGCTCAGAGTGATGCGGCCTTCCTCCTGGAGGAGTTCCAGGAGTCGCCGGTCGATCACGTCCAGTGAGCTTTCAGCGAAACCGCGATTCGACCGAGATTCTTTCAGCGATTCCGCCGATTCACCCATGTTCTCCCCTTCAAGTGCCCGGATCGCCACCGTAACACTTGTGGACATGAAGCTCGTGCACATGAGAGTGCTCGTTCTCGGCGGAAGCCGGTACTTCGGCCGCGGGGTGGTCGAGCGGCTGCGGGACGCCGGCTCGGACGTCACCGTCCTCAACCGTGGCTCCGCACCTGCCCCGTCCGGCGTCGCTCACCTGCTCGCCGACCGCGACGACGAAGCCGGCCTGAAGGCCGCTCTGCGGTCTCGTTCCTTCGACGTCGTGCTCGACCAGGTCTGCTACACGCCGGTCCAGGCGGAAATCGCGCGCCGTGTGCTCCGCACGGACCGCTACGTCATGACGTCCACGATCGAGGTCTACGACCAGGTCAGGACGGAGACGCCGATGACCGAATCGCTGGTCTCCTCCGTGCCGGTCGACCTCGGGGCACCTTCGTACGACTACGGCGAAGGCAAGCGGCAGGCCGAGACGGTCTTCGCGGCGGGAGAACCACCGTTCGCGTCGGTGCGCGTCGCGCACGTCCTCGGCGGAAAGGATTTCACCGGGCGGCTGCGCCATTACGTCGAACGGCTGGACGCGGGGGACGCCGTGGACATCCACGCGGGACCGCGGCCGTCGACGTTCATCCACGCGAGTGAGATCGCGGACTTCCTGACCTGGGCCACGCTCGCGGACTTCACGGGTCCGGTCAACGCCGGCTCCCACGGCGGACTTACCGCCGTGGACATCGCCCGCGCGATCTCGATCGAGCCCCGGTTCCGGGTCGTCGAGCGGGACGCCTCGCCGTTCTCGTTCGACCGGTACGCCGTCCTGGACACCTCGCGCGCGACCGGCCTCGGCTTTTCCTTCTCCTCCACCACCGATTGGCTCGGCGCAGCCATCGAAGACGCCAGAAAGGCATGACCCCCATGCGTTACCGCAACATCGGAGACGTCGAAGTGAGCGCGATCGGGCTGGGCGCGATGCCCCTGTCGATCGAGGGCCGTCCTGATCGGGACCGCGCGATCGCCACGATCCACGCCGCGCTCGACGCCGGTGTCACGCTGATCGACACGGCCGACTCCTACCACTGGCACGCGGGCGAAACCGGCCACAACGAGATGCTCATCGCCGACGCGCTGGCCGTCCGCGGCGACTCGGACGGGGTCCTCGTCGCGACCAAGGGCGGCCGTGGCCGTCCCGGTGACGGTTCGTGGACCGTCACTGGGACTCCCGCGCACCTCAGGAACGCCTGCGAGGGGTCGCTGAAACGCCTCGGCGTCGACGCCATCGGGCTCTATCAGCTGCACAAGCCCGATGAGAACGTGCCGTGGGCGGATTCCGTGGGTGCGATCAAGGAGCTGGCCGACGAAGGCAAGATCCGGCTCGCCGGGATATCCAACGTGTCCCGCGCGCAGATCCTCGAAGCGCGGGAAATCCTCGGCGGGACACTGGTTTCGGGTGCAGAACGAGCACGCGCCCGCGAATCTGTCGCACGAACCGGAACTGGCCCTGTGCACCGAGCTCGGGCTCGCCTACCTGCCGTGGGGCCCGCTCCGCGGCATCGACGGGGAATTCCTTTCCGTGGCCGAAGATCTCGGGGTCAGCCCGCAACGGGTGTGTCTGGCCTGGCTGCTCGCGAAGTCGCCGTCGATGATCGCGATCCCCGGTTCGACGAGGCCCGCGACCATCCGCGATTCGGCGGCCGCGGCCGATCTGGTGCTCACCGCCGAAATGCTGGCTCGCCTGCCGTGATCAGGCCCCGGCCACCAGCGCCACGCCCAGGCCGATCATCGTCGCGGCGACCAGCCCGTCCAGCACCCGCCACGACGACGGCTTGCGGAAGAACCCGCTGAGCAGCCGCGCGCCGAACCCGAGCGCGAGGAACCAGATCACGCTGGCCGACACCGCACCCACGCCGAACGCCCACCGATCGCTGCCGTGTCCGGCCGCGATGGCGCCGAGCAGGAGAAGGGTGTCGAGGTAGACGTGCGGATTCAGCCAGGTGATCGCCAGCGTGGTCAGCACGATGCGGCGCAACGATCCGCCGGTCTCCGGGCCGCCGGTCTCCAGCGCGGACGGCTTGAACGCGCGACGGGCCGCGAGGGCGCCGTAGCAGAGCAGGAAAGCGCCGCCGACCAGCGCGACGATGGTGAGCGCTTCCGGTGACGTCCCCACCAGCGCTCCGACCCCACCGACGCCGAGGCTGACCAGGATGGCGTCCGAGAAGATGCAGATCAGCACCACGACGAGTACGGCTTCGCGCCGGATGCCCTGGCGCAGCACGAAGGCGTTCTGCGCGCCGATCGCGACGATGAGGGCCATGGTGGCGCCGAACCCGGCGACCGCGCTGAACAGAACGTCTCCCATGCGGACAACACTAGGAAGCCACTCGTCAACAGTACAACTAAAGATTCTTACGTAAGATTAGCGTTCGTGATGACAGATCTGCCTCTCGACCTGGTCCGCACGCTGCTGGTGGTCGCCGACGAAGGCACGTTCGACGCGGCGGCCTCGGCACTGCACGTGACCCCGTCGGCGATCAGCCAGCGCGTCAAGGCGCTCGAACAGCGCACCGGCCGTGTCTTGCTGATCCGCACGAAACCCGTGCGCCTGACCGAATCCGGGCAGGCGGTGGTGCGGTTCGGCCGTCAGGTGGCGCTGCTGGAGGCCGACACCCGGGCCGAACTCGGCCTGACCACCGGCGACGAGCCGGTCCGGCTGCCGATCGCGGTGAACGCCGATTCGCTGGCGACCTGGTTCCTGCCCGCCCTCACGAGGGTGCCGTCCGAGCAGAAGATCTGCTTCGAACTGCATCGCGAGGACCAGGACCACACCACGACCCTGCTGCGGGAGGGCCTGGTGATGGCCGCCGTGACGTCGTCACCCGACCCGGTCGCGGGGTGTTCGGTGCAGCGGCTCGGGCACATGCGCTACCTCGCCGTCGTGAGCCCGGCACTCGGCACCGACCTCGACCTCGCCGAAGCACCCGTCGTCGTCTTCGACCGCCGTGACGACCTCCAAGACCGCTTCGCTCGCGAGCGCGGCACGATCGCGAGCCGGCTGCGGCACTACGTCCCGTCATCCGAAGGGTTCTTCGACGCCGTCGCGGCCGGGATGGGCTGGGGCATGGTGCCACTCGCGCAGATCGGCGACCGGCTGCGCGACGGCAGTTTCGTCTGCCTCGACCCCGATCACCCGATCGACGTACCGCTGTTCTGGCAGCAGTGGAAACTCGACTCCCCCGCGCTGGCGGCGGTTTCGGCCGCCATCACCACGGCGGCCGCGGACCTGCTGGTCGACCCACAAGGATGAAGACGCGCGGATCGGCCGGGTCGTGAGATCCTGGGCGCAGGACGCGCATCGCGGGTAGCCGCCGTGCCACCTCTGATCCGGGAAGATGAGGCCATGCCGAACGAGCTCCGACTGACCGGCGACGCCGACGCCGACAAGCTGCTCAACGACGATCCGTTCGCCCTGGTGACCGGTCTCCTGCTTGATCAGCAATACCCCATGGAACACGCTTTCCGCGGACCGAAGAAGATCGCCGACCGGATGGACGGCTTCGACATCCACAAAATCGCCGAAGCCGACACCGAGACCTTCGTCGAACTCTGCGTCACCCCACCGGCCATCCACCGCTATGGCGGCTCCATGGCCCGGCGCGTCCAAACCCTCGCCCAGTACGTCATCGAGCACTACGACGGCGACACCGCCGCGATCTGGACGGCCGGGCGGCCGAAACCCAACGGCGAAGAGGTCCTCAAACGCCTCAAAGCCCTCCCCGGTTACGGCGAACAAAAGCCAAAATCCTCCTCGCGCTCCTCGGCAAACAACTCGGCGTCCAGCCCAAAGGCTGGCGCGCCCTCGCCGGCGCCTATGGCGACCGCGGCTCCCGCCGTTCCATCGCCGACGTCACCAGCCCCGAAAGCCTCGCCGAAGTCCGTGCCTTCAAGAAAGCGGCCAAAGAAGCCGCCAAGGCGACCGCTGAATAACCACCGAGCACCACGGCGGTCTGACCCCACTCTGCTGACGAACTTCCGGGACGGTCGCTTGCCCGGGCGAACATCGATCCAGCACGACTATCGCCGCTGAAGCGGTGGAGGACACGTCCTATGACGATGGAGACTTCGCGTATCGCTGTAGTGACCGGAGCCGGAAGGGGATCGGCCTGGCGATCGTTCGCGCGCTGGTCGAAGACGGATTCACGGTCGTTGCGGCAAGCCGCACCGTCACCGCCGGATTGAAGGAGCTGACGCCGGACGCGCTCGAAGCCGATCTGGGCCACCCCGGCGAGCCCGCCCGCGTCGTGCGGCACGCTCTCGACCAGCACGGCGGGATCGACCTGCTGGTCAACAATGTCGCGGGCACGTCCACGCCGCCCGGCGGATTCCTCGCGCTCGACGACGAGGCGTTCCTGCATACCTTCAACGTGACTTTCATGTCGAACGTCCGTGCCACGCGGGCCGCGCTGCCGAGCCTTCTGGAGCGCCGCGGCGCGGTGATCAACATCAGTTCCGTCAACGCGAAGCTGCCCCAACCACGGCTGGTCGCGCAATCCGCGGTCAAGGCCTCGGTGTCGAACCTCGGTAAGGCGCTCGCCGAAGAGTTCGGCGGCCGCGGTCTGCGGGTGAACACGATTTCGCCCGGCCCGGTGTGGACCGACCTGTGGACGTCGCCCGGCGGTCCCGGCGACATGATCGCCAAGCGAGCGGGTGCCACGCTGGACACGTTCAAGGACCAGCTGCCCGCCACCGTCGGCACCTCGACCGGCGAGTTCGCCGACCCTGACGAGATCGCGGCGCTCGTGGTGTTCCTCGCCTCCGGCAAGGTGGCCAATATGAGCGGTGCGGATTTGGTGATCGACGGCGGGATGATGAAGACGGTCTGAGCCGGTGGCTACTTCCTCCCCGCTCCCGGCCACGGTCCCGGTGTCTCGGCGGGCAGTTCGGCCTGCTCGACCTCGGTGCGGAACAGCCGGAAGCCGCGTGCCTGATAGTTCTTGAGCGCGGCCGGGCCGTCCGTGGTGCAGGTGTGGACCGTGACGCGGCGCGTCGTCGCCTTGCCCGGCCAGCGCTCCGCGAGCGCCCAGGCCTCCCGCAGTGCGACGGTCAGCAGGTGCCCGCCGACGCCCTTGCCGACGAAGGACGACATCAGGCCGAAGTACGCGAGCTCGACTTCGCCGTCCACAGTGCCGTCGAGTTCGAAGTAGCCGCACGGCGTCCCCTGCGCGTAGGCCACCCAGGTCTCGACCCCCGGCCTGTCCAGCCACTCGACCCACTGCGCCCACGTCCAGCCGAGCCGGTCGATCCAGAACCAGTCGCCGCCGACGGCGGTGTAGAGGTAGCGGTTCAGTTCCGGGCTGACCAGCTCGGCACGGGTGACCGTCACCGGGACGGCCGGCGGTTTCGCGGCGCTCAGATCGTCCGGTGAGGTCTGCTCGAGGTGCCAGGTCGTGATCTCCATACGGCGATCATTTCAGCCAGACCCGCAGCGGCCCCAGGGCCGTGTAGCCGTTGCGGAGGGCGGCGTCGAGATCTTCGCCGTGCTCGTAGCCGGTGATCGGCAAGCCGGGGAAGCTCGCCGCGACGGCCGAGGTCGCACCGCGCCAGGCTTCGTCCAGATCGCCCTGGGTGTACAAATTGGACAGTCCGGCGAAGTCGCCGTCCCGGTTGGCCGTCACCCCTGCGACCCCGTTCGACCACAGGGCGACGGACGGGTCGTCGAACCGGTCGCCGACCCGGGCCCAGCCCGGTTCGAGCGGCAGCCGAACCGTGCGGGTGATCCAGGTGGCCTCGAAGAGCACCTCGAAGCCCGCCTGCGAAAGATCCAGGTAGCCGAAACTGTCCTTGACCGCGCAGCCCGGCGAGGTGTCGATCCCGTCCAGCACCTCCGCCGCCGTCGCGTCCGGCGTCAGGGTCATCGCGTCGGGGTACAACGGTGGTGTCCGGCTCGCCGACTTCCAGACGCGGGTGGTGAAAGTGCCCGTCCGGCACACCGTGTCGCACCAGCGGGCGTTGACCCGCACGGCGTCCGCTACACCCGCGCGAACCACAGCACGTCCGGTTCCCCTTGCGGCACTGGGATCTTCAGCTCGCGCACCTCACCGAAACGCGCCCGGAGCCGCTTCGCGAACGACGACACCGACTCGGCGCTCCACACCCCGAGCACGCCGCCGGGCCGCAGCCGTGCGGCGAGCATGTCGAGGCCTTCGTCCCGGTAGAGCTTCGCGTTCCCGTCGGTGACCGTCCACTCAGGACCGTTGTCGATGTCGAGGCACAGCGCGTCGAACCGTTCTTCCGTCCGGCGCAACCACTTCACCAGATCGGCCTCGACGACGGTGACCCGGTCGTCGGACAGGGCGTCGTCATGGACGTCCCTGAGCGGGCCCTCGCGGTTCCAGCCGATCACGGCGGGCTCGCGCTCGACGACCACGACCTCGCCGACCCCGGGATGGTCCAGCGCGGCGCGCAGCGAATAGCCGACGCCGAGGCCGCCGATCAGCATGCGTGCCTTGCCCGGCACCAGGTCCGCCGCCACCGACACGAGCAACCGTTCGGATTCACCGTTCCGGGTGTCCATCAGGAAGACGCCGTTGGCGATGACCTCGAAATCGTCTCCCGCCCGGCGGAGCACCAGTTCGCCGCTTTTCCCGGCGACTTTGTCGAGTACGTCGGTCATCCGGGCAGCTTATCGGCGACGGTCACAGCAGTCCCGCCAATTTGTACAGGACGAGGCTGCCGGCGACGGCGACGTTGAGACTCGCGCCGGTGCCCACCATGGGGATTTCGACGACGTTGTCGAGAAGGTCGAGCGCGTCCGGCGGAATGCCCTGCTGCTCATGGCCGAGCACGGCGATCGTCCGCCCCCGTGCGGGCGCGAGATCGGCGAGACGCACGGCCTCGTCGGCGAGTTCGACACCGACGATCGCCGTGCCCGCCGCCCTTTCCCGCTCCAGCCAGCCCGGCGGATCGTGCACCCAGTGCACACAAGCCGGACGGCGCAACGTGTTCCCCCGGCGCAGCGCCTCGGGCACCCACGGAAACCGCGGCACGGCGAGGCAGGCCCCCACCGCGTCACAGGTTCGCAGCAGGGTGCCGAGGTTCGCTCCGTGCAGTGGCCACAGCGGCGCGGCGACGAGATGTCCCCAACAGGAGTGGGCTTTGCTTCTTCTGGCCGCACGCAATTCCGAAGGCGTGCGGACCCGGATCGACGGGCTCACCGGACGTGAGGCGTCGCGCCTCCAAGGATTTCGAGGATCATGAGGACACTGTAGCGAGAATCACCCCGACACTCCTAACCTTGTAAGCGTCGGAGGTGATTTCTCATGCAGGCGGCCGTCGGAGACGAGATCCACGTGCACGGGCGCACGGTCGGCTCGGCAGAGCAACACGGTGAGATCCTCGAGGTCCGCGGCGAGCACGGTGCTCCGCCGTACCTCGTCCGGTTCGCGGACGGACACGAAGGGCTGGTGTTCCCCGGCCCCGACTGCGAAGTCCAGACCCGCGCCGAGTAGTCGTCACTCGGCCAACGCGGGCCGCGGCACGCGGTTCCGCCAGCCCGCCACGACCACGGCCGCGCCGAGCGCGGTCAGCACCGCCGCGATCTCGGGCAGCAGGAGCGGCCCGCCGCCGCTCAGCACCGCTCCGCCGACCAGGCCGGAAAGGCCGACGCCGAGATAGATCGCGGAGGCGTTGAGCGAGAGGACGAGCCCGGCGTTGTGTTTGGACAGCTCGATCAGCCGGTGCTGGATCGGCGGGTTGACCGACCAGGTGGCCAGACCCCACAGGAAGAGGACGACGGCCGCGCCCGCGACGGTGGTCGCCACCAGCGGCAGCAGCGCGAGCACCACGGTGATCCCGCCGAACACGACCAGCAGCGGTCCCCTGGCGCCCCAGCGGTCGGTCGCGCGGCCGCCGAGGACGTTGCCGAGCGCGCCGCCCGCGCCGTACACGAACAGCAGCAGGCTGACCGTCGTGCCGTGGACACCCGCGGTGGCGGACAGGACCGGCGAGATGAAGGTGTAGACGGAGAACGCGGCCAGGCAGCCGAGCACGGTCGCGCCGAGCATGGCGAGGACGCGCGGATCCTTGGCGACGGTGAACCGTTCGGCCAGCCGGACCGGGGGTGGCGCCGGGACGGCGGGCAGGACCAGCCGGACCGCGAAGGCACCGAGAAGCGAGAAGGCCGCGACGAGTGCGAAGACGGCCTGGTAGCCGACGCTCTGCGAAAGGACGCTGCCGAGCGGCACGCCCAGGATCGTCGCGACGGTGAGTCCGCCGAAGACGAGGGCGACCGCGCGGCCCCGGCGTTCCGGCGAGGTGAGTTCGGCGGCGACGGCGCTCGCGGCCGGGGTGAAGACCGCCGCGCCGATCGCGGTGACGACCCGGGCGAGGAGCAGGGTCACGTAGCCGGGCGCGAGGGCGGCGAGGGCGTTGCCGATGGCGGTGACGACGAGGGCGGCGACCAGGAGCGTGCGCCGCTCCCAGCGGCCGGTGACCGCGGCGAACAGCGGTGAGCCGACCGCGTACGCGATGGCGAAGGCGGTGACCAGCTGCGCGGCGGCCGTCTCGGAGACCGCGAGTTCGCCGGTCAGCGCCGGCAGCAGCCCGGCGACGACGTAGCCGCTGGTGCCGACCGCGAACGTGCCGAGCGCCAGCACCGCGGTCCTGGGTGGTGCGAAAGTCATGACTCCCCAGCTCCAGACCCCTCAGATCGCGATTAGCCCGCGAAACGCAGGTCGGCGCCGGATCGCGATTAGGCCGCTAAAGGCGACATGAGGGTCGTTGTTCGATGGTTGTCGTAGTTCGATGGAGACCGTACTACGAACTCGCCGGAAGTTCGAGGGGCGTCGTACTATGGACGGATGGCCGCGACGCAGCAGTACGTCTATCCCGATCAGGACGAGATCCGGATCGAGGCGGTCCTCGCCGCGCTCGCGGACCCGGTCCGGCTCGATATGGTCCGCCAGCTGGCCGAACCCGGCACCGAGATCTCGTGCAGCGGATTCGACGTCGCCGTGACCAAGTCCACACTCACCCATCACCTGCGCACGCTGCGCGAAGCGGGCATCATCATGGGCCGCCAGCAGGGCACCGCCCGCTACAACTCGTTGCGCCGCAAGGATCTCGACGAACTCTTCCCCGGCCTGCTCCAGGGCGTGCTCGCCGCCCGCCGCTGAGGGTGGTCAGCCTCACCCGAAACCGGGATGACAAAGGCACCCCCGATCGGTTGAACTGGACGCAGGACAGCGGGGCCGCACGCGCTGTCTTCTTTTGTGCTCGAGACCTAAATCGATTCAGCTCCCATCCGCGACGCTGGGCGAGTAATCGTTTACCCAAGTACGACCCCCGGAAGGAGAGCCGTGCCCGTCGCGCTGCTCGCGCTCGCCATCGGTGCCTTCGGCATCGGGACCACCGAATTCGTCATGATGGGCGTGCTGCCCGAAACCGCCGCGGACTTCGGCGTGTCGATCCCGTCCGCCGGTTACCTCATCTCCGGCTACGCGCTGGGCGTCGTGGTCGGCGCCCCGCTGCTCACCGCCGCCGCCGTCCGCCTGCCGCGCAAGACGATGCTGCTGGCGATGATGGGGCTGTTCACGCTGGGCAACGCCCTCTTCGCGCTCTCACCGAACCAGGAGTTCGGCGTCGCCTTCCGCTTCCTCGCCGGCCTGCCGCACGGCGCGTTCTTCGGCGCCGGCGCGGTCGTCGCGTCCAGCCTGGCCAAGCCGGGCGAACGCGCGAAGGCCGTCTCGATGATGTTCATGGGCCTGACCCTGGCCAACGTCGTCGGCGTGCCGCTGGGGACGCTGCTCGGCCAGAAGGTCGGCTGGCGCGCGACCTTCGGCGTCGTCGCCGTGATCGGCCTGCTCGCCATGGCCGCGATCGCGAAACTGGTCCCCTACCAGGGCAAACCGGTCGAGCCGTCGCTGCGTGGCGAACTCGGCGCCTTCCGCCGCCCGCAGGTGTGGCTCGCGCTCGCGATCGTCACCTTCGGCCTCGGCGGCGTGTTCGCCTGCTTGTCCTACATCGCGCCGATGCTGACCGACGTCACCGGCTACTCGCCGTCCGACGTCACGCTGCTGCTCTCGCTGGCCGGGGTCGGCATGACGATCGGCAACTACCTCGGCGGCAGGCTCGCCGACAAGGCGCTGATGCCGAGCCTCTACGTCTCGCTGATCGGGCTCGCTTCGGTGCTGGCGATCTTCACCTTCACCGCGAACGGCAAGGTCGGCGCGGCGGTGACGATCTTCTTCGTCGGCCTCGCCGGGTTCATGATCGGCCCGATGATGCAGGCCCGGATCATGGAGAAGGCAGGCGGGACGCCGTCGCTGGTCTCCGCCGCCGTGCAGTCGGCGTTCAACATCGCGAACTCCATCGGCGCGTACCTGGGCGGCCTGGTGATCGCGGGCGGGCTCGGCCTGGTCGCGCCCAACTGGGTCGGCGCGTCGCTGGCCGTGCTGGGACTCTCGCTGGCCGTGGTGTCCGGCGGCATGGACCGCCGCGAGGCCCGGCTCGCCCCCGCCATGGCTTCCTGACCTCATCAACGCGCGTGAAGGCCCCCTTCCCTCGGCTCAGTCGAGGAAGGGGGCCCTCACGCGCATCAGGACAGAGGTCCGCCGGTGATCGTGAAGGCGATGAACAGGATCAAGACGGAAAGCGCGCCGTAGGTCAGGACGTCGACCGGTTTGCTCCGGATCGCCAGCAGTCCGGCCTTCGCCTCGGGCAGTACCGCCCGGAGCAGGCCGGCGAGCAGCAACGCGCCGCCGATCAGCGCGGCCCCCTGCCGCCAGTGGTACTGGCCGATCCGGAGGGCGGCGACCGCCACCACCAGCATCACCAGCAGGAACGGCAGGTGATGGAGCAGTGCCCCACGGTCACGCCGTTGTCCGGCCACCGCCATCAGTCCTCGTCCTTCAGGGTCGCGTCGGCGATTCGGTTCACTCGGTCAGTATCCCGGGTGAGTGACCCGGCACCAGGTCAGGGCGTCTTCCGAGGAGTCAATAGCGGCAAAACCCACATGCGGGGTGCACGCGAGCGCGGATACGGTCAAAATGTGACCGTGGCACAACCGACGACTCAGTTGAACGCGACCGAGCAGGACACCCTGGTCAAACAGATCGGCCTCGCCCTGCTGCGGGCCGCTCCGCGTGATTGGCGGAAGGTGACCGCCGAGTACCGAGCCGTCGGCAGGTACCACGAGATGACCGGGGAGATCATCACCGAGGACGGCAGCTCGCACGAATGGGTCGCGACGCACGACATCGCGACACTGTTCGGCAGGCTCCGTGCCGGGATGTATCGCGACGGGCGCGGCACCTGGTTCAACGCCCGCTACCAGCTCGACCACCCGTCCAGCTACAACCTCGAATACAACCGCGACGAGCCGCAGTGGCGCCTCGCGCCGCCTCCGCAGGCGCTCTCCGACGAACTGCGCATGTTCCCCCGTTCCGAGGAGAACGTGCCCGAATGGCTGATCCGGCGCATGTCCGGCCTCGGCCCCGAGCAGCCCGGACCGCATTTCCGCATCGCCCGCATCTTCGACACGATCGGCCCGGCCGGGCGTCCGGTGATCAACCGGCCCGACCTGGAGATCGAGGAGCAGGACAGGCTGCTCGAGTACCTCGACCACGCACCGCTGGTGGTCACCGAACGCGGCTACGACATCGACCGGCTCGCGCAGACCCCCGAGGCCACCGTCCCGGTCGCCTTCCACAGCGACGGGCAGTGGATCTGGCCCGCCGCCGTGAACTTCTACCTGCGCCAGTACGGCGTCTCCCCGGAGCTCGACCTGATCGAGCACGTCCGGCAGAACGACTTCACGCTGCCCGAGGTCGACGGCCCGACGCTGCAGGCCGCGGCGGGGTACCTCACCCGGGGGAATCAGCCTCCGCAGCAGCGCCCCAACGGTCCGGGTGGGCCCGGCGGGCCGGGTGGCCCCACCAACGGCTCGCCCGCGGGCCCGCCTCCGCAGGGTCCGCCGCAGAACGGCCCGGTGCCGCCCCCGCAGCAGGCCGCGCCCGGTCAGGCCGGACCCGGTGGTCCCGCGGGCCCCGGTCCGAACCAGGCCGCCGCCCAGCCGCCCGTCCCGCCGCCGCACCAGCAGGGTCCGGACCAGGCAGCGGTGGCCGCCGCGGCCGCCGCTCCGGTCGCCGCGGCCGCGGCCGTCCCCTCCGCGGAGACAGGTGTCCCGGACCAGGCCGAGCAGGCCCAGCGGTACGAAGACGACTACGACACCCAGGACTACCAGGCGCAGGACTTCCACGAAGCCGCCGCCGAGCAGCAGTACGAAGCCGGTTACGAAGACCCGTACGCGCACGACGAGGCGCGGTTCCACGAGTCCGAACAGGACGTCTTCGCCGACGAGGACCGGCAGGGCACCGATCCCGAGCCGGAACCTCGGGCCGACCCGGAGGCCACCACGTACGCGCGGGTCCCGCAGGCCGACGCCTATGAGCGGCCGCCGGTCGAGGAAGAGCAGGACGCGTACGCCCGGCAGGAGGAAGACCAGCCGTACGCGCCCCCCGAAGAGGAGACGACGACCGGTTACACGCCGGTCGAGCAGGCCGACGCCGGTCCCGAGCTGCCTCTCCTCACGCACGACGCGGAGCCGAACGTGGCACCCCCGCCGTCGGACACCGAGGTCACGCAGGTCGACGCCCCGCCGCCCGCGCCCGAGGTCCGCCCCGAGCCCGAACCGCGCCGCGTCGAGCACACCGAGCCGGTGCTGAACGAGTTGCAGGCGAAGTTCGACGAACTCGACGTGCCCGGCGACGTCTACCGCATCGGCTCGCCCGCCAAGCACGGCTGGAGCGTCGAGCAGGTCGACGGCGGCGGCTGGCGGGTCGGCTGGTACGACGGGAAGCTGGCCAATCCGGCGGTGTTCGGTGACGCCGAGGACGCGGCCGCGTTCATGCTCGGCAAGGTCCTGCTGAACCCGAACGGCGCTCCGCCTCCCGCGGAGCAGCCCGCCGTCGAAGAGGAACCCGTCGAGGAGCCTCCGGCGCCGCCCGTGCTGGCGACGCTGTCCCCCGAGATCGCCACCGGTTCGCATCCGGTGCCGCCGCGGGAGTCGATCCCGGCACAGGAACAGACCGCGTTCACGACGGCCGAAGAGCTGCTCGGGGACGATTTGGACGACGAGCCCGCCCCCGCGCCGGTCCCGCCCGCACCCCCGGCGCGGCCGAACCCGGTGCTGGCGAGCCCGCCGCCCGCGCCGCCGCGGCGCGAGCCGCCGGTGACGCCGCCTCCGCCGCCGATGCGGCGCGAGGAGCTGGCCCGTCCGCCCGCGGCGGCGAACGCCGCCGGGGCGCCAGACGCCAAGCAGAACTGGCCGATCTCGCCGCTCAACGGTGAGCCGCCGCTGACGCTGTTCCGCGGCAAGGAGCTGCGTGAGCTGCCCGCGGGCAGCGAGCTGGACCGCTTCGGCGGCCCGAACGGCAACCTGACCTACGCGGCCGGGACGCCGTTCGAGGAGCGCTCGCTCGTGCCGGAGTGGGTGAACCGGCCGTACCACGTCTATCGCGTGCAGCGTCCGCTCGAAGCCCTCGCCGGTGTCGCGATCCCGTGGTTCAACCAGCCCGGCGGCGGGTCCGCGTACCTGCTGCCGGCGTCCATCGAGGAGCTGCTCGCCGAGGGCGACCTCATCGAGCTGGACCCGGGCGAACCGCCGATCGACTAGGGCGTTCTGCAATGAAGGGGCCTTTCATCGCAAATTTTGCGATGAAAGGCCCCTTCATTGCATCTGGGGTCAGTGGATGACGAGGCCGTGCGCGGCGGCGTAGGCGATCGCGGTCTCGGTGTCCACGTGGACACCGGAGAGGTTCGCCTGCACCAGGCCGTTGGCGTCGAGCCGCGCGCCGCGCAGGTCCGCGCCCTCGAGTTTCGCGCCCGCCAGCCGGGCGCCGGTGAGGTCCGCACCGCGCAGGTCGGCGCCGGTCAGGTCCGCTTCGAGCAGGTTCGCCTCGCGTAGCCGCAGGCCACCTAGGTCCACTTTGGACAATCGCGCCTTGCTGAGCGAGACCAGCGAGAGATCGCATTCGGTGAAGGCGACCTTCTGGAATCGGCAGTCCACAAAGGACGATCCGAGCATCGAGCAGGAGCTCCACCGCGTGCTCGCCAGCACACTGCGATCGAAGGTGCACGAGCGGAACGCGGACGCCTCGTGGCGCGAGCCTTCGAAGTCGACCTTGGTGAAGTCGCACTGGTCGAAGGTGCAGCCCTGGGTACGCAGCCCGCGCAGGTCGGCTTCGGTGAAATCACAGCCGACGAAACTGCGTTTTTCCCACCACTGCTTGGAAAGAACGGCTTCTCGGTAGTCCTCCGCGGTCTCGATCACCCGTCCAGGATCGCATACCCGCTCACGTCCAGGTGATGCCGTCGAACAAGTCGCGCAGCTTTGCCGCCCGGCGCTCGGACGACGCGGCGATCCAGCCGATCCGGCCGAGCAGATGGGCGCGGAAGTCCGGATGACCGGCCCGGTTCTGCTCCTCCGGGCCGGTCCGGGCGCAGTTGTGGAGCAGCGCGCGCAGGGCGTCGTAGTCGGCCCGCGTCGCGGCGGGCGCGCTGTTGACCACCAGTCCCGCGACCCGTTGCCGCTGGTGCGCGGCGGCGATCGACGTCTTGTCGTCCCTGAGCCGGAACCCCTCGTCGGTCACGATCCGCCGGACCCCTGGCAGCAACCGGTGCAGCGGCAGGGAATCCCCGGAGAACGCCAGATCGTCGGCGTACCGCGTGTAGACCGCGCCCAGCGCACGGGCGAGGCCGTCGAGCCGGCGGTCCAGATGGTGCGTGACCGCGTTCGCGACCGCGGGCGACGATGGCGCGCCCTGCGGAAGATGCGTGGCCGCCAGGTTGTTCAGCAGCCGCACGCGCGCCGGGTCCCGCCGTCCCCCCGACACGGTGGCGAGGACATCCGGCGGAACGGCCGTGGTGAGCACGCCCGCCAGTGCTTCCGCCACGGCGGGCGGATAGCCGGCGAGCGCGAGCAGCGCCGAGATCCGGCGCGCGGACACCGCCGGGAAGAACCCTTCGAGGTCCATCCTGACCACGGTCTCGCGGCCGGCGTGGGGTGCCGCGCACGACAGCGGTGACCGGCCGCGCCGGAATCCGTGCGCGGCCTCGTGCACCGGCAGCGCGTCGACGACGTGCCGCACGATCCGGCGTTGCAGTTCGGCGATCCGCGGCTTCGGCCGCTCGATGAGCCGCACGCCGCCCGAAGCGGTCGGGATCCAGCGGTAGGTGTAGTGCCGGATCGGATCGGCCGCACGCCTGTTCCAGCTCCTCGCGTCGGCGAACCACGAGAGTTCGCCGGGCGTCAGGTCGAGGGCGGTGGCGCAATCGTCGAAGGTCGCCCAACGGGCCACCTGGAATCGCCAGACCGGCATGGGTTCGAGGAGCGACGCGGAGGTGACTCTTTCTCCTGTCATCCGCGCGGACTCGCACGCGGAGCGTGCCGCCCTCGCGCGGGGCGCCTTGTCTCGCTGTCTTCGTGCTCCCCGGGGTTGCCCCGGAGTGGGTGGCGATCCACCGGCTCACCTCCGCGTCGCTATCGCCACCCTACCGACTTCAGCGACTGGGGATGATCTCCGTGCCGGAGACGTAGCGCATGGCCTCGATGAACTTCGGGTCGTTCATCCGGCGCTCCATCTCCGGATAGTCGAGGTCGGCCAGCCGGGTCTGGATCCACCACAGGTTGCCGAACGGGTCGCGGACCCGACCGACACGGTCGCCGAAGAAGAGTTCGGTCTGCCTCGTCACCTCTTCGGCGCCCGCCTCGACCGCCCGGCGCTGCGTCTCCACGCTGTCCTCCACGTAGAGCCGCAGATACGCCGGGGTGTCGACCCAGTCGTCACGCGAGTCGAACAGCATGACGACCGAGTCGCCGATCCGGACCTCGGCGTGCCCGATCTTCCCGCCTTCGACGTACACCGGTTCACCGATCGGCTCCGCATCGAAGACCCGCTTCAAGAAGTCGATCACGCTCGCGGTGTCGCGCGAGATGATCCACGGGGTGACCGAGTGGTAGCCATCGGGGATCGGGTTGCTCATCGGGGTTCTCCTCAGTCGTCGTGTGCGATGAGAAGAACGCTAGAGCCCGTATAGGACAGATCGTGTCCTAATGCGATTTCAGCAGGAAAGGCGGCTTCGACTCCTGCCACTCCGGCATGTCCAGCGAGTTGAGCACCTCGACGATCCGCTTCTCTTCGTAGCGGAAATGCGTCTCCATGATCGCCGTGAGGCCGTCCAGTTCCCGTTGGACGTGCAGGATCTCGGCCTCACTCGACCCAGGGCCGACACCGGCGACCAGCTCTTCGAGCCGTTCGATGATCCCGGTCATGACCTCGTGGTCGTGCGCGAGCTCTTCGAGCGACGGCCGCAATTCGGGGAATTTCTCCGCCAGCACAAGGAAAGCGCCACCGTCTTCCCCGGTGTGATGCCTGGTCAGCGCCGAGCAGAAGGTGAGGCAATGAGCCCGGAGATCGCGCAGCCGCTCCGCGCGCCCGACCGCGACCGATTCGAGGTCGTCGTGCAGTGCGGCCAGCTCTTCACGCAGCCAGTTGTGAACCTGAACGAGTTGATTTCCGAACGCCGTCAACCGGCCGTCCGTTCGAGAAGGGGTTTCCATGATTTCCCATGGTCCGGCGCCTCCATGCCCGCGACGGTCTCTTTGCCGGGTGCACTGCGACGCTGGATCAACTTCAGCACGCCCCTCTTATGATCGTCAAGAGGGTTCAGTGGAAGTCACGGGACTTGGCGGTGATCCGTAGCGGCAGATGCCGGATCTGTTCGGCGAGGACGTTCACCACCTCGCCCGTGCGCTCGACCACGCCCCGGACCAGCAGCGCGGGACTGCCGCGGGCGACCCGGTGATAGCGCTGCCACACCCCCATCGTGCAGATGACGTTGATCATCCCCGTCTCGTCCTCGAGGTTCATGAAGGTGACGCCGCCCGCGGTCGCCGGCCGCTGGCGATGGGTCACCGCGCCGCCGGTCAGCACCCGCGCGCCGTGCGGGATCCCGCGCAGGCCCGCCGCCGTGACGACGCCGAGTTCGTCGAGGTGCTCCCGGATGAACTGGGTCGGGAAGCTGTCCGGCGACACTCCGGTGGCCCAGACGTCCGCGGCCGCGATGTCGATTTCGTCCATCCCCGGCAACATCGGCGCCTTGGCCCCGGTGATGAGTCCCGGCAGTTTCTCCGGGCTTTCGTCGGCGACCGCGCCCGCCGCCCAGAGCGCGCTTCGCCTGTTCTCGCCGAAACACCCGAAGGCACCGGCCGCGGCCAGCGCCTCGACCTGCGGTTTGGTCAGCCGCACCCGCCGGGCGACCTCGGACAGATCCGCGAACGGGCCGCCGCGTTCCCGCTCCTCGACGATCTTCTTCGCCAGGTTCTCGCCGATCATCCGCACCGTGGAAAGACCACCCCGCACCGCGAGCAGTTCTCCCCCTTCCGGCAAGGGTTCCAGCGTCGCGTGCGGAAGACTCGCGTTGATGTCCGGGCCGAGCACCCGCACCCCGTGCCGCCGCGCGTCGGCCACCAGCGACTGCGGCGAGTAGAACCCCATCGGCTGCGCGCGCAGCAAACCCGCCAGGAACGCGTCCGGATGGTAGTACTTGAAGTACGCGCTCGCGAACACCAGCAGGGCGAAACTCAGCGCGTGACTCTCCGGGAAGCCGAAATTCGCGAACGCCTTGAGCTTGCCGAAGATCTTCTCGGCCAGCTCGTCCTCGATGTCGTTCTTCGCGGCGCCTTCGAGGAAGCGCCGTTTGAGCCGCTCCATCTTCTGTTCGGAACGTTTCGCCCCCATGGCATGGCGCAACTGATCCGCCTCCGCCGGCGTGAAATCGGCGATATCGAGGGCGATCTGCATCATCTGTTCCTGGAACAACGGGACACCGAGGGTCTTTCCCAGCGCGTTGGCCAGTTTCGGATGGTCGAAATCCCATTTCTCCTGGCCGTTCTTTCGCCGGATGTAGGGATGCACCGAACCACCCTGGATCGGGCCGGGGCGAATGAGCGCGACCTCGACCGCCAGATCGTAGAACGTCTTGGGAAGCAAGCGAGGAAGCGTGGCCAGCTGCGCACGGCTCTCCACCTGGAAGACACCGATCGCATCGGCGCGGCAGAGCATTTCGTAGATGTTCTGATCCTTGAGATCCAATTCGGAGATGTCGACCTCTTCCCCTTTGTGGTCACGAACCAGATCGATCATATAATGCAGGGCCGACAACATTCCGAGGCCGAGCAGATCGAATTTGACCAGCCCCGCCGCAGCACAGTCGTCCTTCTCCCACTGCACGACACTGCGGTTCTCCATGCGGGCCCATTCGATCGGGACGACCTCGCTCACCGGCTGACGGCAGATCACCATCCCGCCGGAATGGATGCCCAGATGCCGTGGGAAGTCTTCGAGCGCGCAGGCGAGTTCCACGACCTCCTCGGGGATGTCGTGATCGTGGTCCTTCTCCGTGGCGCGCAACGCCCCCCAGCGGTCGATCTGCTTGCTCCACGCGTCCTGCTGGCCTGGCGAGTACCCGAGTGCCCGCGCCGCGTCCCGGACCGCGGACCGGGCCCGGTAGGTGATCACGTTCGCGACCTGCGCGGTGTTCAGCCGCCCGTATTTCTCGTAGACGTACTGGATCGCCTCCTCGCGGCGATCGGATTCGATGTCGAGGTCGATGTCCGGGTAACCGTCGCGATCCGGGGCGAGGAAGCGTTCGAAGAGCAGGCCGTAGCGCACGGCGTCGACCTTGGTGATGCCGAGCGCGTAACAGACCGCCGAATTCGCGGCCGATCCCCGGCCCTGGCAGAGGATCTTGTTGGCCCGGCAGAAGTTCACGATGTCCCAGACGATCAGGAAGTAGCCGGGAAAGCCCAGTTCTTCGATGATGTCCAGTTCGTGGTCGATCAGCTTCCTGGCTTTTTCGCGGTACTCCTCGTCCTTGTTCTTCTCGTGCTCCTCCGCGCCTTTCTCGGTGAGGTACCGCAAGTAGGACGCTTCGGTGTGGCCTTCCGGAACGTCGAACGGTGGCAGCTTCGGCTCGATGTGGTGGAGTTCGAACGCGCATTCCCGGCCGAGCAGCGCCGCCCGCTGCACCGCGCCCGGGTACCGCGCGAAGATCTCGGCCATCTCCTCCCCCGACCGCAGGAACGCCGTCCCCGCGGCGGGCAGCCAGCCCTCCATGTCCTCCAAGCCTCGCCGGGCGCGGATGGCGCTGAGCGCGTCGGCGAGCGGAGCCCGCTCCGGCCGGGCGTAGTGCGCGGCCGTGGTCGCCACCGTCGGCAGGCCGAACTCGTCGGCCATCTCGCTCAGCAGATCATTGTGCGTGCTGTCCAAGGGAAGGCTGTGGTCGATGAGCTCGACGTAGACGTTCTCCCGGCCGAAGCAGTCGATGAGTTCCTTCAGCCGCACGACGGCCGCGGCGGGGCCTTCGGTGACGAGCGCTTTGCGCACCGCGCCCTTGCGGCAACCGGTGAGCACCACACACTTCCCGCGTACCTCTTCGGCGACCGCGCGCAGGTCGTAGACCGGCCTGCCCTTCTCCGCCCTTTCCTTGGGGGACAACGACTGCCTGTCGAAGCCGTACAGCTGGCCGGCGGTGATCGCCCGGTTCAGGCTCAGGTACCCGTCCTGTTGCTTGGCCAGCAGGAGCAGATGCTCGCCCTCGGGGTCGGCGGACCCGTTCTGCGGCCCCGAAAGGCCGAAACTGAGCTCCGTGCCGAAGACGGTGTGCACGCCCAGCTCCCTCGCCGCTTCGGCGAAGCGCACCACTCCGTACATGCCGTCGTGATCGGTGAGCGCGATCGCGTCCAGGCCCAGCCGCGCCGCTTCCTCCACCAGCTCCTCGGGATGACTCGCCCCGTCCAGGAAGCTGAAGTTCGAATGGCAGTGCAGTTCGGCGTACGGCACCCGGTGCGCGGTGGCGCCGTCGTCGTCACCGATCAGCCCGGTCAGATCCGCGGGCGGCTGATAACCCTGCCGTTTGGCACTCCAGGCGGGGCTGTCCCCGCCGTCGCCGGACGGCACCTCGCCCGCGAGCTCGCGGGCGAGGTCCTTCCATGGCCGCGGAGGGTTGTTCCAGCCCATCGGTCACCGGTTCTCGGTCGAGATTCTCGGCGCGGGGACGAACACTTCCGCGCGCGGGACGCAGGCCGCCCAGGCGGTGTCCAACTCGGCACGTTGCACCGGGATGGCCGGTTCCTCCAGCCAGCGTCGCACCAGCCGCGTGTACTCCTCGTCCATGGTCAGTCGTACTTCCCTTCCAGTGTCCACATCGGATTCTTGTGGTGCTCGAAGCGCAGCAGCACCGCCTCTTCGGCGTCCTGCCCGTCTGCCAGCAGCACCTGCACCCGCATCCGGGTCCCCGACCGGGCGTGCCCCGCGCCGGCCCGGACACCGACGAACCACGGCCCCGCCCAGGCGATCACCTCGCGCGGCTCACCACCCTCGAAACTCACGAGGAACGGAGCGGCGGTCACCCGGCGCCGCGCGGTGATCTCCACGACGCGTCCATTCTCGTCCAGCACCTGAGCGGATACCGGGCGGGCGAACACCGTCGCCGGTGAGGGCGACGGGAGCCGCCCTGCCCAGTTCGCGTTCGCCTGCGCCGATTTCTCGCGCCGGTCTCCCCACGGCACCAGCCGGACTCGCTCGGCGGGATCGCGACCTCCGTCGAGCACCGCGGTGAAGACGCTCTCCGGGCCGAGCAATCCCTGCACCCGCACCAGCGCGCGGCCGGCACGTTCACCGGACAGGTCTTCGTCCTCTGTGGACGGACGCAGCACACCCGTCGCGCCCGCCTGCCACAACCCGAGCTGCAGCGACCGCCCTTCGACCGTCTCCTCCGGCTCCAGCCGCAACCGCACGACGCCGGAATTGGGGCGCTCCTTGGCCTTCAGCCAGCCTTCGAACTGCCAGCGCACCCTGTCCGCGACACCGAGCGGGGTCAGCGGTTCGGCGCAGCGCCACACCCGGCCGAGTTGTTCGCCGGTCTCGGTGGTGGCGTAGATGCCGAGCCGGGTGCAGGCCAGCCCGTGCGCGGCGAGCCCGGCGTGGAAGCGTTCGCCGAGTCCTTTCGCCACGAAAGCGGCGGCGTCGACCCGGTCGATCGGCGGGTCGAACGCCTTCTCCAGGGAGAGTTCCGGTGGCGGCCGTCGACGCGACGGCGGACGTTCGGACCGTCCTCGCGCCAGCCGATGCGCGAGCACACCCTCCGCCCCGAAGCGCGCGGAGACGTCGCTTTCGTCGAGCGCCGCGAAGGCGCCCAGCGTGTGCAGGCCGAGCTGTTTGAGCAAGGTGACCAGCTCGGCGCGGCCCGCCTCGGGCTGATCGAGCTCGCGGATGGGCAACGGGGCCAGGAATTCCGCCGTGCCACCGGGTTCGACCAGCGTCGAACGGCGGGCGGCGAGCGTCGCGGCGAACAGGCCGTCGGCGACGCCGACCTGACTTTCCACTCCCGCCGCCACGGACACCTCGTCCACGAGTCTTTCGAGAAGGCCGTGCTCACCACCGAAGTAACCGGCCGCGCCGTCGACCGGGACGGCGACGATCCCCGGGCGTACCACCTCGACACCGACAGCCAGCTCCTCCACCGCCCGTGCGACGGACTCGAAGAGCCGGGCGTCACGACCGTCGTCCTCGCCGAAGACCGCCAGCTCCGGACAGCAGGACTGGGCCTCGCGCCGCCGCATCCCGCGGCGGACGCCGTATCCCCTGGCCACCGCGGTGCAGGCGACCACGCGGTTCGCCGAGAAGACCGCGGCGGGGCGGCCGACGGGTTCGCCCGCGACGGCCGCGGCGGCGACCGCGGGCCAGTCCGGGCACCACAGCACCAGCATGCGCACGGGTGGGTTCACGCCGTCCCCCACCTGGTCGCGGGGAAGTCGGCCCGCTCGACCTCGCCCTGGCCGGGAAATCGCAGCAAGGCCGACATCGGCCGGGCGGCCGCACCCCGGCCACCCGCCCGTACCTCCACCTCACGGGTGCGCAGGTAGCCCGCGCCACCGCCCTCGAAGCCCGTCCAGCGCGAGCGACGGCAGCTCAGTTCGACCTCCGCACCGGGCCAGGAGCCCAGCGAAAGCAGCACCGAACCACGGTTGCGCGCGCGGGCGGACAGCTTTCTCGCCACCTCGGGCCGGGCGAGCCCCGGACCGACGACCACGAGGTCGAAGCCGTCGAGCAGGGCCGCGGTCACCGCCGGGAACTCGGCACCGGGACGGGGGACCAGCGCCAGCCTGCCCACCTCGACCCCGAGTTCCGCGGCGGCGACCACCCCGAGCGCGGGCAGGCCGACCGCGACCGCCCACGCACCGCCGGCGGTCGCGGCGGCCAGCAGGGTGAGCATCAGTGACGTGGACCCCAGCACCGAAACGGTGCTCCCGCGCCGGAGCCCCGCGGCGGGCAGCAGACCGGACAACGCCGGGGACACCGGGAGCACCCTTCCCGTCGTCCTCGCGTGTTCGGCCGCGGAAGCCACGCCACTGGCCGTGCTCACACCTGGCAAAGCCGCCAGCCTCGCCAACGGCAAGGCCCGCGCCTCGACCACCTCCGCTGTCACCGGACCTCGCCTCCCCACGACACCTAGACCGTCCTTTGTGGACGGCACCGGCGTGCCACGGGGAAGGCGGCACTTCGAACGCTTGTTCGATGACTCCAGTAGACCGGGTGGCGCAGCGGTTGTCAAGCGAGCCGGGGTCGGCCGCCGGGCGGACAGCCCTGTCTCTCCGTGAACCGCGCCGCGTGTCCGACGATAGGCCCATGTACCCGGAGATCGAGCCCCACGCGTCAGGCCACCTGGACACCAGAGACGGCAACCTCGTGTACTGGGAGGAATGCGGGAACCCCGACGGCAAGCCCGTGGTGTTCCTGCACGGCGGGCCCGGCGGCGGCTGCTCACCGTCGCACCGCCGGCTGTTCGACCCGTCCGCCTATCGGATCATCCTGTTCGACCAGCGCGGGTGCGGGCGGTCGCTGCCGCACGCTTCGGTGTCGGGTGATCTTTCGTCGAACACGACCTGGCATCTCGTCGACGACATGGAACGCCTGCGGGAGTCGCTGGACATCTCGCGGTGGCAGGTGTTCGGCGGGTCCTGGGGGTCGACGCTGGCGTTGGCGTACGCCGAGAAGCATCCGGAACGGGTGTCGGAGCTGGTGCTGCGCGGGGTGTTCACGCTGCGTTCGTCCGAAGTGGACTGGTACTACCGGGGTGGCGCGGCGAACGTCTTCCCGGATCTGTGGGAGAAGTTCACGGCGCCGATCGCCGGGCTCGACGGCGATCCCGTCGAGCTGTACGCGAAGCTGCTCGCCGACCCCGACCCCGCGGTGCACGGGCCCGCCGCCGTCGCGTGGAGTACCTGGGAGGGCGCGACGGGGACGCTGCTCCCCCGGCCCGAACTGGTGGCGGATTTCGCCGTGCCGGAGTACGCGCTGGCGTTCGCGCGCATCGAGAACCACTATTTCGTGCACAACGGGTGGCTCGAAGAGGGACAGCTGATCCGAAACGCCGCCGTGCTGAAGGACATTCCCGGCGTGATCGTGCAGGGGCGGTACGACCTCGCCACGCCCGCGGTTTCCGCGTGGGACCTGCACAAGGCGTGGCCGGAGTCGGAACTGGTGATCGTGCCGGATGCCGGGCACGTGTACGACGAGCCCGGCATCCTGGCCGCGTTGCTGGCGGCGACGGACCGGTTCCGCGCTCAGCCCTAGCGAGGAAGCGGAGCCGGGTGGTACCGCCGGAACGCGGGTGCGGCGGTACCCCCTTCACCGTGCAGCCAGTCATAGAGGAAGCGGAACTCCGGGCCGAACCGGTTCGCCTCGGCGTTCAACCGCTCGGGTGACATCGACGGCCAGCGGCCGGTCTCGACGCGGTCCCGCAGCACGCGCAACGCCGTCAGTTCCTCGGCGGCGGTGTGCTGGCAGTGGCCGCCCCGGTTCACGAACAGCTGCCGGATCAGGCCGGAATCGACACGGTCGCCGTAGGTCCGCTCGTGTTCGGGGGCGACGCCGTCGCCGATCGGATGCAGCGTGACGACGGGCGGACGGCCACGTCCTGTCGGCGTCCCGACGCGGGTGAGCCATCGGGAGGCGGCGTTGTCGGCCTTGACCCGGGGCGCTTCGGCAAGCGCGGCCAAGTCGGCGCCGAGGTCCAGGCCTGCCTCACGGTAAGCCTGTTTCACCAGGTCACGTTCACTGGACCGGGCGAGCATGTCACGGTAGTCCACTCCGGTGTTCCCGGTCGGGTTCCCGCCCGCCCGCACCTCCAGATCAGCTCGGTGCGCGCCCCAGGACAGCTGGTCGTAGACGGCCAGAACGAATTCCGTCTGCTGGCGGATCTGTGCGGCGACATCGGTGGATCGGGGATGATGCGCCGTCGACCAGCCGGGGACGTCGGCGAACGCGTTGGCGAGGGCGAGCCGCGCCCGTCCATCGGGTGATTCCAGCGCCGTCGCGACCACCTGACGGGCTTTCGCGAGGTTCGCCCGCGGGTCGGCGATGCGGGCGACCTCCAGTTCCGGCGCCAGCAGCGTCCGGACCGCGAACCCCAGGTCGAGCGCCTGGCCGAACACCGCGGACCCGCCCGCGACGGGACCGCACATCGCCAGCACGCCGTCGATCCGGCGCGGAAGCCGCTCGGACAGCAGGACCGCGTTGAGCCCGCCGCCGGAAGCTCCCCAGGTGAGCACCTGCTCCGGACGTCCGAAGGCGTGGTCGAACCAGGACAGCAGCGCCGTCTGGTCGTGAACGGCTTCGCGGGCCGAGAAACCGTGCGGCTTGCTGTAGAGCGACGCGGCCAGCGCATAACCCTCGCCGAGGAGAACGGGTTTCGCCTCCTCCCGGTTGGCGAGCTCGATCTCCTCGGGCACGTAGCCCGGCGGGTAGATGCCGTGGTTGTACAGCAGCAATTTGCCGTTCCAGTTCGACGGCACCTCGACCCGGTACCGGGCGCCGTCGATCGCCCCGGTGCGCACGCGGACGTCGTCCGTCACGATGGCGGGCGCGCCGGTGACGATCAGCGCGGCGGCCAGGATTCCTGTCAAGGTCATGGTGGAAATGCTGACAGCGCAAGGCTTCGCGGGAATCCGTCGAGACGCGGCTTCTCGTCTACGCTTCCCGGCGTACGAGCTCTTCCGCCAGCTCGACGACGATCCCCTCCGGACCGCGGACGTAGCAGAGCCGGTAGCTGTCCTCGTACCGCACCAGCTCGCCGACGAGCGTGCCGCCATGCGGCCGCAAGCGATCGAGGACGTCGTCGATGTCCTCCACCGAGAACACGAAGTGGCGGATGCCGGGTGTGTTCATCGGCGCGCGGATCGGCTTCCGGCCCCTCCGGCGTGTGGTATTTGATCAGTTCCAGGCAGCCGTGACCGTCCGGCGACCGTGTCGCCCTTGAGCGACGCTTCGCCTTCCAGTTCGAGACCGAGCGCGGTGAAGAACGCCTTGGCCGCGTCGAGATCGTGGACCACGACACCGACGTGTTCCAGCTTCTTGAGTGTCATGTTCAGGCACTCTTCCGGCGGATGAGCTCCTCGACGGCGGAAGGCAGGGCGGTCTCGAAGTCGATGAGCTTGACCCAGGTCGGGGTCAGCACGATGCGGACCATGCCGTCGTAGAGCGACCGCACGTTTTCCTCCCATTCGACCCGCTGCTCGGGCGTCATCTCGTAGGTGCCGTTCCACTGGAGGTACTCATCGGGGATGCCGTCGACGTAATCCAGTTCGACGGTGCCACGCAGGAGCAGGATCTTCGGCGGGTGCGATTCGGTGTCGATCGTCAGCGCGACGGCGGGGCTGCGGCGCAGCGCCGGCAGCTTCGGGGCGTTCGTCGAGGTGCACATGACGATCTCCGTGCCGTTCCAGTGGATGCCGATCGGGATCGCGCGCGGCGTGCCGTCGAGCGCGGTGTAGGCCAGGCGGGCCAGGTCACGGGCCAGGAGTTCCTGGCTGAGTGGGCGGTTCAGGATCTCGTCGATCGTGTTCTGCCGCATGTCGCTCTCCTCGGGTCGTTGTCTTCGCGGACTCCCCAGGGACGCCGCTGCCCGGCGCACTTCGACACTCCAGAATGTGACATGCATCACATCAACTTTAGCGGGCTAAACGCGATCCGGTTGTCGAAAGCGCCCCTGGCCAGGCGTCGCTCTTGTAAAGGCAGCGAGAGAGGGACAGAAATGGCGAAGGAATCCGAGGTCCGCTTCGAGGGCTTCCTCCCCACCACACCCGCGGACACCTGGGCCGCGATCACCACGGGCAGCGGCGGCTGGCTCTGGCCGATCCAGTACGAACCCCGCGACGGCGGCGCCGAGTCCGGCCTCACCCCCGACGGCGGCATGGTCACCGTCTGGAAGCCTTCACAGCGCTTCGTCACCTACGCGGAAGACGAGAGCGGCTGGTTCAACACGCTCGAATACGTCCTCGAACCGAAGGACGGGGGCACGTATCTGCGCTACGAACACACCACCGTCCTCGACGACTGGGACGTCGAATACGACGCGTGCCGACAGCACACGTCGTTCTACTACCACTCGCTGGGCGAGTACCTGAAGCACTTCAACCGGCGTCAGGCGAAGTACTTCAAGGCCGACGCCCCCGAAGCGTCGAAGGCTCCGAAGGCGTTCGAGGCGGTCCGGGCGGTGATAGGCGCGAAGGCCGTGGGCGACCGGGTGTATCTCGATGTCCCCGGCGTCGAGGGCGTCGTCGACTACCTGACACCGGCCTTCATCGGCGTCCGGACCGAAGACGCGCTGTACCGCTTCTACGGCCGGAACGTCTGGGGCTGGCCTGTCGGCATCGGGCACCACCTGTTCGCCGAAGACGCCGACGCGGACGCGGCTGCGAAGGCGTGGACGGCCTGGCTGAACGACCTGTACGCCTAGCGGGGCAGGTTCTTCACGAGCTCGGCGCCCACGGACTTCGCCACTTCGGCGGACTCCGCGGGCGGGATCGGCGAGTTCGTGAAGAACCCTTTGTCCCATCCTTTGTAGGTGACGATGACGACGTACACGCCCTGGGTGACCCGCAGCTCCGCGCCGCTGAAGGCGCTGTCGGTGTCGAGGGAGACGAGAACCGCCTTCTCCCCGATGCCCTGCACCTGCTGCTGACGCTCGGACGGCGCGGCCGACCCGGTGGAAGACTCCGACGCGCGCTTCTCTGCGTCCGGCCCCTCGTAGCGGTACACCATCACCTGGAGGGCGCGGTCGTGGACGTTGTCGCTCTCCGGCGGCAGCCAGGAACAGCCTTGCTGCTTGGTGACTATCTCGCCCGCTTTGAACTCGTTGTCGCGGACGCCCTGGAAGCTGCTGGTGAACGTCTTGTTCAGGGTCTCCGGGGAGAGGGAGCACTCGGCGGGCGGCTGCTGCGAGACCGGTGCCTTGCCGACCGACGAGTAGTACTCGGACGCGAAGATGCCGCCAGGGATGCCCAGCCCGAGTAGCACGACGCCGCCCACGATCAGGCCGACGATCAGCCCGGTCTTTTTCTTCTTGGGCGGCGGACCGTACCCGGGCGGACCGTACCCGGGCGGCGGGCCGTAACCCGGCTGCTGCCCGTAGCCCGGCTGACCTCCCTGCCCAGGTGGCGGGCCGTAACCCGGCCCTTGGCCGTACCCCTGCGGCGGCTGGTGCACCGATCCTCCCCTACCGATTCGCGTACGTCCGCGTCGCGTTTAGCCCGCTAAAGGCGACACGCGCCCGGACCTGCGTTTCGCGGGCTAAACGCGATCTGCGGCCAGCATGGCATGCCGGCCGGGGCCGGGCACCGGGAATGCCGTGGTCCCGTCGCGGGCACCCGGATCGCGATTAGGGGGCTAAACGCAGGTCCGTGGCCGGATCGCGATTAGCCCGCGAAACGCAGGTCCGCGTCAGTGGGCGAAGTGGCGTGTGCCGGTCAGGTAAAGGGTGACCCCGGCGGCCTCGGCGGCGGCGATGACCTCGGCGTCGCGGATCGAGCCACCCGGCTGGACGACGGCGCGGACGCCGGCCTCCAGCAGGACCTCGAGCCCGTCCGGGAACGGGAAGAAGGCGTCCGACGCGGCGACGGAGCCCTTCGCCCGCTCTCCCGCACGCGAAACCGCGAGCCGCGAGGAATCGACCCGGTTCACCTGGCCCATGCCGACGCCGACGGTCGCGCCCTCGTTCGCCAGCAGGATCGCGTTCGACTTCACCGCGCGCAGCGAACGCCACGCGAACTCGAGGTCGGCCAGCGTCCGCTCGTCGGCGGGCGCGCCGGTCGCCAGGGTCCAGTTCGCCGGGTCGTCGCCCTCGGCGGCGATCGTGTCGACGGTCTGCACCAGCATGCCGCCGGAGATCGGCCGGAACTCGATCGGATCCGGCGACGTGATCGCGGGCAGCTTCAGCAGCCGCACGTTCTTCTTGCGCTGCAGGATCTCCAGCGCCTCGGCGTCGAAGTCCGGCGCCAGGACGACCTCGGTGAACACCTCGGAGATCTGCTCGGCGGCCTCGCGGCTCACCGGCCGGTTGGTCGCGATCACCCCGCCGTAGGCCGAAACCGGGTCGCACGCGTGCGCCTTCCGGTGCGCCTCGGCGATGTCCTCGCCAACCGCGATCCCGCACGGGTTGGCGTGCTTGATGATCGCGACGGCCGGGGCCTCGAAGTCGTAGGCGGCACGGCGCGCGGCGTCGGTGTCGACGTAGTTGTTGTACGACATGGCCTTGCCGTGCAGCTGTTCCGCGTGCGCGAGGCCCGGCCGCCAGTGCTTGTACAGCGCGGCCTTCTGGTGCGGGTTCTCGCCGTAGCGCAGCACGTCGCCGCGCTCCCACGAAGCGCCGGTGAAGTCCGGGAAACCGGAGTCGTCCGCGGGCGCGTAGACGTTCGCGAACCACGATGCGACTGCGGTGTCGTAGGCCGCGGTGTGCGCGTAGGCCTGCGCGGCGAGCCGCTTGCGGTCGGCCAGCTCGAACCCACCGGCGGCGACGCGCTCCAGCACCCACTCGTAACGGGAGGGGTCGACCACGACGGCGACGCTGTTGTGGTTCTTCGCCGCGGCGCGCACCATCGCCGGACCGCCGATGTCGATGTTCTCGACACAGTCCTCGGGGCTCGCACCTGACGCGACGGTCTGCGTGAACGGGTACAGGTTGACCACGAGCAGGTCGAACGGCGCGATGTCGAGCTGCTTGAGCTGCTCGACGTGCTCCGGGCGCTCACGGTCGGCGAGCAGGCCCGCGTGCACGCGCGGGTGCAGCGTCTTGACCCGGCCGTCGAGGGACTCCGGGAACCCGGTGACCTCTTCGACCGGCGTCACCGGCACCCCGGCGTTCGCGATGACCTTCGCCGTGCCGCCGGTCGACACGATCTCGACACCCGCCGCGTGCAGCCCGGTGGCGAGTTCGAGCAGGCCGGCCTTGTCGGAGACGCCGATCAGCGCGCGCCGGACGGGACGCTGTCCCTGTGCGGTACTCACGAAAACCTCACCTTTCGTCCCTCGACCGCGCACCCGCTCCGGCCGAGTTTTTCGATCGTTTCCACCAGGAGCCTGCGTTCCACGGCCTTGATCCGCTCGTGCAGGACGTGCTCGTCGTCGTCGGGCTCCACGATCACCGGCTCCTGCGCGATGATCGGCCCGGTGTCGACTCCGGCGTCGACGAAATGGACCGTCGACCCGGTGACCTTGACGGCCATCGCCAGCGCGTCGGCCACGGCGTGCGCGCCGGGGAACGATGGCAGCAACGCCGGATGTGTGTTGATCACGCGGCCGGGGAACCGCGCGAGGAATTCGGCGCCGAGGATCTTCATGAATCCGGCCGAGACGACCAGGTCCGGCTGGTAGGCGGCGACGGATTCGGTGATCGCCTTGTCCCACGCCGAGCGGTCCGGGTGATCGGCCATCCGCACGGCGAACGACGGCACGCCGGCGCGTTCGGCCCGGGTGAGCGCCTCGATCCCGGCGCGGTCCGCTCCGACGGCGACCACCTTCGCCGGGAAGTTCGGCTTTTCGACCGCGTCGAGCACGGCTTGCAGCAGCGTGCCGGAACCGGACGCGAGGACGACGAGCTTCACCGGAGTGGGCAGGTCCAACCGACTAGCCAGAACGGGCTCCTTGCCACGGCGGTACGCACTCGGGCGTACGGCGCTTCACCTGGTCGCGACAACCCTAACGGTCGTCACCGGGGGCGCTTTCGTCGCCGGACCCCTCGGTGGAGTCGGTCACAGCGACGTCCTGCTCGGGCTCGTCTTCCGGCTCCGCGTCCGGCTCGTCTTCGGCAGGAGTCTCGTCGACGTCCTCCGCCGGTTCTTCGGCTTCGGGCTCGGTTTCTTCCTCCGCCGGTTCATCCTCTTCCGGCTCGACGAGGTCTTCCTCGACCTCGGGTTCGCCCGGCGGTTCGGGGGCGTCGTGCGCTCCGGCGAAGAACGCGACGAACCCACCGGGGACGACGATCCAGCAGAAGGCGATCACCGACGCGACCCCGACCGGCACGCTGACCGGATCGAACGGCCCGTCTCCCAGCCTGCCACCGGAAAGGGTCCCGAGGATGACACAGCCGAACGCGACGAACGCGCCCGCGACGGCGACCGCCCTCATCCGCAGCATCGGATCCTCGTCGATCGCGCGGATCCGCCAGCCGACCAGCGCGCCGACCAGCGCGGGCAGGAGCAGCAACGCCGGCCACCAGACCGCGTGGTGCGACGGGATCCCCGCCAGCAGCGGCACCCCGGGCAGCTTGCCTTCCTGGTAGCCGAACATGCCGACGGTCAGCGAACCGACCGAGAACCCCGGCCCGGTGGTGAACGACAGCGCGGCGACGACCGCGTTCGGCAGGTAGGCGACGGAAAGCACCAACAGGCCGAAGCTCGCACCGAATCCCGGCTCGAACAGACTGTCCACAGTGGACCAAGAAAGCGCGGTGGCCGCGGTGAACACCACGGCGCCGCAGGCGATCAACGCGGCGAGCCCGAGCGCGCCCGCCCGCAGGCCTTGGACCGCCACCGGATCGAACCGGTCCCGCACCGCGGCAGGCAGCCCGCAGGCCTTGGCGACCCCCGCGATGGCGGCGAGTCCGGCGAGGAGGCCCGGTACACAGAAAGCGGTCAGCGGGTTCACGTCGACCGGCGATCCGCCCGCCAGCAGGGCGACGAGCACACCGAACAGGGCGTGGGCGCCGGCGATCACCGTCACCACGGGAATGGCGTCCGCCGGGGTCCGGCCGCCGCTCCGGCGGGCGGCGCGCGCGGCCGCCCTCGCCACGAGCCAGCCGACGACGAGCGTCGGCAGCAGCGGCAGCACGCCGAGCGGATGACCACCGAGGTCGAGTTCCACCTGCCACGAGGCGAGCCAGCCGGGGCCGGCGGCGAGCAGGGCGCCGGTGGCGGAGAACCGGGACCGGTCGGCGGCGAACGAAACCACCGCGAGGACGGCCGCGATGGCGGTGAAGGAGAACAACAGGGGCGCGCAGGCCGCCGCGAGCAACACACGAACCCGCTTCGCCCTGGAGACCTCCAGCTCGGGGACGAGGTCGCTCACCGGCTCTTCGCCCGGCGGGCGTTCGTCGCGGGTGAGCAGCTTCATGAACCGCACCATGACATCCGGACTGGGCCGTCCGGGTGAGGCACGCCGCCGCCCGTCGGCGCACGTGGCCCAACCCACCCGGTCGGGTAACCCGGAAAAGAAAAGCACCCGCTGTGACACGGAGAGTCACAGCGGGTGCTTTTTCGTGCGAGAGGTCAGCTCTGCTGGCCGAAACCGCCGGGCGGCGTGCCCGGGTTCTGACCCGACTCCGACGAGGAGGACGGCGGCTGCTGGAAGAACTGGCCCTGCTGCGGCGCGTACGTCGTGGCCTGCTGGCCCGGCGGCTGCGTGACCGGCGGCTGGAACCCGCCCGGCTGCGAGTACGGACCGGACTGCTCACCCTGCTGCTGCCCCTGCTGGCCCGAACCGGGGAACGGCTGGACCTGCGTGGCGGCCGGGCCCTGCTGACCCTGCTGGCCGAACGGACCCTGCGGGCCCTGCTGCGGGAACTGCTGGCTGTACGGGGCCTGCGGCGCCTGCTGCTGCGGCTTCGCGGCGGGCAGCTTGATGACGTCGTGCTCGAACAGCAGCGCGGCGACCGCGACCAGCATCTGCAGGATGCCGAGGATCAGCACCACGGTGAGGATGCCGGGGACCGAGACATCCTCACGACCACTCCCGTAGCCGATGACCAGATCCAGCGCTCCGAACGCGCCGAGGACGCTGAACAACGCGGCGAACGGCAGTGTCTTCGGACCGCGCGGCAGCGCGTGCAAGGCCGCGAGCAGACCGCTGACCAGGAGGAAGACCGAGATCTGCCCGGCGGCGTCGGCCTCGTCGGAGAAACCGATGAAGAACTGCACCAGGCCGAGAACGGTCACGGCGAGCGCGAGCAGCAACGCCAGGTTCAGCGGAGTCGCCTGCGACGGCGCCTGCTGCTGAGGAAAGGCTCCCGAGCCGGGGTTGGGGTGTTGCTGGCCGCCACCCTGCTGGGGGTAGCCGGGCCCACCGCTGGGATAGGACATCCGAATGCTCTCCTGTCGTTCGACCGGCACCCCGGGGCGCGCGGGACTCCCGGGACAAACGAGGCGGCTGTGATGCTCGAACGCTAGCGCACACGCGGACACCCCACGCCTCGGGCTCTGAGACGTCTCTACACCCGGTCGGGTTCCGTGCGGAACCCCTCGGCGACGACCGGATCGCGATTAGGGGGCTAAACGCGACGCGGCCGCCGGATCGCGATTAGGGGGCTAAACGCAGGTCCGCCCCCGACGTGCGTTCAGCGGGCTAAACGCGATCCGGGCGCAAAGAGGCGGGCCGGGCACCGGTGAAGGTGCCCGGCCCGCCGGGGAAAGCTCAGTCTCCGAAGGATCAGAGGCTGTTGTACAGCTCGCGCGCCAGGACGGCGGTCTCGCTCGGGGTCTTCCCGACCTTGACGCCGGCGGCCTCGAGGGCCTCCTTCTTGGCGGCGGCCGTGCCGGAGGAACCGGAGACGATGGCGCCGGCGTGGCCCATGGTCTTGCCCTCTGGCGCGGTGAAGCCCGCGACGTAGCCGACGACCGGCTTGGTCACGTTGTCCTTGATGTAGGCCGCGGCACGCTCTTCGGCGTCGCCACCGATCTCGCCGATCATCACGATGACCTTGGTCTCGGGGTCGGCCTCGAACGCCTCGAGGGCGTCGATGTGCGTCGTGCCGATGACCGGGTCGCCGCCGATGCCGACACCGGTCGAGAAACCGATGTCACGCAGCTCGTACATCATCTGGTAGGTCAGCGTGCCCGACTTCGACACGAGACCGATCGGGCCGGCACCGGTGATGTCGGCCGGGATGATGCCCGCGTTCGACTTGCCGGGGCTGATCACGCCGGGGCAGTTCGGCCCGATGATGCGGGTCTTGTTGCCCGTCGCGACCGCGTGCGCCCAGAAGTAGGCCGAGTCGTGCACCGGGATGCCCTCGGTGATCACCACGGCGAGCGGGATCTCGGCGTCGATCGCCTCGATGACCGCGTCCTTGGCGAACTTCGGCGGCACGAAGATGACCGAAACGTCGGCGCCGGTCTCCTTGATGGCCTCCTCGACCGTGCCGAACACGGTGAGGTCCTTGCCCTCGATGGAGACGGTCTGGCCTGCCTTGCGGGCGTTGACGCCACCCACGATGTTCGTGCCGGACTTCAGCATCTTGGTCGCGTGCTTCATGCCCTCGGAGCCGGTGAGCCCCTGGACGATGACCTTGCTGTTCTCGTTGATGAAGATCGACATCTCACGCACCTGCCGCGGCGAGCTCGGCGGCCTTGTCGGCCGCGTTGTCCATTGTGTCCACCACGGTGACGAGCGGGTGGTTCGCGTCGGCCAGGATCTGACGTCCCTCGACGACGTTGTTGCCGTCCAGCCGCACGACGAGCGGCTTGGTGGCCTCGTCGCCCAGGATCTTCAGCGCTTCGACGATGCCGTTCGCGACCGCGTCGCAAGCGGTGATGCCACCGAAGACGTTGACGAAGACGCTCTTCACGTCGGTGTCGTTGAGGATGACGTCCAGACCGGCCGCCATGACCTCGGCCGAAGCGCCGCCACCGATGTCGAGGAAGTTGGCGGGCTTGACGCCGCCGTGCTTCTCGCCCGCGTACGCCACGACGTCCAGCGTGGACATCACGAGGCCCGCGCCGTTGCCGATGATGCCGACCTCGCCGTCGAGCTTGACGTAGTTGAGGTCCTTGGCCTTGGCCTTCGCCTCGAGCGGGTTCTCCGCGTCCTTGTCGACCAGGGCCTCGTGGCCCGGCTGACGGAACGAGGCGTTCTCGTCGAGGGTGACCTTGCCGTCGAGGGCGATGATCTTGTCCTGCGGGTCACGGACCAGCGGGTTGACCTCGACCAGCGTGGCGTCCTCGGAGACGAAGGTCTCCCAGAGCTTCACGACGACGTCGGCGGCCTCGTCGACGACCTTCTCCGGGAACTTGCCCGCGGTCAGGATCTCGACGGCCTTCGCCTTGTCGACACCGGCGATCGCGTCGACCGGGATCTTCGCGAGCGCTTCGGGACGCTCGACGGCCAGCTGCTCGATCTCCACGCCGCCTTCGGCGGAAGCCATCGCGAGGAAGGTGCGGTTCGCACGGTCCAGCAGGAAGGAGAAGTAGTACTCCTCGGAAATGTCCGAGGCTTCGGCCACCAGCACGCGACGCGTGATGTGGCCCTTGATGTCCAGGCCGAGGATCGCCTCGGCCTTCTCGGCGGCCTCATCCGGCGTCTGGGCCAGCTTGACGCCGCCCGCCTTGCCGCGGCCGCCGGTCTTGACCTGCGCCTTGATGACGACCTGGTTGCCGATCTTCTCGGCGGTGGCCTTGGCTTCTTCGGGGGTGTTTGCCACGGCACCCGGCAGAACCGGTACTCCGTGGGCGGCGAAGAGATCCCTCGCCTGGTATTCGTAGAGGTCCACTACTCCAGTCTCCTGACGACACGCCACTGTGGTGGTCCGTTGCCGGACCGCGCTGTCGGACCAGTCGAGGTTAGCGACCTGCGCAGAAGCAGGGGACTCCGCACCTGGTGAAGTCGGTCACCGTACGCGGTCAGACGGTGTTTCCACGGTGTGAGACCGCACACCGGAGACCCAGTTCGCCGCGTTTTCCAGGCTTTCGAAGGCGTTCTCGAACCCGCTCGGGCCGTTACCGACCGCGAAGAGGAGAACGCCCGGCACGGCTTCGGCCAATCCTTCCGGTTCGTTCGCGCCGCACAGGACGCCGAGGATGTCCGGGTCCTCCTGTTCGACCGTCCTGGCCATTTGGTCGACCGTGTCGAGGCGACCGACGTAGACCACCTCGACGCCGTCGTCACGCAGCAACCGCCCGAGAGCGACCGCGGCACCTTCCTCCACGTCGAACTCGGCCAGCACGACCCGAAGAAGACGGCGCGTCATCCGGCCCGCCGTGCGCCCGCGACGGCCATCCCGGCCGTGACGAGGGTGACGACGGCGCCTGCCAGCGCGAGCCAAAACCCGATCCCGGCCGAGGAGCCGTCGTACTCCGAGCCGACGAGCGGAAGTTCCGCCGCACGCAGGCCGAGCACCAGCGCGGCCCCGGACAAGGCGGACGCCGCCGCGGCCGGCCGTGAACGCGGGACGAGCGCGTACAGGCCGAGGACGACCGCGAGCGCGCCGAGCAGGCCCCACGACGCCGCGCCGAAGTCCGACCACAGCCCGGGGGCGGCGTAGCCGGGCGCGGTGAACACCGGCGTGCCGAACGCGGCGATCGCCAGTACCGCCGCCGCGACGAGCGGGGTGAGCACGTTCCCCCTCGCCCGCGTTCCGTCCAGGCCGGTGTCCAGTTCCGCGTCGTCGTCGGAGACGTCACGCTCCACGACGCCGGTGATCACCGCCGCGAGCGCGGCCACGGCCGCCAGCACGAGCGCGATGAACGTCCACGTGACCCCGGGACCCGCCGAGAAGCCGACCTTGTCCGGCAGCGGTAACGGCAGATCGACTCCGAACAGCGCCGGGTCCACGGCCTTGTCCTCGGTCACGGACAAGGCCGCGCTCAGCACCGCCGCGCCCGCGAGGACGACACCCGCCCACGTGGCCGCGACGACTCCCCTCGCGAACGCCGAGAGCCGCGGTACGAAGACGAACAGCGCGGGCACGGCGAGCACGACCGCGGCGCCGAGCAGCAGCCAGCGCGCCGGAGTCTCGGGTACCGGCGTCGGACCGTTGGCCTTCAGTACCGGGGCCAGCGCCCCCGCGACCGCGGCCGCGGCGGCGAGCAGCGCCAGCCCACCGGTGGCCAGCCGCCACCAGAACAGCCCCGGCAGCTTGGCCTCGCCCGCCAGGTCGCCGGTGACGGCCTCGCCCGCTTCCGCGACGTCGAACCGCGTGAAGGCAAGGCCCACCAGCGCCAGGCCCGCGACGGTCACGACCACCGAACCCGGCGCGACCGAAAGCCGGTCCACGACCAGCCCCGCGATCACGGGCGGGACACCGACCGCGAGCACCGCCAGCCCCGCTCCGGCGAATCCGCCCTTGCCGACCCCGGCCGAGGGCGAACTCACCGCCACGAGCACGGTCAGCGGGAGCAAGGCCGCGAGCAACAGGTACCCGGCCATCGCGACGGTCGGGCCTTCGAAGGCGTTCTTGGCCAGGAGGTAAGCGTTGCCCGAACCGAGCGGCGCGAGCAGCAAGCCGACCCCGCCCGCCACGCCGAGTACGGGGCCGAGCAGCCGCCAGCGGCGCCGTCCGTCGAGTTCACCCGCCAGTTCCGCCTCGTCGCGAGCGGCCCCGGCGGCGAACGCCCCAGCCGCGAGCGTGAGCAGATGACCCGCCACCAGCGGCCACAGCCCCGGCCCCGACGGAGGCAGCGCGAGCAGCCTGTCGGCGAGAAACAGTTCCGGACGCGCGGCGAGGGACCCGTCGGCGAGCAGCTGCAGGTCCAGCAGCAGCCGTCCGGGCGCGAGCGCGGTGAGCCCGAGCACCAGACCCGCCGTGAGCCCGGAGCGGCCGGTGACCACCGCGTAGAGCACGGCCGCCGCGGGCGCCAAGGCCAGCACGACCAGCAGGGGAGCGGCGGTCAAACCAGGCGAACCGCCCTGGATGACGGGCAGCAGCGCGCCGGCGGCCAGCGCGACCGCACCGGCCGACACCAACCCCGCCGACAGCAGGAGCGCTCGCGGGCGGGAGCCCGGTTCGCTCCGGAGAAGTTCGGCGGACGCGGTACCGGGGTCGGCTTGCCCGGCGGAGTCGCCAGGGTGCCGTGAGCGCGAAGTCATCGACGGCGACGCTAGCAAGCCAGGGTCGGCGGGGCCCCGCAGCAGGGGCGCCCCAGGTCTCATCGGCGCTCGACCAGGCCACTGAAGGGCCGGGTCCGGGTAAACCTGCTTCAACACCGTCGTGCAACCACTTATTTCCCTCGTTTGCCCCCTTTCCGGCCCTCCGGTACCCCCGAACGGCCCTCTGATCTTGTAACGCAAGTCACACGGTTGCGAGTAAACCTGGTCTAACTTTGGGTAATCCTCACTGGACAACGGCCAGATCACCGTCGCCCGATCGGCCGAGAGCGCCGCCAGATCTTGCTGATCGGGGTGCCGCTTCGTTACTGTCCCGGGGTCCCCATTACAGTCAGATCACGAATGAGAGCATCGAACGAACCACCCCCGAGGTCGTTCACCGGGATCCCCCGCCCGGGCTCTTGATCCGACTCCCCGAACACGGAAGGCCCCGTCTTGGCTTCACACCGCTCCCCCGGCGGCCAAGCTCCTTCCCCGGCGCTCGAGAACGCACTCGATGGTGCGGTCGTTCGCGTCCGGGGCTCGCACCGCCTGTCGCCCCCGTCCTCGGCCCTTCGCGGTCGTGTCGTGGTCGCAGCCGTCGCTGCCGGCGCCTTCGCGGCCGCCGCTGCCGGGCAGACCCTGAAGTCCGTTTCGGAATCCTCCGACGCCGCCGTCACCCCGCTGGCCAGCACCCAGGACGCGAGCGCCTCGTTCGCCCTCGGCGGCGGAGCCGGTGGTGGCGCCCCCGAGCTGCTGCCGACGAGCCAGTCGACGAACGCCTCCGCCGAAGCCCAGAAGCTCTCGGAGAACAACAGCATCACCCAGGCCCGCGTCAAGCGCGAGGCCGAAGCGGCCCGCAAGGCCGAAGAAGAGGCCAAGCGGCCCAAGACCTGCATGCCGACCAAGGGCACCTTCACCTCGGGCTTCGGTGCCCGGTGGGGCACGAGCCACCTCGGCATCGACATCGCGGCCCCGATCGGCACGCCGATCGTCGCGGCCTCCGACGGCACGGTCGTCGAAGCGGGCCCGGCGAGCGGTTTCGGCCTCTGGGTCAAGGTTCAGCTCGCCGACGGCACCATCCACGTCTACGGCCACATGAACTCGTTCTCCGTCCGCGAAGGCCAGAAGGTCAAGTGCGGCGAGGAGATCGCCGAGGTCGGCAACCGTGGTCAGAGCACCGGCCCGCACCTGCACTTCGAGGTGTGGCAGAACGGCACGAAGAAGATCGACCCGCGCCCGTGGCTCGCCGCCCGTGGCGTGAGCGTCGGCTGATCCTGCCGCAGTCCCCTTCACCACACCGGTGACCCCGCCCGCGACAAGGGCGCGCCGGGCAACGACGCTCTGGCGCGCCTTCAAGGCCTCCGCTTCCCCCTTCGAAGACATCGGGAAGCGTCGCAGGCCATCCACCGCGGCGCGCGTGCCCTCTTTCGGGCCCTCAATGCCCTCAAGCGACGCCGTCGGCCGACTTCCGGACGAAGTACCCCACGGCGATCTGCCAGACCGTGCAGAGACCGGCCGGGCGCCGTTCGATCGGCCGCCATCCGGCGAAAAGTCCCCGGAAAAAAGTTCGGCACCCGGCTGGCCGCGGCCCGAACAGCCATCGCCGCGCGTGACCGCATACGACGCACCGTCCGGCCCCGTCCGGTTCGTGTGTCCGCAGTAACGCGCGCCAGGCCGCGACCAGCCTGAGCACTTCCGGCGGCTCCGGACCCCGATCCGTCCCCGCCCCTTCTTCAACACCCCGCAAGTACTCGAGTACCCCACTCGAGAGAACCCCAAACAAGACCCCGTCCACACCGTGTGCCCCCTCCTTCTGATCAGGGGCACACCGGCTCATCCAGCCTACCCCAGCACATCGAACTCGTGTTCGATGACACAGGTATACGGGAGGGGTCCGACAGTTTTCGTGCGCGGCAAAGAAACCGCAGGTCAGGGCTAGAGTTTGACCATCGGGACGCTGCCGATGAGCATCAGCCGGACCTTGCCGGCGGCGCCGAAGTCGATCGTCGCCGTGGCCCGCGGGCCCGCGCCGTCGCAGGCGACGACGGTCCCGAGCCCGTACTTGTCGTGGCTGACCCTGTCGCCGACGTCCAGTTTGAGCGCGACGGTGTCCTTCCAACCCTTGCCGAACGGGCTCGTGCTCGCCGACCTCGAAGGCGACGAGCCACCGCCGCGGCTCCCCCAGGTCGTCGCGGCACGCGGCGATCCACCCGACGAACCGAAACCGCCGGAGGACGAGGAAGGCGCGAGCCTGCGCCAATCGACCAGGTCCGCGGGAAGCTCGTCGAGGAACCGCGAGGCCGGGTTCATCTGCGGCTGGCCCCAGGCGGAGCGCACCATCGAACGGGAGACGTACAGCCTCTTCCTCGCCCGCGTGATCGCGACGTAGGCGAGCCGTCGCTCTTCGGCGAGTTCGGTCGTGTCACCGAGCGCACGCATATGCGGGAAGATTCCGTCTTCCCAGCCCGTTCCGAAGACGACCGGGTATTCGAGGCCCTTCGCGGTGTGCACGGTCATCAGCGTGACCACGCCGGCGTCGTGCCCCTCGCCGCTATCGTCGCCGCCGTCGGGCGACGGGACCGAATCCGCGTCCGCCACCAGCGAGACCCGCTCCAGGAAGGCGGGCAGCGAACCCGGCTCCGGCACACCGGGGTCCGCGGTGTCGATTTCGGGGAGTTCGCCGTCCGGACCGGCGACCTCCGTGGTGAATTCGGTGAACTCCCGCGCGACGGTGACGAGTTCCGTCAGGTTCTCCACCCGCGACGCGTCCTGCGGGTCTTCGGACTCCTCGAGTTCCGTGCGGTAGCCCGTGCGCTCCAGGACCGCTTCGAGGATGTCGGCGACTTCCGCGCCGCTCTCGACGACCTCGCCGAGCTCGTCCATCAACTCGACGAAACCGGTGATCGCCTTGGCGGAGCGCGGGTTCAGCAGCGGCACCTCGCCGTTGACCGCGCCGCGCAACGCCTGCGCGAACGAGATCCGCTCGCGCTCGGCGTACGTCGCGATGACCGCTTCGGCGCGGTCGCCGATGCCTCGTTTGGGGACGTTGAGGATGCGGCGCAGGCTGACCGTGTCCTCCGGGTTCGCCAGCACCCTCAGGTACGCGAGCATGTCGCGGACCTCGCGCCGTTCGTAGAACCGCACCCCGCCGACGACCTTGTACGGCAGGCCCAAGCGGATGAAGATCTCTTCGAAGACACGGGACTGGTTGTTGGTGCGATAGAAGACCGCGACGTCGGAATAGTCCGCTTCGCCCTTGTCCGCCAGCGCGTCGATCTCGCCCGCGACGAACGCCGCTTCGTCGTGCTCGTTGTCCGCCACGTAGCCGACGATCTTCTCGCCGTCACCGGAATCGGTCCACAGCCGCTTCGCGCGCCTGTTGGGGTTTCGCGCGATGACCGCGTTCGCCGCGTTCAGGATCGTCTGGGTCGAGCGGTAGTTCTGTTCCAGCAGCACGGTCCGCGCGTTCGGGAAGTCGCGTTCGAATTCCTCGATGTTGCGGATCGTCGCGCCGCGGAAGGCGTAGATCGACTGGTCCGCGTCACCCACGACGCAGAGTTCGGCCTGCTCGATCCCGGCCTCGTTCGCCTCGGTGCCCACCAGCTCGCGGACCAGCGTGTACTGCGCGTGGTTCGTGTCCTGGTACTCGTCGACCAGCACGTGCCGGAACCGCCGCCGGTAGTACTCGGCGACGTCCGGATACCGCTGCAGGAGTTCGACCGTCCGCATGATGAGGTCGTCGAAGTCGAACGCGTTGGCCTGGTTCAGCCGCCGCTGGTACTCGACGTAGACCTCGGCGACGCGGCGTTCGAGGTCGTTGCCCGCGTCGGCGACCGCCGTCTCCGGATCGATCAGCTCGTTCTTGAGGTTCGAGATGTGCACGGCCAGCGTGCGCGCCGCGTACTTCTTCGGGTCGATGTCGAGATCGCGGGCGACGAGGGTGATGAGCCGCTTCGTGTCGTCCGAGTCGTAGATGGAGAAACTCGACGACATCTCCAGCGTTTTGGCCTCACGGCGCAGGATCCGCACGCACATGGAGTGGAACGTCGACACCCACATGGCGCGCGCGCCAGAACCGACGAGGTCGCTCACCCGCTCCCGCATCTCCGCGGCCGCCTTGTTGGTGAACGTGATCGCCATGATCTGGCCGGGGTGCACGTCCCGTTCGGCCAGCAGGTACGCGATCCGCCGGGTCAGCACCCGGGTCTTGCCGGAACCCGCGCCCGCGACGACCAGCAGCGGCGAGCCCGCATGGGTCACGGCCTCGCGCTGTGCCGGGTTCAGGTCGTCGAGCAGGTCCGAGTGCCGGGACTTGGCCGGACCGTCCGCTGGGAGATCGAAGAGGGTGTTCATCGCCGGTCCACGCTACAGCGCCGGGCGTAGGCGGTGTTGACGCCTGCCGTCCGACGCGCGAGCGGTGTTCGCGGCGGAGGATCGGATGCCATGGACACCAACGGAATTCCCTCCCGGCTCAGGGCCGCCGACATCGACAGGGAGCGGGTCGCGACCCGTATCCAGGCCGCCGGCGGTGAAGGCCGTCTCACTCTCGAAGAAGTGGAAGACCGGCTGAGCGCTGTGTATTCCGCCGAATACACGGACGATCTCGTCGCGCTCACTTCGGATCTGCCGAAACCCGTGCCGAAGCGGCGCCTGGTCGCCTTCGGGCATCCAGCGGTGCGGATCCATCTCGCGGTCGCCGTCGTGCTTTCGGTGCTGCTGATCGTCCGATGGACGGCCTCGGGGGCGCCGTTCTTCTGGCCCGCGATGCCGATGTTCTGGCTGGCCATGAGCGTCCTCGTGCACGCCCGTGTCCGCGGAGCGCGCCGCCGCTTCAAGCCGGAGGACGGCATCGCTGTGGCATAATGACCGGCATGCGGCACCACTCGACGCGATTTTTTTACGGGACCCGGACTCCGGCTCCCGTGATCGCATAGTGCCGCGAATGCCATCACCCGAAGCCCCGGAGTCCACGGACCCCGGGGCTTTACGCTGTTCCGGGGGCCAGCAGGGAATCCGGACCGAAGAAAGGTCCCGATGAGCACCACACAGAAGCCGGACGCCGAAGAACCCACCGCCACCGCCGAAGAGATCGGCGAGCTCCGCAAGGAGATCGACTTCCTCGACGGCGAGATCCTGCGGCTGGTCAAACGCCGGGTCGAAGTCTCCAAGACGATCGGTGCGGCCAGGATGGCCGCGGGCGGCACCAGGATCGTCTACAACCGCGAGATGGACGTGCTCGCGCGCTACCGCGAGCTCGGGCCGGAGGGGCGGCAGCTGGCGATGGCGCTGCTCAACCTCGGGCGGGGCAGGCTGGGACGGTAAGTGGTAGCAAAGGTCCCTTGCTCCCGCGACGCACCCGGATCGCGTTTAGCGGGCTAAACGCGATCCGGCCACGTCACGATCCAGTGCCGTGAGGCGGAACTCAGGGTGTTCCCCGAGCCACGACGGCCCGGGACAGGGCAAACTGGACACATGATTAACCTCATCGCCGTCGTGATCGCGATCGCCGGTGTGCTCGCCGCGCTGGGCCATCTGGGCTATCTCGCCATGCTGAACAACGCGGCGGGTAAGCGCGCGGGCGGCACCCCCATCGCCCAGTACGTCAAGACGCGCTGGCCGATCGCGGCGGGTACCACGGCCGCGTCGCTTTTCGCCTGGCTGCTCACGAGTGGGGGAACGACGCTCGACGTCATCGCCATTTTGCTTGCAGCGGGTAGCGGGATCACGGCCACGAAAGCCTTGCAGTCGACCCAGCAGAAGTACCGCAGCGGCAACTGAACGGCCTCACCAGCGCCGATAGCACTCCGTAACGTCACCGAGGCCCGTTCGGCCGCGCCCGACCGAGTGAAACATCTGCAACTTGCAGAGCGGGTGAAGACTTGCGGGTGTCGAACTTTTAGTGTGGTCCTCGTGTGGACCCTTGCGTCTGGGTCGGGCGATGCCCGTATGGCGCGCGGGGGCGATGGCCCCGCGCGCCCCCAGTCGTATGCGCGTGCATTTGCTCACGAGACTGCTTGGGAGTCTGCAAGCGAGGGATCCCGTGAACCCGCTGCTCCGTTCGGCTTAACCGGTGTCACATCGCCGTCAGGGCCGGCCTGCGAGAGGGTCGCTCGGACATGAACGGCTGGGCGGAACACCAGGGACGGAACGGCGCCACGCAAGCGGGCCGCCACCGGGCGGGCGGTACCGAAGGCTGGACTCCCGCCGTGCCGCCGCGGGGGCAGCGCGCAGGCGGGCACGGGCATCACGCGCACCGCGAGTTCGCCCCGCCCGCCACCGGTTCCCTTCCCCTGCCGCCGCCGCGGGACAGGAGGGCGCCGGGCCCCGGCTACGCCCCATCGAGCGGCCGTCTGCCGCTCCCCCAGCCCGCTCGCGAGGTCCCCGTAGAGCCCCCAGTCCGCCCGGCCCGCGTCGAGGTCTCGTTCACCGAACCCGTCCCGCCTCCCGCCGAGGAACGGCGCGCGAAGGCCGCCCAGCGCACGAAGGTGACGCTGACCGCCCCCGCTCCCCGCCGTCCCGAGCCGGTGGAGGTCGACGACAACGAAGACGTCCGTGTCTACCTAGCCCCGCCTGTCGACGGTCTGAGCACCTTCGACCTCGGTTCGGTGCCCGCTTCGGTGACTCCGCCCAAGACCTGGCGCAAGGCCGCCTGGTTCGCGGCGGCGGCGTCCGCGCTGGTCGTGGTCGGCCTGCTCTTCGCCGGTTCGTACCTGGTCGGCAAACCCCTCCCGGAGCAGCAGAGCCAGGGCGGCTGGCCCGGATACCGCGGTGGCAGCCCGCTGACCCAGGACGGTCTCGCCGGCCATCCGGCCACGCCGCCGCAGGGTGGCGCGGCGGGCAACCCGTCTGAATCCGAGAAGGAGTCCTCCACCAGGGACGACCGCAGTGCCGCAAATTCCGGCACCCCCTCGGACAGCGAAAGCGCCGGGACCGGCTCGTCGCGGCCCGACTCGAGCGGGCCGGCGACGTCCGGGCGGCCCGCGCCGCCGTCGAGCGATCGGCCGCAGAAGCCGCCGGTCGTCCCGGCCAACCGCACCACCACGCCGGCCCCCTGGTACGCGTCGCAGCCGGACGCGCAGGCGATGGGCGACAACACCGAGCTCTTCCTCAACTCGGTCACCACGAACCCCCAAGAGGCGTCCTCGGTGACCTCCGGCGGCCTCCGCGAAGAAGGCGCGGAGGGCCTCCGGGACCGCTACCGCGATGTCGCCTACTTCGAGGTGAAGAAGGTCAGCATCGACCAGCGCCGCGGCGTCACGGTCAACACCGTCGAGGTCACTCACAAAGACGGAACGAAGACCATGGAGCAGCGTACGTTCACCTTCGGCGACGACGACAAGATCGTCGACGACGGCATGTAGGCGACCGCGCACGTGCAAGTGTCCTGTTCCTCTGCACGTGCGGTGCGCCGAGCGGTCATCCCTGGTCCGGGTGGGTGACCTAAGCTGCCGTTCGTCGTATCGCGACGGCATTCCGGCGATGGAGTCTGGCCGTGGACCGTCCGCACAGGGTTACCTGACGACGGCAGGGTCCGCACCGTTCAGAAGACGGCCGCGCGGACCAGAGGCGTCGGGCCGAACGGCCCAGCGCCTGCCCCGGACCAGAGCGAGGAATTTCGTGCTTGATCGACAGCGCATACGGCGGGAGGACGCCGTACGTGTCGAGGACGTCATCCCGGAAGAGATCCTGAACGACACCCGCGTCGACCGCGAGTACCTCGAGCAGGTCTTCCGCGAGCCGCAGAAGTTCGTTCCCGCGCGTGCCCGCGAAGAGCGGTCACCGCGGCCCGAACCCGAGGTGGACGAGCCGGAAAGCCGCGCCATCCGGCGGGCGAAGCTGGCAGGCCTGGTCGCCGCCGGGCTCCTGGTCGCGGGCGCCGTCGTCACCGCGGGCGTGCTCGCGGGCACACAGCCGCAGGGCACCGTGCCGGCTGCCGCCGTACCCGAGGTGATGAGCGGAGCAGCCGCGCTCGGCGGGCTCGCCGTCCCGGACTCCACCGAGCCGCAGCGGAAGCAGGAGACGCCGACGTCGTCGGGCGGCAGCGCGAGGCCCCAGCCGTCCTCAGGCACCGGCTCGGGCTCGCTCCCGCCGCAGGGCTCGTCGTCCAGCAGCACCAGCTCGCAGCCTGCCGCCAAGCCCGCCGCGGTCAGCACGGCCGAGGACAAGATCGACGCGGTCCGGAAGTTCTACCAGACCGTCGACGCCGATCCGTACGGCGCGATGTCGCTGATCACGCCGGTGCTGGCCGAATCCGAAGCGGGCAAGCTGATCGAGGCGTGGAGCGCCATGGACGCCATCCAGATCCAGGACGTCCGGGAACAGGCCGACGGCACCATCCTCGCCGTCGTGACCATGCGCAACCCGGACGGCGGCCTGCTGCGGGTCACGCAGGTGCTGGAATTCGCCGACGAGACCTCCGGCCTGATCACCGACGCGCGCCTGCTGTCCGCGCAGCACATGTGACGGACACCGCGCGTGTAACAGCCCTCCACCCAGGGCGATCAGAGTGTGCCGCGTGTGTGTGCGCAGAGTGAGCGCCTAGCCTTGTCACGAGTCGGTCTCGGAAAAGCCGGCACACAGACCACTACATGTGCATACGCTCCAACGCTGTGGCGTGCTGAAGGCCGCACCGCGTACGCGGACGATTCCGCGTCGTGAAGACGGAGCCCAAAGGGAGGTCGCGTGAGCGACGAGGGTCGCCTGGTCGCCGGTCGATATCGCATCGCCGGGCGGATCGGCACGGGCGCGATGGGGGCCGTGTGGCAAGCGCACGACGAGGTACTCGGCCGCACGGTGGCGATCAAGCAGTTGCTTCTGCAACCCGGACTTGAGGCTCACGACGCCGAAGACGCCCGTCAGCGCACGATGCGCGAGGGGCGTATCGCCGCCAGACTGCACCACCCGAACGCCATCTCGGTGTTCGACGTCGTCACCGACGACAACGGCCAGCCGTGCCTGATCATGGAGTACCTGAACTCCACCAGCCTCGCCCAGGTGCTGCAGGAGCAGCGCACGCTGCCGCCGACGGAGGTCGCGCGGATCGGCGCGCAGGTCGCGGCGGCGCTGACCGAAGCGCACGCGGTCGGCATCGTGCACCGGGACATCAAGCCGGGCAACATCCTGCTGGCGCCCAACGGCACGGTGAAGATCACCGACTTCGGCATCTCGCGGGCCAAGGACGACGTGACGGTCACGAAGACCGGGATGATCGCCGGGACCCCCGCCTATCTGGCGCCCGAGGTGGCCATCGGCGGCGACCCCGGCCCGGAGTCGGACGTCTTTTCGCTCGGCTCGACGCTCTACGCGGCCTGCGAAGGCCAGCCGCCGTTCGGCCTCAGCGAGAACACGCTGAGCCTGCTGCACGCGGTCGCGGCCGGGCAGATCATCCCGCCGCGCCAGTCCGGCCCGCTCGCCAGCGTGCTGGCCGTGCTGCTGCATCCGGAGGTGCGGCACCGCCCCACCGCCGAAGAGTGCGAAGAGCTCCTCGCCGCCGTCGCGCGGGGTGAAACGCCGCTGGGCGGCCCCGCGGACGACACCGTGCTCGCCGCCCCGATCGCGGGCGCGCTCGCCGGCGGTGGCGTGACCCAGGCGCTCGACAGCGAGGCCGCCGGTCACTCGGGCTCGCTCCTCGACGACCAGGACGCGGCCGGGTCGTACTACGACGACGAGGACGACTACCACCAGCCGCCCGCGTCGGGCTACCCGGAAGACGACTACGACGGGTACGACAACTACGACGAGACGGCGTTGCTGGCCGAACGCGGCCACCCCGGCGGCGGCCCCGCGCCCACGCGCGCCGTCCCGATCCCCGCGGGCGACTACGACGACGATCCCTACGACGACGATTACGACAATCCGCCCCCGCCGCCGCCCACCCGCGCGCAGACCAGCCCGGTGGACGAGGACGACGACGAAAAGCCGGGCGCGTGGAAGAAGCCCGCGATCATCGGCGGTGTCGTGGTGGTGGCGCTGGCCGCGCTGGGGTTCTGGCTGCTGACCCCGAACAACCCGGAGACGCCCGCGCAGGTGGGGAACTCGTCGTCGAAGCCGGCACCCAGTTCGTCGGCGCAGACATCGGCTCCGGAGACGACGGACACGCCGACGGAGACGGAGTCCGCCGAGCCGCCCAAGGAGACGAGCGCGTCGAAGAAGACGTCGACCAAGGCGAGTCAGACGGACGAGCCCGACCCGACGACACCGTCCAAGACGCCCAGCAAGACTCCGACGAAGACGCCGACTCCCACGACACCGACCACGACGCCTACGCCGACGACCCCGACCAGCCAGACGGGCGAGCCCGGCGGAGCATGATCCGAGGCTGCAATTGAGTTCTGAGGGTTCCATCGTCGGCGGCCGGTACCGCCTGGACCAGCCCATCGGGCGAGGCCGGGCGGGCATCGTGTGGCTGGCGTTCGACACACGCCTGCTGCGCACGGTCGCGATGAAGCGCATGTACCTGCCCGTCGGGCTGCCGCCGGACCGGGCGGAGCAGGCCAAGGCCGTCGTCGTCCAAGAAGGCAAGGACGCGGCCAAGTTCGAGCACGCCACCGCCATCAAGGTGTACGACGTGCTGCCCGACGGGCCGGACGTGTGGCTGGTGATGGAGTACATCCCGTCCCGCGGGATGGCGACCTTCCTCGCCGAGCACGGCAGGCTGACCGCGGAACAGGCCGCCGGGCTGGGCATCGTGCTCGGCCGCGCGCTGGCCGCGATGCACGAGGCCGGGGTGGTGCACCGGACCGTCGAGCCGGGCACGGTCCTGCTGGCCGACGACGGCGGAGTGAAGCTCACCGACATCGGCATCACCGGCGGCGGCCCGAGCCCCGCGTACCGGGCGCCCGAGGTGGCGCGCGGCGAACCGGCGACTTCGGCGTCCGACGTGTTCTCGCTGGGCGCGACGCTGTACACGGCCGTCGAGGGGGTGCCGCCGTTCGGTGAGGACGGCGAGTCCTCGGAACGGCCGCCGCAGACCGCCGGGCCGCTGGCGGGCGCGCTGCGCAAGATGCTGCGGGCGGAGCCGGACGCGCGGCCGACGATGGCCGACACGGTGCGCTCCCTGAACGCGATCACCGAAGGGCGGCAGACGGCGTTCATCCCGCCGACCGCGCCCGCCATGCCGACGGTCCCGGCCTCGATGCCGGTGCCCATGCAGCAGCAGGCGCCGCAGTTTCCCCAGCACCAGCCGCAGCAGTATCAGCCGCCGCAGCCGCAGTACGCGCCGCCGGCGCAGCAGTACGCGCCCGCCGCGCCGGTGGCGGCGAAGTCGCCGAACACCCGGAAATGGCTGATCGTCGCTGGCGCCGTGGTGGCGGCGATCCTCATCGGTGTGCTGTTCGCGGAGCTGTTCCTGATCTGAGCTAGAGCCGCTCGAGGACCAGCGTCGCCAACTCGACAGGACGGCTGAGATACGGGCTGTGGCCGGCCCGCCAGGTCACCGTCGTGTCGCACCGGGCGGCGAAGTGGACGACCATTTCCGGGACGAGCGCCCGGTCTTCGGTGCAGGTGATGTAGGTGGTCGGGGTGTCCTTCCACGCCGAGCCTTCCGGTGACTCGTCGAAGATCGTGACAGGCTCGGGACGCAGCAGGGCCGTGGCACGCTCGGCGACGGCGTCCGTGCAGTCGGCGTACATGGCCTCGCGGACGGCGGCGAGGTCGAGGTGGGTCAGGCCTTGGTCGTCGAAGGTCAAGGGCAGCTGCTGGGGCTCGCGTCCGGTTTCTTCTCTGGTCCGCTCGATCCAGTACTGGGCGGTTTCCCCCGGTTCACTGACGATCGCGGCCAGGTAGACCAGGTGCGCGGCCCCCCGGAGGCCGCTGGCGGTCAGCCCGCCTAAGGAGTGCGCGAGCACCACCGGTGGCTCGGTCGCCTTGTCGACGATTTCCTGGACGGTCCGGGTGGTTTCGGCGATCGGACGCCCGCCCAGGTCGGGGACGGTGACCACGGCGCCTTCCCTGCGCAGGCGTTCGACGACGTCGTCGAAGTGAGCGGGCTGGTGCCATGAGCCGTGCAGGACGATCAGGGGACGCACCGGGGTCCTTTCGCTGGCGGGTTCCCTGCCAGGTTGTCGACCGCCAGTGCGGCTGTTCAAGCTCAGCCGGTTTTCGTGCCCACTCGGCCAGTCCCGCTTACCTGTCCGGCCCCTTCGCGGATCGCGAGGAGGAACCGTCGCACCGCGGGGTGTTCCCTGGCGTGCGCGGCCACGGCGGCGTGGATGGACCGCACCGGATCCGGCCGCCGGACCTTGCGGATGGCGACGCCGGGATGCGGGGCGCCGAGGCCGAGCTCCGGGATCAGCGCGACACCGAGCCCGGCGGCCACGAACCCTTGTGCCGTCTGGTAATCCTCGGATTCGACGACGTGGTTCGGGGCGAATCCGGCCGCGCCGCAGGCGTCGAGGAGGATGTCGCGGCAGGCGCCGGGGAGACCGTCGACGCCGACCCACGGATCCTCGGCGAGTTCGCCGAGATCGAGGACGCGTTTGCGGGCGAGCCGGTGGTTCTTCGGCAGGATCGCGCGGTACGGATCGTCGAGCAGGTGGACGTACTCGACCCCCTTGATCCGGGGAGTGCTGCTGGGGAGCACGATCATCGCGACGTCGGCCTTGCCCGACTCGATCTCGGGCATCGAATCGTCGGGTTCGACCAGTTTCAGGTCGAGGCGGACACCGGGGAAGTCCCGGCGCAGCGCGGCGACGGCCAAGGGCACCAGCGACGCGCCCGCGGTGGCGAAATAGCGGATCGCGAGCCTGCCCGTGCGGCCTTCCTTGAGTTCGGTGAGCGCGGCTTCGGCCTTGGCGAGCTGCGTGCTCAGCGTTTCCGCGTGTTCGGACAGCAGCGAACCGGCTGGCGTCGGCCGCACGCCGCGGCCGACGCGTTCGAGCAGTTCGACGCCCGCTTCCCTTTCCAGGGTGGACAATTGCTGGCTGATCGCGGAAGGTGTGTAGCCGAGGTTCCGGGCGGCGGCGGTGATCGAACCGCTGCTGATGACGGCTCGGAGGACCTGCATGCGGCGGACGTCCAGCATGCTCCGATCGTACAGTTCTTCTTAAGGCTCCCTGCAGTTATTTTCGCTTGTCCTTACGCGTCGGCGCGGCGAAGCTGGGCCAGGCACTTAAGGAGGACTGGGGTGGGCGAGACGAAGACCCTGCTGCGGATCGGCGCGCTGGCGCTCATGTGGGGATCGAGTTTCTTCTGGATCAAACTGGGGCTCGGCGCGTTCTCGCCGGTGCAGCTGGTGCTGGCGCGGGTGGCGCTCGGCGCGGCGGTGCTGATCGGGCTCTGCTACCTCGGCCGGGACCGGCTGCCGTCGGGACGGCGGATCTGGGGGCACCTGGCCGTCGCGGCGTTCTTCCACAACGCGCTGCCGTTCCTACTGTTCGCGTGGGGTGAGCTGACCGTCGACTCCGGGATCACCGGGGTGCTGAACTCGACGACACCCCTGTGGGTGTTGCTGGCCGCGCCGATGATGGGCGCGCGGACGAAGATGACCGCGGTGCGGGTCACCGGACTCGTCGTCGGGCTCGCCGGGATCCTGCTGATCTTCGCGCCGTGGGAGGCCTCCGGCCTGCTCAGCTGGGGCGCGTTGGCGTGCCTCGCGGCGGCCGCGAGCTACGGGTTCGCGTTCGTCTACGAGGGCAAGTACCTCACCGGTACCGGTGACTCGCCGCTGTCGCTGGCCGGCGGGCAGATGCTGCTGGCGACCGGGTTCCTGCTGCTCGCGATGCCGATGGGCGGGTTCGAACCGGTGAACCTGAGCACCGGCGCGATCGTCGCGGTCGTGATCCTGGGGATCGGGTCGACCGGGATCGCGTTCGCGCTGAACTACCAGCTCCTCGCGAGCGAGGGCGCCGTCGCGGCGTCGATCGTCGGCTACCTGCTGCCGGTGGTTTCGGTACTGCTGGGGGCGGTGTTCCTGGCCGAGCCGCTGAACCTGCGGGTGATCGCCGGAATGGTCGTCGTGCTGGGCGGGGTCGCGCTGACCCGGCTCCGCCCGCGGGAGCAAGGGACCTTTGCTACCACTCCGCAGGTCGAGCGCCCCCTCGCCGCCGCCGGGGAGGCCGCGCCGTGACCGCCACGACGACGTTGTGGCGGCCGACGGGCCCGGCGGAGCTCGACCTCGTCCGCGAGTCGGGCTGGCGCGAGTGGCCGCCGCGGCTGCCGGAGCAGCCGATCTTCTACCCGGTGCTGAACGAGGACTACGCGATCAAGATCGCCCGCGACTGGAACGTGCGGTACGACGGCGCCGGGTTCGTGACGCGGTTCGAGGTCGAGACCGCGTTCGTCGAGCGGTACCCCGTCCAGCAGGCGGGCGGGAAGACGATCCTGGAGCTCTGGGTCCCGGCCGAGGACCTCGCCGAGTTCAACGCGCACATCGTCGGGAAGATCGAGGTCACCCACGAATTCCGCTGACCTGCGTTTAGCGGGCAAAACGCGATGCGGTGGGGCCTGGGGGCTCGCCGGATCGCGATTAGCCCGCTAAACGCAGGTCAGGGCGTCAGAGGGTCGCGAGGATGAGCAGGGCGGCGAGGACGATCTCGACCCAGAAGTAGAGCCAGCTCGGATAGAACCGCTCCGGCCGCTCCGCGAACCGCGCGACCAGCCGTCCGAAGGCCATCCCGGCGAGCGCGACGGCCACCGCGATCGCGGCGCCCCGCTGTATCCCGCCGACGTCGAAAGCCGCGAACCCGAGCAGCACCGCGACAGCCACCCCGAAGCCGCCGTACACCGCGCGCACTTCGGTCCGCGCCGTCGCCGACTCCAGCGAGATGCCGAACGGCCGGATCAGCCGTTTCGGCGCGACGAGCCCGAGCAGCCCCATGCCCAGGAAGAACACGGCCACCAGGCCGATGAGAACAGGCGCCACCTAGACGAGACGCCGGTCGGAAGCCCAGCGCGAAAGCTCGTACCGGTTCGAAAGCTGCGTCTTCCGCAGCACGCTCGACACATGCGTCTCGACGGTCTTCACCGAGATGAACAGCTCCGACGCGATCTCCTTGTACGCGTACCCGCGCGCGAGCAGCCGCAGCACGTCACGCTCACGCGGGGTCAGCAGGTCGAGATCCGGGTCGCTGATCGGCGCGGAACCCGGCCGGTCGGCGAAGGCGTCGAGCACGAATCCGGCCAGCCGCGGCGAGAACACCGCGTCCCCCTCCGAGACCCGCACGACGGCACGGACGAGTTCCTTCGACGAGATCGTCTTCGTGACGTAGCCCCGCGCCCCCGCGCGGATCACGGCGATCACGTCCTCCGCGGCGTCGGAGACCGACAGCGCGAGGAACACGACGTCCGGCAGTTCCGGCCGGACCCGGCGCAGCACCTCGGCGCCGCCGCCGTCCGGCATGTGCACGTCGAGCAGCACGACCTGCGGTTTGGTCCGGGCGATGCCCGCGACCGCTTCGGCGACCGAGCCCGCCTCGCCGACCACGCGGACGTCGTCGGTGATCGAGTCCAGTTCGGTGCGCACACCCGCGCGGAAGAGCGCGTGGTCGTCGACGAGGAAGACCTTGACCGGCTCCCGCGTCTGCTGGTTCTCCGTCACGATGCTCCCTCGCTCGCCCTGTCCCGTGAGCATAGCGACCTCACGCCGCGCCCTTCCCCGCCTTGACCGGCATCTCCAGCTGGACCTCGGTTCCTTCACCCGGTGCGGTACGCAGCTTGCACTTGCCCCCGTGCCGTTCCATCCGCCCCCGGATGGAATCGGCGAGACCGTGCCGGTCGCTCGGCACGACGTCGGGGTCGAACCCCTTGCCCCTGTCCCGCACGAAGACCGTCACCGCTGTCGGCTCGACCTCGGCGTACACACTTACCTCGTCGACACCCGCGTGCTTGGCGGCGTTGACGATCGCTTCGCGTGCCGCCTGGACCAGCGCGGTCAGCGGCTCGTTCAGCGTGGCCTCCCCCACGACGACCTGCTGCACCGAAATCGCGAACGCGTCCTCGACCTCGCCGCACGCGGCGGCGAGCACTTCGGACAGCTGACCGCTGACGGCCTCTTCCTCGGTCTTCTTGCTCTTGCCGTACCCCGACGGCCCGTACAGCCAGCCACGCAGCTCGCGTTCCTGACCGCGCGCGAGCCTCGCGACCTCACGCGGCGATTCCGCCTGCTTCTGGATCAGCGCGAGGGTCTGGAGGACCGAGTCGTGCAGATGCGCGGCGATCTCGGCGCGTTCGTCGGTGCGGATGCGCGCCATCCGCTCGTCGGACAGGTCGCGGACCAGGCGCAGCCAGAACGGGACGGTCAGCACGGCGACCCCGAACAGCGTCGCGATCACGGCGACCAGCGCGAACTTGACCTGGTCGATGCTGCCGCTCTCCAGGACGACGACGCCGATGCCGGTCATCACCAGGGCGACACCGGCGACCACGCGGATCGCGGCCGACCAGCCTCCGCCGCCGAGGAACGCCGTGGCGACACCGCCCTTGGCACTGACGCGCCAGCGCCGTCGTTGCGACTCGTCGGCCTCCCGCCAGACGACGGCCGCACCGATCATCGCCAGCGCCAGCGGGATGGCCACCCAGCCGCTGATCAGGCCGGTCAACGTGCCGCTGGCGACGGCGAGACCGACACCCAGCGCCATCAGGCCGAACGCCTGCTGTTTCTCCTTCGGCGCTGATTTCTCCGGCTCGACCTCGCCGGATTGCTGCTGGACGAACACCCAGAGCAGGCCGTACGCGAGCAGTCCGGCGCCGTTCAGGGCGGCCAGCAACGCGAACGCGGTCCGGACCCAGAGCACCTTGACGCCGAGGTGGTCGGCGAGACCGCCGGCGACACCCGCGATGGCGCGGCCGGAGCGGCGGCGGTACATCTTGGGCGGCTCGAACGGTGCCGGGGACAGGCTGCCGGGAACGGGCACCGGAGTGCGCTCGATGATCGTCGGCTTCACCTGTTCGGCGAGGTCGTTGGGGGCGGATTCCTGCACGTTCTCCATGGTCACACGGAGTGGGGTACTGATCCATCGGGGAAACCCCTGACTCTTCCCGCTGGGGGAAACCTCAGGGACGTTCCCGGATGTGGCGGGGGCCGCCGGGGCGCATTCTTTGTGGCATGAGTGGGAGTGAGACACAGGTTCCGAAGCGCGGCCCCGCGGCCGGCTTCGAGGAGACCGTCAAGGATTTCTGGCGGAGCAGGCCGGTCCGCCCGGTGGCGGGCCGCAAGTTCGCCGGTGTGGCCGCCGGCATCGGCTACCGGTACGGCATCGACCCGACCGTGGTCCGTGTCGCGCTGGTCGCGGCGACCGTGTTCGGCGGTTTCGGCGTCTTCGTCTATCTGCTGGGCTGGCTGTTCCTGCCGCAGGAGGGCGACCGCGTTTCCGCTTTCGAGGGTCTGATCGGACGGGGCCGCGCGTCGAGTTCGCCCGCGTTCGCGGTGCTGCTGCTGATCCTGCTGTTCCCCGGTCTCACCTGGACCTTGAGCGGCGGCTGGATGACCGACGGCACCGGGCTGATCGGGTTCGCGCTGATGGCCGTCGCGCTGTATCTGCTGCACCGCAACCGCGGTCAGTTCAACCGGCCGTCGATGCCCGCCCCGGCTCAGCCTGCCGCCGCGTTCTCGATGGCGTCGGCCTCGGCCGCCTCTACCTCGACGGCGACCGAGGGCGGCTGGGACCCGCTCGCGGCCGACCCGTCCGCTTGGGATCTGCCGAACGCTTCACTGTCCGGCGGAATGCCGCCGCAGCCCCCTCCGCCGCCTCCCGCGCCGCCGATGCCCCGTCGCCGCAAGTCGAAGATCGGCGCCGCGACCTTCGGGATCGCCGTGCTGGTCGGTGGGATCGGCACCGTCCTCGGCCTGGACGGCGAGGCGTGGTTCACACCGCAGCACGTCATCGGGCTCACCCTGGGTGTGGTCGGTATCGGTCTGGTGGCCGGTTCGTTCGTTCGGGGTGGTCGCGGGCTGATCGGGCTCGCGGTGCCGCTGGCGATCGTCGGGATGGCGCTGACCACGGTGCCGTTCGAGAACTTCTCCGTGAAGGGCGGCGTCGGCGACCTGACGGCGACGCCGAGCCAGGTGTCCGAGGTACTGCCGGAGTACCACCGCTCGGCGGGCAACATCGACGTCGACCTGACCAAGCTGCCGGCGGGCGCTTCGGTGACCACGAAGGTCTCCAACGGGGCGGGCAACTCGACGGTGCTCGTGCCGGCGGGTGCCGAAGTGAAGGTCTCCTGCGAGACGGGCGCGGGCGAGGTCGACTGCCTCGGTCAGTCCCGCTCGGGGGTCGGCGAGGACGCCGTCGACTTCACCGCGCCTGGCGACAACGGGCAGAAGATCACTTTGCAGGTCAAGAACGGTGTCGGGAACGTGGAGGTGCGTCGTGGCTGAGTACGACTACGACAACACGCAGACCCAGTCGGCTCAGCCGTCGAAGCGCGGGGTGGACGTCTTCACCCTGATCATCGGCATCGCGACGCTGCTGGTGTCGGGTTACGTCCTCTCGGACGGCTCCTCGTGGCTGCCGCAGTTCGACTTCCGGTGGGTCATGGCGGGTGGGGCGATCTTCGTCGGCGTCCTGCTGCTCGCCGCTTCGCTGCGCAAGAGCCGCCGCTAGCGGCGCCGCTCACGCCCCACCTCACTCCGAAGGCCCCGGCCCCTCGCCGGGGCCTTCGCCTTGCTCCCACCCCGGCGCCCGACCTGCGTTTAGCCCCCTAATCGCGATCTGGGCGGCGCTGGGTGCCCACGGCCACCGACCTGCGTTTCGCGGGCTAATCGCGATCCGGGCCGCGGCCGGCGCCCAAGACCCCAGAGCGCAGTTAGCGGGCTAAACGCGATCCGGGCGCCCGGGGTGCCCAGAGGCGCCAGATCGCGATTAGGGGGCTAAACGCAGGTCCGGGCGGGGCCGGTCACTCCCACTCGATGGTGCCCGGCGGCTTGGACGTGACGTCCAGGACCACCCGGTTCACCTCGGCGACCTCGTTGGTGATGCGGGTCGAGATCCGCTCCAGCACCTCGTAGGGCAGCCGCGTCCAGTCCGCGGTCATCGCGTCCTCGGACGACACGGGCCGCAGCACGATCGGGTGCCCGTAGGTCCGCCCGTCGCCCTGGACGCCGACGCTGCGGACGTCGGCCAGCAGCACCACCGGGCACTGCCAGATCTCGCCGTCCAGCCCGGCCGCGGTGAGCTCCTCGCGCGCGATGGCGTCCGCCGCGCGCAGCGTCTCGAGCCGCTCGGCGTCGACGGCGCCGATGATCCGGATGCCGAGCCCCGGGCCGGGGAACGGCTGCCGCTGCACGATCGTCTCCGGCAGCCCGAGCTCCAGCCCGACGCGGCGCACCTCGTCCTTGAACAGCAGGCGCAGCGGCTCGACGAGCTCGAACTGCAGGTCGTCGGGCAGTCCGCCGACGTTGTGGTGGCTCTTGATGGTCGCCGCGCCCTCACCGCCGCCGGACTCGACGACGTCCGGGTACAGCGTGCCCTGGACCAAGAACTTGTAGTCGCCCTTGGCCTTGAGGTCGCGCTCGGCCTGCTCGAACACGCGGATGAACTCGCGCCCGATGATCTTGCGCTTCTCCTCGGGATCGGTGACCCCGGCCAGCGCGTCGAGGAACCGGTCGCGCGCGTCGACGGTCACCAGGTTGACCCCGGTCGCGGCGACGAAATCGCGTTCGACCTGGGTGCGCTCGCCGGAGCGGAGCAGACCGTGGTCGACGAACACGCAGGTCAGCCGGTCGCCGATGGCCCGCTGGACCAGCGCGGCGGCCACGGCGGAGTCGACGCCGCCGGAGAGCCCGCAGATCGCCCGGCCGTCGCCGACCTGCTCGGCGATGCGCTTGACCTGGTCGTCGACGATGGACGACGTCGTCCACTGCGGCTTGATGCCCGCGATGTCGTGCAGGAAGCGGCGAAGCACCTCCTGGCCGTGCGGCGAGTGGTGCACCTCGGGGTGGTACTGGACACCGGCGAAGCGGCGCTTGACGTCTTCGAACCCGGCGACGGCGGCGCCGTCACTCGAAGCGGTCACGGTGGCGCCCTCGGGAGCCTTGGTGACGCTGTCGTTGTGGCTCATCCAGGCGGGCTGGTTGCTCGGGAGGCCGGCGTGCAGGACACCGCCCTCACCGGCGACGCGGACCTCGGTGCGGCCGAACTCGCGGATCCCGGTCGGCTCGACCGTCCCGCCGAGGGCCTGAGCGAGCACCTGGTGGCCGTAGCAGATGCCGAGGATCGGCACGCCCGCGTCGACCAGTCCGGGGGCGAGGGCGGGGGCGTTCTCCGCGTACACGCTGGAAGGACCACCGGAAAGAATGATCGCGGCGGGGTCCTTGGCGAGGATGTCCTCGGCGGTGGCGGTGTGCGGGACGACCTCGGAGTAGACCTGCGCCTCACGCACACGCCGCGCGATCAGTTGCGCGTACTGCGCCCCGAAGTCCACGACGAGTACCGGACCGGTGGGACTGGGCACCTGAAACCTCCAGATCAGAGCAGTACGCTTCCCCACCATCGTCCCAGGTGGGCCGGGTCACCTCGCCGCCAACCCCCTCACGATTCAGGACAGCGGATGACCGCGAGGCGTCCTAACGTCCGAGACATGGAAATCGACTGGAGCAAGGAACTCTCCGAACAGCTCGACTGGCATTGGACACAGCATCTCCGGCCCCGGCTGGACACCCTCGGCGACGACGAATACCTCTGGGAACCCGTCGAGGACTGCTGGACGATCCGGCCGGACGAGAACGGCACTTTCATGATCGACTGGGCGTATCCGGAGCCGTCTCCGCCGCCGGTGACGACGATCGCGTGGCGCCTCGCCCACATCATCATCGGCGTGTTCGCGATGCGAAACGCGTCGCATTTCGGCGGTCCGCCCGTCGACTACCAGACCTTCCCCTACGCGGGCTCCGCCAGAGAAGCGCTGAAGCAGCTCGACGACGCCTACGCGCGCTGGCGTTACGGCGTCCGCGGCCTCACCGCCGAGGACCTCGCGCGCCCCTGCGGCGAGGCCGAAGGCCCGTACGCGGAGTACCCGCTCGCGACCCTCGTCCTGCACATCAACCGGGAGGCCATCCACCACGGCGCCGAGGTCCTGCTGCTCCGCGACCTCTATCGGTCCCGTCCCCGAACAGATCGCGTTTAGCGGGCTAAACGCGACGCGCCCATACTGGGGCCAGCCGAGGAAAGGACCCGTCTTGCGAGCGACTCTCATCTACGGCGCCGGCGACGTACGCGTCGAGACCGTCCCGGACCCGAAGCTGAGCGAACCGACCGACGCCCTCCTCCGCGTCGTCCGCTCCTGCATCTGCGGCAGCGACCTCTGGCCGTACGGCAGCATGCCCGCGCGCGAGCGCGGCGTCCGGATCGGGCACGAGTTCCTCGGCGTCGTCGAGGCCGTCGGCTCCGACGTCACCACGCTCAAGCCGGGAGACCTGGCCGTAGCGCCTTTCGTCTACTCCGACAACACGTGCCAGTTCTGCCGCGAAGGCCTCCACACCTCCTGCCTGCACGGTGGCAACTGGGGCGCGAAGGGCGTCGACGCCGGCCAGGGCGAGGCCGTCCGCGTCCCCCAGGCCGACGGCACGCTCGTGAAACTGCCGCACACCGAGGACGACGACCTCCTCGCCTCGTTCCTCACGCTCTCCGACGTGTTCGCGACCGGCCACCACGCGGCGGTCAAAGCGGGCGTGAACGAGCGCGCCACCGTCACTGTCATCGGTGACGGCGCCGTCGGTCTCTCCGCGGTTCTCGCGGCGAAGCGCCTCGGAGCCGAGCGCATCATCCTGATGGGCCGCCACCGGACCCGCACGGACCTCGGCCGCGAGTTCGGCGCGACAGACGTCGTAGCCGAGCGCGGCGACGAAGGCATCGAGAAGGTCCGAGAGCTGACGAACGGCGAAGGCACGCACACAGTCCTCGAATGCGTCGGCACGAAGCCCGCCTTCGAGATGGGCGTCGGCGCGGTCCGCCCCGGCGGCACACTCAGCCGCGTCGGCGTGCCGCAGTACGCCGAGGGCCCGATCGGCCCCGCGCTCTTCCGCCGCAACATCACCGTCACCGGTGGCGTCGCCCCGGCCCGCCACTACATCCCCGAGCTGCTCGAAGACGTCGTCGAGGGCAAGTACCAGCCGGGCAAGGTCTTCGACCGGACCATCGGGCTCGAAGAGGTCCCCGACGGTTACCGTGCGATGGCGGACCGCGAAGCGCTCAAGGTGCTCGTCAAACCCTGACTGGAATACCTTGTCCCCATGGACATGATCACCCCGGAGCCGCGCCCCGCCTGGATCGCCGGACGCCCCGAGCAGGGCGCTTCGACGATCACCGTGCATCACCCCTACGACGGCAGCGAAGTCGCCACCGTCGCGGTGCCCGGACCGGAGCAGGTCGAACGAGCGGTGAGCGCTGCGGCGAGCGTCGCGAAGGAGTTCCGGCGTTCCTCGGCGCACAGCCGCGCCGCGGCGCTCGACCACGTTTCGCGGGTCATCGCCGGCCGGGCCGAGGAGATCGCCGAGGTCATCACCGCCGAGAACGGCAAGCCGCTCAAGTGGGCCGAGGCCGAGGTCCGGCGCGCGGTGTCGGTGTTCCGGATCGCGGCCGAAGAGGCCCGCCGGTTCAGCGGCGACCTGCAGCGCCTGGACACCGACCCGGCGGGCGAGGGCAGGCTGGCGCTCACCCGGCGCATCCCGCGCGGCCCGGTGCTGGGCATCGCGCCGTTCAACTTCCCGCTGAACCTGGTGGCGCACAAGGTCGCGCCGTCGCTCGCGGTCGGCGCGCCGATCATCGTCAAACCCGCGCCGCGCACGCCGTTGTCCGCGCTGATCCTCGGCGAGATCCTGGCCGAGACGGACCTGCCGGAAGGCGCGTTCTCGGTGCTGCCGCTCGGCAACGAGGAGACTTCGGCGCTGGTCGCGGATCCTCGGCTCCCGGTCGTGTCGTTCACCGGTTCGGGTCCGGTCGGCTGGTCGATCGCGGATGCCGCGCCGCGCAAGCACGTCGTGCTCGAACTCGGCGGCAACGCGGCCGCCGTCGTGCTCCGCGACTGGCCGGATCCGGAAGGTGCCGCGGAGCGCATCGCGACCTTCGGCAACTACCAGGCCGGGCAGTCCTGCATCGCCGTGCAGCGCGTGATCGTCGAACGCGAGGTCGCCGAGGAATTCGTGCCCGCCTTGGTGGAAGCCGTACGGGCACAGCGAACCGGTGACCCGTACGACAAGAACACCGACGTCGGCCCGGTCGTCGACGAAGCCGCCGCGGAGCGGATCGTCGCCTGGATCGACGAGGCCGTCGCCGCGGGGGCGAAGATCCTCACCGGCGGCAAGCGAGAGGGCGCGACGGTGCAGCCGACCGTGCTCACCGACGTGCCACCGTCCACAAAGGCCTGGGCGGAGGAGATATTCGGGCCGGTACTCGCAGTATCCCTTGTGGACGGTGTCGACGAGGCTTTCGCGTCGGTCAACGAATCCGCCTACGGCTTGCAGGCCGGAGTGTTCACCCGCGACGTGCATCTCGCCTTCTACGCGTCGACGGAACTCGAAGTGGGCGGCGTGATCATCGGCGACGTCCCGAGCTACCGCGCGGACCAGATGCCCTACGGCGGCGTCAAGGGATCGGGCGTCGGCAGGGAAGGCGTCCTGGCCGCGATGCACGACCTCACCGAGGAACGGGTCACCGTCTTCACCGGCATCGACCTCTAGTCCGGGGTGATGGCCTGCGCGAATCCGAACACCTTGTCCGGGTCGTAGGTCTTCGCCACCTGCTTGAGGCGGGTGGCGTTGCCGCCGTAGTAGGCCGTCATCCAGTCGGGCAGGGCGGGGTCGATGTAGTTGACGTAGCCCCCGTCCAGCCCGAGCCCCGTCACCACCTCCGCGACGGAATCCGTTGCCACGGAACGGTTACGCGCGTCCGCCTGACTGTAGATCTGGACGCTGCCGAGCGCTTTCCGGTGCCAGAACGCGGTGGCGTCCGGGGCAATGTCGGCGACAGCGCCACCGAGACCGTCGACCAGCAGGTCCATTCCGCGCCTGCCCTTGAGGATCGACGTCAGTTTCGCGGGATCCGCCGGTTCGCCGAGAATCCGCGATGAGGCCACAAAGGACTGACGATTCTCGCTGCCGGAGAAGTACTTCATCGCGCCGAGATAGTCGAGCTGCTTGACCGAACGCGTCGCACCGGAGAATCCGTCCAGCATCTTACCCAAGGAAGCGGAATCGCCGACGTAGCAACCGGAAATACGCGCACCGACCGGAGACCCGCCGGACAGCACGACGTTCGCCCACAACTCCGGCGGGGCTTCGGGAAGCCGGCGCTGCCACTCGGCGACGACATCGTCCGCGCTGCCCGCCGGGAAGTGCAAGGAGAACACCGAAACGGCCGACGGCGCGGGATCCGTGCGGAAGGTGAACGAGGTGACGACACCGAAGTTGCCACCTCCCCCACCGCGCAACGCCCAGAACAGCTCCGGCTCGGAATCCGCCGACACCGTCCGGAGTTCCCCGTCCGCCGTGACAACCTGCGCGGACACCAGATGGTCACAGGTGAGACCGTATTTGCGGGCCAGGACACCGATTCCGCCACCGAGCGTCAGCCCGGCGATCCCGACACTCGGACAGGAACCCGCGGGCAGGCAACGGCCCGCGGCGCCCAGCGTCGCGTAGACGTCCTTCAGCTTCGCGCCCGCACCGATCACGACCTGATCACTTTGGACGTCCACTGAGGACATTCCGCTGAGGTCGATCATCAAGCCACCGTCGGGAACCGAGTAGCCGGCGTAGCTGTGGCCTCCACTGCGCGCGGCGATAGGAACCCGCCTCGCGGCAGCGGAAACAGCCGCCTGGACGTCTTCGGGCTTGGCGCATTTCGCTATGGCAGCGGGCTTGAGGCCGTCGAAGGCCGGATTGAACACACCCTTGGCGCTGTCATAACCGGAATCCCCGGGCAGGAGCAGGGAGACCTTGTTCCGCAGCGCGGCCCAGTCCGGCGGGCCGGACGGCGGCGCGACGCCGGTGCTCGGCGGCAACGACGTGCCTGGAGCCGAGCTGGGCGCCTGCGCGGGAGGGGCGGCGGAACACGCCGTCGCGGCCGCCCCGGCCACGGTCGCGCCGGCGAGCTTGAGGAACGCCCTTCTCTCCATGCCCGTTAGACGCCCAGCGGACGGGCAGGTTGCGGCCCTACCCCCGAAGGTGTGCGCTCACCGGCACGACGAGCGGCGTACCGGACACCGGATCGGCCATGACCTTCGCCGTCAGACCGAAGATCTCCTCGAGCAGCGGCTCGGTGAGCACCTCGGCGGGCGGGCCCTGCGCGACGATCCTGCCGTCGCGCATCGCCACCAGCTTGTCGGCGTACCTGGCGGCGAGGTTCAGGTCGTGCAGCACCATCACCACGGTGGTCCCGCGTTCGTCGTGCAGCCGGTACACCAGGTCCAGCACGTCGATCTGGTGCGCCAGGTCGAGATACGTGATCGGCTCGTCGAGCAGGAGCAGGCCGGTCTCCTGCGCCAGCGTCATCGAGATCCACGCCCGCTGCCGCTGCCCGCCGGAGAGCTGGTCGACGACCCGGCCGGCGTGCTCCTCCATCCCGGTCAGCCGCAGCGCCCGCTCGATCGCCTCGTCGTCGGAGGAAGACCACTGCCGGTACCAGCTCTGATGCGGATGCCGCCCCCGCCGGACCAGATCCGAGACGGTCAGCCCTTCGGGTGCGGACGGCGTCTGCGGCAGCAGGCCGATGATCTTGGCGACCTCGCGGGTCGGCAGCTTGTCGATGCGCTCACCGTCGAGCAGCACCGCGCCCTGCCGTGGCTTGAGCAACCGCGCCAGCGCACGCAGCAGGGTCGACTTTCCGCAGCCGTTGGGGCCGATGATCGCGGTGACGGTCCCGTCGAGGACGTCGAGGTCCAGCCCGGTCACGACGGGCGTTTCGCCGTAGCCGAGTTCCAATTCCCGGGCACGCAGTCTGGCGTTCACGCGCGCTCCTCCTTACGGCTGCGGATGAACAGGAAGATCAGGTACGGCGCACCGAGGATCGCCGTGAGCACGCCGACCGGGAGCCCGGACAGGCCGGGCGTCACCCGCACCACGAAATCCGCGCCGACGGTCAGCAACGCGCCGAGGACCATCGAGCCGAACAGCGGCGGCTGCGCGGAGCGGACCAGCCTCAAGGCGATCTGCGGGGTGGCCAGCGCGACGAAGGTGATCGGGCCCGCGGCCGCGGTGGCGACGGCGGCCAAGGCCGCTCCGAGCAGCAGCAGGGTCCCGCGGGCGGCGTCGACCCGGATACCGAGGCCGCGCGCGGTGTCGTCGCCGAACTGGAGGCCGCCGATGGTGTGCCCGGCGACCAGCGTGATCGGCGCGAGCACGGCCAGCGCGAGCAGGACCGGGGCGACCGACTCCCAGCCGACGTCGGCGAGACTGCCGACGATCCACGTCGTCGCCCGCGCGGCGTTGTCGACGTCTCCGATGGTCAGCAGCCAGTACACGAGGTTGTAGCCGACGGCCGAAAGCGCGATACCGATCAGCACGAGCCGGTAGCCGTCGATCCCGCGCCGCCACGAAAGCGCGTACAGCAGGATTCCCGCGATCACGCCGCCCGCCAGTCCGGCGAGAGGGACACCCAGCGTGCTCGCCAGGCCGCTGACCTGGCCGCCGGTGCCGCCCGCGACGATCACGCCGACCGCGCCGACGCCCGCGCCCCAGGTGATGCCGAGGATGTCCGGGCTGGCCAGCGGATTCCTGGCGATGGTCTGGAACAACGCGCCGGACAGCCCGAGGGCCGCGCCGACGCCGATCGCGGTCAAGGTGCGCGGCATCCGCAGGTCGAAGATGATCCCGCGTTCCCGCGCGGTGCCGCCGCCGAACAACGTCTTCAGGACGTCGCCGAGGCCGATGTGGGAGGTGCCGATACCGATGTTCAGCGCCGCGACCAGCACCAGTGCGACCGCCGCGAGGGTCACGACGGCGAGCGTCCTCGGCCGGACGGTCCAGGCCGCCGGGCCGAGCGAGATCACCTTGGGAGCCGTCATATCCGTGCCAGGCCCTTCTTGCGGACGAGGTGGACGAACACCGGCACGCCGAGCACCGCCAGCATGATGCCGACCTCCAGGTTGTCCGACGCGACGACGCGGCCGAGCAGGTCCGCCGCCAGCAGCAGGATCGCGCCGAGCACGGCCGAGAACGGCACCAGCCACCGGTAGTCGGGTCCGCTGATCGCCCGCGCGAAATGAGGGACCAGCAGGCCCAGGAACGCGATCGGGCCGCAGGCGGCGACGGCGGCACCGGTCAGCAGCGTGATCGCGACGACCCCGAGCAGCCGCGTCCGGCCGACCCGCCGTCCGAGCGCGACGGCGACGTCGTCACCGAGCGCGAGCGTGTTCATCCCAGGGGTGTTGATCACCGCGAGAAGCAGGCCCGCGGCCACGAACGGGGCGATCTGGCCGATCATCGCGGGATCCCGGCCCGCGATCGAACCGACGTGCCAGAACCGGTAGGTCTCCATCCCGCGGTCGTCGCCGAGAACGATCGCGGAGATGACGCCGTTGAGCAGGGCGCTCACCGCAGCCCCGGCCAGCGCGAGCGTCACCGGTGTGGCGCCGCGGCCGCCGACCGCGCCGAGCAGGAACACCACCGCACTCGCGACGAGGGCACCGGCGAAACCGAACCAGATGAACGCGTACAGATCGTCGATGCCGAGCACGACGACGGCGAGCACCACCGCGAACGCGGCGCCCTGCGTGACGCCGAGCAGACCGGGGTCCGCGAGCGGATTGCGGGTGTGGCCCTGCATGAGCGCCCCGGCCGCGCCGAGCGCGAGCCCGGCGAGGACACCGAGCAGTGTGCGCGGGACCCGCAACGAACGGACGATCAGGTGGTCCGGCACGCCCGTGGGATGGAAGATCGCGTCCCAGACGACACCCAAAGGAATCGAACGCGCACCCAGGGCGATGCTCGCGACGCAGATCACAGCCAGAAAGGTGACGAGCAGAGCGCCTACTGTCGCCTTTCCAACACGAACTTCCACTGTGGACATCCGCCATCCTATGCTCCGGTTAGGAAAGCCTAACCGCACAGAAAGAGTGGCCCATGACCCCACCCCGGCGCGCAGTCCTCGCCATCGCCGTGACAGCCTGCCTGGCACTCTCCGCATGCGGTGGCGGTGAACAGGAATCCGCTTCCACCGGCACCGGCCAAAGTGGATTCCCGCGCACCGTCGAACACGTGATGGGGTCCGCCCAGATCGAGAAGCAGCCCGCCACCGTCGCGGCGCTCGACTCCAGCTACGTCGATGCCACGCTCGCGCTCGAGACGAAACTGGTGGCGTACACCAAATATCGCAACTACGACAAGCTGCCGGACTACCTGGGCGACGACCGCAAGTACGCCGAGGGCGCCAAGGAGATCGGCGCGCTCGAGAGTCCGGACATCGAGCAGCTGTACGACATCAAGCCGGATTTGATCGTGTCCGCGAAGGTGCGCCACGAGAAGTTCTACGCGGAGTTCAGCAAGGTCTCACCCACGGTGTTCAGCCAGACCACCGGTGCCACCTGGAAGGACAACATCCGGATGCTCGGCAAGGCGCTGGGCAAGGAGGCGTTGGCAGAGCAGAAGATCAAGTCCTACGAGGAGCGGGCCCGCAAGGTCGGCGACGCGATCAAGGCGAAGCTCGGCAAGCCCGCGGCCGTCTCCGTGGTCCGCTTCATCGAGGGGGAGCCGACGGTGCGGCTCTACAGCAGCGCGTCGTTCCCCGGGACCGTGATGGCCGACGCCGGGCTCCAGCGCCCCGCGGGCCAGCCGGACAACAAGACGAAGATCTCCAACGACCTGAGCCAGGAGGAGATCGGGAAGCTCGACGCCGAAGCCATCTTCATCGCCAGCTACACCGATGAGACCAAGCAGGCCGAAAACCCCATGACGAAGTTCCAGTCGAACCCGCTTTGGGGAACCCTCAAGGGAAAGAAGATCGACGTCAACGACACCACCTGGTTCACGTCGGTGAGCCTGCAGGGCGCGCACGCCATGCTCGACGACCTCGCCAAGCAGTTCGGCGTGGACTCGTTCCGAAGCTGACCCTGTCCTCTTCGGACGGTGCCATCACAGCCAGCGCGGCAGCGCAGGCACGTCACCGTCCAAAGAGGAACCATCGCCGCGGCCGGTGACCCAGGCCAATACCTCGCCGCGGGTCCCGGTCAGCGTCGTCAGTTCCCCTTCGCTCATCCGCCACTCGTGGCGATAGCCGTTCTCTTCGGCGGCGACCAGGAGTACGGCGGGCAGTTCGCCGCCGTACATCCCGATGGCGTTGCCGACGACGGTGTCGAACTCGTCACCGAGCAGATCGGCGACGCGGGCGAAGTCGTAGCCGAGGTCCAGATCGGCGAGATGGATCGAGGTCTCGGAGAGCCGAAGCCAAAGCACGAACTCCGCCAGGATCTCGCGTCCCTGCCGGGCGCGCACGCGGACCTGCCACGCGCTGTCCGGCATGCTCTCCGCGACCTCGACCAAGCGCGCCGCGGAGCCGATGACGTCGTCGGCGATCTCCTCGACGGACCGGTACGCGCCCTTCTCGATGTCGTGGTCCCTGGCCGCCTCGCCGGCGTACATCGGTGTCTCGACGCCGGATTTCGCCCAGGTGAGCAGGTTGACCAGGCCGTCGGCGTTCCGCGCGAGGTGGGACAGCAGATGCGCTCGCGTCCAGCCGGGCAGCGCGCTGGGGCCGCGCACGGCCTCCTCGTCCATCCCGCGCACGACGCGCTCCCATTCGCCGTGCAGGGCACGGACGCGGTTCAGCAGGGCGTGTGCGCGTTCAGATGCTGTCACACTCCCAAGTTACCGCCGAAGCGCCGCGGGCGCGTCCGCCGGAACAGCCGGGTTCTTCGGCGCGATCGGTTCGAGCCGCGTGTACGGCGAATCCTGCGGCGGCCTGCTGTCCTGCTCACCCTTGTTGGGCCAGAACGAGAAGGCCCGCTCGGCCTGCGCGGTGATGGTGAGCGAGGGGTTCACACCGAGGTTCGCCGTGATCGCCGAACCATCCACAATGGACAATCCCGGATAGTTGAACACCCGGTGGTACGGGTCGATCACGCCGTTGTCGGGCGCCGTGCCGATCGGGGCGCCACCGATGAAATGCGCCGTGAGCGGGATGTCGAAGATCTCGCCCCAGGTGCCGCCCGCCATGCCGCCGATGCGCTCGGCGGTGCGGAGGTTGGCCTCGTGCCCGGCGGGGATGAAGCTCGGGTTCGGCTCGCCGTGGCCCTGTTTGGACGTGTACTTGCGGCGGCCGAAGAGCCCGCGTTTGGTGTACGTGGTGATGGAGTTGTCGAGGCTCTGCATCACCAGCAGGATCACCGTGCGCTCGCTCCAGCGGTATCCGTTGAGCAGCTTCACCGTCTGGACCGGGTGCTTGAGCATGAAGTTCACGGCCTGGCGCCAGCGCGGGACCGCCGAATCGCCTTCGGTGGCGATGGTCTGGAGCAGGCTCATCGCGTTGCTGCCCTTGCCGTAGCGGACGGGCTCGATATGCGTGTTCTCGTCGGGGTGGATCGACGACGTGATCGCGACGCCGCGGCTGAAGTTCCGCTCCTCGTCGACCGAGGTCCGGGCGGCGCCGATGATGGCCTCGGAGTTCGTGCGGGTCAGTTCGCCGAGACGCGGCGAGAGCTTCGGCAGCTTGGCGGTGTCGCGCATGCTGTGGAGCAGGTTCTGCGTGCCCCACGTGCCGGCGGCGAGCACCACCTGCGCGGCCGTGAGCTTGTGCCGGAACTTGCGAGAGGTGGTCCCGGTCTTCTTGATGCTCACCTCGTACCCACCTGCGTTTAGCGGGCTAATCGCGCTCACGGTGGTGAGCGGGATGACCTTCGCGCCGTCCTTCTCCGCGAGGTACAGGTAATTCTTGACCAGCGTGTTCTTGGCGCCGACGCGGCAGCCGGTCATGCAGGAGCCGCATTCGGTGCAGCCAGTGCGCGCCGGGCCCGCGCCGCCGAAGTACGGGTCCTCGGCTCGCTCCCCCGGCTTGCCGAAGTACACGCCGACGGGCGTCGGATGGTACGAGTCCGGCACGCCCATGTCCTCGGCGACGCCCTTCATGACCACGTCCGACGGCGTGACGCTGGGGTTGGTGACGACGCCCAGCATGCGGCTGGCCTGGTCGTAGTGCGGGCCGAGCTCGGACTCCCAGTCGGTGATGTGGGACCACTGCGGGTCCACGTAGAACGGCCTCAACGGCCGGTACAGCGTGTTCGCGTAGACCAGCGAGCCGCCACCGACGCCCGCGCCGGCGAGCACCATGACGTCCTTGAGCATGTGGATGCGCTGGATGCCGAAGCAGCCGACTTGAGGCGCCCAGACGTAGCGGCGAAGGTCCCAGGACGTCTTCGCGAACTCGTCGTCGGCGAAGCGGCGGCCCGCCTCGATGACGGCGACGCGGTAGCCCTTCTCGGTCAGCCGGAGAGCGGCGACACTGCCGCCGAACCCGGAGCCGACGACGATCACGTCGTAGTCGAAGTCGTCTTCAGTGGTGGTGTTACTCGCAGTCACACCCTCGACTGTAACCCCGGCCACCCCTTCTGACCAGAGGTAAGTTACTGGCCGGTTACCTTCCAGCCGAATGCACGAACGCGGCTGGGGCATCATCGACCGGTGGATACGGATGCACTGCTGACGATCGACCTGACGCGTGACGAGCGCACGGTACTGCGCTGTGGCCTGGCGGAATGGGGTGGACCGGCCGCGTGCACCGACGACCTCGCCATCGCGATGGGCTTCAAGGACGTGCCCGACCTCTTCGAACAAGCGCGAAGGTTGCGCGGGGCGCTGGCCGACGAAAAACCACTAAGCGCCTCGGACTGGCGCAGGGCCCTCGTGGCCACCGAAATCGTGTTCGCCAGCGACGTCTTCGGCTCCGGGATGGACTGGTCGATCACCACGGGCTTCGCGGACGACGAAACCCTCCCGATCCTGCGGGACCTACAGCGGAAGATCGCCCGGGCTCTCGGCTCGTCCCACTACCGCCCCCGGCCGCCGGAGCGCCTTTAGCAGGCTAAACGCGACACAGGAGGGACGCATGGGGCTGATGGGGCTCCAGAACACGAAGACGGCCCGGATCGCGTTTAGCGGGCTAAACGCGATCCAGGCCGGGAGCGAGCGTCAGCGGCGGACGGTCAGGCCGACCCGCTGGAACTCCTTCAGGTCCGAGTAGCCCGTCTTCGCCATCGCGCGGCGAAGCGCGCCGAAGAGGTTCACGACGCCCTCGGCGTCCGAGGACGGCCCGAAGAGCAGCGTCTTCAGGTCGACGGCGTAGTCCGGCCCCAGCGCCACGCGCGAACGCGGCAGCGACGGGTGCGCGGCGGCCGACGTCCAGTAGAGCCCCTGCCCCGGCGCCTCGGAGGCGGCGGCCAGCGGCGCGCCCAGCATGACCGCGTCGGCACCGCAGGCGATGGCCTTGGCGATGTCGCCGGACGTGCTCATCCCGCCGTCGGCGAGCACGTGGACGTACCGGCCGCCGGTCTCGTCGAGGTAGTCACGGCGAGCGGCCGCGGCGTCGACGATCGCGGTCGCCATCGGCGTCCCGATCCCCAGCACGCTGTCGGTGCTCGTCACGCCGCGGCTGGCCCCGTGCCCGACTATGACGCCGGCCGCGCCGGTGCGCATCAGGTGCATCGCGGTGCGGTAGTCGCTGACGCCGCCCGCGATCACCGGGACGTCGAGCCGTCCGATGAAGTCCTTCAGGTCCAGCGGCTCGGCGTCCCGCTGGACGTGCTCGGCGGAGATGATCGTGCCCTGCACGACGAGGATCTCGACGCCCGCCGCGAGCAGGTCCGGCGTCAGCTCGGCGGCGTGCTGCGGGCTGACCCGCGCGGCCACGGTGACCCCGGACTCGCGGACGGTCTTGATCGCCTCGGTCAGCAGGTCCAGCCGGATCGGGGCGGAGTGCAGTTCCTGCAGCTCACGCACGATCGCGGTCGGATCCTCGGTGTCCTCGGCGGCCCGGACGAGGCGGAAGATTGCGTCCTCGACGTTCGGGTGCCGCGCCCACAGCCCTTCGGCGTTGAGGACGCCCAGCCCGCCGAGTTCGCCGACGGCCACCGCGGTTCCCGGCGACACGATCGCGTCGGTGGGGTGGGTGACCAGCGGCAGCTCGAACCGGTACGCGTCGATCTGCCAGGCGGTGGACACGACCGAAGACGACCGGGTGCGCCGCGACGGCACGATCTCCACGTCATCGAGGTCATACGCCCGCCGCGCGGTGCGGCCCATGCCGATCTCGACCAGATCCCGCACGTCAAGTCCCTTCTCACCGACGACCGTTACACCCCATTGTCGCTAGGCCGCGTGGGTGACCTGCGCACGGGGCACCCGAACCGGGCCGGAGGTCACACCAGCCCCATGCGCCCCACCCGTTTCACGTTTAGCCCGCTAAAGGCGCTCCCGGGCGTTGGGGTCAGAAGGAGACCTTCTCCACGGAGTCGGTCCGGAGGACGGATTCCTGCGCAAAGGCCTTTTTGTAGTCGGTCCGGATCTCTTCGATCTCGCGGTTCGCGTCGCGGTCGCTGAACGGGTACACGACGACGACCACCTTCGACTTCTCTCGCGAGATCACGCCGTCCGAACCGCGCCACTGGCCGCGTCCGGTCAGCTCGGTGAACCCGTCCGGGAACCTCGGCGTGACGACCTTGTCGGTGAACGCGGCGAACTCGGCGTCGGTCAGCTCCCCGCCGCCCGGCTTCGTCGTCCCGAAGTACAGCTCGGTGCGCTTCCACAGCTCACCCGGTGACGCCTGGAAGGCGACGGCCTCGGACGTGGAAGGTGCGGCGGAAGCGGCCACCCCGCCGCCGAGCCCGAGGACCGCGGCGGCGAAGACGGCCAGAGCGGTCCGGCGCGACGTGAAAGACATCGGTTCCTCCCAGGAGACTTGATCAGCGAGCCAAGTCTCCCGGGAACGGAACCGGATGGGTAAGTGTCCTGAGGGGGCGGACTAACGGGTGGTGTAGTTCGGCGCCTCGACGGTCATCGTGATGTCGTGCGGGTGGCTCTCCTTGAGGCCTGCCGCGGTGATCCGCACCAGCTGCGCCTCCTGCAGCTCGGGGATCGTCGACGCGCCCGCGTAGCCCATGCCCGACCGCAGCCCGCCCACCAGCTGGTGGACGACGTTCGCCAGCGGCCCGCGGAACGGGATCCGCCCCTCGATGCCCTCGGGGACCAGCTTGTCCTCGCTCAGCACGTCGTCCTGGGCGTAGCGGTCCTTCGAGTAGGACTTCGCCTGGCCGCGCGACTGCATGGCGCCCAGCGAGCCCATCCCGCGGTAGGTCTTGAACTGCTTGCCGTTGACCAGGATCAGGTCGCCGGGCGATTCGGCGGTGCCCGCGAGCAGGCTGCCGAGCATCACCGTGGACGCGCCGGACGCGATCGCCTTCGCGATGTCACCCGAGTACTGGATGCCGCCGTCACCGATCACCGGGATCCCGGCCGGACGCGCCGCCTGGTCGGCCTCGTAGATCGCGGAGATCTGCGGCACGCCGACCCCGGCGACGATGCGGGTGGTGCAGATCGAGCCGGGGCCGACACCGACCTTGATCCCGTCCGCGCCCGCCTCCACCAGCGCCTGCGCGCCGGCCCGGGTCGCGACGTTGCCACCGACGATGTCGACGGTGTCGCCCAGCTCCTTCTTCAACAGCGCGACGGTCTCGACGACGGCGCGGGAGTGCCCGTGCGCGGTGTCCACCATCAGCACGTCGACCCCGGCGTCGGCCAGCGCCATCGCGCGCTTGTGCCCGTCCGGGCCGACCCCGACGGCGGCACCGACGATCAGGCGGCCGTTGGTGTCCTTGGAGGCGTTCGGGTACTGCTCGGTCTTGACGAAGTCCTTGACCGTGATCAGCCCGCGCAGCTTGCCCGCGCCGTCGACGATCGGCAGCTTCTCGATCTTGTGGCGGCGCAGCAGCCCGAGCGCGGCCTCCGCGGTGACGCCGACCTGCGCGGTGACCAGCGGCGGCTTCGTCATCACCTCGTGCACCGCGCGGGTGTGGTCGACTTCGAACCGCATGTCGCGGTTGGTGATGATGCCCACCAGCGACCCGGCGGCGTCCGTGACCGGCACACCGGAGATCCGGAACCGCGCGCACAGGGCGTCGACCTCGGCGAGGGTGTCCTCGGGCGAGCACGTGACCGGATCGGTCACCATGCCCGCTTCGGAGCGCTTCACGACCTCGACGGCGGCCGCCTGGTCGTCGATCGGCAGGTTGCGCTGCAGCACGCCCATCCCGCCCTGGCGGGCCATCGCGATGGCCATCCGGCCCTCGGTGACGGTGTCCATGGCGGCGGAGACCAGCGGGATGTTCAGGGTGACGTTGCGGGAGAGCCGGGTGCGGGTGCTGACCGCACTGGGCACCACGTCGGACTCGGCCGGCAGCAGCAGCACGTCGTCGAAGGTCAGCCCGAGCATGGCGAACTTGCTCGGGACGGGGGCGGTGACGCTGTCGCTGGTCATAGCAGGCGAAGGGCCTTCCTAGCGGTGATGAACGTGTCGCTGTGGCGACGCGAGGGCCTGCCCCTCATGATATCCGGGCCGGGCGGCCGCCCGGCCCGGGTGGGCGCCCGGTAGCGTGCAGGCGTGCCGCAAGATGCGTTGCCCCCAGACCCGTTCGCGGATGACCCGGACGACCCGGCCCGCGCGTTCATCGACGACGCCGACCGGCTCGACGAGCCGATCAGCGACGAAGAACGCACCGAGTTGCTGGCCGACCTCTCCGATCTCGCCGTCTACCAGGCGCTCCTAGAGCCGCGCGGAGTGCGCGGGATCGTGGTCGACTGCGGTGAATGCGACGAGCCCCACTACCACGACTGGCATCTGCTGCGCGCCAGTCTCGAGCAGCTGCTCGCCGACGGCCGCATGCGGCCGCACGAGCCCGCGTTCGACCCCAACCCCGGTGACTACGTGAGCTGGGACTACTGCCGCGGGTTCGCGGACGGTGTCACGGCCAACGAAAGCGCCTACTGATCGCGTTTAGCCCGCTAAAGGCGAAGGGCCCGGTGAGAGAGATCTCACCAGGCCCTTCGGCGTTTTCGGGGTGCTACGTCGTCTCGCCCGCGGCGGGAGCCTGCGCTCCGGCGCCCGGCGTCGGCTCATTCCGCGAGCCACCGGGGTCGTTGCCCGAGGCCGGCGGCGTCGTGGACGTCGTGGGCGGCGGCGGCTCGCTGGTCGTGGTCGGCGGAGTCGGCGAGGGAGTCGTGGTGCCCGGCAGACTCGTGCCGGGGTTGCCGCCTCCGGGCAGTGACGTCGGCGGAGCGGTCGGCTGCGGAGTGGGCTGCGGTGTGGTCGCGGCCGGGGTCTGCGACGGCTGCTGCTGATCCGGCGGCAAAGGCTGCTGGCCGGGGTTCTGCAGCTGAGCACTCAACTGGCGGTGCTGTTCGAGCAGCTGATCGCGGTTCTCTTCGTCGGTCACCTGGCTCAGCGCGGCCTGGGCCTCGTCGAGCGCCTTGCGGGCATCGTCGAGGCGCCCGCCGGCGAGCGCGAGGTTGGCCTTCTCGAGATCGAGTTTGGCCGCCGCGGCGGCCTCGACCGACCGGGCGTGGTCGGCGTAAAGCACCTTGGTCAGGCCCCAGAGCGTGTCACCAGGCTGCGCCTCCTTCGCGGCGAGACCGGTACCGGCGAAGGCGATGGCCAGGACGGCCGCCGCGGCGGCCACCGGGACCAGCAGCCGGCGTCTTCCCCCGTGTTTACGGGCGAGCGCGGCTGTCTTCACGGTGACGACGGCGGTGTCGACGTCGACTAGTTCCGCGAGCGGCTCGCTGTCGATGTCACGCCGCCAGGCCAGCAGCAGCGCGTTGAGTTCCTGATCGCCGAGGTCGTCGGCCATCTTCGGGTCCGAGCCACCGAGTGCGTCGAGCAGCGCGTCATCGGCCTGGACGGCCGACAGATCCGCGGCGAACTCGGCCTCCGAGGGCGTCAGCCCTCTTTCGAAGGCCGTCAGTTCACGATCGGTCTCAGGGGAGAACCGATGGTCGCGATCGGTCACTCAGATCACCTCCTCAGCGGCCAGAACCTTACGTAGGCGCGCGAGGGCCCGATGCTGGGCCACCCGGACGGCGCCGGGGGTGGACCCCACGGCCTCGGCCGTCTCTTCGGCGGACAATCCCACGACCACCCGCAGGACCACGATCTCACGTTGTTTGTCGGGAAGGACGCGCAGCAGCTGCGACATGCGCTCGTTCAACTCGCCTTGAAGGGCACGCTGCTCGGGACCGACGCCGCCCTCGATCTCATCGGGGACTTCGGCGACCGGCTCGGCGCGGTTGCGGGCCGCGGCGCGATGCGCGTCGGCCACCTTGTGCTGGGCGATCCCGTAGACGAAGGCCAGGAACGGGCGGCCCTGATCACGGTACGAAGGCAATGCCGTGAGCACCGCGAGACACACCTCCTGAGCAACGTCGTCTGCGGAAGCGAACGAACGCTCCTGCCTGCCAACCCGAGCGCGGCAGTACCGCACTACCAAAGGACGGATGGCCGCCAGCAACCGCTCGACCGCTTGAGGATCACCCTCAACAGCAGCGGCGACCGGCTCATCCAGTCCGTCCCCCACATTGGCCATCGCAGACAACAGTCCCAGTGTTACGTATAGGCGTGCAAAGAGTCCGGCGTGTGACTTCGGAATCCACTACCGGTGACAGTTACCGTACCGCCCGGGCTCGCCGCCTTCGTTGACGGCCGCCATCGGCGCGCCGACCTGCCGGCGAGCACGCTGAACCCGGATCTTCCTGGTCCCTTTCGCTCGTAGTCGAACTTTCAACGAGCCGGGACACAGTGGTGTACGACGGTCCACCCGGAGGCGGACTCGCTCGGGCAAGGGTGCCCGAGCGGTGAACATAAATGCGCGAAGCGTGACAGGGAACACAGGTACGGGCCAGGGGTACGCCCCCGGCCCGTTCGTCACCCGTTGTGCGATCTCGCCGTTGAAATCAAGAAAGCGTTGTCAGGAAACAAGTCCACGGCGGAATCCGTGGGCGACCGCCTGAGCGCGGTCTCGCACGCCGAGCTTGCGGAACAAGCGGCGCGCGTGGGTCTTCACGGTGTCTTCGGACAGATACAGCTCGCGGCCGATCTGCCCGTTGCTCTTGCCCTGGCTCATCCCGCGAAGCACCTGAAGCTCTCGCTCGGTGAGCTGGACGCCAGGGTCGGACGGCTGACGCGGCGCTGGCACCGAGGTGCTGGCGAGCGTGTGCGCCAGTGCGGCGACCAGCTCGGGACGCGAGGCGTCCCAGCGCAGGTAGCCGCGGGCGCCGCCGGCGATGGCGGCGGCGATGCTGCCCGCGTCGTCCGGGGCGCCGAACACGATCACGTTCGCTTGGGGGTTCGCCGAGACGAGCCGCCGGGTGGCTTCGACGCCGGTCGGGACGGCGCGCTGGGTACCGACCAGCACGACGTCGACCGGCTGACGGGAGTACCGGGCCAGCAGCTCGTCACCGTGCGCTACGCAGTCGATGCGACTGACCCCTGGGACCGCGGACATCACTCGAGTGAGCCCTTCGCGGACACTGCGTCGGTCGTCGCAGATCAAGACCGTCGTCACGGGGTTTCCTTCCTGCAGCCGGGTGACATTCCACTTCCCCTATCGGACGCTTTAGCCCGAACCTTGACACGATCCGGTGGCTTTTTTTGAAAGTTCTTAGCCCGGTTGCCGGAATGGGCCCTCCAACAGGCTAGACGCCATCAGAGGGGTACCCACGGAGATTCCCGGGCGAGCCACCTCCCGCAAGGATCCGCATGCCGTAACACTGCGTGCAACACTTCCGCGCCTCTGAATCGATACTCATCGGCGTGTCCTGCCCCGAAGTCCGCCTCTACCAGGCATGCGACCCACAGAAGTGAATTGAATTCGTATTTTTCGGCGGTTTCGCGCGCGCTCTCGACCAGCGCTTTCGCGCGCTCCCGCTCAGCGGAACCGGCATTCGCGATCGTCACGCCGAGTACAAGCTGTGATTTGACGACGTGTCGGCACGCCCCCCTGGCACGCGCGGTTTCCCACGCCATTTCCGCAGGTGCGATCGCCGCGGCGGAAATGTTACTCGCCAGTTCGATTTCCGCGCCGACCCAGCCCGCCCTCGTCCGGGTCCGCCAGTTGCCGGTGTGCACTTCCGCGCGGGCAAGCAACCTCCGAGCGGCGGCCAGCCTGCCGCGCCCCAGGTTGTCCGCCGCGAGACCGAGGAGTGCGTCCGCCCGCGCGCCCTCGGCGTCCAGACCGTCGGGGTCGGGTTCGCCTCGCGGCTCCGTGATCACCCGTGCGAGCGCCTCGCCGTCGAGGACGAGGGCCGCCGCGTGCCCGCCCAGCTGCCGCCGGTGCGACGCCAGCGTGCTCGCGGCCAGTGACGCGACCACCGGATCCTTGCCCGTGCGCAAACCGTTCAGCAGCGTGGCCGCCGCCGCGTACCGGCCGCGGGCGCCGAGCCCGATCGCGGCAAGCAACCGTCCGCGAGGCGACGCGGGCACCGCGAAGAAGCTCGGCGGCGGCACGCCGTCACCGAACGCGGCGGACCGCAAGGACGATTCCATGCGTCCTTTCTATCGCCTCGCACCGACAAGAACGTGCTCTATCCGGTCGGCGGCGGTCGTCAGTTCGCCGAGCAGTTCGATCTTGTCCGGGAGGGTGGCGGGATCCCAGCCGGGGCCGCACGCGAAGAGCCTGCTGCGCTGACGGCCGCGGGAGATCCTGGCGAACAGGCGAGGGTCCGCGGTCGCACGCCGTCCCGACCACAGGACCACGGCGGCCGGGACGCTGCGGCGCACGGTCACGGCGAGCACTTCGGCGGGCAGGGACGCCCCGAACAGCTGGGCGCCGATCCGGCGTCCCGCCAGCGCCGCGGCGAGCGCGTACATGGGCAGGTTGTCGCGCTCGTCCGGGACGCAGGTCAGCAGGACTGGGCGCTGGTTACGCGGTTCGCGCAGCACCGGCGTGGCGCGGACGAGCGCGGCGTACACGCACTCGGCGAGCAGGTATTCGACCTCCGCGCCGGCGCTGACACCGCGCCAGCGCGCGCCGAGCGCGGTCAGGACCGGCGACACGACACCGGTCCAGGCCGGCAGGACGCCGAGTTCGCGGATCGCGTCGGCGAGCATGCGCTGGACCGCGCCGAAATCCATCGCGAGCGCGGCGGTGCTCAAACGCCTGGCGAGACGGGAAGGAACGTCATGATCGTCGGCGGGCGGCGCGGTGGCCCGCTCCTCCACTTGGACCACGACGGCTTCCGGCTGCTCCGTCGCCGTCCGGGGCATCTGCTCCAGCGCGTACTTCGCCGCTTCAGCCGTCGAGGCGCCCCGAAGCAACGCGCGCTGCATCAGTTCGAGGCGGCCGATGTCGGAGCTGCCGTAGCGACGGTGACGGCCGTTGGTGTGGCGGCTCGGTCCTACGCCGTATCTGCGGTCCCAGGTGCGCAGGGTGGACGGCGCGACCCCGAGCCGGCGAGCGACCGAGGCCACCGGCAGGGTGGGTTCTTCACTGCTGATCCGAGATCCCACTCGACCCAATATCCAGGCAGGCAGGGACCGAGGCAACCGGAACGGAAAGTACCGCTCACACATCCGGGGGATGCCTAACGGCTGAATCGTCTTGAATCTCTTGAACAAGTATTGGCGCGCTTCTAACGTTACCGCCGTTGCACCGAATGGAGTATCCGCAGCGCAGCAGAGCAGGTAAACGCTTCGACCGGATGACGGAGGCGGTCAGGATGGCGGACACACGCAGGCTCCCGGGGCCCAACGCGGATGTATGGGACTGGCAGCTCGAAGGGTCGTGCCGAGGCATGGACAGCGCGTCCTTCTTTCACCCTGACGGCGAGCGCGGGCCAGCCAGAGCCCGCCGCGAGGCGAGGGCCAAAGCCGTGTGCCTGGCCTGCCCGGTACTGGCCATGTGCCGGAACCACGCGCTCGCCGTGCACGAGCCGTACGGCATCTGGGGCGGACTGTCGGAATCGGAACGCGAGCACATCATCAAGGCGGACAAGCGCACACTGAGCATGTCGAACGGCTGAACCGGCCGAGTCGGCGACGCGGAAGGGCGGCATCCGGGTGGGGTGCCGCCCTTCCGCGTCTCCCGCCCCGGATCGCGATTAGGGGGCTGAACGCAGGTCGGTGCGACCCTGGGCACCCGCGCCACCCAGATCGCGTTTAGCCCGCGAAACGCAGGTCGGCCTCGGACGCCGCTTCCCGACCGCCGGATCGCGATTAGCCCGCGAAACGCAGGTCCGCGGCGCGGCACCGCAGAGCGCGCCGGATCGCGATTAGGGGGCTAAACGCAGGTCGGCGGCGGGCACGAAAACGGGGCGGCACTCCGGATGGAGTACCGCCCCGCTTCAGGGGTGGAACTAGTGCGCGTGGCCGTGACCGGCCGCGGCGGGCTCCTCCTCGACCGGCTTCTCGACGATGGAGCTCTCCGTCGTGAGCACGAGCCGGGCGATGGAAGCGGCGTTCGCCACCGCGGACCGGGTCACCTTGACCGGGTCGACGATGCCGGCGGCCAGCAGGTCGGTGAGCTCACCGGTGGCGGCGTTGAAGCCGTGCCCCCAGCTCTGCTCCTGGACCTTGTTCACGATGACCGCGCCCTCATGGCCCGCGTTGGTCGCGATCCAGAACAGCGGGGCGGACAGCGCGTCGCGGACGATGCGCACACCGGTCGCTTCGTCGCCCTCGAGGCCGAGGCCGCCGTCGAGCTCCTTGACCGCGTGCACCAGCGCCGAGCCACCGCCGGGCAGGATGCCCTCTTCGACGGCCGCCTTGGTCGAAGCCACGGCGTCCTCGATGCGGTGCTTGCGCTCGTTCAGCTCGGTCTCGGTGGCCGCGCCGACCTTGATCACCGCGACACCGCCGCCGAGCTTCGCCAGCCGCTCCTGCAGCTTCTCGCGGTCCCAGTCGGAGTCGGTGTTCTCGATCTCCTTGCGGATCTGCGCGACGCGGGCCGCGATGTCGTCCTTGGTGCCGGCACCGTCGACGAGCGTGGTGTCGTCCTTGGTGACGACGATCCGGCGGGCGTTGCCCAGCTGGGCCAGCGTGGTCTCGGACAGCTTGTGCCCGATCTCGGCCGAGATGACCTCGCCGCCGGTGACGACCGCGAGGTCATCCAGGAACGCCTTGCGGCGGTCGCCGAAGAACGGCGCCTTGACCGCGACGGCGGTGATCGTCTTGCGCAGCGAGTTCACGACGAGGGTCGACAGCGCTTCACCGTCGACGTCCTCGGCGATGATCAGCAGCGGCTTCTTGGCCTCGACGACCTTCTCCAGCACCGGGAGCAGGTCGGCCAGCGCCGAGATCTTCTCGCGGACCAGCAGGATGTAGGCGTCCTCGAGGATCGCCTTCTGCTCCTCCGGGTTGGTCGCGAAGTGCGCCGACAGGAAACCCTTGTCGAACTGCACACCCTCGGTGATCACGAGCTCGGTCGCCAGCGTGGACGACTCCTCGATCGTGATGACACCGTCTTCACCGACCCGTTCGACGGCCTCGCCGAGCAGGGCGCCGATGGCCGCGTCACGCGAGGTGACGGTGCCGACCTGGGCGATGTTGTCGCGACCCTTGACCGGGGTCGCCTTCTCCTTGAGGACCGCGATGACCTTCTCCGCGGCGGCCTCGATGCCACGGCCGACGGCGGTCGGGTTGGCACCGGCGGCGACGTTGCGCAGGCCGACCTTCACCAGCGACTGCGCGAGCACGGTCGCGGTCGTGGTGCCGTCACCGGCGACGTCGTTGGTCTTGGTGGCGACGCTCTTGGCGAGCTGGGCGCCGAGGTTCTCGAACGGGTCGTCGAGCTCGATCTCACGAGCGACGGTGACGCCGTCGAGGGTGATGGTCGGGCCACCGAACTTCTTGTCGAGCACGACGTGGCGACCGCGCGGGCCGAGGGTGACCTTGACCGCGTCGGCGAGCTTGTTCACCCCGCGCTCGAGCGCGCGACGAGCGTCCTCGTCGAAACTGATCTGCTTGGGCATGGCCTGTTCCGCTTACCTTCCAGTTCTAAAGCTCGGAAAACACGAACGCCCCGTTCCCCGGCAATGCGGGGCCCGGGGCGTCATGCGCTGAGAGCGGACGTCAGTTGATGACGGCCAGCACGTCGCGAGCGGAAAGGATCAAGTAGTCCTCACCGTTGTACTTCACTTCGGTGCCGCCGTACTTGGAGTAGATGACGACGTCGCCGACGGAAACGTCGAGCGGGACGCGGTTGCCCTTGTCGTCGATGCGGCCCGGGCCCACGGCCAGAACCTTGCCCTCCTGGGGCTTCTCCTTGGCGGTGTCGGGGATGACGAGGCCGGAAGCGGTCGTCTCCTCGGCCTCACTCGTCTGGACAACGATCTTGTCCTCGAGCGGCTTGATGTTCACGCTCACCGGGTTGACCTCCACGGTCGTCGAAAGCGTTGGCAGGATGAGTTACGGCTCCTACCACCCCCGCCGTCGCGGGTGCCGGGGCGTGTTCGGGCCGTGCAATTAGCACTCTAGCCATGTGAGTGCCAGCTTCGCAAGGAGGGTCCGCTCACCCCGTGAAAACTCGGCCTCCGAGCCCGTGACCGGCCGTTTTGTTGAGCCCGGTACCACCGGATCGCGATTAGGGGGCTAAACGCAAGTCCGCGAGGTCGGTCACCAGGGCATCGGGGTCGAGAGCCGCGAGGGCCCTGCGCTTCGCAGGCGTCTTCGCCAGAGCGATCGAAGCGACGCCCGCGGCGTGGGCGGCCAGGATGTCCGCGGCCGAGTCGCCGACCATGACGCACTGCCCCGGCGACGTGACCAGGGCCTTCACCGCGGCGTCGAGGAGCGCCGGCCCCGGCTTCAGCAGCGCGGGATCGCTCGTCGTCCGCGCGCTGATCCCGCGGATGTGCACGGCGAGTTCGTGCAGCCCCAGGAAGGACCTGATCGCGTCGACGGAGTTGTTGCTGACGATCGTCACCGTGAACCCCTGCGCGCGCCATTCGCGGAGCACTTCCGCGATACCGGGAGCCGGCGAGATCAGGGCGACGGCCTCCCCCTCGAAGCGGTTGAACTGCCGCTCGACGACGTGCGCGGCGTTCGGTCCGCACGAGGCGGCGTACCGGAGCACGTCGAACGGATCGGACGAGGCGATCACCTCCGGCTCGATGAGGCGTTTGAGCCTGTCCGCCACCTCGCTCGCCGGAAGCCTGGCGAACACGTCGCACACCGGACCGTCGAAGTCGAGGAAGACGTGGTCCTTCTCCTGCAGAAGCTCCTTCACCCCAGTCATGCCCCCACCTTGCCACCGACCTGCGTTTAGCCCCCTAATCGCGATCTGGAGGGACCTTACGGACGAAGCCGGTTTCTGGTTAGGTTCCGACCATTGGGGTCGGTCCTGTTCAGCAGACCTAGTCACTGGGGGTATACGCCCATGCCGCGTCCCTTCCGTCCCGTAACCCTCGAGCCACTCCGACGCCGGTCCAAACGGACCGCCGGGCTCGCCGTCCTCGCCCTCGCAGCAGGCCTCCTCGCCGCTGTCCCCGCCGAAGCCGCCCCTGCGGACCAGCAGCGTCAGCGGGACTTCGCGGCCGCCGCGCGGGAGTTCGGCGTCCCGGAGAACGTCCTGCTCGGCGTCTCCTTCCTGGAGTCGCGCTGGGATTTCAACGCCGGCACCCCGAGCACGTCCGCGGGGTACGGCCCGATGCACCTGACCGACCTCCGCGAGGCGGGCACGGGCACGCATCACGACGAAGGCGAGGAGGACCCGCGCGGCGACGACGCCCGCCCGGCGAAGCTCCCGGTGACTCCGGCGCCGAAGCCTCCCCCGCCCGGCCTCCAGACCATCGACGACGCGGCCGCGCTCATCGGCCAGGACGTCGCGACGCTGCGCACGAACACCACGCAGAACATCCGCGGTGGCGCCGCTCTGCTGGCGAAGTACCAGCGCGAGACCGGCGACTGGAGGGCCGCCATCGCGCGCTACAGCGGCGCGAAGGACGCGGAGGGAGCGCAGGTCTTCGCCGACGAAGTCTTCGACACCATCTCCAAGGGCGTCAGCCGCAGGACCGACGACGGCCAGAACGTCACCCTCGCCGCTTCACCGGTGAGCCCGGCGCGCGCCCAGGCCGGAGCCCCGAAGATCGAGTGTCCGAAGAAGGTCTCGTGCCTTTCCGTGCCGGCGCCGTACCAGGAGTTGCCGGACAACGACTACGGCAACCACGACAAAGCGGACCGGCCGAAGAGTCAGAAGGTCGAATACATCATCATCCACGACACCGAGGGCTACTGGGACACGGCGATGGACCTTGTCACCGACCCGACGTACGTGAGCTGGCACTACACGATCCGCTCGTCCGACGGCCAGATCGCGCAGCACGTGCCGACCAAGGACGTCGCCTGGCACGCGGGCAACTGGTACGTCAACGCGAAGTCCGTCGGCATCGAGCACGAGGGCTTCGCCGCGAAGGGCACTTGGTACACGGAGGCGATGTACCGCACCTCCGCGAAGCTCGTCGCCTACCTCGCGCGGAAGTACGACATCCCACTCGACCGCGCGCATATTCTCGGCCACGACAACGTCCCCGGCACGATCCCCTCGACCATCAGGGGCATGCACTGGGATCCGGGCCCGTACTGGAACTGGGCGCACTACTTCGAGCTGATGGGCGCGCCGCTTTCCGGCTTCGGCCGTCCCGGCTCACCGCTGGTGACCATCACCCCGGACTTCGCCACGAACCAGCCCGCGTTCACCGGCTGCGAGACGGCCGGAAAGCCTTGCCCGGCAAGGGGTTCCGGTTCGGTCGTGCTGCGCAGCGAGCCGAGCGACTCGGCGCCGCTGCTCAAGGACATCGGCCTGCGCCCGGACGGTTCGGCGAGCACGATGGCCGTTTCCGACATCGGCAGCCGGGCGGAGACCGGCCAGCGGTACGTGGTCGCCGAGCGGCGTGACGGCTGGACGGCTATCTGGTACCTCGGCCAGAAGGGCTGGTTCCGCGACCAGCGCACGACGAGTCCGGCGTTCGGCCTGGTCGTCACGCCGAAGCCCGGCCTGGCGACCGTGCCGGTGTTCGGGCGGGCGTATCCCGAAGCCGAGGCCTATCCGGCGAACGTGCCGGTGCAGCAGGTCGTCCCGCTGCCGTACACGTTCTCGGCGGGACAGCGGTACTCGCTCGGCAACGTCCTCGGTTCCGAGTACTACTCGGCGACGACGTTCGACCCGGCGAACCACGTGGTCGTCAAGGGCAAGACGAAGTACGTGCAGATCCAGTTCGGACACCGCATCGCCTTCGTGAAGGCGGACGACGTCCGGATCCTGCCCGCGCTCTGAAACCGTCCCCGGGGTCAGGAGTCCAGCGCGACCTTGACCCCGGGGGCGTGCTCGGTGTTCCGCCTCGTCTTCGACCAGCCGTTGCGGCCGCGCACCAGCCGGAACAGCGCCCGCCACGACGTGATGTAGAACGTGTAGATGTACAGCGCGTAGGCGAAGCCCATGCCCAGTCCACGCAGGACATTGCGGCTTTTCAGGCATTTGAACTGGTAGATCGGGCCCCACACGATGAACGGCAGCAGCCCGAACGAGCCGTAGATGGCGAACAGGATCCACGCGCCGTCGTCGGCGAACCAGGTCCACACCTGCGCCGGATCACCCGCGGTGCTGAAGAGCAGCAGGATGAACGGGATCGGGTACAGCAGCGAGCCGAGCAGCTGCATCCACGGCTGCGCGAGGTAGTACATCATCTCCGCCGCACCCAGCGTGCTCACATGCGGCGAATCCCAGATCCGCCGGAGATACCGCGAACACTGCATCGTGCCCTGGCCCCAGCGCGTGCGCTGCACCAGGAACCGCCGGAGGCTGTACAGACCTTCTTGCTTCACATGGGAATCCGGGGTGTAGCCGGTCCGCCAGCCCGCGGTCAGCAGGTGTACGCCGAGTTCGAAATCCTCCAGCAGCGAACCGCGCCACGGCTGCTCGTCCGGTCCGGCGATCGAGTCCAATGCGGACAGTCGCGTGAACTGACCGTTGCCGCCCATGGAGATCGTGCCGGTGAACCCGCGCGAGGTCTGGATGGCCGCGATGGCCGTGCGGAACTCGAGATCCTGCATCTGGGCCAGCTTCAGCCCGAAAGCGCGCGAAAACCAGTTCTTCCCCGGCGGGCGGGTGTCGGCGTTGCCCATCCAGACGTCCAGTTGCACGGCGCCGATCGTTTCGTCGCCGAAGAGATGGTCCGCGGCGCACACCTCGAGACAGTTCGCCGCCGGCCGCCCGTCCGCGTCGACGACCACGACCACCACGTCGTCACGGCTCGCGTCCGGTCCCATCCAGTCGTTGAGCGCCTGATAGGCCGCGTTGAGCGCGTCCCCCTTGCCCGTCCGCGCCTCCGGACGACGCCGGGGAACGAGGTGCAGGTACGGGTCGTAGCCGCCGTTGCGGCGCCAGATCGACCTCACCACCCGCGCCGTGCGGTCCTCGGAGTCGTCGTCGACGACCCAGACGTGCGCGTGCCGGAACGTCGACCGCAGGTACCGCACGGTTTCCCGGATGACGGTCTGTTCGTCCCGGCACGGAACGAAGAAGTGCCAGGTGAAGTCGGCGGCGTCACCGACGGGAGCGGGTTTGCGCCGCAGGTACGGCACGACGATCACGACCACGTACACGATGAACGCCACGCTCATGGTGAGCGCGAAGGCCTGCGTGATCGCGAGAAGGATCTTGATCGAGCCGCCGCCCATCAGGCGGCCCCTCGTTCGGCACGCGGCTTGCGGGTGCCCAGCCAGACGAACAGCACGAGGGCGACCGCGCCGCCGAGGACACTGACCATCGAACCGAGCAGGGTGTGACCCCAGTAATAGCCTTCGTCGATACCCATCACGTTCACGAGCCCGACAATGGCCAAAACCCTCATCTGATTGACAAGAATGACGACGATCGCGGAAATGGCCAGCGAAACGAAGAGCCTCTTCGCATTTCCTGGACGGAAATACAACATGACGGCGGTCACCAGCAACAGAGGCAGCAACATGAATGCCGACGAGCATTCCGGAGTCATTCTTAACCCGAGTGGAGTATCGCCCGACAACCCAAAGTAGACAGTCTCGCGTTCACCGGCGACGAAGACACCCGATGTGGTGATGACCCTCAGTATCAGGCCGGAGAGCTGGACTTCGAAAACCCGGTACAGACGTTCGGCCAGCACCAGGCCGACCGCGACGGCGAGCACCGCCAGTACCGCCATACGCAGCGGAAACCGGCTGGAACTCGGCAAGGGAGCGCTCGCAACGGCCACGGTGACCCTCTCAGGAAAGACGCAGCAGACGACGGGATCCGGCGCAGCGGACAGGAACTCGCCGACGAGAGTAAGTCAGCGGGAACCGGCCCTTTCGACCGGGGTTCGCATTTCCAACGTGATCATGAGCCCTTTCGGCACGATCGTGCAGAAACTGACTAGGCCGAAAGGGTGAACCCTTCGGCGACCTGCGGGAAATGTTCGCAAGACCACCTGATCCGGTGATCCTCGCAGTTTTTTGTTCAATTTAAGAAACACTCGGCGATAGACGATCCGCGAGCCGAGTCAGGCCAGCTGAGGATTCGTCCGCGACGGTTGCGCCCTCGCGCCGACCGCAGATCAAGAGAAACTCCCCACGAATCAATTCGGAGGACCAGTTGAAGAACACGCACCTCTTGCGACGAGGCGGACTGCTCGCCGCTGTGGTGGCGAGTGTGGCCATCGCCGGTGCGGCGCCCGCCTCGGCGGCCCCCGGTGACGGCTCCGCGTATGGCGTCAAGGTCGATGTGAAACTCCTCGGCCTCGACGCGGTGAAGGCCGGGCCGCTCGCCGAAGCGAAGACCTCCGGGCCGACCACCAACAGCCTCGCGAAGGCCAACCTCACCGGTGTGCTGACCGCGGGCGCGATCAACACCGAAGCCAAGCGCGACGACAACTCCGGTGCCGTGACCGCCAAGGCCAGCACCGCCGATGTCGGCTTGCCGCTGCTGAAGAGCGCACTCGGTAATGTCGGCGTCAAGGTCGTCGAAGCCACCTGCACCGCGACCCAGAAGGGTGTGCAGGGTGCGACGAACCTGGTCGGTGCGAACCTCGGCAGCGCGGGCGCCGTCGACTCGACGCCGGCACCGAACACACAGGTCAAGGTCGGTCTCGGCGACGCCAACGTCGCGACGATCATCCTCAACGAGCAGATCAAGAACGGTGACGGCAGCCTCACGGTCAACGCCATCCACGTGAAACTGCTGGGACAGGCGCTCAACCCGCTCGGTTCCGGCGACGTGATCGTCTCGTCGGCCACCTGTGGTCCGGCCGGTCTGCCGGTGCCGCTCGCTTCGGGCGCCGGACTGTGGATCGGTCTCGGCCTGCTCGGCGCCGTCGCCATCCCGGTCGGTATCCGCGTCGTCCGCAACCGGCGTCCGGCGACCACCGCCTGACCTGGGTGAAGTGAGGTCGAAATGTACAAGTTGCCTGGCGCCGGAGTCGGCGTCGCCGGTGGCGGGGTGGGTGCCCTCGCCGCCACCGGGGCCGATGTCGGCTGGTGGCTGGCCGCCGGGGTGATCCTGCTGGTTCTCGGAACCATCGCGGTCATCGCGGGCTATCGCCGCACGAAACGGCTCGGCGAGATGGGGAGCTGACGCTTCCCCGGACGGAACGGCCGCCGGCGTGGGCCCCTCGCACGCCGGCGGCCTTCACCCGCGCTTTGCGGGACACTCGAAATGTGGATGAGGAGCGCGAACGCGTGGATGTGATGTTGCTGGCCGGAACACGGCCGGAGGCGGTCAAGCTCGCGCCGCTGGCATTGGCGCTGGCGGAGCACCCGCACCTACGGCCCTTCGTCGTCCACAGCGGACAGCATCAGGGCATGGTGGAACAGGCGCTGATCCCGTTCGGACTGCCGGTCGACGCCTGGCTCGACACCCCGCCCCGGACCACCGGCACGCAGGCGGAACTCGTTTCCGGGCTGCTGCCCGCGCTCGACGATGTGCTGCGACGCGTCGCACCGGCCGCGGTCGTCGTCCAGGGTGACACCACGACGGGGCTGGCCGGCGCGCTCGCCGCGTTCTGGCAGGGCATCCCGGTCGTGCATCTGGAGGCGGGCCTGCGGACGCACGACCTCGCCGCACCGTTCCCCGAAGAGGGGACGCGGCAGATGATCTCGCGTATCGCCGCCCTGCATCTCGCGCCGACGCCGGCCGCCGCGGCCGCGCTGCGCACGGAAGGTGTTCCGCGCCAGCGGATCGCCGTCACCGGCAACACCGTCGTCGACGCGGTGATCGCGATCGCCGAGCGGGATCTCCCGGCGAGGGACACCGCGCTCGCCTTGCTGGAGATGGAAATCGCCGAGGCGGGCGAACGCCTCGTCCTCGTGACGTCGCATCGGCGCGAGTCCTGGGGCGAGCCGCTGAGCCGCACGCTCGCGGCCATCGAACTGATCGTCGCGGAGCACAGCGACGTCCAGGTGCTGTTCCCGGTGCATCCCAATCCGGCCGTGCGGGATCAGGTGAAGACCGCGCTCGGCGGGACCCCGCGGGTGACGATCACCGAGCCGCTCGAATACCCCGACCTCGTGCGCGCGTTGCGGCTCGCCGAGCTCGTCCTGACCGATTCCGGTGGTATCCAAGAGGAAGCGCCGACTTTCGGCACGCCCGTCCTCGTGCTCCGCGACGTCACCGAACGACGCGAAGCCGTCGAGGCCGGCTGCGCCTGGCTGGTCGGGACGGACACCGGCCTCATCGCGGACACCGCGGCGAAGATCCTGTGTGGCGACCTCCATCCGACACATGCCGGAAACCCTTACGGCGACGGCGATGCCGCCGCGTTGTCGGTGGCCGCGCTGGAGGAACTGCTCGACCTCGCCCCGGCGCCACGCACCGCCGCCGAATCGCGCTAGATCGAGACGATCTGCACGGGCAGCGCCGGATTCGCGGAGAAGTCGAGTGATGCCCGCGGCCGTCCGGCGGCGACCACGTGCGCGCCGAGCGCGGCGATCATCGCGCCGTTGTCGGTGCACAGCCGCGGCCGCGGAACCCGCAGGGTGATCCCGGCTTCGGCGCAACGCTCGGCGGCGAGTTCGGACAGTCGCGAATTCGCCGCCACGCCGCCGGAGATCACCAGCGTGTCCACGCCGTGTTCCTTTGCGGCACGGATGGCTTTCATGGTGAGCACGTCGGCGACGGCCTCCTGGAACGACGCGGCGACGTCGTCGACGGGAATGTCCTCACCGCGGCGTTCGGCGCCTTCGACCCAGCGCGCGACGGCGGTTTTCAGGCCGGAGAAGGAGAAGTCGAACTTCGCGTCGCGCGGCCCGGTCATCCCCCGGGGGAACGCGATGGCCGCGCCGTCACCGTTCTTGGCGGCCTTGTCGATGGGCGGGCCGCCGGGGTACGGCAGGCCGAGTACGCGGGCGACCTTGTCGTAGGCCTCGCCCGCCGCGTCGTCCACAGTGGACCCGAGTTCGGTGATCTCGGACGCGATGTCGTCCACCAGCAGCAATTGCGTGTGCCCGCCCGAAACGAGCAGGGCGAGACAGCGGTCGGGCAGCGGGCCGTGCTGGAGCGTGTCGACGGCGATGTGCCCGGCCAGGTGATTGACGCCGTAGAGCGGGATGTCGAGCGCGGCGGCGTAGGCCTTGGCCGCGGCGACGCCGACCAGGAGCGCGCCGGCAAGCCCGGGTCCCGCGGTGACCGCGATCGCGTCCACATCGGACAGTTGGAGCCCGGCTTTTTCGAAGGCCCGCTCGACCGTCGGGACCATCGCCTCCAGGTGCGCGCGGCTGGCGACCTCGGGCACGACGCCACCGAAGCGGGCGTGCTGGTCGACGCTGGAGGCGACCTCGTCGGCGAGGAGTTCGACCGTGTTGTCGTCGTGCAGGCGGACGAGGCCGACACCGGTCTCGTCGCACGAACTCTCGATGCCCATGATGATGCGCGGCATCAGCCCGCCACCTCGTCTCGGACCTGGGCCCGCGGGCGGGCCATCGTGTAGGCGTCGGCGCCGGAAGGCTGGTAGTAGCGCTTCCGGAGGCCGACGCGTTCGAAACCGTGCCGCTCGTAGAGCGTGATCGCCGCGTCGTTGTCGGTGCGGACTTCGAGGAAGACCGGCGCGGCGAGTTCGTCCGCGCGGTCGAGGAGCGCCTTCAGCAGCGTGGTGCCGATGCCCTTGCGCTGGTGGCCGGGGTCGACGCCGATCGTGTGGATGCTCGCCTCGTAGTCGCCGCGGCGGCCTACGACGGCGAGCCCGGCGTAACCGATGACCTCGTCGCTTTCGTCCGGACGGGCGACCAGGTAGTAGCCGCCAACGTCGAGTTCGGCGTGAAAGGCGTAGGCGCTCCACGGCGAATCGCCGGGGAAAAGGATCTTCTCTATCTCGACACAGCGGGGGATGTCCTTGCGGCGTAAGGGTTCCAGCCTCACGGCGTGGTCACCTTCTTGCGCGCGGCCGGTTCGACGGCGTCCGGGCGGCGGAGATACAGCGGGGTAAGTGGGCTTGGCTTCTTGTTGAAGTCCTCGCGGGCGGCCTTGACCAGTCCGACGGGTGACGGGAAGCGCGGCTCGATCGGCTGGACACCCAGGGTGTCCGCGTAGAGGAGCGCGCCGTCACCCGCCGCGACCTTGATGGTGGTCTCGAGGTCGGCGGGCCGCTCGACGTGGGGGCCGTCGGTGCGGGAGCCGTCGGCGGCGTACGCGGCCCAGTAGACCTCGCGACGCCTCGCGTCGGTGAGGACGAGGAAGGGCGCTTCGCCGGGGGCGACGTCGGCGGCGATCGCGTCGAGGCTGCACACCGGGTACGCGGGGATGCCGAGGGCGTGGGCGAGCGACGCGGCGGTGGCCATGCCGGCGCGAAGGCCGGTGAAGGGGCCGGGGCCGACGCCGCAGACGATGGCGTCGAGGTCGCGAAGCGTGACACCCGCGGCCTTGACGGCTTCGAGGGCGTGGGGCGTGATCAGCTCGCCGTGCGCGCGCGGGTCGACCGTGACGCGGTCGCCGCGCGACTCGAGGACGTCGCCGTCCAGGGCGACGAGGCCCGCGGTGACCGCCGGGGTCGAGGTGTCGATGGCCAGTACCAGCACGGTTACCCAGCCTACGACCAGCGTCCCGGGTCGCGTTTAGCGGGCTGAACGCGATCGGGTGGCGTCGCCGCTCCCCTGACGCCGGATCGCGTTTAGGGGGCTAAAGTCGCTCCCGCTCTCCGCCCGCAGATCGCGTTCAGCCCGCCAAACGCGATCCGGTGGAGCTTGGCGCCTCAGGCCCGCAGATCGCGATTAGGGGGCTAAACGCGATCCCGCCGCGGGTGTGAAGCTGGTCGCAGGGGTGCGGGTGGGCAGCGCGGTACGGTCCTGCGAGGGCCACGTGCCCGGCCGGCGGAATCGAGCAGGAGGTCACACGGTGCCCGATCGGTTGTTCCCCACGCTGGCGAGCGGCTCGGCCAAGGAGGCGCTGCGCTTCGGCGACATCTCCCTCACCTACGACGACGTCGCGGCCATCGCCGGCACACTCGCCCGCGACCTGCCGCGCGACCGCGTCGCCGTCTGGGCGACGCCGTCGGTGCACACCAGCGTCGCCGTCATCGCCGCCCTGCTCGCCGGCGTCCCCGCCATCCCGCTCAACCCGAAGATCGGCGAGCGCGAACTCGCGCACATCCTCACCGACAGCGAGCCCGTCCTCGTACTCGCCGAACCGGGCGTCGACCTGCCCGCGGGGCTCAGCGGCCTGCCGCGCCGCGACGTCGTCCTCGAAGGCACGCCTGTCGATCTCCCCGCCGAACCGTACGCCGAAGCCCCGGCGCTGATCGTCTACACCTCCGGCACCACCGGCCCGCCCAAGGGCGTCGTCCTCCCCCGGCGCGCCATCTCGACGACTCTCGACGCGCTCGAAGACGCCTGGGAATGGACCGCCGACGACGTCCTGGTCCACGGTCTGCCGCTGTTCCACGTGCACGGCCTGATCCTCGGCATCCTCGGGCCGCTCCGGCGCGGCGGCTCGGTCCGGCATCTCGGTCGTTTCTCCACCGAAGGCGTCGCACGCGAACTCGCCTCCGGAGCGACGATGATGTTCGGCGTCCCGACCATGTACCACCGCATCGCGGGCGAAGTCGGTGAAGACCCGTCGCTCGCCGAAGCCCTCGGCGGCGCCCGGCTGCTCGTCTCCGGATCGGCCGCGCTGCCCGTCCACGATCACCAGCGCATCACCGCGGCGACCGGCCGGCGCGTGATCGAGCGCTACGGGATGACCGAGACCCTCATGAACACCAGCATTCGCGCCGACGGCGAACACGTGCCCGGCACAGTCGGTGTCCCGCTGCGCGGCGTCGATCTCCGGCTGGTCGACGAAGCGGGCAAGCCCGTCGAGGAGATCGAGACCGTCGGCGAGATCCAGGTCCGTGGGCCGAACCTGTTCACCGAGTACCTCAACCGCCCCGACGCCACCGAAACCGCCTTCGACGACGGCTGGTTCCGGACCGGCGACATGGCGACCCGCGACGGGGCCGGATACGTGAAGATCGTCGGCCGGAAGGCGACGGATCTGATCAAAAGCGGCGGCTACAAGATCGGCGCGGGCGAGATCGAGAACGCGCTCATGGAGCATCCCGGCGTCGCGGAGGTGGCGGTGACCGGCGAGCCCGACGACGACCTCGGCGAGCGCATCGTGGCCTGGGTGGTGCCCGAAGGAGAACGCCCGGCGGAGTCGGAACTCGCCGACCACGTCTCGCGCCTGTTGTCGCCGCACAAACGGCCTCGGGTGGTCCGCTATCTGGAAGCGTTGCCGCGCAACGACATGGGCAAGGTCATGAAGCGGGCGCTCGGATGAGAAGTCCCTCGGCGCGGTCCGTCATCAAGGGAATCGCGACCGGTTTCGAGGATCTGGACGTCCCGCGTTCCGAGGAGCCAGGCGACGGGCCGATCGGCTGGCCGGGTTACCGCTCGGCACGCGAGACCGCCGAAGAGCGAACTGGAGAAGACGAGTCCGTGGTCTGCGGGACCGCCAGTATCGGCGCCGTCGAAGCGGTCGTGATCGCCTTCGAGTTCGGCTTCCTGGGCGGGTCGATCGGTCTGCGGACCGGTGACCGCGTCGAAGCGGCGTTCGCGCGGGCGGTCGAATCCAGGTTGCCCGTGGTGTCACTGATCGCGACCGGCGGCAGCCGCATGCAGCATGGGATGCGGGCCCTTTCGCAGTTGCAGCGCATCGCGCGGGCGGCGGCCGGAGCCCGGTCGGTGCCGCAGATCTCGGTGCTGCGCGATCCGACCACGGGCGGCGGCTGGGCGACCCTCGGCGCGAGCGCCGACGTCGTTCTCGCGCTGCCCGAGGCACAGGTCGGTTTCGCCGGTTCCCGCGTGCGGCCCGTCGGCGCCCCCGCGGAGGCGTACACGGCCGAAGCGAAGCTCGCGTGGGGCCAAGTCGATCAGATCGTGGCGTCTGCCGACCTTCCCGCCGCACTGGAACGGTGGCTGGGCCTCCTGACTTCGCCGACGCCGGAAGCCGCGGAGCCGCCTGGCGCGCTCGGGGTGACGGACTTGCCCGACAGCGGATGGGACGCGGTCCAAGCCGCGCGCTCCGCCGAGCGGCCGAGGGCAGCGGAGTACCTCGACGCGTACTTCGACTGGCGTGAGGAGGTCTCGGGCGACAGGTGCGGCGGACTCGACTCCGGTGTCTTATGCGGCTTCGGCTGGCGAGGCGGCCGAGCGATCGCGTACGCCGCGCAATGCGGAACGCCGACGTCGCCCGCGGGTTTTCGGACGGCGGCGCGTCTGGTGCGGCTCGCGTCGAGGCTCGGAATCCCGGTCCTCACCCTCGTCGACACCCCGGGCGCGGCGAACGACGAGGCGGCCGAGCGGGCCGGGGCCGGCGCGGCGATCGCGGAGTTGTTCGAGGCGGTCGCGAGCGCGGCCGTGCCGATCACGACCCTGGTGATCGGGGAAGGTGGGTCCGGAGGCGCGCTCGCGTTCGCGGCGCCGGGGTCGACGTGGGTGACGCCCAGCGCGTACTTCTCGGTGACCTCGCCGGAAGCGGCCGCGGCGATCCTCAAGCTGTCCGCCGACGAAGCCCCCGCCCTCGCGGACCGACTGCGGCTACGCCCCCAAGACCTTGTCGACCTGGGGATCGCGCGCTCCGTCGTCGGCCCGGCGGATCGCGTTTAGCCCGCGAAACACAAGTCGGACAGCACAGATCGCGATTAGGGGGCTAAACGCAGGTCGGCCCGCAGATCGCGATTAGCCCGCTAAACGCAGGTCGCCCTGCCCACGCCCCAGATCGCGATTAGCCCGCTAAACGCAGGTCTGGCGTGCGGGACGTCCAGGTGCCGTGCGGCTCCAGGGTGACCAAGCGGACATCGTCCTCACGGCGCTCAAGCCGCACGACGAGGTAGTCGTCCGACAGGCGTTCAGCGGACCCTTCGCCCCATTCGACGACCAGCGCGGATCGCTCCAGTTCGGTGTCGAGGTCCAGGTCGTCCAGCTGCGAGAGATCCCCACCGAGCCGGTACGCGTCCACGTGTACCAGCGCGACCCCGGAAGCCCCCGCCGGATGCACCCTGGCCAGTACGAACGTCGGCGAGCTGACCCGCCCTCCGACCCCGAGACCGTCCGCGATCCCGCGGGTCAGCGTCGTCTTGCCCGCCCCGAGCGGCCCGGCGAGCAGCACCAGATCGCCCGCGCGCAGCGAGCGTCCGAGCTCACGCCCGAAGTCCATCGTCGACTCGGGAGTCGGGAAAGCGAAATTCATCAGCGTTGCCACCACCAGGTCCGCCGTTCGGAAGTCTCACCATCGGTGCCCGTGCATCGTTGCACCAAGTCGATCAGGTGGCTGTTCACCAGTTCGGGTTGTTCCAGCTGCACCATGTGCCCCGCGCCGCGGACGCGCACCAGCTCCGCGTCCGGCAGCTCCGCCGCGATCCGCTCGGCGTGCGCGATCGGCGTGAACCGGTCGGAATCCCCGCCGACGACCAGCACGTGCGCGTGCTTCAACCCGGCGAGCGCGGCGTACCGGTTGTGGCTGCCGAGCGTGTCGACGAAGTTCACGAGCCCGCGCACCGGCGTGACTTCGAGCATTTCCAGCATGAAGTCGACGAGTCGCGGCGACACGTCACGGCTGCCGAACGCCAGCCTGCGCACGGCCTGCCGGGTCAGCTGCCCACCCGCCGCGCGCACGAACTCGACGAGCCCCGGCTGCCAGCCAGCCAGCCCGCCGACGCCTCGTGTGAGCGGGTTGTACTTCGAGAGCAGTGATCTCGGCAGTCCCCGAGCGCCGACTTCACCCGCCGCGGTCGCGATGAACGCGACTCCGCAGACACGGTCGTCGAACAGCTCGGGATGCTCCGAGGCGAGCTCCATGATCACCATGCCGCCCATCGAGTGCCCCATGAGCACGATGGGCCCCTCCGGCACCACCGAGCGAAGGACCATGTCGAGGTCGCGCGCCAGCTGCTCGATGGTGCTGGTCTCGGCGGTCGCGGCGCCGGATTGCCCGTGCCCGCGATGGTCGAAGTACACCTGTCGCACGCGCGGCAGCTTCAGCGACGCGAGGTCTCGCCGCTGGAAGTGCCAGCAGCGCTTCGACAACGCGAAACCGTGCACGCCGACGACGGTCAGCTCCGGTTCTCCTCCATCGGCCGGATCGATCTCCTCGACCGCGAGCGGCGTGCCGTCCTCCGCCGCCACTGTCGATGTCCGAGCCGGTGCGAGATCCCCCAACGGCTCGTCCACGAACGGATCCTCACTCTGCCGCCGCTGCTGTGCGGCGACGGCGATCGCGGCGGCGGTGCCGGTGGCCACCGCCCCGACACCGCCGACGATGGCCAGCAGTCTTCGTGAAGGTGTCACGAGCCTGCCTCCAGATACGTCCGGTGGATACGCGGGCGGTACATCGAAGTCACGATCTCGTAGTCGATCGTCCCCAGCTTGTCGGCCCATTCCCGGGCCGTCGGCTCGCCGGAAGCGCCTTGGCCGAAGAGGATCACTTCGCTGCCGATGGACGACTCGTCGTCTCCGCAGTCGACGATGAGCTGGTCCATGCAGACGCGGCCGACGACCGGCCGCCGCTTCCCTGCGAGCAGGACGTCCATCCGCCCGGACAGCGACCGCGGCACGCCGTCGGCGTATCCGACGGGAACCAGCGCGAGCGTGGTGTCGCGTTCGGCCGTCCAGCTGTGGCCGTACGAGACCGATTCGCCGGCCGGGATCCGCTTCGTGAGCACGACGGACGATTTGAAGGTCATCGCCGGGCGCAGATCGTCGCCGGTCGGCACCGGGTTCAGCCCGTAGATCGCGATCCCGGGGCGCACGAGGTCGAAGTGCAGGTCGGGCCTGGTCAGCACGGCGGCGGAGTTCGCGATATGCCGCATGGGGTCCAGGCCGGCGGCGCGAGCGATGTCGTAGGCCTCGTCGAACCGCTTCGCCTGCGCGTCGATGGAGGGGTGGCCGGGCTCGTCGGCGCAGGCGAGATGCGACCAGATCGCGACGACGTCGATGAGCGGCTTGGCGGCCGCCGCGGCCTTGACCAGCGCCGGCCATTCCGCAGGTGGGCAGCCGTTTCGGGACAGCCCGGTGTCGATCTTGAGGTGCACCCGGCAGATCGCGTTTAGGGGGCTAAAGTCGCGTGCCCGGCGCGCGCCATCGGCCACGCGGGCCAGCTCGTCGAGGGAGCTGACGGCGACGTCGATGTCTTCGGCGACCGCGGGCGCGAAGTCGGCTTCGGGAGTGTCGAGCCAGCTGAAGAGGCGAACACCGATCCCCGCCCGGCGCAGCGCGAGCGCCTCGCCGAGAGAGCAGGTGCCCAGCCAGGTGGCCCCACCCTCGACGGCGGCACGGGCGACCTCGAGGGCTCCGTGCCCGTAGCCGTCCGCCTTGACCACGGCCATGGTCTGGGCCGAGGGAGCGCGGGATGCGAGCAGGGCGACGTTGTGCCGGATGGCGGACAGGTCGATGACGACCTCGGCACGCGGGAAACTGGCGGTCATAACGACCACCAGTTTCCCACGAACCGGCTCAGGACAGGCGCGCCCCGTCGGTGGCGGAGAACACGTGCAGCTCGTCGGGACGGATCCGCAGGTGCAGGGTGTCACCCATGGCCGGCGGCTTGCGCGGGTCGACACGGGTGACGACGTTCGACTTCGTGCCTTCGGCGTCGGTCTCGGCCAGCTTGCCGTACACGTACGCGTCCGATCCGAGTTCCTCGACGAGGTCGACCTTGACCGGCACGGTGCCGTCCTCGCTGGTGGTCACCTCGAGCGACTCCGGGCGGAAGCCGAGGGTGACCGTGTCGCCGTCGGCCTTGGCGAGGATCTCACGCGTCAGCGGCACCCGCGCGCCACCCAGCTCGGCACCGTCTTCGGTGAGCTTCGCGGTGACGAGGTTCATCGCGGGCGAGCCGATGAACCCGGCGACGAAAGCGTTTGCGGGCCGGTCGTACAAGGCACGCGGGGTGTCGCACTGCTGCAGGAGACCGTCCGAAAGGACCGCGACCCGGTCACCCATCGTCATGGCCTCGACCTGGTCGTGCGTGACGTACACGGTGGTGACGCCGAGGCGGCGCTGCAGCGCGGCGATCTGCGTACGGGTGGAGACACGCAGCTTCGCGTCGAGGTTCGACAGCGGCTCGTCCATGAGGAAGACCTGCGGCTCACGCACGATGGCGCGGCCCATCGCGACACGCTGGCGCTGACCACCGGAGAGCGCTTTCGGCTTGCGGTCGAGGTACTGCTCGATGTCGAGCAGCTTGGCCGCGTCGAGCACCTTCTGCTTGATCTCCGACGCCGGACGGCCAGCGATCTTCAGCGCGAAGCCCATGTTCTGGCCCACGGTCATATGCGGGTACAGCGCGTAGTTCTGGAACACCATCGCGATGTCGCGGGCGCGCGGCGGCAGCTGCGTGACGTCGCGGTCGCCGATCCACACGGCGCCTTCGTCGATGTCCTCGAGGCCGGCGAGCATCCGCAGGCTGGTGGACTTGCCACAGCCGGAAGGCCCGACCAGCACGAGGAACTCGCCGTCGGCGATCTCGAGGTCGAGTGCGTCCACGGCGGGCCGCTCGGAGCCCGCGTAGCGCCGGGTCGCCTTGTCGTAGGTGATCGTGGCCATCGGTTCAGTCCTCTTTCGGTTTCGCGGAAATGCCGTGCCCGAGTTCGCGGGCTTCGAGATGCCGTCGCCGGATCCGGCGCCCCTCGGCGCTGTCCGCCTCGGTCGGCTCGAGTGGGGTGTAGCCGTGCTGTTCCTGCCAGCGGGGAGGTTCCGTGCTGGAAGCGAGGGCCCACGCCGCCTGCCGTGCGGCACCGACCGCGACGTACTCGGCGACTTCGGGGATGACGACGGGCACGCCGAACACGATCGGCGCGACCGCGCGGACGGCGGCCGACTGCGCGCCACCACCGATCAGGAGCACGCGGCGGACTTCGAGTCCCTGCTCGCGCAGGGCGTCGAGACCGGCGGCGAGACCGCACAGCATGCCTTCGACGGCGGCGCGGGCGAGGTTCTCGGGCGTCATGTTCGCGCGAGTCAGGCCGAACAGCGTGCCGTTGGCGTCCGGGAGGTTCGGCGTCCGCTCACCGTCGAGGTACGGCAGGAAGGTGAGGCCACCGGAACCGGGCCCGGCCGTCAGCGCCAGCTTGTCGAACTCCGCGAGTTCGACGCCGAGCATCGCGGACGTGGCCGTGAGCACGCGGGCCGCGTTGAGGGTGCAGGCCAGCGGGAGGAAGCGACCGGTGGCGTCGGCGAATCCCGCGACGATGCCGGAGGGGTCGGCGCTCGCGGTTTCGGAGACGCCGAAGACGGTGCCGCTGGTGCCCAGCGAGACGACGACGTCGCCGGGGACGAGTTCGAGACCGAAGGCGGCGGCCATGTTGTCGCCGGTTCCGGCCGAGACCAGGATCCCGTCCGGAGTGCGACCCGCGGCTTCGGCGGGACCGATGACCTTGGGCAGTTCGGGCGTGCGGCCGCCGAAGGCGTGCGCGAGGAGGTCTTGGCGGTATTCGCCGGTGGCGGGCGAGAAGTAACCGGTGCCGGAAGCGTCGCCGCGATCGGTGACCGGCTCGGCGCCGGAGCCCAGCAACCGCCAGGTCAGCCAGTCGTGCGGGAGCAGAACGCGGGCGACGCGATCGGCCAGCGCCGGCTCGTTCTCCGCCATCCAGCGCAGCTTCGTGACGGTGAAGCTGGCGACCGGCACCGAGCCGACGGACTTCGCCCAGCTCTCCGGACCGAGCTCGCCGCTGAGGTCTTCGGCCGCCTTCGCGGACCGGGTGTCGTTCCACAGCAACGCGGGCCGGACGACCTCGCCCGCCTCGTCGAGGGTGACCATGCCGTGCTGCTGACCGCCGATGCCGATGGCGCCGACGCCGTCGAGCAGGCCGTCCGTGGCCTCGCGGAACGCGTCCCACCAGGCGGCGGGGGCGACCTCCGTGCCGTCGGGATGCGAGGCGCGGCCGGTGCGGACGATCTCACCGGTGTTCGCGTCGCAGACGACGACCTTCGTCGACTGGGTCGACGAGTCGATTCCGGCGACCAGTTCAGAACTCATATTCCGGGCCCTCCGGTGCGCACTCGACCTGCTCGATGGCGGTTCCCGCGGTCAGCGCCGCCTCGATCTCCTCGGTCGGCGCCTCTTCGTCGGTGATCAGGAGGTCGTAGTCACCGATGTCGCCGTACGCGTAGGTGGCGGTGCGGCCGAACTTGGAGTTGTCGACGACCAGGACGTTGCGGTCGGCGGTGCGCAGCGCGGCCTTCTTGAGCTCGGCGTAGTCCTGGACAGGGTGGAACAGGCGGCCGACCGCGACCGCGGCGACCGAGACGAACGCGATGTCGGCGTGCGTGCGGTCGAGGAACGCGACGACGTCCGGGCCGGCGCACGAGTCGAACTCGTGGTGGTAGCGGCCGCCCGCCAGTACGACCTCGACGCTCTTGGCCGGGCCGAGGATGCGGGCGGCTTCGAGCGAGTTGGTGAGGACGGTGAGGTCTTCGACCTGGCCGAGACGGCGGACGAGCGGGAAGAGCGTCGTCGAGTCGTCGACGAAGACCGTCTGACCGGAGTGGACGTACGCCGCGGCGGCTTCGCCCAGCGCGTCCTTCGTGGCCTGGTTAAAGGTGTCGCGGAAGCGGGCTGCGGACTCCATGGTCGTCGCGGGGTAGGCCTCGACCTTGCCGCGGAGTTTGCGGAGGAGGCGGCGCTCGGCGAGGTCGTCGAGGTCGCGGTGCATCGTCATCAGGCTGACGCCGAAGCGGGCGGTGAGGTCGTCGATGCGGACCTCGCCGGTGGCGATGACGTGGTCGAGGATCTCCTGGCGTCGTTGCTCGACCGCGGCGTCCGATGGCCTGGTCTTAGACATGGGCGACACCGTTCACGACCCGGACCATCGCGGTCTCGGCGGGGTGGGTGTCGGCGCTCACACCTGCTTCTTACCAGATTATTCGCCCGGAGTTAACACGTAACTCGATAACTCTCGCATTTCTTGCCACCTTCCCCTCCGGCCCACGGACCTGCGTTTAGCCCCCTAATCGCGCTCTGAGGGCACCCGCCCTCAGAGCGCGATTAGGGGGCTAAACGCAGGTCGGGGCTCTGGTCAGGAGGTCAGCGAGCGGACCGACGGATGGCGTCCGGGACCGCCGCGAGGATGCCGGAAGCCGAGGTGGGAGCGCCGTCGGCGGCGAGGGATCCGGCGAGGGAATGCACGTGCGCGGCCGCGCCGGCCGCCAGCCACGGGTCGAGCCCCGAAGCGAGCAACGCGCCGACCAGACCGGACAGCACGTCCCCCGAACCGGCCGTCGCGAGCCACGACCCCCGCGGCGTGTTCACCAGCGCACGCCCGTCCGGCGCCGCGACCACCGTGCAATGCCCCTTCAAGAGCACGACGGCGTCGTACTTCCGCGCGGCCGAACGCGCCGCCGCGACCCGGTCCGCCCCCGGCGGCGCCCCCATCAGCCGTTCGAACTCCCCCGCGTGCGGGGTCAGCACGAGCGGCGTGTCCGGATCGCGCGCGTCCAGCACGTCGGGCGAACGCGCGATGATCGTCGTCGCGTCGGCGTCCGCGCACACCGGCACGCCGCGGCCGAGCACGAACCGCAGCACGTCCCGCCCCTCGTTCCCCGTGCCGATACCCGGCCCGACGACCCACGCCTGGACCCGGCCCGCGTCGGTCACCGAACCCGTCGCGATGATCTCGGGCCACTGCCCGCGCACCACGTCCGCGGCATGGCCGGCGTACCGCACCAGCCCGGAAGTAGCCCGCACCGCCGCACCGGCCGCGAGCACGGCCGCCCCCGGATACGTCGCCGATCCGGCGGCCACCCCGACCACGCCCTGGCTGTACTTGTCGTCGGCCGGACCGGGCATCGGCCACGCGGCGGCGACGTCCGCCGTATCGAGTCGCTGCAGATCGGGATCGGTTAGCCGCAGTCCGATTTCCACCAGCGAGACCTCGCCGCAGGAAGCGGGTGCGAGGGCGTGCACCGGCTTGAGCGCGCCGAAGGTGACGGTCCGATCCGCCACGACCGCCGGGCCGTCGACGGCGCCTGTGTCCGGGTCCACCCCACTCGGCAGATCGACCGCGAGCACCGGCGACCTCACGTGCTCCAGCAACGCCGCGGCATCCGGCCGCAGCGGCCCGCGCGCCGAAATACCGACGATCCCATCCACGACGAGGTCGGCCCGCCGAATCCACTGTGGACCGTCCTCAAGGGACACGACCTTGCCGCCGGATCGCTTCAGAGCGGCCAAACCCGGGCCGTGCGCGCGTTCGGGCTTCAGCAGGATCGCCGATACGGCCACATTGCGGCGGCGCAGGAACGCACCCGCCCACAAGGCGTCACCGCCGTTGTTGCCCGACCCGACGAGCAGCGTCACGCGACGCCCGGACACCGAACCTGTGTGCCCGGCCAGCATGTCGGCGGCGTGCACCGCGAGACCGAAAGCCGCGCGCCGCATGAGCTCGCCGTCCGGAGTGACGGCGAGCAGCCGGTCCTCCGCCGCGCGAATCCGTTCCGTGGTCCAGATTCCCTGCACGACGCCTCCGGTCTGTTACTCGACGGTGACCGACTTCGCCAGGTTACGCGGCTTGTCGACGTCGTACCCGCGCGTGCGGGCGATCTCGGCGGCCAGCACCTGCAGCGGCACCGTGGAGACCAGCGGCTGCAGCAGCGTCGGCACGGCCGGGATCTCGATCAGTTCGTCGGCGAACGGGCGGACGGTCTCGTCTCCCTCCTCCGCGATCACGATCGTGCGGGCGCCGCGAGCCTGGATCTCGCTGATGTTCGACACCAGCTTCGAGTGCAGCACCGCCCGTCCCTTGGGCGAGGGCATCACCACGACGACGGGCAGGCCTTCTTCGATCAGCGCGATCGGGCCGTGCTTGAGCTCGCCCGCGGCGAAGCCCTCGGCGTGCATGTATGCCAGTTCCTTGAGCTTCAGCGCGCCTTCGAGGGCGACCGGGAAACCGACGTGACGGCCGAGGAACAGCACGGCCTTCGAGTCGGCGATCCGGCGGCCGAGATCGCGGACCTGGTCCACAGTGGACAGGACCTTCTGTACCGCGGCGGGCATGGCCTCGAGTTCGGCGAACTCACGGGCGACCTCGTCCGGGTACTTGGTGCCGCGGGCCTGCGCGAGCGCCAGGCCGACCAGGTAGTTGGCCGCGATCTGCGCGAGGAAGGCCTTCGTCGACGCGACACCGATCTCCGGACCGGCGTGCGTGTAGAGGACGGCGTCGGACTCACGCGGGATCTGCGCGCCGTTGGTGTTGCAGACGGCCAGGACGCGGGCCTTCTGCTCGCGCGCGTGGCGGACGGCTTCGAGGGTGTCCGCGGTCTCTCCCGACTGGGATACGGCGACGACCAGCGTCGCGCGGTCCAGCACCGGGTCGCGGTAGCGGAACTCGCTGGCCAGCTCGACCTCGACCGGCAGGCGGCACCAGTGCTCGATGGCGTACTTGGCGACGAGGCCAGAGTGGTACGCGGAACCACAGGCGACGACGAAGACCTTGTCGACGTCACGCAGGTCCTGGTCGGAGATGCGCTGCTCGTCGAGGATGATCCGGCCGCCGTCGAAGTGGCCGCGCAGCGTGTTCGCCAGCGCCTCCGGCTGCTCCTCGATCTCCTTGAGCATGAAGTACTCGTGGCCGCCCTTTTCCGCGGCCGAGAGGTCCCAGTCGACGGTGAACGGCTTGGCCTGGGCGGCGTCGCCGTGGAAGTCGGTGACCTCGTAACCGTCGCGGGTGATCACGACGAGCTGGTCCTGACCGAGCTCGACCGCCTCACGGGTGTGTTCGATGAACGCGGCGACGTCGGAGGCGACGAAGTGCTCGCGCTCGCCGACACCGACGACCAGCGGCGACGAACGACGAGCGGCGACGATGGTGTCCGGCTGGTCGGCGATGCTCACGACCAGGGTGAACGCTCCTTCGAGCCGACGACAGACCGCGGCGACGCTGGCCGGGAAGTCGCCCTTCGTGTCGCCCTCGGTGTACGCGCGGGCGATCAGGTGCGCGGCGGTCTCGGAGTCGGTGTCGCTCGCCATCTCGACGCCTTCGGCCTCGAGCTCGGCGCGCAGGGCGGCGAAGTTCTCGATGATGCCGTTGTGCACGACGGCGACGCGCTGGGAGGCGTCGCGGTGCGGGTGCGAGTTGCGGTCGACCGGGGCACCGTGGGTGGCCCAGCGGGTGTGACCCATCCCGGCGGTACCGGTGAAGGCGTCCCTGCCGACGGTGTCGAGCTGGGTCTCCAGGTTGGCCAGGCGGCCCGCTTTGCGCTCGACGTTCAGCGCACCGACGCCGTCGAGGACGGCGACGCCCGCCGAGTCATAGCCGCGGTACTCCATCCGGCGAAGCCCGCCGATGACGACGTCCAGAGCCGGGCGGTGTCCGACGTATCCCACGATTCCACACACGGCCACCAGCCTAACGACGGAAATTCGGCCCCTTCGCCCGGGCGCCCGCACCTGCGTTCAGCGGGCTAAACGCGACGCTTAGGCACGCTAAGCAGCGCAGTTAGCCCGCGAAAGGCGAACGCCGGGGCGGCGCGCGGGCCGGACGGGAGCGCGGGCAGTAAGGTCACGAGCATGGCCAGCAAGCCCAAGCAGCTGCTCGCGGAGCTGTCCCACCCAGGTCCGCACGAGGTTCTGCGCGGCAACCTCGCCCTGGTCGGACTGCCCGGCGTCGTGTTCACCCCCCGTTCGGGACTCGGTCTGCCCGCGATCGCGTTCGGGCACGGCTGGTTGCAGCCGACCGGGAGCTACCGGCATCTGCTCCGGCACCTCGCGAGCTGGGGCATCGTCGCGGCGGCCCCGGCCACCCAGCGCGGCCCGCTGCCTTCGCACCGGCTGCTGGCAGGCGATCTGCTCACGACGCTCGACCTGATCACGACCGTCCGCCTCGGACCGGACGGCATCAGCGTCGACCCGGCGAAACTCGGCCTGGCCGGGCATTCGACCGGCGGCGGTTCGGCGGTGCTGGCCGCCGCGCAGGCCGCCGAGAACGACGAGCGACCCGAGATCCGCGCGGTCGCGACCATCACCCCCGCGCAGACGCTGCCGCCGGCGACGGTGTCGGCCCGGTCGGTGACCGCGCCCGGCCTGCACCTCGCGGCGGGCGAAGACCTGGTCGCGCCGCCCGTCGGACATGCCGAGGCGATCGCGGACGCGTGGGGCGGGCCGGTGCAGCTCCGGAAGCTCGGGAAATCGTCGCACCTCGGTGTCACCGAGGGCAGGCACTGGAGCCAGCTGCTGCTGCACGGGAAGCCGCACCGCGGGACCCAGCAGCTGACGCGGGCGCTGTTCACCGCGTTCTTCCTCACCCACCTGACGGGGACGGCGAAGTACCAGCCCCTGCTGGACGCCGACGTCAAACGCGCCCCCATCGAACTCCAGGACGAACCCGCCGCCTGACCCGCCCGGATCGCGTTTAGCGGGCTAAACGCGATCCGGGGGTGAAGCCGGTCAGTCGACCATCCACGAGTTGTTCGAGAAGTCGTCGTCGTCGAATCCCTTGTCGTCACGGGCGTGACGACCGCGGCGACGCGCGGGCGTGCCAGGCGCTTCGGGCGCCGCGGCGCTGGGAGCGGGCGTCGGCGCCGCGGGCGGGACGTCCACCGTCGCCGGCATTCCGGGCACCCCCGGCGCGACCGGGAGCGGGGGCGGCGGCGGAGGAGGCGCTACCGGCCGCGACGCGTCAGGACGGGCACCGAACTCGGCGAACCGGGCGTCCGGCTTGTCGTCGTCCTCGATGTCGAAGCCGATCGTGTGGCTGCGGTCGGCGGTCGTCTTGCCGGTCAGCCAGCCGCCCGCCTCCTTGCTCCGCTTCCCCAGCTCCTGCATGTGCGCGGCGTACTTGTCGTGGACGGCGGCGTCCTTCTGCATGGTCTCCACCGCCTGGGCCTTGGCGTCGGCGAGATGCCGCTCCCGCAGCCCGCGCTGCTCCAACTGCTCCGTGATGGCGGCGTCCTGCCTGGACATGGCGGCCGCCAGCCGGTCAACAGCGCTCATCGGTCCTCCCTCGTTCCCCGGCTACCGATCATCGCTCGTAACTGATCGAACGGTCGCCACCCTCGTCGTCGAGCGAGCCGCTGATCCGGCCGCCCGCGCCACTGGTCTCGAAAATGCCGCCTTCGACGCGGTACTGGCTCGACCCGCGCTGCGTGTCACCCCCGCCACCACCGGCCGCGCCGCCCATGGCGCCCATGCCACCCATCATGCCGCCCATTCCGGCGGGCGAGCTCGCGGCACCGGCGTTCGCGGGCGCCGGGTCCATCCCGCCCGGAGCCATCCCGAGACCGCCCTCGGCCCCGGCCGGCTGCGCGCCGCCTCCGGACTGCATGCCCGCTTCCAGCGAACCGGCTTCGTTCAGCGACCCCGACGAAGCACCTTCGAGGGGGCTGCCGATCGCGCCTTCGAAGCTGCCGCCGCCTCCCGCGGTCGGCACGGTGCCATCGCCGCCGGAAGCCGACGCGCCGCCCGCGGCCGCTTCGGCCCCCGCGGACACCGAAGCGGTCCCTTCGGCGCCGACGCCAACCTCGACTCCGCCTGGAGCGCTGAAGCCACTACCGCCGCCGCCACCGGGCGCCATCCCGCCGTCGGCGGGGGCGGGCATGGGACGAACGTCTTCGACCTTGCCGGGCTGCGGGTTGCCGGGGTTCCGGTCGTCGAGGCCGTTCTTGATGTCGTCGGTCTCGAGGACGTCGCCGGTCTTGAGTTCCTTCTTCTCACCCTTTTCGTCGAGGGTGTAGGTGGTCGGCTCGCCCTTGCCGTCGTCGACGGTCACCACGGTCGGGCCGTTCGGGCCGTCCGGCTGCTCGGCGGTGATCTTGAGGTTGCCGTCCTGGATGTGGATCTTGCCGTCCGGGCCGGGCCGGTAGACGCCGTCGGGGCCGGGCTCGCCCTCCTTGACCGTGCCCTTCGGCCCGAACTCGCCGTCCTTGCCCTCTTCGCCGGGCTTGCCGTCCTTGCCCTCTTCGCCCTTCGGGTCGTCGAAGTCGAGCTTGTAGTCCTTCTCGTTGCCCTTGCCGTCGTCGACCTTGATGTCCATTTTGCCGTCTTTATCCGGCTCGGTCATCTCGATCTTGTTGTCACCCTTTTGGACGGTCATGGTGTCCTGACCGTCGATGCCGTCCTTGATCGCCTCACCCGTCGCCGGGTCGATCGGGTACGGCTTGCCGGTCTCGGGGTCCAGCTCGAGCGGCTTGCCGGTGACCGGGTTCATGCCCTCGGCGGGCTTGTCCTCCGGCTTCGGCGTTTCGGGAACCGACGCGGCGGGCGGCGTGCCGGCGCCACCGCCACTCCCGCTTCCGCCGCCAGTACCGCTTCCACCGCCAGTACCGCCGCCGGTGTTCCCGCCGCCGTTGTCGTTGCCCTTGCCGTCGTCGGCGGGCGGCTTTTCGGATCCGGGCGCGGGGAACGGGTTCGTGTAGTCCTCCATGAACCGCGACAGCTCGTGATACTGCGTGTTGATCGTCTCGGTCGCGTTCTTGCAGAGCTTCTTGAAGTTCTCGAAACGCTCACCGAACTCGGTGGCGAACGAGCCCTTCAGCCACTGCTTCGCGGCCCCGATCGCATAGTCCTTGTTCTCGTCGTTCAGATCGCAATCGTCGTGACGCAGCCGTTCGGCGAGGTTGTTGCCCGGGCACGCGGAGTCGAGCCAGTACGCGACGTCCATGAGCTTCTCTTTGGAATCGACCTTGCCGTTCGCGATCTCGACGACCTGCTTCGCGATGTACAGCGGCGCCGTGGCGACCTTGTCGACTCGGAGCTTCAGCGTTTCGTCGACCTTCAGCTTGAGCGCGCTGTAGATCTTGTCGATGGTCGACGGCACCAGTTTGATGGCGCCGTCCATCTGCGCGATGAGTTCCTTCGCGTCGGGCTGGATTCGCTGCTCGTACTTGACCTTCGCGGCTGTCGCACCCTCGCCCTTCCAGTCGTGGAAGAGCGTGGTCAGCGCCGCCGTCGCGTCCTTCTGGGTCTGCTCGACGGCCTTCTTCGCGTCGCCGAGATCTTCGACCTCGTCGAACATCTTCTGGAAATTGATCTCACGGTTCTCGTGGAACCGGTCCCAGATGTCGGTCTTGTAGCTGATCTCGTACGACTTCTCCGGCATCTTGTTCCAGACCTGCTCAGCCCAGTCGGAAAAGAAGTCCAGCGCCGGCTTTCCGAGGTCGAGCACCTGGTCGGACTTGGTGGTGGAACCACCCGCGGCCGGCCGGGACATGGAGTCGAGATCCTTGTCGGCCTGTTTCGTGGCGGCCGCCTGCTTCTTGTCCCCGGCGGCGTTCGAGTCGCGTTCGGCGACGGCCTTCTTGTAAGCCTCTTCCCTGTTGACGAACGGGTTCAGCAAAGCGTCTTTGGTGCCCTGCGTGATGTAGGGGTCGTTCAGGATTTCCCGTACCTGGGCGGGCGTCGGTTCACTCATTACTGGGCTCCCGCCTTGTTGGCAGCCGCGGCGTTCGCCTGGTCGGATGAGGTGTAGCGGGTCGACGCGGTGCTGACTCCGCCGGCGAGCTGGGTGAGCTGGCCCGCGTACCCCTTCATCGCGTCGGAAATGGCGAGGATCCCGGTGGCGTAGCCCTTTTGGTAATCCTTGTGGACCCGGCCGAAGTCCGCGGGCTGAACCTGCGTCGGCCCCACCTTCCCCGCCTCGGACGTCGTGTTCTCAGCTGCGCGCTCCAACGACGTCGACGCCGTGAGCATCGCCTCTGAATCGGCTTTGTAGCCCCCGTCCGGCATGACCGGTGCCCCCTTCGTCCCGCTGTATCCGCCTCGTTGTCCTACCTACGACGCACGCCGGCGGCATCAGGTGCCATCGCATATGCACACAGAATGTACCCACCGGTCATCCGGGCCGCAGGGACATTCACACCTTTGCTAACTCAAACGATTTCGGCGCAAGAAGCCTGGTAGACCGCGTTTCCGGGGTTTCGCACCCGCCTCGACCGCCTCGGCGAGCACGGTGGCCGCGCCACGGATGTCGACCAGGCGATCCAGCTCGTCGAGGTCGATGTCGATGCCGAACTCCACCTCGACCGTCGCCAGGAGCCGGACGCGGCGCCGGGAGTCGACGCCCATCTCGGCGAAGGGTGTGTTCTCGTCGATGGTGTCCGGATCGACGTCGAAGGTCTCGCAGACGAGAGCCTTGATCTCGTCGACGTACTCGCTCCCGTCAGCTGCCATGGGGGGATTCTGTCCCATCCGCGGTCCAGTACCGCGTTCTGGCCGCGGAACGCGCGACCTTGCCGCTGGAGGTCCTCGGCAGTCCGCCGGGTTTGACCAGGAAGAAAGCACGAAGCCGCACGTCGTGCCGCTCGGCGACGGCACGGGTGGCGGCCCGCGCGATCTCGGCTTCGTCGAAGTCCGGGGCCTTCCGAGCGCGCTCGGCGGCGACGACGACACCCTCGCCTTCATCACCGTCGACCGAGAACGCGGCGACTCGTTCGGGCGCGAGAAGAGGATGCGCGGCGGCGACCGTCTCCTCGATGTCGTGGGGGCTGTGATTGCGGCCGTCGATGATGATCAGGTCCTTGATCCGGCCGGTCACCGACAGCCTGCCGTCGCGGATCATGCCCAGGTCGCCGGTGCGGAGCCAGCCGCCTTCCCCGTCGAGTTCGGCGCCGAACACCTCGGCGGTCAACTCCGGACGGCGCCAATACCCGGCGGCCACGTTGGGCCCCTTGACCCAGATCTCGCCCATGTCGACTTTAGCGGGCAAAACGCGATCCGGCGGGGGCACGACGCGGACCCGCTGCCCCCTGGGCCAGCCGATCTCGACGATTTCGCGGCCGTCCACCTCGGTCACCACCGGGCCGCCGGAATCGCCGCTGGCGACGTAGACCGTGGCTTCGGCCAGACCGTAGGACGGCCGGAACGCGCCCCTCGGAAAGCCATGGGGTTCATAAGCGGCGAGGAACTCCCGGACGGTCGCCGCCCGGACCGGTTCACTGCCGCTGAGCGCGATCGACACCGTCGAGAGGTCGTACTCGGCGCGCTTCGGCTCGGGCACGGCCTCGGTCACCAGGTCGTACGCGAAGTTCGGGGCCGCGGTGAGCGTGTTCGGATACGACGACATCAGCAGCAGCCAGCGCTCCGGGCGCCGGATGAACTCCAGCGGCGCGATGAACACCGTCCGGCCGCCGCAGTGCATCGTCCCCGCGAGCAACTGCGCCAGCCCCATGTCGTGGAAGAACGGGATCCAGCCGACGCATGTGGTGCGCTCGTCGACGTCGTAGGCGTCGCAGATCTGCCAGCAGGCGGCCGACAACGCCCGATGCGTGATGATCACGCCGGCGGGTGATCGCGTCGTGCCGGAGGTGTACTGCAGGTAGGCGGGGTCTTCGGGGGAGACCGGCGACGGCGGCGACTGTTCGGCCGGATCCAGCGGCAGGGTGTCGACGGCGATGATCTCGCGGGGCGCCGGAACCGCCTCGGCCCTGGCGAACTCGGTCAACCGCTCGACCAAGGACTCCGACGTGAGCCAGATGTCGGCGTCGCAATCGTTGAGGACCCCGACGAGCCGCTCGCGGTGAGCGCGGACGTCCGGTGCGGACAGTGGCACCGCGACAGCCCCGGCGTACAGCGCGCCGAAGAAGGCGACGACGTAAGAGAGGTCTTGCCGCGCCGTGATCGCCACGCGGTCTCCCGGCTGGATCACCTCACGCAGCTTCGCCGCGACAGCGCGGACGTGGACGAGCAGTTCGGCCCAGGTCAGCGTGTCCTCGACGGGCTCGTGCCGGTTCGAGCAGTCGAGGTGCGTGTACGCCGGACGATCGACGTCGGCGCGTTCGAGCAGGCGGCGCACGAGCGGGGTCCGCAACACTTCGTCGGGCACTTCTGGTGACACTGGCACATCCTCCGGCCGCGGCATGGGCATCATACGAACGTGGACGACTTCTTCGTGCTGGACGATCCGGCGGACCGCGTCAAGGCCCTGCGCGACCGCGAGCTCAGCTCGAACCCGGGCGGTGCCGCGGCCGAGACGCCGAACCTCCTGCTGATGGACGGCGCCGGCCACCGGCGGCTCCGCGCGGTCGTCAAGGAGGTCATCGCCCTCGTAGAGCCCCTCCCGAATGCCCTGCTCACAGACCTCCGCGTCACGATTAGCCCGCTAAAGTCGAGTGCGCGGTTCGACCTGGTCGCCGATTTCGCCAGGCCGGTGGCGGCCAGGGTGACGGAGGCGGTGCTGGGCACGGCCGAGCCACTCGGCGAGAAGCTGCTGACGAACCTTTCGGAGACCGCCGCGAATCTGGACGTCTGGGCGGGCGAGCCCGCCGGGGCCGACACCGCCGCGCTCAGGGTCGCGATGTTCTTCCTCAAAGCGACGGCTGTCGAAGGCGGCGGGCTGGCGCTGCTCCGCGAAGCGCACGAAGCAGGCCGGATCACCGAAGACGAGCTGATGATCACGCCGGTGATGCTCGCCCACGCGGCGTACGAGAACTCCATGAACTTCCTCGCCCTCGCCGGTCTCGAACTCCTACGCCGCCCGGACGTCCTCGACGACGTACGCGGCCTGATCCACGAAATCGCCCCGACCCGCTTCGCCGCCCGCCGCGTGACCGCGCCGTTCTCCTTGAAGGGCAAGGACTTCGCGGCCGGGGACAAACTGGCCATCCCGCTGGGCCCCGACGCCGAGCTCGCCTTCGGCCTCGGCAGGCACACCTGCCCCGGCTCGCGAGTCGCGGTCGCCGAGGGCGAAGTCGCGCTTCGCGCCCTTGCCGAGATCCTGACTCCCGACCACGTCGCCGAGGAGGTGCGGTACAAGACGCACGCCGTCTTCCACGGCGTCGAGCGGGCCATCGTGGCGCTGCGAACCTGACCGCTCAGGTCGCCAGCCAGTCGGTGTTGGCGAAGTCGTCGTCGTCGCCCCGCGCGGCGGCCGCCCGCCGGTGCCGCCCGGCCGGACGCTCCTCCGCCACAGGCGCTGGAGGTGGCGGGGGCTGCGGCGGCGCGGGAACGGCCGGAGCAGGCGGCCGGTACGCGATCGGCGGCTCCTCGGCCGTCCGATACCCGGCGCGGCGCTCGTTCTCGGTCTCGTCCTCCTCGAACCCGAAGTCGCCGTCGTCCTCGACCTTCTCGCTGAGCGTCGACTCGGTCGCCCAGCCACCCGCGGCCTCCGCGCGCCGCTTCTGCTCGCTTCGGGCCGCAAGTGCCGCGCCGGTCTCCTGCTTGAGCTGGTCGCCCGCGGTCCGGCTGTCTTCGATCGCCTTGGTCACCCGGTTGTCGACCAGGTACATCCGGTCGCCGTTCTCGCGCTCCAGCCCGGCCAGCTTGTGCCGGAGTCTGGCGAGATCCTCCTCAGGATTCACTGACCCCTCCCCTAGCGGAAGCCGATGACGCCGTCGTCGTCGAGCGAACCGCTGATCCGGCTGCCCGTCGTCGTCGCGGTGTCGAACAGGCCGCCGTCGACCCGGTATCCGCTGGACGTGCGCTGCTGGTCTTCACCGGCCCCTTGCCCGCCTCCGGCCGCGCCGCCCATCATGCCCATGCCACCCATCATCCCCGCACCGGCCGCGGCCGGATCCTGGGTGCCCCCTCCCGGAGCGGAACCGAGCCCGGACGACGTCGAGGGAGCGGCCGCGCCGCCGCCGGTTCCGGCCGGATCCGACGTGTCACCGAGACCGTTGTCCCCGCCCTCGAACGGGTCGCTCAGCGACTGGGCCGTCGTCGATTCGGAATCGCCGTCCCCTGCCGCCTCCACCGGTTCGGCCTGCTGACCAGGCACGGGTGCTCCGCCGCCGGCCCCACCGGACGTGCCGTCGTGCGAGCGAACAGCCGCCTCTTCGACAGGCTGCGCCGCGGCGTGTCTTCCGGCCGCCTGCGGCGTGGCGTCCGGGCTCGCGTGACGGCCACCCGCGGATTCGTCCTCGCCCAAGGTGTATTTCGACGGCTGTCCCGAACCGTCGTCAACGGTCACCAGCGTCGGCCCGTCGGGACCGTTCGGCCGTTCCGCGGTGATCTTCAGGCCGCCGTCTTCGATATGGATCTTGCCATCGGGGCCCGGAGTCGCCGGTGGACGCGAGGCAGGCTGCTCGGCCCCGTCCCGGTGCGCGGGGCCGCCCGCCGCGTCCGGCGTGGCCTTGCCGTCACCGAAGTCGAGGTCGTAGTCCTTGGCCTGGCCGGTGCCGTCCTGGACGGAGATGCCCATCTTCCCGTCGACACCGGGCTCGGCCATGGAGATCTTGCGGTCGCCCTGTTCGACCGTCACCGTTTCAGGCCGCGCGCCGTCGGTGCCGGTCTTGATCGCCTCACCCGTACGGGGGTCGATCGGATACGGCTCGCCGGTGGCCGGATCGATGTCGAGCGGCTTGTCCGTGACCGGGTTCTTCTCCTGGCCCGGAACTTCGGGCTTTTCCGGTTCCGGGAGTACGGTGTTGCTCGGCGTCATGTGCCCAGCGCCGCCACCAGCACCGGACGATGGGCCACCGCCACCGCTGGCGGGCGGGCCGCCACCGCCCTTTTCGACAGGTTTTTCGACCGGTTTCTCGCCGCCCGTTTCCGGGGTCTTGCCCAGATCCGCGAACGGATTCTCGACCACCTGGCCCAGCGAATCGAAGTACGCCTTCCACGCGCCGTTGATCGCGTCACGCGTGTTCTTGCACACCAGCTGGAAGTTCTCGATGTGCTTGCCGAACCAGCCGACGAAGACCTTTCCGAGCCATTCCACCGCTTGAGGTTTGAGGACCTCGTCGATGGTGCTCTGGTCGATGTCGCCGGCGTCGTCGTTGAACGCGTCCTTGGCTTCGATGCTCAGGAATTTGATGCAGTGGATGATGTCGTTCTGGCTGCACGAACCGTCGGCGATGCGGATGATCCGCTCGATGTCCTGCGCCGTGGCGCCGTCAATGTTGTCGGTGTACCACTTCTGCAGCCACTCGACCTTCTCGCGGCAGAACTTGCCCACCGAGGCGTTGGTCCGCAGAAGTCCGTCACCCGCGGCTTTGAACGCCTCGGCGACCAGACCGGTCTTGTCCGAATAGGCCTTCTGGTAGGCCCTTGCCTGCTCGGCCGCGGCGCCTTCCCAGGTGCCGAGCGAATTACCCAGCTTTCCGGAGACGTCCTGCGCCGAACCGGCGATGGCCGTGCTGACCGCGGTCAGCTCATCCGCGCTCGCCTTGAAGAGGTTGAACGGGATGTTGTCCTGCTCGTGGTAAGCCGTTCGCAGGGTCTCGATCGCCACGACAGCGCCACCGGCCTTGGACAGGCTCACGGCGCGGACGTAGAGCGGATGGAAGACCTCGTAGACCTTGAAGCCCGACAGGCCGGGGACCATGATGTCGTTCGAATTGGCGCAGCCCGGGTCGGTCTCGGTGGCGCGTCCGGCGATCTCCTGGGTCTTCGCCGCGTCCCGGTTCAGGCCGTCGCGATCACCCTGTCGCCCCGCGGCCTGGTTCGCGTCGTACTTCTCGTGCGCGGTCTTGTAAGCCGCCTGGACCTCTTCCAGGGAACCGTCATTGAAGTTGAGGTCGCCCTCGGTGATCCAGTCACCGTTCATCGATTTGATGTAGTCCCGGAAGCCGTTCCGCTCGGCTTCGCTGGCGAACCCGCAGCTTTCCGGCGTCTCGTCCTCGATGTAGTCGATGTAGTTGAGGGCGAGCTCGCGTTTGGTGTCGCGATCGATGTTCGGGTCGTTGAGGATCTTCTCCACTTCGGCCCGGCTGGGAATGTCGTGTCCGGTGTCGCCACCGACGTCCGCGAGAGGCATCAGTGCTTCCTCATCTCGGCGGCGTTGGAGTCCTCATTGGACTGGTAGAGGTCCTTGGACGCCGCGAGTTTGCGGCCGAACTCGTCCGAAGCCGCGAGATAGCTGCGCGCGCACTTCGCCAGGCGCTGGATGCTCGCGGAGTACCCGCTGAAGCAATCCCCGTGCGCCGGGCCGAAACTCGCGGCGCTCAGGTTGATCTGCTCGACCGCTCCGATCGGCCCTTCGCAAGCCTGCTTGGGCAGGTCCTGCAGGACCTTGGCTGCCTCGTTCAGCTGCGCTGGATCGACCTTGTGCCCTTGACCGGCCACCGTCACCCTCCCCTAGGTATCCGCACACGGAATGTACCGGGCCGGTAACCCCAGCGCAGCGACTTGGAGAGATCGTGAGAGGGGTTACGAGGCGGAGGAGACGACTCCGGCGAGCCGGTCGGCGGCCGCCTGTGCGGTGTCGTGCGCGGGGGCCTCGACCATGACGCGGACCAGTTGCTCGGTGCCCGACGGGCGCAGCAGGACACGGCCTTCTTCGCCGAGTTCGGCTTCGACGGCGCCGACGGCGTCACGGACCGCGGCCGAGACGGCGACCGCCGCCTTGTCCGCCACCGGGACGTTCACCAGCACCTGCGGCAGGCGGTTCATGACGGCGGCGAGGTCGGCGAGCGACTTGCCGGTGGACGCCATGCGGCTCATCACCCGCAGCGCGGTGAGGAGGCCGTCGCCGGTGGTCGCGTAGGCGGGAAGGACGACGTGGCCCGACTGCTCGCCGCCGAGCGCGAACCCGCTCGCGCGGAGCTCCTCGAGGACGTAGCGGTCGCCGACGGCGGTGGTGACGAGGTTGATGTCGTGCGCGCGCATCGCCAGGTGCAGGCCGAGATTGCTCATCACGGTGGCGACCAGGGTGTTCTTGGTCAGCTCGCCGGTCTCGGCGAGGGCGAGCGCGAGGACGGCCATGATCTGGTCGCCGTCGACGAGTTCGCCCGAGGCGTCGACCGCGACACAGCGGTCGGCGTCACCGTCGTGCGCGATCCCGAGGTCGGCGCCATGCTCGACGACGGCGGCACGCAACGCTTCCGGGTGATTCGACCCACAGTGCTCGTTGATGTTCACGCCGTCCGGGTCGGCGTGGATCGCGATGACCTCGGCACCGGCCTTGCGGTACACCTCGGGAGCGGCGAAGGAGGACGCGCCGTTCGCGCAGTCGACGACGACGCGCAGGCCCGCGAGCGGGTGCGGGGTGGCCGACAGCAGGTGCTGGATGTAGCGGTCACCCGCGTCGGGGACGTCCTTCACCCGGCCGACGCCGATGCCGGTCGGGCGGGTGACGGGAGCGGCGAGACCGGCTTCGATCTCGTCCTCGATCCCGTCGGGCAGTTTGTGACCACCCGCCGCGAAGAGCTTGATGCCGTTGTCGGGCATGGGGTTGTGGGAGGCGGAGATCATCACGCCGAGATCCGCTTCGAGCGCGCCGACCAGGTACGCGACGGCGGGCGTCGGGAGGACGCCGAGACGGAGCACGTCGGCACCCGCGGACGTGAGGCCCGCCACGACGGCGGCCTCGAGCATCTCGCCACTGGCGCGCGGGTCACGGCCGACGACCGCGACCGGGCGGTGCGAACGGTCGTGGGCGGCCAGGACGCGGGCGGCGCTGGCGGCGAGCGAGAGCGCCAGCTCCGGGGTCAGCTCCTCGTTGGCGAGGCCACGTACGCCGTCGGTACCGAATAGACGAGCCATCTGTCGACCTCCTTGAAAAACCACCACGACAACCTAGCCAGTCCCCCTGCCTGCCCACCCGCACCCCCGTCTCGCCTTTAGCGGGCTAAACGCGACGCGCGCGACTTTAGCGGGCTAAACGTGACACGGGTGGGGCGCATGGGGCGAGTGGGACTGGGGGCGAGCGGGGACCGAGGGACCCCGGAAACACGGAAGCGCCCATCCGAGAGACGGATGGGCGCTTCCGCGGGTTGCGCCAGAGGCGCGATCAGCGCTTGCTGTACTGCGGAGCCTTACGGGCCTTCTTGAGGCCGTACTTCTTCCGCTCCGTGGCGCGAGCGTCACGAGTCAGGAAGCCGGCCTTCTTCAGGGCCGGGCGGTCGTCGGCGTCGACCTCGACGAGCGCACGGGCGATCGCGAGACGGAGCGCGCCGGCCTGGCCCGAGATCCCGCCACCGTGCAGGTTGGCGAAGATGTCGAACGAGTCGGGCTTGTCGACCGTCACCAGCGGCTCACGGATGAGCTGCTGGTGCACCTTGTTCGGGAAGTACTCTTCGAGCGTGCGGCCGTTGAGCTTGAACTCACCGGTACCGGGAACGACGCGCACCCGGACGACGGCTTCCTTGCGACGGCCGACGGTCTGGGCGTTGCCACCGGCGGCACGCGACGGGCGCGGGGCGGCGGGGGTCTCGCTGGTCGCGACGGCGTCGCCGACCGGAGCGGTCTCCGTGGTCGCGACAGCCTCGACGGCCTCGGTCTCGGTGCTGGTCACAGACTGTTCCTCACTCACTGCGCGACCTGCGCGATCTTGGTGATCTCGCGCGCCTGCGGCTGCTGCGCGGCGTGCGGGTGCTCGGCACCGGCGTAGACCTTGAGCTTCTTCGCCTGGGCGCGGCCGAGCTTGTTCTTCGGGAGCATGCCCTTGACGACCTTCTCGAGCAGGTGCTCGGGCTTGGTGTCGAGCAGTTCGCCGAAGGAGCGCTTACGCAGACCACCGGGGTAACCGCTGTGCCGGTACGCGAACTTCTGCTCGCGCTTGTTACCGGTGAGCGCCACCTTCTCGGCGTTGACGATGATGACGAAGTCACCGGTGTCCACGTGCGGGGCGTAGGTCGGCTTGTGCTTGCCGCGCAGCAGCGTGGCGACCTCGGTCGCGAGCCGGCCGAGCACGACATCCTCGGCGTCGATCACGTGCCAGGCACGAGTGACGTCGCCGGGCTTGGGGCTGTACGTGGGCAAGGGTCTACCTCGTCGTCAACATTGCGTGTGGGTTCTGTGCGGGCCTAGCGCTTACGCGCCGCAGCGCACAACGACATATGAAGATACCCCCACGCCCGACCCTACTGCGAAGCGGGGGTCGGTCCGGGGTCCCATACTAGGACCGGCGCCCGGCGGGCGCCCCGCAACTGTACCTCGCCGGTGTGGCGGAACCGCCCACGGCATCGTCCTTCGCGGGAGAGGATGAGACGATCCGGACGCGCACCGCGCGCGGGGGACTCGATCAGGGGAACGGCGATGAACAAACGTCCAACGACCATCTTGTGCGTGCTGAGCGCCGTGCTGGCGCTCACCACCGCCTGCGGCCAGGGGCGGGCGGGCACCGCCGTGCCGAAGGGTGACGACGCGGCGTCCTACGTCGGCACGAAGTTCGAAACGGCGATGAACAAGCTCCAGGACACCATCGGCCAGCAGCGCGACGTCACCAGCGAGTCGGGCGCCTACTTCCGGTTCGACGAGAAGTACATCCGCAGCACGATCTCCTCGGCCCGCACCGGTTCGCCGGAAGGCCGGGTCAGCCGTCAGCGCTCGCAGAAGAACCCGGACGACAGCATCGACTGGTACACGCCCGCCGACGGGACCGTCGAGTACGTGTACCTCGGCCCCGTCTACAAGAGCCTCGCCCCGACACCGTGGGTCTCGATGCCGAAGTCGGAGGCCGGGCTGGCGATCCCGTGCGCCTGGGTCGGGATCATCACCGCCTGCAAGATGGCCGACGCGATCGCCGTGTCCTACAACGCGGACAAGAAGATCGTGAAGGGCGCCAAAAGCCTTCCGGAGAACCGGATCGAGCTGACCGCCGACATCCCGTTCGGGAAGTTCATGGAACGGCGGGTGGAGATCCTGCCGCCGTCGATCAGCGGGGCGGTCACGGCCGAGATGAAGAAGGCGCCGGTGCGCACCACCGTCTCCCTCAACTCGGACGGGACGCTGAACCAGATCGTCATGGACGCCAAGATCGAGGGCGGCGGGCACAAGATCGAGCTGCGCTACGACTTCCGCTTCACCGGCAAGGCGAGTGCGCAGGACCTGCCACGGCTGCCCGACGCCTCGCAGATCACCGTGCTGCCGGACAAGGCGGCCAAGGACGACTTCAACCGCCGCTTCAGCGAGTTGAAGGGCGTCTGAGGCATGGCCCCCTTCCGTCCCGACGCCGTGAAGTTCCCGAAGTCCCGAGGTGACCACCGATGAGCCAGCCCCCCGAACAGCAGCCGCAGCAGTGGTGGCAGCCGCCCGCGAATCCCGCGAACCAGCAGCAGGGCTGGCAGCAGGAAGGCCAGGCCACCGGACCGCATGCCGGGCAGTGGCAGCAGAACGACCCGAACGCGGCGACCACTGGTTCCTACACGGGACAGTGGCAGCAGCAGCCCGGCGTCACCGGCTCCTTTTCCGGGCCCTGGCAGCAAAGCGGCACCCCAGCACCGGGGACGGCGTGGCAGCAACCACAGCAGCAGCCCGCGCCGCAGCAGCAGGATTGGCAGGCACAGCAACAGGTTCCGGGCACGCCCCCGCAGGGACAGTACGGCGGAGGGTTCCAGCCCGCCCAGCAGACACAGTCTTCTCAGTACGGCGGGCTCGGCGCTTTCGGGGCAGAGCCGGCGAAGAAGCCCAAGGCTTCCAAGAAGACCTTGCTGATCGGCGGGATCGCGGCGGCCGTCGTGATCGCGGGTGGCGTCGGCGCTTGGCTGCTCGGCGCGTTCGCGGGTGACACGCTCGACCAGAAGTCGGTCCAGGACGGTGTCGTCCGGGTGCTCAACGAGCACTACGGGGAGCCGGACGTGAAGAACGTGTCCTGTCCTTCCGGCCAGCCGGTGGAGAACGGCACCACGTTCGACTGCTCGATCGATCTTTCGGGGCAGCAGAAGAAAGTCACCGTCCGGGTGCTGAACACCACCCCGGAATTCGAGGTCGGCTCGCCGCACTGATCCCGCTGCCGGACAAGAAAGCCGCGACGGTCCCCGTCGCGGCTTTTCCTTTGACACGAACGAAACGGCGGGCTCGGCATCCGAAGATGCCTGCCCGCCGTTGCTCGTTCGGAGCCGGAAGACTCAGAACAGGCCGGTGACGCCCTGTTCCGTGGCCTGGTAACCGTCGGCCAGCTGCGGCAGCACGCCGGCGACCTGCGCGAGCAGCTGCTTGAGCTCCTCGAACTTGTTGTCCCACTCGGTCTGCGCGGCGATGTACGCGGTCTGCGCGTCACCCTGCCAGGTGTTGACCAGCGGAGCGAGGTCGCTCTTCAGCTGTCCGAAGAGGGACTCCAGCTCGCCGCCGGTGTTCTTGCAGTCGTCGGCCGCCGCGTGGATCGTGGCGTAATCGACCTTCATCTCGCCCATGAATTCCTCCAGTGATTAAGAAAAGTCTTGGATTTTTGCGGGGTGGAGCCAGATCAGCCGAGGACGCCGAAGCCCTTGTTGACCGAGTTGATGAGTTCCTGCTGCTGCTGCTCGGAAGCGTTGTACTTCGAGCCGGCCTGCTCGAGCAGGTCACCGATGTTCTGGAGGGCCTGGTTGAGCCCACGGCCCGCCTCGTCGAAGCGCTTCATCACGTTGTTGAACGCGATCGAGGCGTCGCCGGTCCAGCCGGCGCGGGTGGCCTCGATGTTGTCGCGAAGCTTGCTCAGGTTCTGGTCCATCGAAACGCGAACCTCGGTCACCCGCTTCTCAGCCTGGGTGAACTGCTCGACATTCCCCTGAAAACCGCCAGCCATGGGAGCTACCCCCTTCGTTCGTGGTTATCCGTACTTGGTGAAGTTCGTTCGGTACGGACCTACGACGGAGACACTGCCACGTCTGGTTCCCTCTTGTCGCTCGTTGGTTTCAAGTAGTTGCTTGCGTTAACGCTCCCGGCGGGAACCGGACGCGGGAACTCGGCGCGCACGCTGCGTTTCGCGCGGGGAAAATGGCCTTCACCATGCGATTTAGCGAATGCACACAGGCCGTTCAATCGCCACGGCTCATGATTCGCGACTGCGAAAAGTCCTCGTCGTCGTCACCCACACGTGGCCGTCTGGGCGCCGGTTCTGGCCGAAGGGGAACCAAGTCCGCCGCCGAGGGCAAAGCGGGGACCGGAAGACCGGCGCCCACACGGAACCGTTTCGCCGCGTTCCGGACGACGGCGGGAGTCGGCGCGGTCTCGCCGCCCGCGAGCCGTCCCTTGCCGAATTGCTTCGCCAGTTCGGCGTTCTCACCCCGGCGGCGTTCGTAGCGCGCCTTGGCCATGCGGGCGACCTGCCGCGCATAAGTGACCGCGTCGCGCCCTGTACGCGCGAAGTGTTCGGCGGCGGTCTCGGGTTCGGGTGGCATGTGCCTCCCCCTTCAGTTGATGACCACCATCGTCTTGACGACCTGCTCGCAGGCCGCGCTCACGCGTTGTTCGAGTGGCGAGCCGGTGCCGTACTGGCACCCGATGTGGACGCGAGTCTTTCCCTGCACGACGACGTACCAGTCGACGCGCGCGCTCGGCTTGGTCTCGCGGTAGTAGATGACGGTCTTCCCGGCGTACTGCGCGGCGCCGTTGAAGCCGCTGTACTTGTCCGGCTCTCGCCGCGCCAGCGCGGCGAGTTCGTCGACGAGCTTCTGTCTGTCGGCCGTCGCGTCGTAGTCCATCACGTTCTCCTGGGCGACCACGAGGTCGTCGCCCGTGAGGGATTCGCTGGGGTGGATCACCACCTGACGCTTGGCGACACGGTCGTCGGTCTGTGTCCAGTCCGGCGGCGCGATGAAGCGGTAGTCGTACTGGGCGAGTGTGCGGCCCTCCGGCTCGGCCTCACCGCTGTTGACCGCGAAGAGGACGCCTGCCACGACCGCCGCGACGGCCACCACGGCCCCGGCGATGATCCAGGGCAGCTTCTTGTTCTTCCCGCCGCCCTCGGTGGCCTTGGGCTCCCGGGCGGGCTCACCCGGCCGCCACGGCGGCGGGGGTGCCGCTATTCCCTGCTGTCCCATCGGAGGCGACGGCGGCCCCTGCCGCGTCGCGTTTAGCGGGCTAAACGCGCTCTGCGGGGGTGGGCCGGGCGGGAACGGGGGCCGCGGGGCGTCGGGACGCCGGTCGGTGGGGACGGGCGCGGGGCCGCCCCCGGCACGGGAGACCGCGGAGCCCGCGAGCGAACCCGTCCGGTCCGGGTCGATCAGCACCGCACGCAGGGCACCGCGGGCGACCACGGTCTCCGGCTGGTCCAGGGTCGTCGGTACGACACCGGTCCGCTCGTGCACCAGCCGGGACACCATCGGGATCCGGCTCGACCCGCCGACGAGGAAGATCGCCGTCAGCTGCTTCGGCCGCAGCCCGGAATCGCCGATCGCGGCCACGGTCAGCTCGACCGCGCGGCCGAGCGGGCCCGCGATGAGCCGCTCGAGGTCTTCCCGGGTCACATGGGCGTCGGCGAACGGCGGTGGCATGGGGACGTCGGTGTACGCGTGCCGGGAAAGCGTCTCCTTCGCGCCGCGCACGTCCTGCCGCAGGACGCGCCGCCGCCGTCTGTCCGTGAGCTCGCGGCCCTCGACGAGCTTCCGCCATTCCGGCGGATCGGCCGACGACACCAGCGAACCCACGTGCTCCAGGAGCGCCTGATCGACATCCGCTCCCCCGAAGCTCGGATCGCCCCGGGTGGCCAGCACCTGGAACCCGGCGCGTTTAGCGGGCAAACTGCGATCCGCAGGGCTGCCGGGCATGCGCTGCACCACGGAGACGTCGACGGTGCCACCGCCGAGGTCGAGTACCGCCAGCGCGTCGCCGGGACGGCCGCTGAACTCGACGGTGCGCTCGGAATTGAGGTCGGCAGGGGCGAACGTCGCCGCGTGATAGACCGCCGCGGCGACCGGCTCCGGCACAAGCGCGACCTGACGCGCGAGCCCGCCCGCCGCCTGCCGGAGCAGCCGGGTGCGGGTCGCGCCCCAATCGGCGGGATGGGTCAGGACGAGCAGCTCGACCTCGGCGTCGCCGGCGAGCCGGCGCGCCTCGGTCACCGCGCGCTTCAGCACGGCGTGGACGACGTCGGTCACGCGCAGGACGTTGTCGCCCAGCAGCAGGTCGCCTTCGTCGATCCGGCGCTTCGGATTCGGCTCGTAGCGCGACGGATCCACCGCCGCCTGCCGCTCCGCCTCCTGGCCGACGAACAGCGTCCCGTCCGGCGCGGCGTAGACCGCCGACGACATCAAGGGCTGCCCGTCCACCACGACGACCTGCGGCTCGCGGCCGTTGATCGAAGCGACTACGCAGGTGCTCGATGTCCCGAAGTCCACCGCTACCCGCACTGTCACAAGCCACTCCCGCAGATCGTCGTCGTCACCCCACACCCGGCCCTTGCCTCACCTGGTTCCGCGGGAGGTCAGTCCGGCTGGATCCACGAGACCTGCATGAGCTGCTTGCCGTGCTTCCGGGTCACGAGGTTGCCTCGGCCAGGCGGCATCTGGCTCGGCTTCACGTTGGCGACCAGGTTGCCCTCGTCTCGCGAGCCGTTCATGACCATACCGGGCGCCGCGATCTCCCTGAGCTTGCCGAGGATCGGGTCGAACATCGCCCGGCTCGCGCCACCACTGCGGCGCACGACGACGATGTGCAGACCGACGTCCTTCGCCTGCGCGAGGAATTCGGCGAGCGGCTTCAGCGGGTTGCTCGTCTGCGTGGCGACCAGGTCGTAGTCGTCGACGATGACGAACAGCTCGGGACCGGTCCACCAGGACCGGGTCTTGAGCTGTTCCTGCGTGACGTCCGGACCGGGGAGGCGCCGGGTCATCGACCCGTGCACGTCCTTGACCATGCTCTCCAGCTGCGCGGCGGACACCGCGTAGCCGAGCAGCTGGTCCCCGCCGATGAAGCCGAGCATCGTGCGCCGGTAGTCGACGAGGATGATGACCGCTTCCTGCGTCGTGTACCGCTCGGTGATGCCCCTGGTGATCTGGCGCAGCAGGTTCGTCTTGCCCGACTCGCCGTCCGCGAACGCGTAGAAGTGCGAATCGGCCGCGAAGTCGAGGTAGATCGGCTGGAGGTCTTCCTCGTTGACGCCGATCGGCACCAGCTTCGTGTTGCGCTTGGTGTCGATGCTGAGGACCTCGTCGTAGGTGACCATCTCGGGCAGCAGGCGGACCTGCGGCGCCGGGCGGCCCTTCCACGCGGCCTTGATCTTCGCGACCGCGTCGGCGACGCCGGCGGCGACGTCGTCCGGGTTGCTCGATCCGTCGATACGCGGAAGACCGGTCAGCAGGTGGAGCTTGTCCCTGGTGAGACCACGGCCGGGGCGTCCTGCCGGGACATTCACCGCGACCCGGCGGTCGATGTCCGACTCGCTCGGGTCACCGAGGCGGAGCTCGAACCGGGTACCGATCATGTCCTTGATCGCCGGGCGGATGTCCGCCCACCGGTTCGCCGCGATGATGACGTGCACACCGTAGGAAAGACCCTGGGTGGCGAGCTTGGTGATCGAGGTCTCCAGCTCGTCGAAGTCGTCCCGCAGCGCCTTCCAGTTGTCGACGATCAGGAAGGCGTCACCGAAGGCGTCTTCCTCGGGCTTGATCTCGCCCCGCCGCTTGCGGTTGCGGAACTCGTTCATCGAGTCGATGCCCATCGCACCGAACCGGCCTTCCCGCTCGGTGAGCAGGGTGGTCAGCTCGGCCACGATCCGGCGGGCCTTGTCCGGCTCGCGCCGGGCGACGGCCACGCCACCGACGTGCGGCAGGCCCTGGAGACCGGCCAACGTACCGCCACCGAGGTCGAGCGCGTAGAACTGCGCTTCCTCGGGGGTGTGGGTCAGCGCCATCGACATGATCAGCGTCCGGAGCATGGTCGACTTGCCCGACTGCGGACCGCCGACGATCACACCGTGCCCGGCGCCACCGGAGAAGTCGGCCCACAGCAGGTCACGACGCTGCTCGTACGGGCGGTCGACGATACCCATCGGCACCTGGAGCCGTCCGTTGCCGAAGAACCCGACCGGGGAAAGACCGCGGTCGTCGGTGGGGTTCAGGTTCGGCAGCAGGGTGTCGAGCGAGTTCGGCTCCTTGAGCGGCGGCAGCCAGACCTCGTGCGCGGGCGGGCCCTGGCCGATCAGCCGGGACACGATCACGTCGAGCTCACTGGGCTCGACGGCCTCCTCCGACTTGGCCTCTTCCACCGGCGCGGCCTCGATCTGCTGCGGCTCCGGTTCCTTCGGCAGTTCGACGAAGTCCGGGACGAACAGCTGCGGGCGCTTGTCCGCGCGGACCACGGTCGCGACCGGGCCGGCGGCCTTGATGCCCGCGGGCCGGTACGGACCCGAGACGTACGAGGCCTTGAACCGCACCAGCGTCGAGGTGTCGTACTTGAGGTAACCGCCACCGGGCACGGACGGCAGCTCGAACGCGTCGGGCACGCCGATCGCGGCACGGGATTCCGCGGCGGAGAAGGTCTTCAGACCGATGCGGTAGGAAAGGTGCGAGTCGAGACCGCGCAGCTTGCCCTCTTCCAGCCGCTGCGACGCGAGGAGCATGTGCATCTGCAGCGACCGGCCCAGACGGCCGATGGCGACGAACAGATCGATGAAGTCCGGCTTGGCGGCCAGCAGCTCGGAGAACTCGTCACAGACGATGAAGAGCGCGGGCAGCGGGTCGAGGTCGGCGCCGTTCTCGCGGGCCTTCTCGTACTCCCAGACGTTCTTGAAGTTACCGCCGTTCTTCAGCGCCTCCTGGCGCCTGTTCATCTCGCCCGCCAGCGCGTCCTTCATCCGGTCGACCAGCGTGACCTCGTCCGCGAGGTTGGTGATGACCGCGGAGACGTGCGGGGCGGCGTCCAGGCCGAGGAACGTCGCACCACCCTTGAAGTCGACGAGGACGAAGTTCAGCGTGCTCGACGAGTGCGTGGCGAGCATGCCCAGCACCAGGGTGCGGAGGAACTCCGACTTACCGGAACCGGTCGCCCCGATGCACAGGCCGTGCGGGCCCATGCCCTCCATCGCGGCTTCCTTGATGTCCAGCTCGACCGGCTGGCCGTACTCGCCGACGCCGAACGGGACGCGGTAGCGGTCTCGCACCGGACGCGGCCGCCAGGCCTGCTGGACGTCGAAGGTCATCGGGTCGCCGGGGATGCCCAGCAGCTCCAGAAGACCGGGGTTGGACAGCAGCGGCTCTTCCTCGGCGGCGTCCTGCGCGGCGGTGCCGACGCGGTACGGGGCGAGGAGCCGGGCCAGCGCTTCGGCCTCGACCACGCTGAGCGTGTCCGGACGGCCGAACCATTCGACGCCGCCGGCGCTGCGCGCGCCGAGGCGGTCTTCCTCGACGACCAGCCGCAGACCACGACGGGCCGCGAGGTTGCCGATGGAGTCGGAAAGGTCGATCAGGGTGACGCCGACCAGACCCTCTTCGAGGATGATCTGCTCCTCGCGGGTGACCTCGGCGTCGTCGACGATGATGACGACGTGCGGCTGGTCCGGGGCGGGCGTCGCGTTGCGGGAGAACCGCTGGCGGTCACGGAGTTCCTCGTCGAGCCACTGCTCGATCTGCGCGAGGGAGCCCGCCATCATCCGCAGCTGGCCGATACCGTCGGCGAGCGCCGGGTGCTGGGCGTGCGGCAGCCACTTCGCCCACTCCCATTCCTCCTTGGCACGGCCCGCCGTGGCGACCGCGATGAGGACGTCGTCGGGGCTGTGGAAGGTGACCAGCTGGGCCAGCATCGCGCGGGTGAGGCCGCGGGTCAGACCGCGGTCGCCCTGCATGCTGACCGCGGCGAACCCGCGGAGGGTGATCTGGGTCGGCAGGTCCGGGACGATCGAGTGCGCGCGGACGAACCGGCGCAGGGCGAGCGTGGCGATCGGCTCCAGCTCGTCGACCGGGCCGGTCTGCGGCGGCACCAGCCGCGTCGCGAGGCGGTGCGAGCTGCGGCCGACGCGGAGGTGGAGGAAGTCCTGGTCGTTCTGGCGGCGTTCCCACATGCGGCGGCTCGCGGCCAGCGACCACATGGTCTGCGGGTCGGGGTGGACCCATTCGAGAGCGGCGCGCTGGTCGACCATGGCCTCGCGGGCCCTGTCGCGCATCTGGCCGAGGTAGCGCAGGTAGTCCTTGCGGTCCTCGTCCATCTCGGCCTTTTTGGCGCCGCCGCCCTTGCCCGCGCCGCCCGCCATCATGCCGACGGTGCTGAGCACCATCATGCCGCCCATCATCATCATCATGGGATTACGTCCACCGGTGGTGAACATGAAGATCATCATCCCGATGGAGGCGACGATCATCACCGCGGGAAGCAGCTTCATGACGATGTTGCCCGGGATGGTGCGCGGCACCTCAGGCGGCGGTTCGAGATGCACCTCGCCGCCCGGCGGCCGCGGCGCCGCCAGACGCGGTGACTTCTTGAACTGCAGCGTGCTCATCGAAGGACCCCTCTTCAAACTCGACGATGGCGGCCACCGTTGGTGCGCGTACTGGTGCGCGAGACAACCTATCGAACGTGGCCGGTGAAATCCGGACAACGCCGAGAACGGCCCCGGCCGGGGCCGTACGCATGTCGGGAGTGTAGGGCTCCGGCTCCGCCGACATGCGTTTAGCGGCCTAACTGCGATCCGGCGGCCCAGACGCCCGACGTGCGTTTAGCCCCCTAATCGCGATCTGGCGGTCGGGGCCCGCTCAAGCGCCCAGGGCTCCGGCGCGTCACGATTAGCCCGCTAAAGTCGACGCGCCGGCAGCTGATCTGAGGGGCTCGGAGGTCGCCTCTCCTACTTTTGCCGGTCTTTTTCCGACAGTCGATGATGTGGGCACCCGGGTTCGGTATAGGTTCCCCCGGGAGCAGACTCTCAGGGCAGGGGGAAGGCAGTGGCAACGGGCACGACGGTATTCAGCAGGGTGACGGTGGTCGCGCCACGCACCCGGATCGACGTGGCTTTGCCGGCTGACGTCGCGGTGGCGGACCTGCTGCCCATGCTGTTGGAGATGGCGAAGGAGGCGACGCCGGACGGCGGCGCCCGCCACGGCGGCTGGGCGCTGGCGAAGCTGGGCGACGCACCGCTAGACCCGAGCCGGACCCTCGCGTCCCTCGGAGTGGTCGACGGCGAGCTGCTGCAGCTGCGCAAGCGCAACGAGAACCCGCCGCCCCCGCTGTACGACGACGTCGTCGACGCGATCGCCGAGTCGTCCCCGGACAGCTTCCGTCCGTGGACCAAGGAGACGGCACGCCGCTTCGGGCACATCGCGGGTGGCCTGGCGCTGTTCTTCGCGGCCCTCGCGCTCTTCACCAGTGGCTCTTTCTACGGCGGTAACGCGCTCGCCGCCGCGATCGCCGGCGGTGTCGGCGCGATCGCGTGCGTCGCGATCGGCGCGACACTGGCCAAGGCGTACCAGGCCGAGGCGACCGGCGTCCTGATCGCCGCCGCGGGCGGTCTGCCGCTGGCTTTCGTCAGCGGGTTCTACATCGTGCCGGGGCTGTCCCTGTGGGCGAACCTGCTGCTCGCGAGTACTCTCGTGATCATCGTGGCGGCGGTCTGCATTCTCGTCATCGGACACGGGATCACCACCTTCATCGCGGCCGCGACGACGGCCACGATCTCGGCGCTGACGTTCCTGGCCGCGACGCTCATCGACACCCCGATCGCCGGGATCGCCGCCGGCGCCACCGCGTTCTCGCTGGCCTGCATCTCGATCCTGCCGCGCGCGACGATCAAGCTCGCCGCCCTTCCGACGCCGCACGTTCCCGGCAGCGCCGAAGAGCTCAAGGAAGACTCGGGCTTCCCGGACTACCGTGCCATCGAACGCCGCACCGCGGTCGCCCACGAGTACATGACCGGTCTGCTGACCGGCTGCGGCGCGGCCACGGCGCTGTTCGCGATCATCGCCTCGACTTCGCCGACGGTCTTCGGGCCGATCCTCGGCGTGATCGCCACGCTGGTCCTGCTCCTCAGGGCGCGGGCGTACGCGAACGGCGCGCAGGCCATCGCCCTGCTGACCACCGGCATGGTGTCCGGCGCGGGCATCCTGCTCGGCTGGATGTGGTCGGCGAGCCCGCTGAACCGCGTCCTTTTCGTGTTCGGCGCGCTGCTGCTGATCGGCGCGGGCGCGCTCGTGGTCGGCGTGATCTTCCCGAACCAGCGCTTCTCGCCACCGCTGCGGCGGACGGTGGAGATCTTCGAAGCCGTCTTCATCGCGACCGTGCTCCCGCTGGCGCTCGGCGTCATGGATCTCTACACGACGCTGCGCCACCTCAACTTCAAGTGACGACCCGATCGGATGATGTTCTGATGGCCGTAGCGCGGAAGTCCAGGGGGACGCGCGTCCGCCACCTCGGCCTCGCCGGACGTACCGGAACGGTGCTGCTGGCGGCCGGTATCGGTGTTCTCTCGCCGGCGTCGGTGGCTCTTCCCGCGTGGGCGCAGCAAAGCAGCGTCGCGCCGGACGCCGGCGGCTACTACGCGACCCCGCCTCCGGTGGACACGTCCAAGAAGCCGGTCGACTCGGGCAAGCCGGACAAGACTTACGAGAAGAAGACCGAGTGCGTCCAGCGCAGCAAGCTCGGCGGCGACCAGGTCGACATCAAGAACCGGCCTTGGGGCCAGGAGTACCTGCAGATCGAAAAGGTCCACCAGCTGATGCGCGGCGCCGAGAAGTCGGTCGGCGGCGGCATCAAGGTCGCCGTGATCGACACCGGTGTCTCCGCGCACCCGTACTTCGGGGGTCGTGTCGAATCGGGTGGCGACTACGTCGCGACGCCCGGCGGAGGCAAGGCACCCGGGCTCGAGGACTGTGACGGCCACGGCACCGAGGTGGCGGGCATCATCGCCGCGAACCCGCCCGACGCGAGCATCGGGTTCCGAGGGGTGGCGCCGGACGCGACGATCCTGTCGATCCGCCAGTCCAGCCAGAACTACGAGGAAGCGGAGAAGAAGGCCGAGCCGCCACCCGCGTCCAATTCTGCTCCGCCGCCTTCGTCGAACAATCCGGGTTCTGAGCTTCCGCCGTCCTCGCAGGGAAACGGCGCGGTCGGTGGTGCGGCGGAGGGAACGTCCCCAGGGCAAGACAGGGGCGGGCGGCAGCAGGAACAGGGCAAGACCGCGGGGACGCTGGAGACGCTCGCGCAGGCCGTGGTCCGAGCCGTGGTCCAAGGCGCCAAGGTGATCAACATGTCGGTCGACAACTGTCGCCCGGCCAGTGGCGGCATCACCCCGAAAGAGCAGCAGCTGCAAGCAGCCGTGAACTACGCTGTCGAGCAGGACGTGGTCGTCGTGGCGGCGGCGGGCAACGTCGGCGACAAATGCCCGCAGAACGATCAACCGGACCCCAGGACCCCCAAGACGATCGTCACACCGCCGTGGTTCGCCGACGACGTGCTGTCGGTCGCGGCGATCGACGACACCGGGAGCGTCGCGGAATTCAGCGTCCACGGGCCGTGGGTCAGCGTCGCCGCGCCGGGCACCAAGATCATCTCTCTGGACCCGGCGGAGGGCTCCAGCAGCCTGGCCAACCTGACCATCGAAGGCAACGGGCAGCCCGGTGAGATCCAGGGGACCAGCTTCGCCGCCCCGTACGTCGCAGGTGTGGCCGCACTTGTGCGCCAGAAGTTCCCAGAGCTGAATGCCCGCGAAGTGATGACCCGGATCAAGGAGACGGCTCAGCATCCCGCGGCGCCGGGCGGACGGGACAACTTCGTCGGCTTCGGCGTCATCGACCCGATCGCGGCACTGACGGCGATCGTGCCGTCGGAGGCGGACAAGGCCAAGCCGGTCCAGCTGCCCGCGAACCTGCCGCCGTCGAACGACCGCGACCCGGCCCCGATGATCGTCGCGCTCGCCGGAACCGGCGGGGGCCTGGTGGCGCTGCTCGTCACGCTGTTCGTCGTGCACTCGGTCCGCCGCAACCGGCCGACCGCCTCACCGGGCCGCAAGACCCCGTAGGACCTGCGTTTCGCGGGCTAAGTGCGATCGACGCGGACTCGCCTCCGAGCTGCCCAGATCGCACTTAGCCCGCGAAAGTCGCTCTGCCTGGGGTACCTACGTGGCGGGCTTGGGCTTCGCCGGCTTCTCGTCCTCACCGATCACGGGCGGGACGACCTGGCCGGGCTCACCGACCACATCGGACGGCTTCGAGGCGGGCCGCGTCTTGGACTGGTGAGCCGTCTGGCCTCCGCCCATGCCGCCCATCCCCATCATCGGCGCCATCCCCATCGGCATCATCGCCGATCCGGCCCCGGCGACCCCCTGCCCATGAGCCGGAGCGGCCTGAACGGGCGCGACCTCCGGGACCAGTGCCTGCCCCTGCTCGATCAGCGGCTCCTGTGACCCGGTCTGCCTGCCGTCGGCCGCGGACGGCGACGTCGACTGCTCTTCAGCCGCCGCGCCGGAACCCACCTCAGCGGAAGCCTTCTCAGGCACCGGCGCACCCTGCGCCTCGGAATCGTCGTGAAGCTTGAATTCGTCCTGTGGGTACCGGTGCGCGATCGAAATGCTCCGCGAGCCGGCGTCAGGATCGTCGACGCCGTCGCAAAACCGCACGAAGCCTTCGAGGACATTGCGTGCGGCTTCGTAGAGCGCCTTGGCCGACTCCTGCGCCTCCTCCAGCTGGGTCCGCGCCCGCCGGACGCCGCCGACCGGCAGCATCGCGGTCTCGGAGGTCAGTTCCGCCGTGTCGACCAGGACCTCGACGAGGTCGGTCAGGATGCGGCGGATCGATAGCACCAGTTCGTCGAGCGAGCTCGCCAGCGTGGTGAGGGCGTCTTCGACGTCGGAGCCTGCGGCGTTGATGTCCACGATGTACGCGACGAAGGCGTCAGCGTCCTTGCCGGACCACCCGGCGTCGAGACGTCCGAGGTCCTCCGACAGTTCTTTCGAGACGTTGCCCGCGGTCTTCGCCGCTTTCCGGAGCAGGTCCGCCTCGTTCTTCAAGTCCTCCCAGCGCCCCGCCAGCGGGGTCAGGTAGGTCTCGACCGGATCGATCAGCCCCAGATGCCCGGACAGCTCCGAGACGAAGGCGAGATGCGGTGCCGCGGCCTCGATCAGCTCCTCGCCGCCCGACCCCGTCGCGTTTAGCGGGCTAAACGCGATCGGGGGCGCCTCGGGAGCGGCAGGGCGTGCGGCCGCCATCGGGTGCGGGATGGAATCCGTCGGGTTCTCCGATTCGGCGATCATGCGGTTCAGAGCTCCACTGCGCGCTTGATCGTCTGCGCGGCCTCGTCGTCGTGCCCGGCGTGCCGCGCGGTCACCGTGTGCAGGGCCTCGGACGCCGACCTCAGTGCGGCCGCGCCTTCCACCAGCTGACGCCGGATGGCCTCGGTCGCACGCCCGTAGGACGCGCCAAGGCCCAGTTCCTCGCCCAGCGTGCCGTGTGACTCGACGGTGACGCCCGCGCCCGTCACTTCCGCCGCCGCCAGGTCGAGCTCTCCGGCGGCCGCGTCCACCCTTTTCGCGTAGTCACCGACGACGTCGCCGTCGATCTTCAGGCCGGCCACTGCACCCTCCACTCACCCGATTCCGCTCGGGCGTTGAGACGCTCGCGCCGTCCGGGGGGTTCCCGTGATCAGTTACCCGCCGGAGCCTGCTGCGACTGCGTGGCGACCGAACCGGCCCTGTCGTCGATCGGCACCGTGTCGAACGTCCTGAGCACGTCCTGCGTGTTCAGCGAAGCGCCGGTGGGCAGGATTCTGACGATGGACTCGGGCGCGGGCACCCGCTTGTTGAGCCCGATCGAATCCGCCGTGACGGCGTCGGGGACGCCGTACCGGATCCCGCGATCGGAGATCAGCTGGATCGGCCCCTTGTCGAAGGTCTCCTTGCCGGTCGCCGACTGGACGACCGCCGCGAAACCCGGCTCCATGTAGAAGCTGTTGATCGGCGCGCCGACCGGGCCGGGGGTACCGATCTTGACGCCGGGGGCGGACCCGTCGGCGTTCCTGCCCTTGGGCAGCTTGTCGTCGACGAACACGGCCGTGTGCGGGTCCCGCGAAGCGCCCTCGCCGGTGATGGACCAGCTCAGGCAGGAGACCCGGGAACCCTGGGTCGCGTTGAGTACCGTCGGCACGGTCTGGGGGTACGCGTCGAGCTCGACGACCTGGGAAACCCGCGTGAGGTTGCGGATCGCGCCGAGCGGCACGGACTTGACCGAGGTGCTCCCGTCGTTCTTCCCGGTCTGCACGATGTCCGCGACGGCGGGCGAGATGGCCTGGATACCGTCCCTCGTGATGAGGTAGAAGTCCTTCCGCCCTTCGGCCTGCTCCGTGGAGAACACGCCGCCGACCCTCATGCCTTCGATTTCGTAGTTCGGGTTCTCACCCGTGCCAGGAACGTCCGGGAGCTTCAGCTCCGGCACCTCGGGGATCGCGTCCAACAGGCCCTGCGAGATACCACGGGGCTGATTGGGCAGCTTCAGCGCGGAACGGACGGCGTCGGCGTCAGGCTTGATCTCGGCCTTGACGGCGTTCGCGTTCCGGAGGTTCGGGTCGGGCTTCTGCCGGTAGATCAGGTACTCCCGGCCGTTGGCGCCCTTGGCCAGCAAGGCTTCGTTCTGCCCGAGTTCACGGCTTCCGAGTTGCTTCACACCCGCGTAGACGGTCGTCTCCGTCTTCGTGAGGTCCGGCTGGGGCACCGACGGGTCGTACATGACCTCGTCGCACACACCCCAGTCCGGGGAGACCCGCTGGGTTTCCGTCGGCATCAGCTGCGGGCCGTTCGGAATACCCATGAGCTGGCCGCGGGGGATGTTCTTCAGCTGTTCGTCCGAGACGACTGTGGGGTTCTTCACTTCGGAGGCCTGCGCAGGCCCGGAAGGCTTGGCGCCCGCCTGCTGCGCCCCCTGCTTCGACTGCGCGATGATCAGCAGCCGCGCGGAGGCGAGGTTGAAGGTCGGGATCAGTTTCTTCGGGTTCCCGGCCACGACGTAGACCGTTCCGGACTGCTCGCCGATGACGATGTTGCCCGCTTCGGGCACGGACGGCTTCGGGCTCAGCAGGCCCCAGATGACGAAGACCAGGACGCCCAGCGCGGCCAGCACGACACCCACGATGGTGGCCCGCGTGTGCGTGCGCATCGGGTCGTGGAGCATGACGGCGTCGCGACGGACCAGCGCGGATTGCATCCGTCGCAGAACGAACTGATAAGCCTGAACTTGAGACTTAGTAGTCGGTGTTGATGGCATTCTCGACCTACAGTCCTCCCCGTCGCGGTACGGTTCCGCAGGATAGCCGTACGGGGACCGTCTGGTGTGGGGTTTCTACCAACTCCAGCTAGTGTCAGGTTCCTCGGGACCGGCTTTCCGGGTACGCAGCAAGCACGAGGGGAAGAGAAAGCGCGGATGTCCGTCACCACTCCTCCACGTCCGCCCGGCCCTCCGGGGTCGCAACCTCCTGGTCGTCCGCCGGGGCCACCGCCAAGGCCCGGCAGACCGGGTGGTCCGGGCGGCCCGGCCGGAGGCCCGGGAGGTCCCGGTGTTCCTCGCGGTCCCGGGGGCCCAGGTGGCTCTGGAGGGCCTGGCGGACCACAGGGTCCTGGCGGCCCAGGAGGGCCCAAGGGCCCCGGCGGACCTGGAGGTCCCGGTGGGCCCGGAGGGCCAGGTGGCCCGGGCGGTCCTCCGTCCGGCGGCCCCGGCCCGCAGTCCGGTCCTCCGCCTGCTCCGGCGGTACGGATCGCCGCGCCCGCTCGACGCCGGACCGGCGGGATCAACCTCGGCCCGCTGCCCGTGGCGAACCTGGTCGTGCTCGAACTCGGGCTCGCGATCGGCCTGGTCCTGCTCGCGATCGACATGAAGCTCAAGTACGTCGCGATCGGCGTGCTCGCGTTCGCGATCGTCATCGCGTTCCTGCGCTGGGGCGGCCGCTGGTTCACCCAATGGGCTGGACTCACCATGCGGTACACGTTCCGTTCGCACGATCGGGTGGCGAATCCGCTTCCGCCGAGCAGCATCGAGTCGCTCGCGGCCGAAGAGGACGCGGTCACCGGTCCCGACGACGCCCGCGTGAACCTGCTTCGCCTCGCCGTTCCCGATCTCGTCGTCGCGCACGGCGTGGACCACGAACGCCAGCAGGTCGGCATCGCGTGGAACGACGGGACGTGGACCGCCGTCCTGCTCGTCGAGCCCGCGCCCGCGCTGATCACCCAGGCGGGTGGCGCACCGAGCCTGCCGCTGTCCGCGCTCGCGCCGTGCCTCGAAGACCGCGGTGTGGTCCTCGACTCGATCCAGATGATCTGGCACTGCTACCCGGGCAGCGCCGCGCTTCCGTCGGACTCGCCTGCCCTCAGCTCCTACATGGAGGTGCTCGGCCCGCTTCCCGCGGCGGCGCGGCGGACGACGTGGGTCGCCATCAGGCTCGACCCGCGCCGGTGCCCCGCCGCCATCCGCGAACGTGGCGGCGGCGTCGTGGGTGCGCATCGCGCCCTGATCGGCGCGCTCTCGCGGGTGCGCAACGCCTTGGAATCGCAGGGTGTGCCGACGCGGCCGCTCGACCCGGACGAGCTGCTGCGGTCCAGCATTTCGGCCGCGGAACTCACCGCGGTCGCCGGTTCACAGGGGAAGGTCGGTCTGCAGGAACGCTGGACCGGCGTCACCGCTGCCGGTATCGGACACGCGAGCTACGCCATCACCAGCTGGCCGAAGGGCAAGATCAGCGGCAGCTTGAACGCGCTGACCAGTGTCCGCGCGCTGTCGGCGACGGTGGCGATGTCGATCTCGCCGTCCGCGGACGAAGGCAAGATCGGCCTGCGGGGAATCGTTCGCCTGAGCGCGCGGAACCCGCGGGAACTGGACGCGGCCGACCAGCGGCTGCAGGGCATCTCGGACCGGCTGGGTGTGACGCTGACGCCGCTGCGCGGTCTGCAGATCTCCGGGTTCTCCGCGACTTTGCCGATCGGAGGCACGGCATGAGCACCCGCATGCGCGACGCAGGCCAGAGCGCCGGTGTCGCCCCGGAATTCACCGTCGACCCGGCGATGCTGGACGCGATCAGCCCTTCGGGTGATCGCGGCGGGATCGTCCTCGGCTCCGGGCTCAAGGGCGAGCCGCTGACGATCTCCGCGCTGCGCTCGACTCCGACCCGGATCGTGCTCGTCGGTGGTCTCTACCTGGCTCGCCAGGTGGCGCTGCGGGCGATGGCGGTCGGGGCGTGGGTCGTCGTGGCGACCGGGCGACCGGCCGCGTGGCAGGTGCTCCCCCAGGCCGCGGGGAACCAGCCCAACGGCAGGCCTTCGCCGCTGGTGCAGATCCGGCGGCTGTCGCCGGTGGACCTTCCGCGGCCCTCCGAGGACGCGCCGCTGCTCGTGGTGACCGATGGTGGCCCGACGCCGCAGGACCTGTTCCCGCCGCGGTCGCCGTGGCAGACGACGATCTACGTGCTGCCGTACCTGCACCCGCAGGCCGGGGCGACCGCGAACGCGGCCGACCTGGTGCTGATGCAGCGGCTCCCGCCAGGACAGGCCGAGCTGGCCGCCCGGATCTGGCGGCTCCCGCCCCAGATGATGAAGCAGCTCACGACGTTGAAGGACGACCAGGTCGTCGCTCTGGGCCGAAACCTCTGGCGCCCTCTTCGCCTGGTCACCACGGCGAAAGAGCAGCAGATCCTGGGCCCTGTGCGCCGCGGCGACTAAGCCGCCCGCGTCGACTTTAGCGGGCTAATCGTGCTCTGCGGGGGCACTGTCCTCTTCGGACGGTGCCCCCGTTTTGCGTCCGCCCGCGTCACGGTTAGGCCGCTAAACGCGATCCGGGGCGTGGGGTGTGTCCGTCAAGGGGTGATCGCGCCGGCTGTGGATAGGCAGGGGGTTGTGGATAAAGCACCCTCGAATAGACGGTCACAGCCATGGGTTGTCGGTCATGTCGATCACTGTGTCGCCATGACCAAACCCTTCGATTCATCTCATCTTCCCGACGTCTTCCGCGGCTCGGAGGCGCGCAAGGCGGGCCTCATCACGGCCAGCCAGCTACGCGGCTCGAGCGTCCGGCGGCTGTTCCAGGACGTCTACACCCGCGCAGATGTCGAGGTCACGCATGAGTTGCGTTGCCGAGGAGCCGCGTTGCTGGCGCCTCCCGAAGCGGTGCTGACCGGGCGATCTGCCGCGACAGTTCAAGGCGTCGAACTGGCCAAACCCAGCGATCCGGTCGAGATGGTCGTACCGGAGAAATACCGCTTCGGCCCGATAGTCGGCATCAAGGTCCGGCGTACCGAGGTCAAACCCGAAGAATCGAGGCCGTGGAACGGCATTCGCATCGCGCGGAAAAGCCGGATCGCGCTGGATCTGCTGCTTCGGCTTTCTCCCCGCAAATCCGGCTGGGTGCGACGGCTACGTATCGGCGTGCCGGATCTCGATCAGTTCATGAGAGCCGAGAGCCTGACCGATCTGCATCTCAACAGGGAGTTCTACGGCCGCCGCAACAGGGGAATCCGCTTGGCCAGACATGCTTTACGACTGTCCGATCCTCGCGCGGAGTCACCTCCGGAATCGGAGCTCCGCATCGTGCTGGCCGCCGGCGGCATTACGGCGACACCTCAACTCGAGGTCATCGCCCGAACCGGTCATTTCCTCGCCCGCCTCGACCTGGGGGACGAGAAGTTCAAGGTCGCCGTCGAATACGACGGCCGATGGCACAACACAGCGAAACAACGAGCCCACGATCGCAAACGCCGAAGACGCGTGGAGGCCGAAGGCTGGCGTTTCGTCATCGTCACCGCGGAAGACCTGGCGAACGACTTCAAAGGCATCGTCGAGGCCGTCTGGCGAGCCCGCCGCCGCGGCGCGTTTAGCCCGCTAACCGCGCCGCGCCCGGGTCAGGAGGGAGTGCGCATGGCGCGCGTTTGATCGGCACGCGAGGCGAGGTCGGCGTCCGGCGGGTAGTCGACCGCCATCAACGTCAGGCCGTGCGCGGGAGCCACGGCGCTGTCGCGCGTCCGGCTCTCCAGGACGTCACCGGGCCAGCCCAGTGGACGGCGGCCGTCACCGACCAAGAGCAGCGCCCCCACCAGACTGCGCACCATCGAATGACAGAAAGCGTCTGCGGAGACCGCGACCTCGACCGCGTGCGGTCCGGTTCGCCGCCATTCGAGCCGCTGCAGCTCGCGGATGGTCGTCCCGCCCTCACGCTGCTTGCAGAAGGCCGCAAAGTCCTGAAGCCCTATGAGAGCCGCCGACGCCTCGTTCATCGCTTCGATCGAGAGCGGACGGCCCCAGGCCAGAGTGTCGTGACGTCGCAACGGATCCACGCCCCACGGCGCGTCCGAAACGCGGTATAGGTAATGCCGCCGCACGGCCGAGAACCGCGCGTCGAACCCAGGCGCCGCGACCCGGGCATCCAGCACCCGCACGTCGCCCGGCAGATACCGATTCCAGCGGTGACGCATCCGGCCCAGCTCAGGAATGCCCTGCTCGTCCACTTCCAGGCGACCGGATCGCGTTTTGCCCCCTAAAGGCGACACGTCGACGTGGACCACCTGGCCGGCCGCGTGCACACCGGCATCGGTGCGGCCGGCAACGACGACGGACTTCGGGACCGAGGCTCCTGGAGGCTGCTTCGCGAGCGCCTCTTCAAGGACTCCTTGCACCGTCCGCCGCCCGGGCTGCCGCGCCCAGCCCGAGAAATCGGTGCCGTCGTAGGCGATGTCCAGACGCAGACGAACGAGCCCGCCCTCCGCGGTGGGAGTGGCGGGCTCGTCCGGGGTGTTCGGTGCCGTCAGGACGTCAGTCCTTCTTGCTGTCCGCGTCCGCGACGGGGGCCTCAGCGGCCTCGTCGGCGGTGGGAGCCTCGGTGGCCTCCGGAACCTCGGTGGCGGCCGTGTCGGCAGCCTCAGTGGCCTCGGTGGTCTCCTCGGCGGCCGGGGCGGAAGCCTTCGGCTCGTCCTTGGCGAACTTCGTCTTGCGCGCGGCCTCGGCCTCGGCGGTGACGGTCTTCTCGGCCACCAGCTCGATGACGGCCATGGGGGCGTTGTCGCCCTTGCGCGCCATCGTCTTGGTGATCCGGGTGTAGCCACCCGGACGCTCCGCGAAGAACGGACCGATCTCGGCGATCAGCTTGTGCACGACGTCCTTGTCGCGCACGATGCGCTGGATCTGACGACGGTTGTGCAGGTCGCCCCGCTTCGCCTTCGTGATCAGCTTCTCGGCCAGCGGGCGCACCCGCCGGGCCTTCGCCTCGGTCGTCGTGATCTTGCCGTGCTCGAACAGCTGGGTGGCCAGGTTGGCCAGGATCAGCCGTTCGTGCGCGGGCGACCCGCCGAGACGGGGTCCCTTTGTGGGGGTGGGCATCGGTTCTCCTCGTTCAGCTCACAGCTGGAGGCCGGGGCTCCCCCACCCCTACCGGTGAGGGAGCCGAAGCTGGCCTTACAGCTGCTCCGTCTCTGCGTAGTCCTGGCCATCGTCGTGGCCGTTGTCCGAAATTCCGTCCGTGATGCTGTCGACGCCCTCGGACCAGCCTTCACCGTCGTAGCTGGCCGCGGCCGCGGTGGGGTCGAACCCGGGCGGGCTGTCCTTCAGCGCGAGGCCGAGACCGACGAGCTTGAGCTTGACCTCGTCGATCGACTTCGCACCGAAGTTGCGGATGTCCAGCAGGTCGGCCTCGCTGCGCGAGACCAGTTCGCCGACGGTGTGGATGCCCTCGCGCTTGAGGCAGTTGTACGACCGGACGGTGAGGTCCAGGTCCTCGATCGGCATCGCGTAGGCGGCGATGGTGTCCGCCTCCTGCGGCGACGGGCCGATCTCGATGCCTTCGGCGTCGACGTTCAGCTCGCGCGCGAGACCGAACAGCTCCACCAGCGTCTTACCGGCCGACGCGACAGCGTCCCGCGGCGTGATCGACGGCTTCGTCTCCACGTCCAGGATCAGCTTGTCGAAGTCGGTGCGCTGCTCGACACGGGTCGCCTCGACCTTGTAGGTCACCTTCAGCACCGGGGAGTAGATGGAGTCGACCGGGATCCGGCCGATCTCCGCGCCCGCCTGCTTGTTCTGCAGGGCCGGAACGTAACCGCGGCCGCGCTCGACGACGAGCTCGATCTCGAGCTTGCCCTTGCCGTTCAGCGACGCGATGTGCAGATCCGGGTTGTGCACGGTGACACCGGCCGGGGGCACGATGTCGGCGGCGGTGACCTCACCGGGGCCCTGCTTGCGCAGGTACATGGTGACCGGCTCGTCCTCTTCCGAGGAGACCACGAGCTCCTTGAGGTTCAGGATGATGTCGGTGACGTCTTCCTTCACCCCGGGAACGGTGGTGAACTCGTGCAGCACGCCGTCGATGCGGATGCTCGTCACGGCCGCGCCAGGAATGGACGACAGCAGCGTGCGCCGCAGCGAGTTGCCGAGCGTGTAGCCGAAGCCGGGCTCCAGCGGTTCGATGGTGAACCGGGAGCGGGTCTCGTTGACCGTCTCTTCGCCGAGAGCCGGTCGCTGGGAAATCAGCATCTTTCCTAATTCCTTTCCAAACGGCGCCCGCCATATGACACCGAAAGGGATGGCGAAGCGGCGGCGCACTCCGGGCGCCGCCGCCCGTGCCCACATCGGGCCGGGGAAACCCCGGCCCGATGTGGATCACTTCGAGTAGAGCTCGACGATCAGCTGTTCCTGGACCGGAACATCGATCTGAGCGCGCTCCGGGAGCTGGTGGACCAGCACACGGAGGTTGGACGGAACGACCTGGAGCCACGCGGGAACGGGACGCTCGCCGAAAGACTCCTTGGCCGCGACGAAGGGCAGCATCGCGAACGACTTCGGCCGCACGTCGATGATGTCCCACTTCGTGACCTGGTAGGACGGGACGTTGACCTTGACGCCGTTGACCAGGAAGTGGCCGTGGCTCACCAGCTGACGCGCCTGACGGCGGGTGCGGGCGATGCCGGCGCGGTAGATCACGTTGTCCAGCCGGGACTCGAGGATCTGCAGCAGGTTCTCACCGGTCTTACCCGGACGCCGGACGGCTTCCTTGTAGTACCGGACGAACTGACGCTCGAGAACGCCGTAGGTGTAGCGAGCCTTCTGCTTCTCCTGCGACTGCAGGAGGTACTCGGACTCCTTGATGCGCCCGCGGCCGTGCTGGCCCGGCGGGTAGGGGCGACGCTCGAAAGCCTGGTCGCCGCCGATGAGGTCAACCTTGAGGCGACGCGAAATACGCGTCGCGGGGCCGGTGTAACGAGCCATTTCTTCTTACTCCTCCCCGTTCCTCAGACCCGGCGCCGCTTGGGCGGGCGGCAGCCGTTGTGAGGCTGCGGGGTCACGTCCTGGATGGTGCCGACCTCGAGGCCGGCCGCCTGCAGCGAGCGGATCGCCGTCTCGCGGCCCGAACCCGGGCCCTTCACGAAAACGTCGACCTTCTTCATGCCGTGCTCGGCAGCCTTGCGGGCGGCGTTCTCGGCGGCCATCTGCGCGGCGAACGGGGTGGACTTACGCGAGCCCTTGAAGCCCACGTGACCACTCGACGCCCACGCGATCACGGCACCGGTCGGGTCCGTGATCGAGACGATGGTGTTGTTGAAGGTGCTCTTGATGTGCGCGTGACCGTGCGCGACATTCTTCTTTTCCTTACGGCGGACCTTCTTGGCCCCCGCCGCAGTACGAGACTTCGGTGGCATGTTTTGAGGGTTCTCCTGTTAGCGCGCGTTCTCTTGGTGAGCGGCGACCGCTTCGGCCTGTCCGCGCCGGATGATCGAACCGGCGTCGGTGTACAGGTTGCGGAGCGCCATCGGGCGGGCGTAGAGCGCCTTGGGCGAGACACAAGCCGAGCCACGACGGCGGACGCCGCCCATCTGCACGACCTTCTTGCCCTGGACGCTCACTTCTTGCCAGCCTTCTTCTTGCCGGCGACCGTCTTCTTCGGACCCTTACGGGTGCGGGCGTTCGTCTTGGTGCGCTGACCACGGACGGGAAGTCCGCGGCGCCAGCGAAGGCCCTCGTAGCACCCGATCTCGATCTTCCGACGGATGTCGGCGTTCACCTCGCGGCGAAGGTCACCCTCGACCTTGAAGTTCTCCTCGATGTAGACCCGCAGCTTGGCGAGGTCGTCATCGCTCAGATCCTTGACGCGAGTGTCCGCGTTGAGCTCGGCAGCCGCGATGAGCTGCTTCGAGCGGGTACGGCCGATGCCGTAGATGTAGGTCAGCGCGATCTCCAACCGCTTTTCGCGGGGGAGGTCTACGCCAGCGAGTCGTGCCATTGGCGTTGATGCTCCTTCATAGAATTCATCTTCAGGTCTGCTCCCCGTCCGGTCCCGGGACCGACTCGCCTGTCGTGCCCTCGGCTTGCGCTTCGGGTGTCCCGGCCCCGGCCTGAAGTCCGGGGGTGAACCGGGCCGTTCGCACGGCCCGGCAGGTGCGGGGAGATTGTGTAGCCGTCAATCCACTCTGTACGAGTGCGAGTGATCAGCCCTGCCGCTGCTTGTGCCGCAGGTTTTCGCAGATCACCATGATCCGGCCGTGACGGCGGATCACCTTGCACTTGTCGCAGATCTTCTTGACGCTCGGCTGGACCTTCACGTCTCCTGCTCTCCTGCTTGTGCTAACTCGTCGTGATCACTTGTAGCGGTAGACGATGCGACCACGTGACAAGTCGTAGGGCGAGAGCTCCACGACAACCCTGTCCTCGGGCAGGATGCGGATGTAGTGCTGCCGCATCTTGCCGCTGATGTGTGCAAGGACCTTGTGGCCGTTCTCCAACTCGACGCGGAACATCGCGTTGGGGAGCGGCTCGACTACGCGGCCTTCGACCTCGATGGCCCCGTCTTTCTTGCCCATGTCCTCCGCATTTCCTGTCGCTACACTGTGTGATCAGTCAAAGCTTGAGTGCTTGGCTGGGTGGTGCATCGGCACACTCCTGCCCGGGTCCAATGTCCGTTCGCGAGAATTCACGAGCGCGCAGGATCCGGGCGCGATGAGTACACCGACTTGACAGTGTACGCAACCCGTGTCGCGAGCCCCAAACGGGGGTGACTGTGTTAGGTGACCCCTTGAGCCCGCCTGATGCGGCCTTCCCCATCGTACGCCCTCGCCGACCTGCGTTTAGCGGGCTAAACGCGATCCGGCGGGTCCGTGACCTGCGGCATTCGGCGGGCGAGGTGCACCCGATGGTGCCAGCGCGCGGACGCCTCGGCGGAAGGCCCGGGCGCTCCGCCGGCCAGCGGACGCACTTGCGTTTAGCGGCCTAACTGCGATCCGGGGGCGCACTTGCGTTTAGCGGGCTAAACGCGATCTGGAGAGTGAAGGGGGAGGTCAGGCGTCTTCGGGGGCGGTCAGCACCCACGGGCCGTCGTCGGTGATCGCGACGGTGTGCTCCCAGTGCGAGGCCCGCGAGCCGTCTGCGGTCACGACGGTCCAGCCGTCCTCGAGCTCGACGGTCTCCCCGCCACCACCGGTCAGCATGGGTTCGATCGCGAGCGCCATGCCGGCCTTGAGCCGCGGCCCCTTGCCCGGTTTGCCCAGGTTCGGCAGGAACGGGTCCATATGCATCTGGCGCCCGATGCCGTGGCCGCCGTACTCGACGATCATCCCGTACTCGACGCCGTCTTCCCGGCCGGCCTTCTCGGCCGCGGTCTGCACCGCGTGCGAGATGTCCGTGAGCCTTCCACCGGACGACACCGCGGCGATCCCTGCCCACATCGCCGCCTCGGTGGCGGCCGAGAGCGCGAGATCCGCCTTCGACACCTCGCCGATCGCGAGGGTGACCGCGGAGTCGCCATGCCAGCCGTCGAGGATGGCGCCGCAGTCCACCGAGATGATGTCACCGTCGTTCAAGACCTGGGTCTTCGACGGGATGCCGTGCACGATCTGCTCGTTCACCGAAGCGCAGATCGACGCCGGGAAGCCGTGGTACCCCTTGAACGAGGGTACCGCGCCCGCGTCACGGATCGTCTGCTCGGCGAGTTCGTCGAGATCGGCCGTGGTCACCCCCGGCTTGGCGAGCTCACGCACTGCGGTGAGGGTGCGCCAGACGACCAGGCCGGCGGCCCGCATCGCCTGAAGCTCGCCAGGGGTCTTGATTTCGATCATGCGCCCACGACGAAGCCGTTGCAGTACACGCAGTCCTCCGAGATTCACGTGCGGTCGCGCAGCGCTTCCAGCACGCGGGCGGAGATCTCGTCGACCGAGCCGACGCCGTCGACCCTGACCAGGATGTCCGAGTAGTACTCGAGCAACGGAGCGGTCTCGGACACGTAGATCTGCTGACGGCGGCGGATGACCTCTTCGGTGTCGTCCGAACGGCCGCGGGACAGCAGCCGATCGACGACGACGTCTTCCGAGACCTGGAGCTGGATGACCGCGTTGAGCTTGGCGTCGACCTCGCCGAGGATCTCACCGAGGACGTCGGCCTGCTTCGTGTTCCGGGGGAACCCGTCGAGCAGGAAACCGACCTTGGCGTCGGGTTCGGCGAGGCGCTCGCGCACCATCTCGTTCGTGACCGAGTCGGGCACGAGTTCGCCGGAATCCAGGTAGCGCTTGGCTTCCTGGCCCAGCGGCGTCTGCTCGCCCACGTGGGCGCGGAACAGATCGCCGGTCGAGATGTGCGGGATCCGGAGCTTCTCCGACAGTGCTACCGCCTGAGTACCTTTGCCCGCGCCAGGAGGGCCAACGAGAACCAGGCGCGTCACTTCAAGAACCCTTCGTAGTTACGTTGCATCAGCTGGCTTTCGATCTGCTTCACGGTGTCGAGACCGACACCGACCATGATCAGCACAGCCGTGCCGCCGAACGGGAAGTTCTGGTTGTTCCCGCTGCCGGTGACGGACAGGAAGAAGTTCGGAAGGATCGCGATGATGCCCAGGTACAGCGAGCCCGGCAGGGTGATCCGGCCGAGGACGTAGCTGAGGTACTCCGCGGTGGGTCGGCCCGGGCGGATACCCGGGATGAAGCCACCGAACTTCTTCATTTCTTCCGCACGCTCGTCCACGTTGAACGTGATCGTGATGTAGAAGTACGTGAAGAAGATGATCAACGCGAAGTACAGCAGGACGTGCGCCCAGCTGGACTGGTTGACGATGTAGTTCTGGATGAAGACCTGCCAGCCCGCGTTGCTGTTGGCGTCGCCGACGAGGCGGCTGATCAGGTCCGGCAGGTAGAGCAGCGACGAGGCGAAGATGACCGGGATGACACCGGCCTGGTTCACCTTGATCGGCAGGTAGGTCGAGGTCCCGCCGTACATGCGGCGGCCGATCATGCGCTTGGCGTACTGCACCGGGATCCGGCGCTGGCCCTGCTCGACGAAGATGACGCTGGCGATGATCACCAGGCCGAACACACAGATCAGGGTGAAGACCACCGGGCCGGCGCTGCTGAGGATGTTGCCACCCTCGATCGGAATGCGGGCCGCGATGTTCAGGAAGATGAGGACGGACATGCCGTTGCCGACGCCGCGCTCGGTGATCAGCTCACCCAGCCACATCATGACGGCGGTACCGGCGGTCATCGTGATGACGATGATGGCCAGCGTGTAGACGCTGTTGTCCGGGATGATCGCGGTGTCGCACTGCGGGAAGAGCTGCTTGCGGTCGGCGAGTGCCACCACACCGGTCGCCTGCAGGATCGCGAGGGCGATCGTCAGGTACCGGGTGTACTGGGTCAGCTTGCCCTGGCCGGCTTGGCCTTCTTTCTTCAGTTCCTCGAACCGCGGGATGACCACGGTGAGGAGCTGGACGATGATGCTCGCCGTGATGTACGGCATGATGCCGGTCGAGAACAGCGACAGCTGCAGCAGCGCACCGCCACTGAACAGGTTCAGCAGCTGATAGACGCCCTCCTGCGACCCGGTCTCCGTGCATTGCTGCACGGCGGAATACGAGATGCCCGGGGCCGGGATGGTGGCACCGATTCGGTAGACCGCGACGATGGCTAGCGTGAACAGGATCTTCTTACGTAGATCCGGCGTCGCTAGAGCCGAGCGGAAGGCGCTGAGCACGCGGGGAACCTCCTCGGCGTCGTCGGCTGTCTTACCGACGATCGGCTTGGCCGGCCTGGGGCCGGCGGGAACACACAGCTTTCTGGCACAAGCCAGGAACGCTTCGGGGCACACTCGTCCCGAAGCGCGTCGCCGACTCTAACAGCTTCACGGGGCGTGTCCGCAGTGCGTGTGGGTTTTCCGGACGAAGGTTGGTCCGCGGGGTTGATCGACTGCCGCTTCTCGCTCCGGAACCTTGACAGATCGCCCTGCCGTCCCTCACTTTTCCGGCCGCCGGATCGCACTTAGCCCGCTGAACGCACCGTGATCAGGAGCCCGAAGTGGCGAGCGCGCCCGCCATGCCGAGGAGCACGACGCCGGTGCCGCGGTCGACGTTCCGAGTCGCCCGGCGGGACAACCGGAGCGACTTCACGAGCGCGCCCGCACAGACGTAGGTCGCGCCCGCCACGAACTCGGCGAGCAGGTAGACGCCGCCGAGAATCGCGATCTGGGCAGGAAAGGAGCCGTGAGCTGCGTCGATGAACTGAGGTACGAACGCCGTGAAGATGAGGATCGCCTTCGGATTCGTGATCGCGACGACGAATTCCTTCCTCGCGATCCGGAGCGCGGGTACGGATTCAGTGCCTCGCGGCGCCTGGACCAGCGCGGTGCCGCCGGCACGGAACGTCGACCACAGCAGGCGCCCGCCGATCCAGACCAGATAGGCGACGCCAGCCCATTTGATCACTGTGAGTGCAAGCTCCGAAGCCGCGAGGAGCCGTCCAAGTCCGGCGGCGACGGCCGTGATCAGCACCGTGAATGCGGCCAATCGGCCTAACAGTCCGGCGAGCCCTTTCCAGGCCCCCTGTGTCATGCCGTGGTGCATGCCGAGCAGATTGTTCGCCCCTGGCGTAAAAGCCACGAGGACCGCCCGCTCCGAAAAAGACCACCGCCCAAGTCATCGGCCACCTCCTCCCCTACCGTATCGGCGACCGCGAGCGCGTTTAGCGGGCTAATCGCGCTCTTTCGCGCCGGGGTCCGGCGGCGGCGCGAAGGCTGAATAGTCCGGAGGCTCCGGTGGGAGCACCGTCATGGAGATGCCGTCCTTCGGTGTGGGCATTTCCGTGAGAGCCGAGTCGCCACTCATCGGGACGTCTTCGTCCTGGACGCGGTGGCTCATGACCGCCGCACTCACTGCGGCGACGACCGCGGCGAAGAGGGCCCACATACCCGCTTCGAGTGTCAGGGTCACCTTGACGTCTTCTCCCAGCTGGCGCCCGCCGCTCAGCGTGGCGATGCTGCTGACGACGCCGGCGAGGAACACTGCCGCGATGGTGGTGACCCACCTGTCCATTGCACCCGGGCGTAGACGCCCGGCTGCCCGCGTACTGACGATCGTGGCCGCCAGAAGGAGCACTGCGGCGACCAGGAGCGGGATACCGAGAGGGGACGTCGACGTGGTGAAAGCAGGTTCGTTGGTCTGTGTCGCCGTCGTGTCCCACGCGCTCTGCACGAACACGATCAGGAGCTGTTCGCTGGCGTCGAAGGCGAACCGATGCTCGGTCTTGAAGAGCGGGAAGAGGCAGCCTACGAGGGTCAGGACCAGAGCCAGAGCGGCCAAGCCCGCCGCGACCAGTCTGCGGGGCTCGAGCCTGCCAGATCGCGCCGGCTCCACTAAGGGATCCATGGAGCCGGAAACCGACACGACGATCGGCGGGGCGTCCGGCTGCTGGAAGAGCTGCGGGTCCTGCCCGGGAGGTACGGCCACCTCACGATCCTTCCAGCTCAGGCACCCCTCCGCCACGCTCGCGGCCGCAGTGGCCGACCTGCGTTTAGCCCCCTAATCGCGATCTGGCGGTCGCCCAGGTGCCCGCCGCCCGGATCGCGATCAGGGGGCTAAACGCAGGTCGGTGGGAGGGCGGGGCGGAACGGGCCAGATCGCGATTAGCCCGCGAAACGCAGGTCGGCCGAGCGCAAGCGAAAGGCCCGCCGGGCGGAGCCGGGCGGGCCTTTCGGTGAAGCGAGCGAAGAAAGCTCAGAGCGTGGTGGCGGAGCCACCGGCGGCGGAGAGCTTCTCCTTGGCGGAGCCGGAGAAAGCGTCGGCGGTGACGTCCAGCTTGACGCCGTTCACGTCGCCGTTGCCGAGCACCTTCACGAGCTTGCCCTTGCGGACCAGACCGTTCGCGACGAGCTCCTCGGCGCCGACCTTGCCACCCTCCGGGAAGACGCGGGCGATGTCGCCCACGTTCACCGGCTGGTACTCGGTGCGGAACCGGTTCTTGAAGCCGCGCAGCTTCGGCAGCCGCATGTGGATGGGCATCTGCCCACCCTCGAAACCGGCGGGCACGTTCTTCCGGGCCTTGGTGCCCTTGGTACCGCGACCGGCGGTCTTGCCCTTCGAGCCCTCACCACGGCCGACGCGGATCTTGTCGCGCTTCGCGCCCGGAGCCGGACGAAGGTGGTGGATCTTGATGGCAGTCATGCCTTGACCTCCTCGACCTCCACCAGGTGGCGGACGGTGTGGATAAGGCCGCGCACCTCGGGAGTGTCATCACGCACGACGCTCTGGCGGATCTTGCGCAGCCCGAGGGTGCGCAGCGACTCGCGGTGAGCGTGCTTCGTGCCGATCTTGCTCTTGACCTGGGTCACCTTGAGCTGAGTCATGTCAGACCCCCTGGCCCGCGCGCTGGCGCAGCATCCGAGCCGGCGCGACGTCCTCGAGCGGGAGACCGCGGCGGGCCGCGACCTCTTCGGGACGCTGCAGCCCCTTCAGGGCCGCCACGGTCGCGTGCACGATGTTGATCGCGTTGTCGGAGCCGAGCGACTTCGACAGCACGTCGTGGACACCCGCGCACTCCAGCACCGCGCGCACCGGGCCACCGGCGATGACACCGGTACCGGCCGAAGCCGGACGGAGCAGCACGACACCGGCGGCTTCCTCACCCTGGATCGGGTGGGGGATGGTGCCGGCGACGCGGGGAACGCGGAAGAAGTTCTTCTTCGCTTCCTCGACGCCCTTGGCGATGGCCGCGGGAACTTCCTTGGCCTTGCCGTAGCCGACGCCGACCTGACCGTCGCCGTCACCGACGACCACCAGGGCGGTGAAGCTGAAGCGACGACCACCCTTGACGACCTTGGCGACGCGGTTGATCGTCACGACCTTCTCGAGGTGCGGGGTCTTTTCCTGGCCGGCCCCGCCACGGCCGCTGTCGCGCCGGTCACGGCGGTCGCGACGGTCATTGCGGTCGTTGCCGCCCTGCCCGCCGGGTCCACCCTGGCCACCGCCGAATTGCCGTGTACGTCCCGGCATCAGGCTTTCCTTCCATTCACGAGCATCTGCTGCATCAGAACTCCAACCCCGCCTCACGCGCGGCGTCGGCGAGCGCCGCGATGCGGCCGTGGTAGGCGTTGCCACCACGGTCGAACACCACGGTCGAGACACCGGCGTTCTTGGCGCGGGCGGCGACGAGTTCCCCGACCTTGGCGGCCTTGGCCTTCTTGTCGCCTTCCAGCGCGCGGACGTCCGCCTCGAGGGTGGACGCCGACGCCAGGGTCTTGCCGGCGAGGTCGTCGATCAGCTGCACGGCGATGTGCCGCGACGAACGCTTGACGACCAGGCGCGGACGCTGGTCCGTGCCGTTGATCTTCTTGCGAAGGCGGAAGTGCCGACGGGCCTTCGCGACGCGGCGGCGGGTCGAGATGTCCTTGCCGACCGGCTTGCGCTTCGTAGTCGTGTCGCTCATGATCACTTACCCGTCTTTCCGACCTTGCGGCGGATCTTCTCACCCTCGTAGCGCAGGCCCTTGCCCTTGTACGGGTCCGGGCGGCGCAGCTTGCGGATGACCGCGGCGATCTGGCCGACCTTCTGCTTGTCGATGCCCGAGACCGAGAACCGGGTGGGGGTCTCGACCTTGAAGGTGATGCCTTCCGGGGCCTCGATCTTCACCGGGTGGCTGTAGCCGAGGGCGAACTCGAGGTCCGAGCCCTTGGCCTGCACGCGGTAACCGACACCGTGGATCTCGAGCTTCTTCTCGTAGCCCTCGGTCACACCGACGACGAGGTTGTTGACCAGCGTCCGGGTGAGACCGTGCAGGGCACGGCTGGTGCGCTCCTCGTCGGGACGCTTCACCTCGAGCGTGCCGTTCTCGGCCTTCTCGACGGTGATCGGCTCGGCGATGGTGTGCTCAAGGGTGCCCTTGGGCCCCTTGACCTTGATCTGCTGACCTTCGATGGTCACCTCGACCCCGGAGGGGACGGCGACCGGCAGCTTTCCAATGCGTGACATGTCTTTGCCCCCTTCCTTACCAGACGTAGGCGAGGACTTCGCCGCCCACGCTGTTTCGCTTGGCCTGACGGTCGGTCTGGAGGCCGGACGACGTCGAGATGATCGCGACGCCGAGGCCACCGAGAACCGACGGCAGTTCGGTCGATTTTGCGTAGACCCGCAGGCCGGGCTTGGACACGCGGCGGAGGCCGGCGATGCTGCGCTCACGGTTGGGGCCGTACTTCAGCTCCACGACGAGGTTCTTGTGCTTCTCGCCCGGCTCATCGCGGTAGCCCGAGATGTAACCCTCGCGCTTGAGGATCTCGGCGATGTTCGCCTTGATCTTCGAGTGGGGAAGCACGACCTCGTCGTGGTACGCCGAGTTCGCGTTACGCAGACGGGTCAAGAAGTCTGCGATGGGGTCGGTCATCGTCATGGTGACCTGTCAACCTTTCTCGCCCTGGTTCCCTGCGGTACGTGCAGGGCCTGTGGCGAAGTGGGAGTTAAAAAAAGACTCTTACCAGCTGGACTTGCGGACGCCGGGCAGCTCGCCCGCGTGTGCCATCTCGCGAAGGCAGATCCGGCAGAGCCCGAACTTGCGGAACACCGAGTGCGGGCGACCGCACCGCTGGCAACGCGTGTAACCGCGAACCTTGAACTTCGGCGTCTTCGCGGCCTTGTGGACCAGTGCTTTCTTGGCCATCGACTCAGTTCTCCTTGAACGGGAAGCCGAGCTTGCGAAGCAGCGCGCGGCCCTCGTCGTCGGTGTTGGCGGTGGTGACGACAGTGACGTCCATACCGCGCGGGCGGTCGATGGCGTCCGGGTCGATCTCGTGGAACATGGACTGCTCGTTGAGACCGAACGTGTAGTTGCCGTTGCCGTCGAACTGCTTCGGCGAAAGCCCGCGGAAGTCACGGATACGCGGCAGCGCGATGGTCAGCAGCCGGTCGAGGAACTCCCACATCCGGTCGCCGCGCAGCGTGACGCGCGCACCGATCGGCTGGCCCTCACGCAGCTTGAACTGCGCGATGGACTTACGAGCCTTGCGAACCTCGGGCTTCTGCCCGGTGATCGCGGCCAGGTCGCGGATGGCGCCTTCGATCAGCTTGCTGTCACGGGCGGCGTCACCGACACCCATGTTCACGACGACCTTGACGACGCCCGGGATCTGGTGGACGTTCTCGAAGGAGAACTCCTGCTGGAGCTGCCCCTTGATCTCCTCGCGGTACCGCACCTTGAGGCGCGGGGCGATCTTCTCTGCGGTGGTCATGATCAGATGTCCTTACCGTTCCGGCGCGAGACCCGGACCTTCTTGCCGTCCTCGCCGATGCGGTAGCCCACCCGGGTCGGCTTGCCGTCGGAGTCGACGACCATCACGTTCGAGACGTGGATGGGCGCTTCCTGCGTGACGATGCCGCCGGACTGCGCGCCGCGCTGGGTCTGGGAGATCCGCGTGTGCTTCTTGATCCGGTTCACGCCCTCGACCAGCACGCGCTCGCGCTCGGGGTAGGCCTGGATGACCTTGCCCTTGGCACCCTTGTCCTTGCCGGCGATGACGACGACCGTGTCGCCCTTCTTCACCTTCATGCTCTACAACACCTCCGGCGCGAGCGAAATGATCTTCATGAACTTTCGGTCGCGCAGCTCGCGGCCGACCGGCCCGAAGATGCGGGTGCCGCGGGGCTCATTGTCGTTCTTGATGAGCACAGCAGCGTTCTCGTCGAAGCGGATGTAAGAACCGTCCGGACGACGGCGCTCCTTGCGCGTGCGAACGATGACCGCCTTGACGACGTCACCCTTCTTCACGCCGGCGGCCGGCATGGCGTCCTTCACGGTGGCGACGATGATGTCGCCGATGCCCGCGTAGCGCCGCCCCGAGCCACCGAGAACGCGGATGCAAAGGATTTCCTTCGCGCCCGTGTTGTCGGCAACCCGAAGCCGCGACTCCTGCTGGATCACGTCTACTCCTGTATGTCGCGCTGGTTCTCGCGTTCATCTTTCGATGTTTCAGCCGCGAGCCTTGCGGAACTAAGGGACTCAGAGAGCCCTACTTACTTGGCCTTCTCCACGATCTGCACCAGACGCCAGCGCTTGGTCGCCGACAGCGGGCGGGTCTCCATCAGGGTGACCCGGTCGCCCACGCCCGCCTCGTTGTTCTCGTCGTGCACCTTGACCTTGCTGGTGCTGCGGAGAACCTTGGCGTAACGACGGTGCTTCTTGCGGTCTTCGAGCTCGACCACGATCGTCTTGTTCATCTTGTCCGAGACGACGTAACCCTCACGGACCTTGCGGTCGTTGCGGGGGGCCGCCTCAGCGTTGGGCTGCTCGCTCATGCGGCACCTTCACTCTCGGCGTCAGGGGAAACGGACAGGCCGAGTTCACGCTCGCGCATGACCGTGTAGATCCGCGCGATGTCCGTACGGACGGTGCGCAGACGGCGGTTGTTGTCGAGCTGTCCGGTCGCCATCTGGAAGCGGAGGTTGAAGAGCTCCTCCTTGTATTCCTTCAGACGCAGAACGAGCTCTTCCGCGGTGAGCTCACGCAGCTCCGATGCCTGGGCGGCACCTGCCTTCGCCATCAGAACTCACCACCTTCACGGGTCACGATGCGGCACTTCATGGGCAGCTTGTGGATCGCGCGACGGAGCGCCTCGCGGGCGGTCTCCTCGTTCGGGAACGAGATCTCGAACATCACGCGGCCCGGCTTCACGTTGGCGATCCACCACTCGGGCGAACCCTTACCGGAACCCATGCGGGTTTCCGCCGGCTTCTTGGTCAGCGGGCGGTCCGGGTAGATGGTCGTCCACACCTTGCCGCCACGCTTGATGTGACGCGTCATGGCGATACGAGCGGACTCGATCTGCCGGTTGGTCACGTAGCTGTGCTCAAGCGCCTGGATGCCGTACTCGCCGAAGTTCACCTTCGTACCGCCCTTGGCGGCACCGTGGCGCTTCGGGGAGTGCTGCTTCCGGTGCTTGACCCTGCGCGGGATGAGCACGTGTCAGCCCTCCGTCTTTTCTGCAGTCTCAGCAGCCGGGGCCTCGGTGGCCGCGGGGGCGGCGTCGTCGCTCTTGGCGGCGGCGGCAGCCCGACCGGCTTCGGTCGAGGTCGGCGTCGTGCCCGACGAGCCGGAACGGCGCGGTCGGGACGGACGGTCACCACGGTCACGGCGCGGGGCACGCTCGGCGGCCGCGGCGGCGTCACGCGCCTCCTTGGCCTTGAGGCCACCCACGAGCTCGCCCTTGTAGATCCACACCTTCACGCCGATGCGACCGAACGTCGTCTTGGCCTCGAAGAAGCCGTAGTCGATGTCGGCACGCAGCGTGTGCAGCGGGACGCGGCCATCGCGGTAGTGCTCGGAGCGGGACATCTCGGCACCGCCGAGACGACCGCCGCACTGCACGCGGATGCCCTTGACCTGCGGCGAACGCATGGAGGTCTGGATCGCCTTGCGCATCGCGCGGCGGAACGCCACACGGTTGCTCAGCTGCTCCGCGACACCCTGAGCGACGAGCTGGGCGTCGGCCTCGGGGTTCTTGACCTCGAGGATGTTCAGCTGGACCTGCTTGGCGGTCAGCTTCTCCAGCGCGCCGCGGATGCGGTCGGCCTCCGCGCCGCGACGGCCGATGACGATGCCCGGCCGGGCGGTGTGGATGTCGACGCGGACCCGGTCACGGGTGCGCTCGATCTCGACCTTGGAGATCCCGGCGCGCTCCATGCCCGTGGACAGCAGCTTCCGGATCTTGACGTCCTCGGCCACGTACTCCGCGTACTGCTTGTCGGCGTACCAACGCGACTTCCAGTCCGTGGTGATACCCAGGCGGAAGCCGTGCGGGTTGATCTTCTGGCCCACTACCGGCCACCTGCCTTCTTCTTGCCCTGTGCCTTCTTGGCCTCGGCCTTCGGACGCGACTCCACCTCGACGGTGATGTGGCTGGTCCGCTTGCGGATCCGGTACGCGCGGCCCTGGGCCCGCGGACGGATGCGCTTGAGGGTCGGGCCCTCGTCGGCGTAGGCGTTCTTGACCCAGAGGGTGTCCGGGTCGAGATCGAGGTTGTTTTCGGCGTTGGCCACGGCGCTGGCGAGCACCTTCGCGACCGGCTCGCTTGCCGCCTGCGGGGCGAACTGGAGCACGGCCAAGGCGTCGGCGGCGCTACGTCCCTTGATCAGCTCGATCACCCGGCGCACCTTGGTAGGCGAGTCCCGGACGAAGCGAGCCCGCGCGTAAGCCGTCGGCAGAGCCTCGGCCACGTCGTTCTGGGCGTTCATCGCTAGCTTCCTTGTTCTCTCGTGCCCGCTCAGCGGCGGCGCGACTTGCGGTCGTCCTTGATGTGGCCCTTGAAGGTCCGAGTCGGCGCGAATTCGCCCAACTTGTGACCCACCATCGCCTCGGTGACGAACACCGGGACGTGCTTGCGGCCGTCGTGCACAGCGATCGTGTGACCCAGGAAATCCGGGATGATCGTGGAGCGACGCGACCACGTCTTGATCACGGTCTTCTTGCCCGACTCGTTGAGAGCGTCCACCTTCTTGAGCAGGTGGTCGTCCACGAAGGGGCCCTTTTTGAGGCTACGTGGCATGTTCTTCTACCTCCCTGCTCAGCGCTTCTTGCCGGTACGCCGGCGGCGGACGATCATGGCGTCGGAGGCCTTGCGGCGGCGGGTGCGGCCTTCGGGCTTTCCGTTCGGGTTCACCGGGTGGCGGCCACCGGAGGTCTTACCCTCACCACCACCGTGCGGGTGGTCGACCGGGTTCATGACGACACCACGGACGGTGGGGCGCTTGCCGCGCCAGCGGTTACGGCCCGCCTTGCCCCAGTTGATGTTGGAGTGCTCGGAGTTGCCGACCTCGCCGATGGTGGCGCGGTTGCGCACGTCGACGTTGCGGATCTCGCCCGACGGGAGACGAAGCTGGGCGTACGGCCCGTCCTTCGCCACCAGCTGCACCTTGGCACCGGCGGACCGCGCCATCTTCGCGCCGCCACCGGGGCGGAGCTCGATCGCGTGGATCACGGTGCCGACCGGGATGTTGCGCAGCGGCAGGTTGTTACCCGGCTTGATGTCGGCACGGGGGCCGTTCTCGACCGTGTCACCCTGCTTGAGCTTCTCCGGGGCGATGATGTAGCGCTTCTCGCCGTCGGCGTAGTGCAGCAGCGCGATACGAGCGGACCGGTTGGGGTCGTACTCGATGTGCGCGACCTTGGCGGGAACGCCGTCCTTGTCGTTCCGGCGGAAGTCGATCAGCCGGTACGCACGCTTGTGGCCACCACCCTTGTGCCGGGTGGTGATCTTGCCGCTGGAGTTACGGCCGCCGGACTTGCTCAGCGGACGCAGCAGCGACTTCTCCGGGGTGGACCGAGTGATCTCGGCGAAGTCGGAGACGCTGGAACCGCGACGACCCGGGGTCGTCGGCTTGTACTTGCGGATGCCCATGTGTCAGCTCAGTCCTTTACGCGGTGGGTCCGCCGAAGATCTCGATCGGCTTGCTCTCAGCCGAAAGAGTCACGATGGCGCGCTTGGTGTCCTTGCGCTTGCCGAAGCCGGCGCGAGTCCGCTTACGCTTGCCCTGGCGGTTGGCCGTGTTGACGCTGACCACCTTGACGCCGAACACCTTCTCGACCGCGATCTTGATCTGGGTCTTGTTGGCGTCCGGGCGGACGATGAACGTGTACTTGTGGTCCTCGAGCAGCCCGTAGGACTTCTCGGAGATCACCGGCGCGAGCAAGATGTCGCGGGGATCGGGGATGGCGATCGCACTCACTGCTCGTCACTCCCTTCAACCTCGCTCGACCGAGCCGAAGCCTTCGCGCCCTTGCCCCGGACGGGGCCGGCGACGAACACGTCGTAAGCGGCCTTGGTGAACACCACGTCGTCGTTGACCAACACGTCGTAGGTGTTGAGCTGGTCGGGCGTGATGATGTGGACCTCGGCCAGGTTGCGCACGGAGTTCCAGCCCAGCTCGTCGTCGCGGTGCAGCACCACGAGAACGCGCTTGGCCTGGGTCACCGCGGCGATGGCGGCCTTGGCGGACTTGGTGGACGGCTTCTCGCCGGTCACCAGTTCGGTGATGACGTGCAACTGTCCGGCACGGGCCCGGTCGGAGAGGGCGCCACGCAGAGCGGCGGCCTTCATCTTCTTCGGGGTCCGCTGGGTGTAGTCGCGCGGCGTGGGGCCGTGGACGACACCACCGCCGACGAACTGCGGCGCACGGGTCGAACCCTGGCGGGCGCGGCCGGTGCCCTTCTGGCGGTACGGCTTCTTGCCACCACCGCGGACTTCACCGCGGGTCTTGGTGTCATGCGTGCCCTGGCGGGCGGCGGCCAGCTGGGCCACCACGACCTGGTGCATGAGGGGCACGTTGGCCTGCACGTCGAAGATCTCCGAGGGGAGCTCGACCGTGCCGTCGGCTTTACCGGCCGGGGTCTTCAGCTCGACGCTGGTCATGTTCAGTTACCACCCTTCGCGGCGCTGCGAACGAACAGCAGGCCGCCCTTGGGACCGGGCACGGCGCCCTTGATCAGCAGCAGGCCGTCCTCGGCACGCACCGCGTGCACGGTCAGGTTCTGCGTGGTGACCCGGTCGTTGCCCATCCGGCCCGCCATGCGCAGGCCCTTGAAGACACGGCCCGGGGTGGCGCAGCCACCGATCGAGCCGGGCTTGCGGTGCACGGCCTGGGCACCGTGGCTCGCGCCCTGGCCCTTGAAGCCGTGACGCTTCATGACACCGGCGTAGCCCTTGCCCTTGCTGGTACCGGTCACGTCGACCTCGATACCGGCCTCGAACACCTCGGCGGTGATCTCCTGGCCGACCTCGTAGGTCTCGGCGTCGGTGGTACGCAGCTCCGCAAGGTAACGACGCGGGGTCACGCTCGCCTTGTCGAAGTGGCCGGTGCGCGGCTTGTTCACCCGGCGCGGGTCGACCGCGCCGAAAGCCAGCTGCACGGCCCTGTAGCCGTCGTTCTCCTGGGTCCGAACCTGGGTGACCACGTTCGGCCCGGCCTGGACGACGGTCACCGGGACGACCCGGTTGTTCTCGTCGAAGACCTGGGTCATGCCGAGCTTGGTGCCCAGGATGCCCTTCACTTGCCTGTCAGACATGAGTCTCTTACTCTCCGCCGCTCGCCAGCCGCTGCTACTGGATGTTGACGTCGACGCTCGCCGGCAGGTCGATGCGCATGAGCGCGTCGACCGTCTTCGGCGTCGGGTCGAGGATGTCGATCAGACGCTTGTGCGTGCGCATCTCGAAGTGCTCGCGCGAGTCCTTGTACTTGTGCGGCGAGCGGATGACGCAGTAAACGTTCTTCTCGGTGGGCAGCGGCACCGGCCCGACAACACGGGCGCCGGTGCGCGTGACCGTCTCGACGATCTTGCGCGCCGAGGTGTCGATCGCCTCGTGGTCGTAGGCCTTGAGCCGGATGCGGATCTTCTGTCCCGCCATGGTGGCTGCTCGTTCCTTGTCGTCTCGTGCCGCTTTTGTCTTTTCAAACCTCAGTCTGACTGAGGTTTTCCCAGTTCAACGGCCCTGTCCCCGGTCCACGCGGTCGGGCGTGTCGAGCCCGACGCACAGACGGATCCCGCGGGATCTTCGTCTTGCCTGGTCTTCCTCAACGTGAGGAGGCATCGAGCCGGCGGAAATGCTTGATCGCCGTCTCAAACGCCCTTGCCCGCTAGCCTCACCCGAAGGAAGTGCTCCGCGGACCGTGGCCGCTCATACCAGGGCGGCCGGAACCCGTTTTCCGAAGAAGTACGAGTTCGGCCGCCCCAGGACGAGCAACCTGAATAGTGTCGCACACGTGATTTGACGCCTTGAACCCGGGGGTGTATCAGACCCCCGGGTCGGCGTTAAATCACTTGATGATCTTGGTGACCTGGCCGGCGCCCACGGTCCGTCCACCCTCACGGATGGCGAAACGCAGACCCTCGTCCATGGCGACCGGCTGGATCAGCACAACGCTGATGTCCGTGTTGTCGCCCGGCATGACCATCTCGACACCTTCCTTGAGGGTGACGACGCCGGTCACGTCCGTGGTACGGAAGTAGAACTGCGGGCGGTAGTTGTTGAAGAACGGGGTGTGACGGCCACCCTCGTCCTTCGACAGGATGTAGACCGAGCCCTCGAACTCCGTGTGCGGGGTGGTGGTGCCCGGCTTCACGACGACCTGGCCGCGCTCGACGTCCTCGCGCTTGATACCGCGGACCAGCAGACCGACGTTGTCGCCGGCCTCACCCTGGTCGAGCAGCTTGCGGAACATCTCGACACCGGTGACGGTGGTCTTGGTCGACTTCTCCTTGATGCCGACGATCTCGACCTCTTCGTTCACGTTGACGCGGCCACGCTCGATACGGCCGGTCACGACCGTGCCACGGCCGGTGATCGTGAAGACGTCTTCGATCGGCATCAGGAACGGCTTGTCGAGCTCGCGCACCGGGTCCGGCACGTTCTCGTCGACGGCTTCCATCAGCTCGAGAACGCTCTCGCCCCACTTGGCGTCGCCCTCGAGGGCCTTCAGGCCGGAGACCTTGATGACCGGAGCGTCGTCACCCGGGAAGTCCTGGGAGGACAGCAGCTCGCGGACCTCGAGCTCGACGAGCTCCAGGATCTCCTCGTCGTCGACCATGTCGGCCTTGTTCAGCGCGACCACGATGTAGGGCACGCCGACCTGCTTCGCGAGCAGCACGTGCTCACGGGTCTGCGGCATCGGGCCGTCGGTCGCCGCGACCACGAGGATCGCGCCGTCCATCTGCGCCGCACCGGTGATCATGTTCTTGATGTAGTCCGCGTGACCGGGGGCGTCCACGTGGGCGTAGTGACGCTTCTCGGTCTGGTACTCGACGTGCGAGATGTTGATCGTGATACCGCGCTGCTTCTCTTCCGGCGCGTTGTCGATCTGGTCGAACGCCGAAGCGGTGTTCAGCTCGGGGTACTTGTCGTGCAGAACCTTGGTGATCGCCGCGGTCAGAGTGGTCTTACCGTGGTCGACGTGACCGATGGTCCCGATGTTGACGTGCGGCTTGGTCCGCTCGAATTTCGCCTTCGCCACTGGAATGTCCTCCTGGACTGTTTTGCTTACTCACCGGCCAACGTGGCTGTCGGACGGGGATTCGTTTCTTGACGGATGCTGCGGACGTTCAGGAGTGTTCCTTATGCCCGCGAGCGGACGGGAACTACTCCCCCGTCGCCTTCGCGATGATTTCCTTCGCGACGTTCGCGGGAACCTCGGCGTAGGAGTCGAACACCATGGAGTAGTTGGCACGTCCCTGCGTACGCGAACGCAGGTCGCCGACGTAACCGAACATCTCCGACAGCGGGACCAGTGCCTTGACGACACGGGTACCGGCGCGCTCCTCCATGGCCTGGATCTGGCCACGGCGGGAGTTGAGGTCGCCGATCACATCGCCCATGTAGTCCTCGGGCGTGGTGACCTCGACGGCCATCAGCGGCTCGAGGATGACCGGACCGGCCTTCTTCGCGGCTTCCTTCATCGCCATGGAGCCGGCGATCTTGAAGGCCATTTCCGAAGAGTCGACCTCGTGGTACGCGCCGTCCAACAAGGTGAACTTCAACCCGACGAGCGGGTAGCCGGCCAGTACGCCGTACTGCATGGCGTCCTGTGCGCCCGCGTCGACCGACGGGATGTACTCCCGCGGCACGCGGCCACCGGTGACCTTGTTGTCGAACTCGTAGAGGGCACCGTCGGTGGACTCGAGCGGCTCGAGCTTGACGATGACCTTCGCGAACTGACCGGAACCACCGGTCTGCTTCTTGTGCACGTAGTCGAGCTTCTCGACCGTCTTGCGCACCGTCTCGCGGTAGGCGACCTGCGGCTTACCGATGTTCGCCTCGACCTTGTAGTCGGACTTCATGCGGTTGACCAGCACCTCGAGGTGCAGCTCGCCCATACCTGCGATGATCGTCTGGCCGGTGTCCTCGTCCAGGTTGACCTGGAACGTCGGGTCCTCTTCGGCCAGCTTCTGGATCGCCAGGGACAGCTTCTCCTGGTCGGCCTTGGTCTTCGGCTCGATCGCGACGCGGATGACCGGCGCCGGGAACGTCATCGACTCGAGGACGACCGGGTTCTGCGGGTCGGCGAGGGTGTCACCGGTGGTGGTGTCCTTCAGGCCGATGACCGCGTAGATGTGGCCCGCCTGGGCCTCGTCCACCGGGTTCTCCTTGTTGGAGTGCATCTGGAAGAGCTTCCCGATGCGCTCCTTGCGCTCCTTGGTGGCGTTGATCAGCTGCGCGCCGGAGGCGACCTTGCCCGAGTACACCCGGATGTAGGTCAGCTTGCCGAAGAACGGGTGCGCGGCGATCTTGAACGCCAGAGCGGAGAAGGGCTCCTCGGTCGACGGCTTGCGCGACACGACGGTCTCGCCGTCGGGCAGCGTGCCCTCGACGGCCGGCACGTCCAGCGGCGACGGAAGGTAGTCGATGACCGCGTCGAGCATGGGCTGGACGCCCTTGTTCTTGAACGCGGAACCGGTGAGCACCGGGTACGCCTCGCGGTTCACGGTGAGCTTCCGGATACCGGCCTTGATCTCGGCCTCGGTCAGCTCCTCGCCCTCGAGGAACTTCTCCATCAGGGAGTCGTCGGTCTCGGCGATGGCCTCGACCAGCTTCTCCCGGTACTCGGCCGCCTTGTCGGCGAGCTCGGCCGGGATCTCCTCGACGGCGTAGTCCTCGCCCTTCTGGACCTCGCCGCGCCAGGTCAGCGCCTTCATGCGGACCAGGTCGACGACGCCTTCGAACTCGTTCTCGGCGCCGATCGGCAGCTGGATGACCAGCGGGCGGGCGCCGAGGCGCTCCTCGATGGTGCGGACGGTGAAGTAGAAGTCCGCGCCGAGCTTGTCCATCTTGTTGACGAAGCAGATACGAGGAACCTCGTACTTGTCCGCCTGACGCCAGACCTGCTCGGACTGCGGCTCGACACCCTCCTTGCCGTCGAAGACGGCGACGGCACCATCGAGCACGCGGAGCGAACGCTCCACCTCGACGGTGAAGTCGACGTGGCCCGGGGTGTCGATGATGTTGATCTGGTGATCGGCCCAGAAAGTGGTGGTGGCAGCCGAGGTGATGGTGATACCCCGCTTCTGCTCCTCCTCCATCCAGTCCATGGTGGCGGCGCCATCGTGGACTTCACCGATCTTGTAGTTGACCCCGGTGTAGAACAGGATCCGCTCGGTGGTGGTGGTCTTACCGGCGTCGATGTGGGCCATGATGCCGATGTTGCGGACCTTGTTCAGGTCGGTCAGCACTTCACGTGCCACGAGAGTGTTCCCCTGTCTCAAAATTGGGGCCCGGCAAGGCTTGGATCGGCAGCCGGGCGGTCATCACCAGCGGTAGTGCGCGAAGGCCTTGTTGGACTCGGCCATCTTGTGCGTGTCCTCGCGCCGCTTCACGCTGGCGCCGAGGCCGTTGCTCGCGTCGAGGAGTTCGTTCTGCAGACGCTCGATCATGGTCTTCTCGCGACGGGCCTGCGAGAAGGAGACCAGCCAGCGAAGCGCGAGGGTCGTCGAGCGGCCCGGCTTGACCTCGATCGGCACCTGGTAGGTGGCACCACCGACGCGGCGGCTCTTCACCTCGATGGTGGGCTTCACGTTGTCGAGGGCGCGCTTCAGCGTGACGACCGGGTCGGTGCCGGTCTTCTCGCGAGCACCTTCGAGGGCGCCGTAGACGATGCGCTCGGCCAGGGACCGCTTGCCGTCCTTCAGCACCTTGTTCACCAGCTGGGTGACCAGCGGGGATGCGTAGACGGGGTCAGAGATCAGCGGCCGCTTCGGGGCCGGACCCTTGCGGGGCATTAGCTCTTCTCCTTCTTCGCGCCATACCGGCTGCGCGCCTGCTTACGGTTCTTGACACCCTGGGTGTCGAGCGAACCGCGGATGATCTTGTAACGGACACCCGGCAGGTCCTTCACACGACCACCGCGCACGAGCACCATCGAGTGCTCCTGCAGGTTGTGGCCTTCACCGGGAATGTAGGCGGTGACCTCGATGCCGCTGGTCAGCTTCACACGAGCGACCTTGCGAAGCGCCGAGTTCGGCTTCTTGGGGGTTGTGGTGTACACGCGAGTGCACACGCCACGCCGCTGCGGGCTCCCCTTGAGGGCCGCGGTCTTCTGCTTGGCAGCCTTGTCCTGGCGGCCCTTACGGACCAGCTGCTGGATCGTGGGCAATGGACCAGCTTTCTGTTCGCGATCTTGCTACTACGTGTTGTCTCCGGCCCCCGCGGTCGGGCGTGTCGGCCCGCGTCACGGTCTCGCGACCGGTAACTTCCCGTAGGGATTTTCCGTCGGATCCCGCGTGGGCGAAGCCTTTGGACCGGATGCCTGAGCACCCCGTCCATGCCGCACGGCACACGGGACGGCCCGACGCCTGCCGGGCACGGTCTCCAAAGATACCCGGCCACTTCCGGACCGGCCAAATCGGGGGGTCGATAACTATATCGTGCCGGGCGTCATGCCGCGGCGACCCTGATGGAACGGCGTTTCGGGCCGGTTCTCCATCCCGGCCCCGCCATCGCCCTCACCGGACGCGCTGCGCGCCCGGCCTTCATTCCTCGTCGGGCTTGGCGTGGTCCGCCCGGCCCGGATGCGGGTCCCGGGAGAGATCGATCAACGGATGCACGGGTGCCCCCTCCGGCGCCGCGTGACTCCCCCGCCTGGGTTCTTCGCTGCTTTCCTTCTGCTCGGCGTCCACGACGCCTCCCCTCGTCCGTACTGATACCGCCCTGCTCGGCGGACCACGCTACCTATTCCCCTATCGGGTGAGCCGGATGGATCCGGAAAGCACGCCATCGCGTCAGACCCGTGAATAGGTCACGATGGCCGCGGTGATAGCGGTCACACGCACTTGCACGGGGAGGCTCCATGTCGGCCGAGTTCGAACAGCTGGTCGCCGAGTTCGAGAAATTCCAATCCAAGATCAAACAGGCCGAGACGCAGTTCGCGAAGGTCGGCGAGATGCAGGGCGAACTGGCGGAACTGGAGTCGGTGGCGACGTCGCCGGACCGCTCGGTCACCGTCGTCGCGGGGCCCGGCGGGTCCGTGAAGGACATTCGTCTCAGCCCGGAAGCCCTTCGGCAGCAGCCACAACAGCTCGCCGCCGCCATTCTGTCCACTTTGCACACCGCGGTGGCCGACGCGGCACGGAAGCAGGCGGGGATCGTCGACGCGCAGTTCGGCGGAGCCTTCCATCTGAACGTCGAAGAACAGGTCCTCGAAGCCCAAGCGGAAGCGCTGGGAACCACGGCGGACGATCTGCGGTCTCAGATGTCGGAGGAGCCACCACAGAACACCGCGCGCCGCCCTCGGAACGAAGACGACTTCAGCGAGGAGACGGTGCTCCGGCGGTCGGACGAACCGACTCCCGGGCCGGCGCCGTCCGGCGGGAACTCGGCCGGTGACCAGTTCCTCAAGAACCTGTTCGACGAGGAGGATCACCGATGACCGGACCAGGCGGGCACGCGGTCAAGACGCAGGCCTTGACCGACTACGCCAACAAGCTCGGCTATTACAAGGACGAGGCCGGCAAATTCGGCGATCTCGTCGACCAGGCGGACGTCACGGACAAGTCGTGGGGCCTGATCGGGCTCGCGGTGAAGCAGACCTACACCGGCAAACTCGCCGACCTGCGTGAGCTGCTCGAGCTGATGAAGACCGGGGTCGACTCGTTCTCCGGGAAGATGACCCAGGCGGCGTCGATCTACAACGGCTTCGAAAACGACGCGACGATCACCCTGGGGAAGTACGAAGCCAAGATCGACGGACCGAAGTGAGCTGGGGGACGGAATGACCGACGAGAAGGCGAGCATCGCCGCCGGCGTCAAGATCACGGGTGACGACAGCTTCGGCAAGAACGCGCTCGACGCGGCGAAGAAGGTGCCGATCGCGGGCAAGGGCGTCACCACCGTCGCCAACGCCTACGAGAAGTTCAGCACCGCGCAGGGCCCCGGCGACCTGGTGGCCGCCGGGGGGCAGCTGGTACAGGACGGCGCCGGGTTCATCGCGGGGGCCGGCGCGGATCTCGCGAGCTTCGTGCTCGACCCGGTCGGCTGGCTGGTCAGCAACGGCCTCAACATCCTGATCGAGCTGATCCAGCCACTGCAGGACGCGCTGCACTTCGTCACGGGTGACGGCCCGGCGCTCAAGACCGCGGCGGGCAACTTCGGCAACATCGCCAAGGGCTTCGTCACGCTGGCCGACGACTTCGTCAAGACCGGCGACGAGTCCCTGAAGGACTGGGTGGGCGACGCGGGCGACGCCGCCAGGAACGCGCTCGGCGACTTCGCCGTCGGCATCAAGGGCATCGGCAACAGCGCCGGGACGGTGGCCGAGACGCTGCAGATGTGGTCGATGGTGATGACCGTCATCGAAGAGGTCGTCAAATCGATCATCTCCGAGCTGGTCACCTGGGCCATCTACATCTGGCTGCCCGCGCTGGCCGCTTCGGTGGTGAGCCTCGGCTCGTCGGTGGCCGCCGCGATGACCGCGACGATCGCCAAGGCCGCGAGCGCGATGGGCAAGATCACCAAGCACCTCGGCAAACTCGGCAAGCTGCTCGACAAGTTCATGGGCTTCATGCTCAAGTGGACCGACGACCTGGTGAAACAGGGTTCGAAGCTGACGAAGGCCGGCAAGGTCGGGATGACCCCCGGCCAGGAGAAGGCGATCGTCGGCGCGTTCGCGAAGGGCTCCGGGACTCAGCTGGGCACCTTCGGCGACGCCGCGAAGGACGTCCTCAAGGGTGTGCCGAACCAGGCGATCAAGCAGGTGGTCGGGGTCAACCCCAGCGATCTGTCGAAGGGTTCGGCGTACCAGGGCAAGGCGGCCTTCGACGTCGCGAACAAGGTCATCGACAACACGAAGAACGTCACCGCCGGGCAGGAGTACGGCCGGACCGGCGGTCGCCACAGCGAAGAGGAGACGCGCGAGAACCTCGACATGGACCAGTAGGGTCGCCCGATGGACGATCAGCTGGCCGGGCCGTGGCTCATCGCCGGTGGATACACCCTGGCCCTGGCGCTGTTGCTGTTCGGCGGGCGATTCGACGGACGGCGGCCCACCGCGGCCGCCGTCAGCTACGCGCTCTGCGGGATCCTCGTCTCCGAGACGTCGCTGTACTGGCTCTCGACGGGGTCCGGCAGCGCGGTGCCCGGCTGGCTGTGGTTCGCGTTCCCCCTGGTCATCGCGGCTCTGGCGGCCTGGCGGGGGTATCGGCAGAAGACGTGGATCGGCAGGCTCGACGGATCCGGTGAGCCTAGCTTCGGCGTACTCCCCTCGCGGGGGATCGCCGTCACCCACGCGTCGCCCGAGTCGGTGGCGACCGCGGTCGAGTTCGACCACAACGGGCACCGCCTGCTCGGAGTCGAGTACCGGCTCGGCGGCTCGGCGGACTTCCCGGAGCTGGCCAGGACAGCTGACCTGACCGATGGGACGTACGCCCTGATCCAGCTTCGGACGCCGGTCGTGCCGTCGGTCGTCATCACCCCCGCGACGGGTGCTTTCGAGCCGGAGCGGTTCACGCCGCTGGAGGACGCCCGCATCACGCGGAACACCGTCGGGGCGCCGAAGCCGGATGCCCTGCTGCAGCGGTTCGAGACCGGCACGGAGTTCGACCGCCGGTTCACCGTGACGACGTCCGATCCGGAGTTCGCCGAGGCTCTTCTCTCCCCCGGCGTCCGCGCGCTGTTCGAAGGCGATCCATGGTTCCGGGTCCGCGAAGTCGCCTTCCACGGCGGTTCACTGTGGACCTCCGAAGCCGGGACGCTGACCGAAGAGATGATGTTCGCCGACTCGCGCCGTCTGGCCGTCCTGGCGTCCGAAGTGGACTGGGAAGACGCGGACTTTCGTTCGGTGGCGGCCGCGTCCGACACCAGCGACGCCGGCTGGCTCGGCGGACGGCGAGGCCCGCTCGCCGGACTCCGCGGTCCGCTCAACCGGCGCCGGGAAACGGCCGGACGACAGCCGCTGTCGACGCTGTCGCTGGTGGCGCGCACGGTCGTCGCGCTCGCCCTGGTGCTGCCTGGGCTGGCGCTCGCGGTGAACGCGCTGACCGCGCTGACCGGGCTCGCCCCCGAGGCGCGGCTCACCGTGACCGCGACGCTGCGGGCGGAGGCGAGCACTTCGAGCTGCACCAGCTGCGGCAACGGCAACCTGGTGGACGGCACCTACGAACTCGACGGCGAGACGCACGAGGTGAAGGACCTGCGGTGGATGTCCTTCGGAACGTTCCCGGAGCGGGGTGACGTCGTCGACATCGCCGTGACGCCGCTGTGGTGGCATCCGCTGATCGAGGGCAAGGACACCGGCGTCTTCCTGCTGCTGATCGGGCTGGCGCCCGTCCTCGCCGGTGCCCTCCTCGCCAAGGCGACCTTCGCCCCGCGCCCGCGTCGCGTTTAGCGGGCTAAACGCGATCCGGCACCGCCGGGGCCAGGGACTTCGCGAAGTAGTGGTGCGCGTAGGGGTCGTCGTTGAAAGGCTCGACCGTCTCGTAGCCGAGGCGTGCGTACAGAGCCCTCGCCTCGACGAGGTCGTCTCGGGTGTCGAGGCGGATCAGCGTGGCCCCGAGGCCGCGGGCGACGTCCTCGGCGGCGGCCACGAGCAGCGCCGCGCCGCCCTTGCCGCGCTCGGACCTCCGCAGGAAGACGCGTTTGAGTTCGGTGGTGTCGGGCGCGACGACCCGGAGACCGGCACAGCCGGCCAGCACCCCGTCCCGTCGCGCGAGGAGGAAGGCACCCGTCGGCGGGACCATGTCGCGGCTGTGGTTCTCCTCGAGCAAGACGTCGAGCTCCTCTTCGGTGACCTGGCGCTCGTAGTAGCGCGACGCGATCTCGTCCAAGTACTCGCGCAGCAGCTGGGCGGCGTCCGGGTGATCGACGGGGGTGACTTCGAAGCTCCAGGTCATGGCTACATTCTGCCCATCGTGGCCACCGGTTTTCGCTGCGCGCCGGATCGCGATTAGGGGGCTAAACGCAGGTCAGGCGGGGCGAGGCGGCCGGCGCAGGTGGCGACCTCTCCGGGGGCCGACTTCTCCGAGGTGACGACGGTGCCGCCCACGGCCACCCGGCATTCGACGGCGCCCTCGCCCTGCCCCATCAGCTGGACGGTCGGCGGCGTGCCGGTGTTCTTCCACGTGAGCTCCTTGCGCCACGGCGGCGACACCTGCAGCTCCTGGTGCACGAGCCCCAGCCCGTTCGAGTCGTGGACCACGGTCGCGGTCCCCGTCCCGGCCAGCTCGTACGCGACCCGCCAGTCGTTCGACACCGGCTGCGCCTGACTGGGCGTCCGCGTGATCGTGCGATCCGGCCCCCGCGACGGTTCGGCCTCGGTCGGCTCGCCGACCACGGCCACGGTCTCGGCCTGCGGTTCCTCACCGCCGTTGAGCAGCACCACACACGTCGCGAGCGCGGCCACCACGATCCCCGCGATGGCGATGCGCCCGATCAGGTGTCTGTCGGTCATCGGTCTCCTCACCGAAAGCGGCGGCGCGGCCCCGGGAGCCGCGCCGCCGCGGAAGTCAGGACGGCAGTAGCCGGCCGGGGACGCCGTTGAGGGACTGGACGAGGCCCAGCACCGGGACGCCGAGCGGCGCGAACGTCCAGATGTTGTGGAGGTCACTCGTGTCGGGTTCGTCGACGACCACGACATCGTTCGGGGCGTCCTGCGCGGCGAGCGCGGGAGCCGCCGAGCCGAGCACGACGAGACCGGCGAGCGCGGCGCCGGTGACCGCGCGGACGAAGGTCTTCTTCATGAGATTCTCCTTTGCTGGTAACGGTTTTACGAAATCGGCGTGATGATCCCGTAGATCGGGGCGAGGAGGTCGGTGGGCACGGGGACGGCCGGTCCGAGCAGTCCGCCGAGGTCGAGGCCGGGGATCAGCCAGACCGCGGGGTCGCCGCCGCCGGTGGGCAGACCCGGCAGCGGGTCGGCCGAGGCGACCCCGCCGGCGAGTCCGGGCAGCGCGCCCGCGACGGCGAGCGGCAGCAGCACACGGGCCGCGATTCGCTTCATCTCTTCTCCCTTTTTCCTTACCGCTGCTGGAATCGAGCGGAATCCTTCACCGCAGTACCGAGCTGACCGGCACGATCGTTCCGTCAGGGATCCATTGCCCCGCGTAGTTCCGGTCGGCGATCATCCCGACGGCGTGCGGTTCGCCCGGGTACATCGGCATCGCGTTGACCTGGGCCGCCGCGAAGATCTGGACGTCGCCGTTGATCGACCTCCACTGGTCGCCCAGCCAGCTCCGGAAACCGCCGAGCGTGGGACTTTCGCCGCCGAAGGCGTTGCCCGTCGCGACGGCGAAACTCACGGCGACCTGCTCGCGCGGGTCGAACCTCAGCGGCACCGAAGAACTCGCGACGGCGTTGACGATCGGCCCGTTCAGCAGCCAGGGCGCCAGGTACAGGCCGTATTGATGGGTCGGCTTGAGCCGCTGGGACTCGGCCGCGCGGGTCATCGCCGTGTAGCCGCCCGCCCAGCCGGACACGACGACCAGCGCGGTGTTCGGACCCGCTTCGGTCTGCACCGGAAGACCGGAACGCGCGGCGGTCTCGCGGACCAGCTTCGCGGCGGCCACACTGCGCGGCAAGGTGTCCTCGACAAGAGTGAGCGCGGAAGGCTTGCGCCCGGCGAGGAATTCGACGAGTTTGACGAGAGAACCGCTGCCCTCACCCGAAAGCGCGTCCGCCGGGCATGAGGCGAGGACGTCACGGCGGTCGGCGATCAGACCGCCCAGCGCCGCCGAAGCACACTCGGGCGCGTCCACGTCCTCGATGACGAAGCCTGGCTCCTCCCCCGCGTCGACCTCGATCTTCGTCTTCTCCTCACCGCGGCTGATGACCAGGTCGCTGCGCCCCTTCGGCAGGTCGACCTCGGCCCAGGTGCCCTCGGCGCCGGGCCGCACGATGGCCTTGCCGATCAGGCCGCCTTCGATTCCGGCGGACAGGTCTCCTCCCGCGCTCGCGGGGAAATGGACGAGGTTCTTGCCGGGCCGCTGCGGGCTCACCAGCACGGGGAAGCGCTGTTCACCAAGCGCGGCGTCGGCGAGCACCGGCAGCCACGGCGACCGCGCCGAACCGATAAGCACGCGTGGATTCGGTACCAGTGAAGAAGAATCCCGCGACCACCGTGGCGATGACCGGCAGCAAGGCGATCACCAGCACCGTGACACCGAAGAGCGTGCCGTAGATTCTGCGGTCGAATCCCAAGCCGGAGGAGAACAGCTGGACAGCGCCCGCGACGACGAGAAGTCCGCCCAGTGTCAGGGAAAGCGGGCCGAGCCGGAAGTTCGTCTGGCGCCATTGCTCCGCGGGCACCCAGACGGAAAGAACGGTGACGCCGAACCACAAGGCCGCGGCCGCGACGTAGACGGTGTCTATGGCGAATTCGACGCCTGTCCGCCCGAGCGAGGTTTCGAGCACCACCAATGCGGCGAGCACGAGGGCCGCCCAGCGGCCCGCCGGCGGACGGCGGATCAGGACGGGAATGGCCAGCGCGAGCACGAGATGCACGATCAGCGCGATGACGTTGACGTCGGTCGCGAAGGCGGAAACCGCGGCGAGCGCGGCGGAAAGCCCGCCGAGTACGGCGATGGCGAGCCGAAGCCGTCGGGGCAGCTCACCCGCCAGCGGGCGCAGGATCCCCGTGCCGGCAAGGAAAGCGGTCGCCAGCAGAAGTCCGAGCCGGAGCAGGACGAGGGCGATGCCGACTCCGGCCGAACCCGAACTCGCCGGGATGGCGTGGTGATCCATGGGACCTTCTCCGAACAGATCGGCGGAGCCGTGGGTGGCGGGGCGCGCCCGCCACCCATGACCTTCCGCGCCGAGCAGGGTTACTTGAGATCCGCGTCCGCCACGACGAACAGTTCGGAGTGCGGCTTGGCGTTGCCGAAGGACCCGTGCGGCCAGGTCTTCCGGTTGAAGTTGATCCCGACCTGTCCGGTGAACTCGTCCCGGAAGTTCTGGTCGACCGCGACCTTCCCGTCCTCGCCGAGGTTCAGCAGGTTGACCTTGTGGTCACCGTCCAAACCGGACCGTGCGACGAAGTAGTTCGACACCGCGAGGTGCTGCGGCTTGTCGGTTTCGTGGTAGTAGCCGTCGTCGCCGAGCACGAAGTTGTCGTACGTGCCCCAGTGCGGGCCGCCGCCGGGCGTGCCCGGGTTGATCGGCGCCGCGCCGACGACGGTCGGCAGATCGCCGCCACCGCCCTGCTGGGACTTCTCCTTCGTGTCGATCCGGCCTTTGATGTTCTCGACCTTGTCGCCCGCGGCGACCAGCTTCTGGATGTCGAGGACGTACACGCCGCCGGTGGTGCCGGGGTCGTGCGGGCCGAGCGCGCCCTTGGAGCGTCCGGTGATCGCGCGGTAGAGGTACTTGTCGTCGGGGCTGGTCTGGATCCAGCCGCCGTTGGAGCCACCGCCGTTGGAGTCGTTGTCCGGGTGGATCGCCTTGTTGGCGGCGCCGTCGTCGAACACCTGGATCCAGTGCGGTTCCTCGGCGGTGATGTCCGGTGTGTAGAACACCGCGCCGCCCTGCATGGTCTGGGCGAAGGCGCCCTTGTGGCCGGGCAGGTTGGTCACCGTGGTCTCCATGACCGCGCGGCTTTCCGCGTGCAGCGGGTCCGCGGGATCGGCGCGAGGGCCGTCCGGCAGGTACGAGACCGCCTTGAGCTTCGGCTTGTTGCGGTCGGAGATGTCCCACATGCGGACGGTCGGCCGCCGCAGATACGGCGACGGCTGCTTCACCGGGTCGAGGATGATGTTGCGCGGCTCGGCGTAGTCACTGGTGACCAGGGTGTTGAGGTCCTCACGGGCCTGGATGCCGTGCGGGTTGGCGCAGGTCGGCTTGTCCAGTTGCGGGAAGTTGTCGCACAGCTTCTTGTTGTCACCCTGCGGCGTGGCCGCCGGGGACTCCGACAGCACCTGCGCGTTCTGGTCGAAGCGGACGACCTCGCCGGGGCTACCGGCGAAACCGTTGCCCACCACGGTGGAACCGTTGGCGTAGGTGTGCGGGCCGGGCACGACCGGGCCGCCCATGTAGGTGCCGTAGGCAGTGCCGTCCTTGAGCACCCAGTACGCGTCCGGGACTGAGCCGCCGAGGGTCTGCGTCGGGAGACTGACGCCCTTGAGCTTCAGTTGCGGCAACGCGGAGACGTCGAAGGCGTACGTCGCGGCGGCGAACAGCGCGCCGACGTAGATCGTGTCTCCCTTGTGCCACACGTACTGCATGTGGTGCGGCTCGTTCTCGACGAGCGGCCCGACGGTGGCGGTGTTGACGACCTTGCCGTACGTCGGGGAACCCTGCGTCGCGTCGATCACGGCGAGGAAGTCCGGACCGGGCAACGCGTTTTTGATCTTGTTCAGGCCGCCACCGAGCGAACCCGGCAGGTTCTTGATGTCCTTGACCAGGGTGTCGGCGATGTTCTCGTCACCGGCCCAGACCAGCAGCCACTTCTGGCGCTTGCCGTCCGCGCTCCGGGACGCCGCGACATCCTTGGACACCAGGTGGTTCTGGACCCAGCACTCCTTGCCGTCGGCCGCCTTCTTCGCGTCCTTGACGACCTGGACGTCGGCGTAGGCGCTCGTCGTGGAGCCGGTATAGGTCACCGTGCCCACGGCGAGCGCCGCCGCCAAGGCGCCGATCACCACTTTTCGCCACTTTGGCGAGTTGGATAGCATTCTTTCTCGCTGTTTTCGCTACCGAAGCGCCAGACAATTGGCACGCCTCTCCCTTTTCGCACAGGCGTCACCGGCACGGATCAAAGGGAAAGCAATCAACCGCCGGTTCCAGCGGGGAACCGTTGCGGCACAGCGGAAAGCGTCAGCACGCAAAGATCAGGCGCATCCGTTTCGGATACGCGGATTCGCCTACGACGCGACCAGCCCGGAATAGGTCAGGAATCCGTACACAGCGCGCTTGCCTGCTGCCGCAAGTCAACGTGCCGGCGCCACACCAAGGCGACGGGGGATTGCATGGGCGAAATACTCGTGCGAAGCCGCTGGAGTGTCAATCTCGCGATCAAAGAATGGGACATGCCACGGCAGGTGAATTTCCCACGATGCGGATGGGGTCATTGTGCCGAACAGGTAGCGGTTTTCCGGGCATTGGGAATTAGGCCACCTGGCGACACTGCCGCAGGTCACAACGGACCAGTAACCCGCGTCCGGCACGACCGCGGCCGTTATGGTTTCGTTATGCTTTCCGGGAACTCTGCCACTTCGCGGACCCACGAGGCGGCACACGTCGAAAATCTCCCTCTCGGCGCAGGCGATCCGATACCGGACGGCCCGGACAACACGGTCGACATGGGCACCGGGCACGACTGCTTGGACACGCTCTCGCACACCGACCCGCCGGCCCCGGCGTGCGAGACTCGCGGCGGCCGAAACCCGGAACTCGCCGAGGCATGGTGGCACCCTTCCGAACACCTACTGACCTGCGGCCCCGCCCGCCGGATCGCGATTAGGGGGCTAAACGCAGGTCGGGCGAGGCGTCGGGCGGCGTGTGGGCAGATCGCGATTAGCCCGCTAAACGCAAGTGCCACCGGATCGCGTTTAGCGGGCTAAACGCGATCCGGTGGCATCGGGCGCGGGCAGGTGGCAGATCGCGATTAGGGGGCTAAACGCAGGTCAGTCAGCCTGGCGGTGACGGCGGCGCGAGGTGAAGACCAGACCCGCACCGAGTACCAGGGTGGCCAGGGCGAGAGCGCCGAGGCCGAGGACGTCGGCACCGGTGCGGGCCAGACCCGTTCCGCCGCCGGAAGCCTGGTTACCTGGCGCGCCGGGGGCGGGTGTGGTGGTTCCGGACGCGTCACAGCCAGGACGCCGGGTGGGCAAGGTGAGCGGCGGTTCCTCGCCCTTCGTGGCTTCGACGCGAAGCCGGGCAGGGTTGTCCGCCGGACCGACGACGTAGATCGACTTCGGGTTGTCATGCATGATCCGCCAACCCTGCGGCGGGGCGAAGAACAGGCGGTACTTCGGCCCCGGCACCAAGTTGGCGATCTTGAAGTGCCCCTCCGCGTCGGTCGTCGTCTCGACGATGGTCGGGCAGTCACCGTCGGAGGCGAGTACGACCTTGACCCCGGCGAGCCCCGCCTCGAGTTTGCCCGGGTCCGTGTTGTGGACCACCTGACCCGCGAGGGAGGCGATCCCACCCGGCACCGAGGCTTCGTCGTTCGCGACCGGGTTGCCGTCGATACCGACGTCGGCATAGCCGAAGTCACAACCCACCGCGACGCGGCCATGGTGCAGCGCGGCGTCCGGGACCTTCTCGGTCACGTCGAAGGTGCGGGTCTGGCCGGGAGCGATGGTCGCCCCACCCGCGAGGTAGGAAAGCTCTCCCCAACCTGGACCATTGCTCTTCAGCGCGAAGTCCGCTCCGGCGCGATTGCACCCGGCCACGATGCCGACGAGCGGAATGGTTCCCGAGTTCGTCAGTGTCACGGTGACGTGGGCGAGCTCGCCGACTTTGTAGGTGTCCTTGGTGAAGGACACCGACGCTTTGAGTGCACCGTTCAACGGCTGCACCCCACGGATGGGCAAGTCCGTGGTGTCCGCGCCGGCCCGAATGACCTTGAGGGGGAACAACCAGCCCTTGATCGAGTCGCTGCCGCCGCTGAGAAGATATTCGACGGCCGGGACGTCCCCGAAATCGATTTTCCCGTCGGCGTCGCTCGTGGCCTTGTACTCCTTGGAACCGATGGTGTACCGCAAGGTGAGCGGGATATCGGCCAGCTGTTCGCCGTCATCGAGCTTGCCGTTGCCGTTCTTGTCGCCGAACACGACACCCGCCACGCGGCCGGTGACCTTCTCGACGGAGACAGTGCCGTTGAACTCACCGGCGCTGAACCCGGTCTCGTCGGCGACAAAGCCCCGGACGACCGCGATGTCCTTGTCGAGGTCCCCGATCTGCCCGGTGACGGTCAGCTCTTTGGTCTCGTCGGGCTCGAGGCTCACCCCCGGTGCACGTCCCCACTCTCCCCAGCCCGGCTCGTAGGGAATCGACAGGGCTCCCGGCTCACTGAAGAATTGGTGGACCTGAAGTCCGACCGCGCGGGTTTCGCCGACGTTCTTGACCTTGAAGGTGAAACGGACGTCTTCGCCGACCTTGTACGACGGTTTTTCGAACGTGACCGAAGCTTCGACCTTCGCTCGCTCGGCCTGCGGCTTCGGCGCCGCGGGTGAAGAACTCTCGGCCGGTGGCGCGCTGGGCGTCGGGGCCGGAGTGCTACTCGGCGCTTCGGACGTCGTCGGCGCGCTGGAGGGCGGGGCCGAAGGCTCCGGATCCGCCAGGGCGGGCGCGGCGAACACACCGGTCAGGGCCGCGCCGGCGGCGATCGTCGCGAGATAGACCCCCGCGGTACGCACGATGGATCTCACCCCAGGTGATTTGTTCACGCAGAGTCACCCCTGAATACCCGTTGGAAATGCGCAAAGCCCCCGAACCGCGTAGAACCCGATCACCCTAGCGAGTTTGGTGAAGGGTTCGTACCCGTTTCGGGTGAGGTGGACTCAAAATGGAACATTCCGGGAAACGGGAAGGGCCCCCGCCGGATCGGCGGGGGCCCTTCTCGTGGATTTCGCTTCGGTCAGCGGAAGTCGCGGCCGAAGTCGTAGTCGTCCAGCGGCACCGCGGCGCCCGGCGTGGAGCCGAACACATCCGGGGTGTAGTAGCCGTCGTCGTAGGACGGGATCGCGTAAGCGGCGACCCGCGCCTCCTCGGTCGGCTGCACCTGGATGTTGCGGTACTTGTTGATCCCGGTACCGGCCGGGATCAGCTTACCGATGATCACGTTCTCCTTGAGGCCCACGAGCTTGTCCGAGCGGCCGTTGATGGCCGCGTCGGTCAGGACACGCGTGGTCTCCTGGAACGAGGCCGCCGACAGCCACGAGTCCGTGGTCAGCGAGGCCTTCGTGATCCCCATCAGCACCGGACGACCCGAGGCGGGCTCGCCGCCCTCGGCGACCGACGCCCGGTTCTTCGCCTCGAACTTGGTCCGCTCGGGCAGCTCGCCCGGCAGGAAGTCCGTGGCACCGGAGTCGATGATCGTCACCCGGCGCAGCATCTGCCGGACGATGACCTCGATGTGCTTGTCGTGGATCGACACACCCTGCGCCCGGTACACCTTCTGGACCTCGTCCACCAGGTGCATCTGCGCCTCGCGCGGTCCCATGACGCGCAGGACCTCGTGCGGGTCCGGCGTGCCTTCGAGCAGCTGCTGACCGACGTTGACGCGGTCACCGTCGCCCAGCGGGCCGTTCGGGGTGTTCGCGAGCCGCTGACGCTTGGACAGCTTGTCGAAGACGATCTCTTCGCTGCCGTCGTCCGGGATCAGCGTGATCTTCCAGAACCGCTCGCTCTCCTCGATGCGCACACGGCCATCGACGTCGGCGATCGGCGCCTTGCCCTTCGGGACCCGGGCCTCGAACAGCTCCTGGACACGGGGCAGACCGGTCGTGATGTCGTCACCGGCGACACCACCCTGGTGGAACGTACGCATCGTCAGCTGCGTACCCGGCTCACCGATCGACTGGGCCGCGACGATACCCACGGCCTCGCCGACGTCGACGAGCTGACCGGTCGCCATGGACCGGCCGTAGCAGGTGGCGCAGATACCGACGGCCGACTCGCAGGTCAGCACCGAGCGCACCTTGACCTTGGAGATCCCGCTCGAGATGAGCTTGTCGATCGCCGGGTCACCGATGTCGTCACCGGCGTTGAGCACGACGTTGCCCTTGGCGTCGACCGCGTCGGTCGCCAGGTTCCGCGCGTACACGCTGGTCTCGACGTGCTGGTCGCGCAGGACCTTGCCGTCGCCGATGTCCTCACCGATCGGCATGTTGATGCCGCGGGTGGTGCCACAGTCGATCTCGCGGACGATGACGTCCTGCGACACGTCCACCAAACGACGGGTCAGGTAACCCGAGTCGGCGGTACGGAGCGCCGTGTCCGCCAGACCCTTACGGGCACCGTGCGTCGCGATGAAGTACTCCGCCACCGACAGGCCTTCACGGAAGTTGGCCTTGATCGGACGCGGGATGTACTCACCCTTCGGGTTCGACACCAGACCACGCATACCGGCCAGCGACCGGACCTGCGTCATGTTGCCCGCCGCGCCCGACTTCACGATCATCGCGATCGGGTTGTCGTCCGGCAGCGCCGTCTCCATGATCTTGTGGACCTCTTCGGTGGCCTGCGTCCACACCTTGACGAGCTCGTTGTTGCGCTCGGCGTGCGACAGCTGACCACGCTGGTACCGCTTCTCGACCTGGTCGGCCTTGCCTTCGTACTCGTCCAGAATGGCCTTCTTGCCTGCCGGGACGAGCACGTCGGAGATCGCGACCGTGACACCCGAACGGGTCGCCCAGTAGAAACCGGCGTCCTTCAGGCGGTCCAGGGTCTGCGCGACCTGGGTCATCGAGTAGCGCTCGGCGAGGTCGTTCACGATCGCGGCCTGACGCTTCTTCGGCATCGGCTCGTTGATGAACGGGTAGTCCGCCGGCAGCAGCTCGTTGAACAGCACACGGCCCAGGGTGGTCTCGGCCAGCCACGCCTTGCCCGGCTCCCAGCCCTTCTCCGCCAGCGCCGCTTCGTCCGCCTTGGCGGGCTGACGGTCGGTGATGCGGATCTTGATCGGGGCGTGCAGGCTCAGCGCCTTGCGGTCGAACGCCATGATCGCCTCGGCGGGCGACGAGTACGCGTTGCCCGCGCCGTCGGCGTTCTCGTTCAGGCGGGTCAGGTGGAACAGACCGGTCACCATGTCCAGACGCGGCATGGCGAGCGGACGACCCGACGCCGGCGAAAGGATGTTGTTCGCCGACAGCATCAGGATGCGGGCCTCGGCCTGCGCCTCCGCGGACAGCGGGAGGTGCACGGCCATCTGGTCACCGTCGAAGTCCGCGTTGAACGCTTCACAGACCAGCGGGTGCAGCTGGATGGCCTTGCCTTCGACCAGCTGCGGCTCGAAGGCCTGGATACCGAGGCGGTGCAGGGTCGGCGCACGGTTCAGCATCACCGGGTGGCCGGTGATGACCTCTTCGAGCACGTCCCACACCTGCGGACGCGACCGCTCCACCATCCGCTTGGCGGACTTGATGTTCTGCGCGTGGTTCAGGTCGACCAGCCGCTTCATGACGAACGGCTTGAACAGCTCGAGCGCCATGTCCTTCGGCAGACCGCACTGGTGCAGCTTCAGCTGCGGACCGACGATGATGACCGAACGGCCCGAGTAGTCGACACGCTTGCCGAGCAGGTTCTGGCGGAACCGGCCCTGCTTGCCCTTGAGCAGGTCGGACAGCGACTTCAGCGGGCGGTTACCAGGACCGGTGACCGGGCGGCCGCGGCGGCCGTTGTCGAACAGCGCGTCGACGGCCTCCTGCAGCATCCGCTTCTCGTTGTTGACGATGATCTCGGGCGCGCCGAGGTCGATCAGCCGCTTCAACCGGTTGTTCCGGTTGATGACCCGGCGGTAGAGGTCGTTCAGGTCGGAGGTGGCGAACCGGCCACCGTCGAGCTGGACCATCGGGCGCAGGTCCGGCGGGATCACCGGGACGGCGTCGAGCACCATGCCGCGCGGATCGTTGCCGGTGGCCTGGAAGGCCGCGACGACCTTGAGCCGCTTCAGCGCGCGGAGCTTCTTCTGCCCCTTGCCGTTGCGGATGGTGTCGCGCAGGCTCTCGGCCTCCGCGGCGACGTCGAACTCGGTGGCCAGCTTCTGGATGGCCTCCGCGCCCATGCCGCCGGTGAAGTACTCGCCGTAGCGGTCGACGAGCTCGCGGTAGAGCAGCTCGTCGGCGATCAGCTGACGGGTGTCGAGCTTCGTGAAGGTCGTCCAGACCTCCTCGAGACGGTCCAGCTCGCGACCGGCGCGGTCACGCAGCTGACGCATCTCGCGCTCGCCGCCTTCCTTGACCTTGCGGCGGACGTCGGACTTGGCGCCCTCCGCCTCCAGCTCGGCCAGGTCGGCTTCCAGCTTCTGCGCCCGTGCCTCGATGTCCGCGTCGCGCTTGGTCTCGAGGTTCTTGCGCTCGACACCGATCTCGTTCTCGAGGGTCGGCAGGTCGTTATGCCGCAGCTCGGTGTTCACACCGGTGATCACGTAGGCCGCGAAGTAGATGATCTTCTCGAGGTCCTTCGGCGCCAGGTCGAGCAAGTAGCCCAGGCGGGAGGGAACACCCTTGAAGTACCAGATATGGGTGACGGGAGCTGCCAGCTCGATGTGGCCCATCCGCTCACGACGCACCTTGGCGCGGGTGACCTCGACGCCACAGCGCTCGCAGATGATGCCCTTGAAGCGGACCCGCTTGTACTTACCGCAGTAGCACTCCCAGTCCCGGGTCGGGCCGAAGATCTTCTCGCAGAAGAGGCCGTCCTTCTCGGGCTTGAGCGTCCGGTAGTTGATGGTCTCCGGCTTCTTCACCTCGCCGAAGGACCACTGACGAATGTCGTCGGCGGTGGCGAGGCCGATGCGGAGCTCATCGAAGAAGTTGACGTCCAGCACGTCTTTACATCCCCTTGGGGTTGATGCGACTAGAGGAGTTGGCGAGCGGAGGCGGGAGCCCGAGGGACTCCCGCCTCATCGCGGGTCAGTGCACGACGTCGTCCACCGAGGGCGACTCGTTGCGGGACAGGTTGATGCCGAGGTTGGCCGCGGCACGCTCGAGGTCCTCGTCGTCGGAGTCGCGCATCTCGATCGCGGCGCCGTCGCTGGACAGCACCTCGACGTTGAGGCAGAGCGACTGGAGCTCCTTCAGGAGCACCTTGAACGACTCCGGGATACCCGGCTCGGGGATGTTCTCCCCCTTGACGATGGCCTCGTACACCTTGACGCGGCCGACCACGTCGTCCGACTTGATCGTCAGGAGCTCCTGCAGGGTGTATGCGGCGCCGTACGCCTGCATCGCCCAGCACTCCATCTCGCCGAACCGCTGGCCACCGAACTGCGCCTTACCACCCAGCGGCTGCTGCGTGATCATCGAGTACGGACCGGTGGACCGGGCGTGGATCTTGTCGTCGACCAGGTGGTGCAGCTTCAGGATGTACATGTAGCCGACCGAGACCGGGTACGGGAACGGCTCGCCGGAGCGGCCGTCCAGCAGCGTGGCCTTGCCGTTCTGCTTGACCATGCGCTCGCCGTCGCGGTTCGGCTTGGTCGCGCCGAGCAGCCCGGTGAGCTCCTCTTCCTTCGCGCCGTCGAACACCGGGGTCGCGGTGTTCGTGCCGGGGTCGACGTCGTAGAGCTCCTCGTTGAGGTTCTTCGCCCAGTCCGGGTTGCCCTCGATCTTCCACCCCTGCGACGCCAGCCAGCCCAGGTGAAGCTCCAGGACCTGGCCGATGTTCATACGCCGCGGGACACCGTGGGTGTTCAGGATGATGTCGACGGGCGTGCCGTCCTCCATGAACGGCATGTCCTCGGCGGGGAGGATCTTGCCGATGACACCCTTGTTCCCGTGGCGGCCGGCGAGCTTGTCGCCCGGCTGGATCTTCCGCTTCTGGGCCACGTAGACGCGGACCAGTTCGTTGACGCCCGGGGGCAGCTCGTCGTCGTCCTCGCGCGAGAACACGCGGATGCCGATGACCTTGCCGGTCTCACCGTGCGGCACCTTCAGCGAGGTGTCGCGGACCTCACGGGCCTTCTCGCCGAAGATCGCGCGGAGCAGGCGCTCCTCCGGGGTCAGCTCGGTCTCACCCTTGGGCGTGACCTTGCCGACCAGGATGTCGCCGTCGCGGACCTCGGCACCGATGCGGATGATGCCGCGCTCGTCGAGGTCGGCCAGGACCTCCTCGGAGACGTTCGGGATGTCCCGGGTGATCTCCTCGGCGCCCAGCTTGGTGTCGCGGGCGTCGATCTCGTGCTCCTCGATGTGGATCGACGTGAGCACGTCGTCCTGCACCAGGCGCTCGGAGAGGATGATCGCGTCCTCGTAGTTGTGGCCCTCCCACGGCATGACCGCGACGAGCAGGTTCTTGCCGAGCGCCATCTCACCGTTCTCGGTGGACGGGCCGTCGGCGATGACCTGCCCCTGCTCGACCCGGTCGCCCTCGTTGACGATCGGGCGGTGGTTGAAGCAGGTGCCGTGGTTCGAGCGACGGAACTTGTACAGTCCGTAGCTCTTCCGGGTGCCGTCGTCGTGCATGATCGTGATCAGGTCGGCCGAGAGCTCCTCGACGACACCGGACTGCTCGGCGACGAGCACGTCACCGGCGTCGACCGCGGCACGCAGCTCCACCCCGGTGCCGACGTACGGCGCCTGGTTGCGGAGCAGCGGCACGGCCTGGCGCTGCATGTTCGCACCCATCAGGGCGCGGTTCGCGTCGTCGTGCTCGAGGAACGGGATCATCGCCGTCGCGACCGAGACCATCTGCCGCGGCGAGACGTCCATGTAGTCCACGTCCAGCGGGTTGATCAGCTCGACCTCGCCGCCCTTCTTACGGACCAGGACGCGGTCTTCGACGAAGGTGCCATCGTCCGAGATCGGCGCGTTGGCCTGCGCCTTCACGTATCGGTCTTCCTCGTCCGCGGTGAGGTAGTCGACCTGGTCGGTGACGCGGCCCTCGACGACCTTGCGGTACGGGGTCTCGATGAAACCGAACGGGTTGACCCGCGCGTACGAGCAGAGCGAACCGATCAGGCCGATGTTCGGGCCTTCCGGCGTCTCGATCGGGCACATGCGGCCGTAGTGCGAAGGGTGGACGTCCCGGACCTCCATGCCGGCGCGCTCACGCGACAGACCACCCGGGCCGAGGGCGGACAGACGACGCTTGTGCGTCAGCCCCGACAGCGGGTTGTTCTGGTCCATGAACTGCGACAGCTGCGAAGTACCGAAGAACTCCTTGATCGCCGCCACGACGGGACGGATGTTGATCAGGGTCTGCGGCGTGATCGCCTCGACGTCCTGGGTGGTCATCCGCTCGCGGACGACGCGCTCCATCCGGGACAGACCCACGCGGATCTGGTTCTGGATGAGCTCGCCGACGGTGCGGAGACGACGGTTGCCGAAGTGGTCGATGTCGTCGGTCTCGACCGGGATGGTCTGGTCGCCGACGGTCGCCTTGTCCTCGCCCGCGTGCAGGCGGACCAGGTACTCGATCGTCGAGACGATGTCCTCTTCGGTCAGCGTCCCGGTGTCGTACGGCGTGGTCAGGCCGAGCTTCTTGTTCAGCTTGTACCGGCCGACCTTGGCCAGGTCGTAGCGCTTCGGCTTGAAGAACAGGTTCTCCAGCAGCGTCTGCGCGCTCTCCTTCGTGGGCGGTTCGCCCGGGCGCAGCTTGCGGTAGATGTCGAGCAGCGCCTCGTCGGTGCCGGCGGTGTGGTCCTTCTCGAGGGTGGCGAGCAGCGTCTCGGAGAAGGAGAAGCGCTCGCGGATCGCCTCGGTGGTCCAGCCGAGCGCCTTCAGCAGCACGGTGACCGGCTGGCGGCGCTTGCGGTCGATGCGGACGCCGACGGTGTCGCGCTTGTCGACGTCGAACTCGAGCCAGGCACCCCGGCTCGGGATGACGCGGACGTTGAAGACGTCCTTGTCGGTGGTCTTGTCGACGCTGGTGTCGAAGTACACACCCGGCGAACGGACCAGCTGGGACACGACGACACGCTCGGTGCCGTTGATGACGAAGGTGCCCTTGTCGGTCATCACCGGGAAGTCGCCCATGAAGACCGTCTGGCTCTTGATCTCGCCGGTGTTGTTGTTCACGAACTCGGCGGTCACGAACAGCGGGGCCGCGTACGTCATGTCCTTGTCCTTGCACTCCTCGACGGAGGCCTTGACCTCGTCGAAGCGCGGGTCGGAGAAGGACAGCGACATGGATCCGGAGAAGTCTTCGATCGGCGAGATCTCGTTGAGGACCTCTTCCAGGCCGCCGACCGGGTTTTCTTCACCTTCTTCGACGCGGCGTTCGAACCACGCCTCGTCGCCGGTGAACCATTCAAAGGACCTGATCTGCACGTCGAGCAGGTTCGGGGTGCTGAGCGGCTCGCGAATCTTTGCGAAGGAGACCCGCTTGGGGGCTCCCGGGATTCCCGTGGACTCCGAGCGAGATACAGCCGAGGTGGTCGCAGCAGTGGCCTGGTTCGCGGGAGAGACTGCCAAGATGCGTCCTTCCGGGGACAATGAGCGGTGAGCAGCCGCGTCAGCAACAGCTGATGCGATCTGTCAAGGGTGCCGTGTGCCCACTATCCTAACTACCGGCTCCGGGCAGCCTGAAAGAGGGCAGCGCAAAGAAGCAGTCTAGCCCGAACGTCGCGGTCTGTCCAGGGGGCGCTCCCGATGGGGCCCAGCCTGCATCGCAACGTCTTCAGGTATGCCTCTCCTCGGCCTCCCCGGACCGACCCTCCCGCAAGGGCACCGCCGGTTCTCACCGTTGCCAGTAAGCGTGACCCCACAGGGGCTCTGAGTCAAGATGCCGCGCGGTGGTCCCGCCGGTTGGCGCAGCGTCGAAGAAGCTCCGCCCGGCGTGCTTCACAGGACGATCATCCTGGTTACCGCCCGGTACCCGCAGGTGACGGCGTTGGGGCGCCGACCTGCGTTTAGCGGGCTAAACGCGATCCCGTGGAGGTCGACTCGGAGAGTTCACCGGGCCTAAGGCGGGGTGCCCTGGCAGGTCCTCGGGGCGCTCCGGGGCGTGTGGCGGCTGTGACCGGTGAGCCGGCTGGTGCGACGCACAGGAAAGAGGCCCCGGATCGCGTTTAGCCCCCTAAACGCGATCCGGGGGCCAAGAGCGGATGCTGGACGCGGATTGGGAAACTGGGGTGATGTGCCGAGCGTGCGAGCTTGATCTGGACTTGGAAGACGATGAGATGCCAGCCGAGGCGCCCGTGTTACTGCCTTCCGCGGCCGAACTTCTGGATGCGGCGGAACGCAGCGCCGCTTTGCGGGAGCTACGACGCTACGTCGCGGAACTGAGCGGCACAGGCGAGCCGAGAATGACCGTGATTCCTCGCTGGGCTGAAGCGTGCGGCCTGGTCCGGATCCACAAGGGCGCCCACGTGCCGATGAAGAAAAACGCGAAGTTGCTCAAACAACCGCTAGAGCTCTGGGAGCGGGCCTACCGGGCGATGGAGGAAGCCGGTTACGGCTTCGTCGCCGAGGAACACCCGGTACCGTTTTCCTTCGGCCTCGTATTCCCCCAGTTCCTGGCCGCGCTCCGGATGACGCTGTATTCGGCGGCCGACAGCCTGATCCCCCTTGAACTCGTCTATGAACTCGCCGATGAAATGCCGTCGCTGCTCGCCGGACTCGACCTTGGCGTCGAACCCGATCCCGAGTGGCGGCACGGCCTCATGCTCACGCTGGATCTGATGGAACGGCTCGGCGCGGTCGAACGGAGCACGACGACCGACCCGGCGGAGCTGGCCAAGCTGGCCGAACTGACCGGCAAGGCGGCCCCCGACCCGACGCTCGTCGGACTGACGCCGATCGGGCTGTGGGCGACCAATCGGATGCTCCGTGAGTCGGGGATCGACGCGCCGGTAGTGGGCGAGCTGGCCGGTGTGGGTCTCGACGAGATTTTCGCCCGTCTCTCGCTGTCCTCACCCGAGGTGATGGAAGCCGAGATCAGGGCATGGGTGAACCACCGTTCTCCGGGCGACGCCGCTCATGAGGCCGCGGAGTTCCTTCGCCGGACCGAAAGCCCATCCGAGCGACTCCTCGCCTTCCTGACCCTGACCGAAGCCGGAGACCCTGGTTTGACCGCCGGCGCCCGCGTCCGATCCGAGGGCGGAGTCGCCGGAGCGGCGGCGGCGGTCTGGTTGGTCGAGCGAGGCGCGGTCACCCCGGAGACGATCGCCCCTGAGGAAATGGCCCTCGGGTTCGCCGACCATTTCGCGGCGTTGCACGAGTTGGGCGGCTTCCTCGATGAGCTGCGCTCAATGGATGACCAGGCGAGTGTCATCGAGGTTCTCGCGTCGGCCGCCCACCCGGCCAGGCTGGAACTGCTCGACGTGATCGCCGAGGACCACCCAGACCGGAAGATCGCGAAACAGGCCAAGGAGGCGCGGTACGCGCTGCGCCGCTGAAGCACTCTGCTCAGGGCCGGATCGCGTTTAGCCCGCTAAACGCGATCCGGCCGGAACGTCAGCGGGTGCCGGGGGCGTGAGTGACGGTTCGGGTCGGCACGTGAATCGTGAGGCTGGCGTGATCGGCGATGCACGGCGGTCAGTACCCGGGGTATCGCGAAGGCCTCCTCGAATACGGGGAAGGGCCCCTTCGCTGCGCTCCGACGTGGCGCTGAGCGAGGTCCATGGTCTCGGTGTGTGTCGCGAATGCCACAGCGCGCGACGTCTGATGATGCCGTTGGGCATTCGGGCGGGGCGAGCCCAAGACGACAGAACCGGCCGTAGCTGTCCGCGAGGGATCCCTCTTTGACGGTGAAACGTCTGATTGACACCTATCTGCGCGGTTTCTGAACCGAGCCGACCTCCCAGGAAGTGTCCACAAGTGACATGCCGCACCAGTTGAGCGTCCGGTTCATGTCTGTCGTGAGTGATAAGGACGGTTATTGAGGGGTAAGGCAAACGTGGCATGGTCGGCGCAGGTGGTCGTGAGTGGGGTTTCGGGTTAGAACCCGAAACCCCACTCACGACCCGCGCAAGCGCCCTGACGAGAGCTAGTGTCCCTTGTGGACCGTTGACGTCTTGGGCGGCTCACCATGGCGGATCGCGTTCAGCGGGCTAAACGCGGTCCGGGCGGGGTCACTTCGAGGGGGCCGGGGGTGCGGCGGGGGCCGAGGAAGCGGCCGGGTTGGGCGGAGCGGCGTAGGTGTTCATCGCCGTGATCTTCCACTTGTCGCCCTGCAGCTCCGCGTTCAAGTGCAGCTGCGCGCTCCCGGCGGTGGTCTTGTTCGTGTCGGCCCGCGTCGAGCTCTGGTCGACGAACACCATCACGTCGGCCCGGTCGCCTTCCAGCCGGATGACGGCGCTGCGGGTGACCTTGCAGGTCACGACCATCTTCTGCTGCGGGGCCAGCCGCTTGACCTCGCCCATCAGCAGGTTGTACTTCGCCCGCACCTCGTCGTTGACCAGCAGGTCACCCGCCGCGGTCTCGGTCTTCGCGATGTTGTTGTAGTCGTACGAGAACAGCGCCTCGGTCGCCTTCGCGACCTGGTCCTTGACCTGCGCGGTCTTCGCGACGTCCAGCAGCGCGGTGTTGTCCGTCGAGCTGGACACCTCGTCGGCCTGGATCTTGAAGAGCACCGCGGTCGCGGCCAGCAGCAGTCCGACGACGACCAGCGCACCCGCCAGGATCAGCTGCCTGGAACCCGGCTTCTTGGTCTCCGAAGAGTCTGAATCCTCATCGGAAGCGACCTCGGCTTCGGCTTCTTCGAGGTCGTCCGGCTTCTCTTCGGCAGCCGCGCGGACCTTCGCACGCGGGCTCGGCTTCGCGACAACCTCGTCTTCGGAGGGCTCTTCGGGGACCTCGACAGCGGCCACCTCAGGCTCAGCCTCAGCCTCAACGGGCTCAGCCGTCTCAACGGCCTCAGGCTCGGGTTCAGGGGCAGGACGCGGAGCCGGTCGCGGCGACGGGCGGCGAACCGGCGCCGGCGTTTCGTCGACCTCGACCTCTGAAGCTGGGACTTCGGGAGAGGCGGGAGCAGGAGACGCACCGGGCCGTCGCAGGCCGGCCACCCGGGGGCGGCGCACCGGCGGAGTGCTGCGAGGGGGCTGGCGACGGGAGGGGGGCACTACGTGGCTCCGTTCTAGGTGACGCTCTTACTGACCGGCCGCGACGAGGGGCACGTTGTCGATCCCGGACAGCTTCCACTCATCGCCGACCCTGGTCATCGAGACCTCCAGGCGCAGCGCCTTCGAGCTCGCCTTGTCGCCCTGGGTGACCTGGGTGGAGATGGCGGCGAGGAAGCTCGCCTTGCCCTCGTGGTCGTCGAGCTCCTCGACCGCGATGTCCTGGATGGTGGTCACGACCTTGGTCTTCGCATCGCCGAGCGCCTTGCGGTAGGTCGGCTCCAGCTGGGCCAGTTGCTGGCTCATCTTGTCGTCGGAGACGGCCTTCTGCTTGGCGAAGAACTCGTCGAGTTTCTCGAAGTCGACCTCGGTGTACGCCTTGATCGCGGTGCCGCCCGCCCTGACCACTTCGTCCCGCGAGCGCGCCAGGTCGGCGTTGTCGTCCGACGCGGCCACGGCCCACATGACACCGAAGATCGCCGCGGCGACGAAGGCGGCGAGCGCGAACGCCGCCGCCCCGAGGACCAGGGTCCGCGATCGAGAAGAACTCATGACACTCCAGGTTAGATATACGGTCTCGGCCTCAGCCGGGCAGGCCCAGCAGCGTGCCGAGGGTGGGCAGGCTGACCCCGGGGCTCTGCAGGACGCTCGGCATGCCCTGTGCCGCGCGCAGGCTGGCCAGTTCCTCGGCCGAGCGGCCGGCGTTCGCCGCGACGTCGCCTTCCGACGGGATCTGCGGGACCCCGTTGTACGGCACGTTCTGCGAACCGCGCACGTTGATCGGGCTGCCCTTCGGCTCGGCGCAGTACGCGTCGTCCTTCGGCGCGCGAGGCGTCGTGTCGGTGCCTTCGCGGTACTTGTCGAGGCCGATGTAACCCTTGGTACACGAAGGCGGGTTGAACAGGTTGAGCGCGAGGCCCAGGTGCGCGGTGCCGTCGTTGGCGACGCTGTTCGCGCCCGCGGCCAGCATCGGGTACGTCACCAGGCCCTGCTCGAGCCCGTCGAGCCGGGTCACCAGCAGGTTCGACGTCGTGAGCAGGTTCGCCGTCAGCGCGCCCAGCCCCGGTCCGGATTCGGCGAGCACCTCGCTGATCTGGTTCGCCACCTGCGGGGTGATGCCGATCAGCTTCCGGATGTCGGCGTCGGAGTTCTTCAGTGTGCCGGAGAGCTTGTTGAGGTCCGCGCTGAACGACTTCATCGAGCTCGCCATGTCGTTCTGCGTTTCGAGGACCTGCCCGCCCTTTTCCAGCAGCTGGACGGTCTGCGGCAGATACTCCTGCGCGGTCGCGGTGAAGCTCCGCGCGGTGTCGAGCAGCCGCTGCAGGTCCGGGCCGGTGCCGTTGAAGGCGTTGTACGACTCGTCGACGACCTTGCGCAGCGAGTCGGTCGGTACCGAGGCCGCGAGGCTGTCGAGGTCACCGATGAGCTGCTCGGTGGGCACGGGCGTCTTGACCTTGTCGGCCGGGATGACCGAACCCGAGTTCAGGAACGGCCCGTTCTCGCTCTTCGGCCGCAGGTCGACGAACTGTTCACCGACCGCCGACCGGTTCGCGACGACGGCATCGAGATCGGCGGGCACCCGCGGGGCGTCCGGCGAGATGTTGAGGTCCGCCTCCAGCCCGGTCTTGGTCAGGCGCAGTTCGCCGACCCGGCCGATGTTGAAGCCCCGGTACGTGACCTCGGCGTTCTGGAAGATGCCGCCCGACTGCTTGAGCTGCAGTTTCACCGTGTAGCCCTCGTCGCCGAAGACCTGGCCGAGCCCGGCGAACCGGATCAGCGCGTACACGATGGCGACCACGGAGATGATCGCGAACGCGACCAGCTGGATCTTCGTCCTACGGACCAGCATCAGCCGGCACCTCCCGACAGCACGCCGAAGATACCGGCGGGTCCGGTCTGTTGCGGCTGTCCGCCGCCCTGCGGCGCGCTCGCCTGGCCGCCGGCGACACCGCCGACGCTGTCCGGGATCGGCAGCGGCGGGTTCGCGCCCGGCCCTTCGGTGCCGCCGGTCAGCCCCGGGACCGGGATGGCGTCCTTGAGCGGGTTCTCCCGGCTGCGGCCGAGGTTCTTGAGGATCTCGTTCAGGTTCAGGTCGATCTTCGCGAACAGGTTGAAGTAGTCGCCCTTGACGCCGTCGTAGGCGGCGTCGCTGAACGGGAAGGTCAGCAGGATCTCCAGCGCCTTCGGCAGATCCGAGCCCGCCTCGCCGAGCTTCTGCAGCGTCGGCTGCAGCGCCTTGAGGTCGGCGACGAGGTCTTCCTTGCTCTTGTTCACCGTGTCGACGGCGACCCCGGAGAGGTGGTTGAGCGCGTTCAGCATGGTCACCAGCTGACCGCGCTGCTGCTCCAGCACGCCGAGACCGGGGCCGAGGTTGTCGACCGCGCCGACCAGCTTGTCCTTCTGGCCGTTCAGGGTGAGCGAGAGCCGGTTCAGCCCGTCGAGCGCCCGCGTGATGTTCGCGGACTGCTTGTCCAGGTTCGTGACCAGCTCGTTGGTGTTGTTCAGCAGCGCCTTGAGCTCCGGCGAGCGGCCGGTGGTGGCGTTGTTGAGTTCCTTGGTGATGGTGTTGAGCTGTTCGACCCCGCCACCGTTGAGCAGCAGCGAAAGCGCGCCGAGCAGTTCTTCGACCTCGACGCTGCGGTTCGTGCGGGCCAGCGGGATCACGGCGTTGTCGGCGAGCTTGCCCTGCCCGTCGGCGGGCGCCGCCAGCTCGACGTACTTCTCACCGAGGAGGCTGGACTGCTTGACGTTGGCGAGCGCGTTCGCCGGCAGCTTCACGTCGCCGTTGACCCGGAGGGTGACCTCGGCGTTCCAGCCGTCCTGGGTCAGCCCGATCGCTTCGACACGGCCGATGGCGACCTCGTTGACCTTCACCCCGGCCTGCGGGGTCAGGTCGAGCACGTCCCGGAACTGCACCTTGACCGTGTACGGGTGGTCGCCGAGTTCGGCGCCACCGGGCAGCGGGACGTCGTAGATCCCGCTGAACCCGCAGCCGCTCAACGTCAGCGCCGCGACCGTCCCGGAGGCGATAAGAGCGATCTTCTTCATCACTTCGCCCCCGAACCGTAGAGCTCACCGGCGATCGGGAGCGGAAGCGGCGGCAACTGGCCCGCCTGCGAAGACTGGATCACCTGCGCGATCGACGGCAGCGGCACCAGCCCGTCGACCAGTCCGGCGACCCCCTTGCACGCGTCGCCCAGCGCGTCGAGCGCGTCCGGGGTCTGCTTGAGCAGGTTGCACACCATCACCAGCGGCGGCTGGGTGAGCTCGTTGAGGTTGGCCCGCGCGTCGAGCGTGCCCGACGAGGCGTTGTAGGTGTTGACCAGGTTCCCGAGGCCGACCGGGGCGACGTCGAGGATCTCGGCGAGCGCGCCGCGCTGATCCACGAGCACCTTGGTCACACTGGCCAGCTTGTCCACATTGGACTTGAGCCGGTCGCGGTTCTTCTCGATGAACGCCTGCACCGCGGTGAGCGTGTCGGACAGCTGCTTCACCGTGGCCGAGAGGTTCTCCCGCTCCCCCGCGAGGAATCCGCTGACGTCGGCGAGCTGCCGCTCGAAGTCGCGGACCTGCTTGTCGCTGTTCACCAGCGTCTGCGAGAAGGAGCCGAGGTTCTCGACGGTCTTGAACAGATCGTCCTTGTTCCCGGACAACGTGCCCGCCGCCTGGCCGAGTTTCGTGATCGTGTCGTGCAGCGCCTGCCCGTTGCCGTCGAAGTTCTTCGCGGCGGTGTCGAGCAGGTTCGACAGCGAACCGTTCTTGTTGGCGCCGTTGGGCCCGAGCGACTTGCTGACCCGGGAGAGGCTGGCGGCGAGTTCGTCGACTTCCAGGGGCACCTCGGTGCGGTCGAGCCCGATGACCGCGCCGTCGGCGATCCGCGGACCGCCCTTGTAGGCCGGGGCGAGCTGCACATAGCGGTCGCTGACCAGGGACGGCGACACGATGATCGCCTTCGCGTCCGCGGGCACGGCCACCGAACGGTCGTACTCGAGTTCGACGCGGACCTGGTTGCCCATCGGCTGGATCTTGGTGACCGTGCCCATGTCGACGCCGAGCATGCGGACACTGTTGCCCTCGTAGAGGCCGACGGTGCCGGCGAAGTACGCGGTCACGTGGTTGCGGCCGGCGTCCTTGAGCGTCCACCACAGCGCGCCGGCGACGACCAGCGCGAGCACGATCGCGATGGTGAAGCCGCGAGCCAGTCCGGCTCCGAGACGGGTACTCATTTCTCGTAGCACCCCTTCTCGTTGATCGGCCCGAACGACGGCAGGACCAGTCCGCAGATGTAGTTGTCGAACCAGCGGCCGTTGCCGATCGTGTTCGTGAACACCCGGATGAACGGCGCGAACCGCGCGATGCCCTGGCCGAGGGCGTCCTGGTTGCGCTGGAGCATCGAGGTCAGCTGGTCGAGCTGGGTGAGCACCGGGTCGAGCTGCGCGTCGTTGTCGTCGACCAGGCCCTTGAGCTGGGTGGCGAGGTTGCGCGAGCCGTCCAGCAGCGCGGAGATCGCGTCCTTGCGGCGGGACACCTCGCCGAGCAGCTTGTTGCCGTCGGCGAGCAGCTTCTGGAACTCGGCGTCGCGGTCGACGAGCGTCTGCGAGACCTGCCGCGTGTTCGCGAGCAGGCTCGACAGCTGCGAGTCACGCTTGGCGATGGTGTCCGAAAGCCGGGAAAGGCCGTTCAGGGCGCCCTTCACGTCGGCCGGGGTGTCCGCGAACGTGTCCGTGATGACGTCGAAGCTCTTCGCCAGCTGCGTCGTGTCGATGTCGTCGACGGTCTGCGAAAGCCCGCGGAAGGCGTCGAGGACGTCGAACGGCGACATCGTGCGCTCACGCGGGATCGTCGCGCTCGGGTCGAGCGTGCGCTGCCCCTGCGGGTCGAGCGCCAGGTACTTCTGACCGAGCACGGTCTTGATCTTGATGGCCGCGCTGGTCTTGTCACCCAGCCAGGCATCCTTGACCTTGAAGGAGATCCGGACCTTGTCGCCGTCGAGCTTGATCTCGGAGACCTTGCCGACCTTCACGCCGGCGACCCGGACGTCGTTGTCCTCCTGCAGGCCCGAAGCCTCGCTGAAGTCCGCGGAGTACGTCGTCCCGCCGCCGATGACCGGCAGGTCCTCCGAGTTGAGCGCGGCGAGGAAACCGAGCAGCAGCACCGAGATGCCGACGAGCGCGATCGGGATCGGATTGCGTTTCTGGAACGACTTCATGCCGTGCACCTCGCCCGGTTCACCGGCAGCAGCGGCAGGTTGATCGGCTCGTTGATCAGCGGAGGCAGGGCGACGGCTCCCGTCATCTCACAGGCGAAGAAGTTGAACCAGGAGCCGTAGTCGGCGGTGCGGGTCAGCGCCGTCACCTTCTGCGGCAGGAACTGGATGAAGTGCTCGACGATCGGCTGGCTGTCGTTGAGGTTCTTCGACAGCGTGCCGAGCGCGGCGATGTCCTGCTTGAGCGGCTCGCGGGCCTCGCCGAGGAGACCGGAGGTCGTCTGGGCGAGGGTGCCGAGCGAGTCGATGGCGTCGCCGATCGGCTCGCGGTCCGCGGCCAGCCCGGAGACCAGCTGCTGCAGCTTGACGATCAGGTCGTTCAGCTGCGGCGTATGCGCGTTGACCGTGTCGAGCACCGAGTTCAGGTTGTCGATGACCTCGCCGATCACCTTGTCCTTGTCGGCGATCGTGGTGGCCAGCGACGCGGTGTGCTTCAACAGGCTTTCGACCGTGCCGCCCTCGCCCTGAAGGACCTGGATGACCTCGTAGGACAGCTTGTTGATGTCGTCCGGGTTGAGCGCGGTGAACAGCGGCTTGAACCCGTTGAACAACTGCGTCAGGTCGAGCGCGGGCGTGGTCCGCTCCAGCGGGATGTTCCCGCCGGGCTCCAGTGTCTTGCCGGAGGTGTCGGTGCCCTGCCCGAGCGAGAGGTAGCGCTGGCCGACCAGGTTCCGGAACTTGATCTGCGCGGTCACCCCGGCGGGCAGTTTGCGGCCGGCGTCCACTTCGAACTCGATCTCGGCCTGACGCCGGTCGACGATGCGGACCTCCTTGACCTGCCCGACCCGGACACCGGCGATGCGGACGTCGTCGTTGGGCAGCACGAGGGTCGCGTCGCTGAACCGCGCCTTGTAGGCGTTGGTGCTGGTGGTGTTCACGTTGGCGATGCTGATCCCGAGGATGGTCGTGAACAGCACGGTGACGACGATGAAGGCGCCGAGTTTGATCAGCGGAGCGAGCAGACCCCTCATTTGACGTGCACCTCCGCTCCTCGATAGAGCGGGCCGACGAGCAGCGAGCCCCAGCCGGGCACGTCCGACGCGGCCATGCCGACTTGCGGGGCGACCAGCTGCGCGAGGAAGTCCGATTCGGACGCGCTGTAGGACGGGCTACCGCCGGGCGCTCCCCCGCCGTTGTAGCCGCCGTAGTTCGCGAAGCCGTTCGAAGGCGAGAGACCGTCGTTCGCCGAGCGTGCCGGGGGTTTGACCGTGCTGCCGTCCTTGATCGGGCCGTCCGGCGGGTACTGCGGGAACGGGTCCGGGAACTGCTTCAGGTCGTAGCAGCGCGGACCGCGTTTGTCCTCGAACCTCGGCTCGTCCTTGCCCGGCAGGTACGGCCCGCGGTTGACGGTGACCTCGATGGTCGCGTGCAGACCGGGCCGGTCGGTGCCCTTGCCGAGGGCCTTGTCGATCTTCGGCAGGTTGGCCGCCATCTGCCCGATCACGCACGGGTACTCCGGCGAGTACTTCGCCAGCAGCTCCGCCGTCGGGCGGGCGGTGTCGGCGAGCCGGATCAGGTTGTCCGCGTTGTTCCGCAGGAACGTCTGCAGATCGACCGAAGCCTGGGTGACGCTGCCGTAGAGGTTCGCCAGGTTCATCTTCTGGTCAACCACGGTGCGGGTGGTGGCGCTCAGGTTGTCCAGGGTCTGCACCAGATCCGGGGCGACGGCGTCGAGGTTGTCCGAGAACTTCGCGAGCTCCTTGAGGTTCTGCTGGAGCTTGGGCTCGTGCGGGTTCAGTTCGCCGACGTAATTGCCGAGCTGCGCGAGGGTGTCGCCGAGTTGGTCGCCGCGGCCGTTGAGCGCGGTCGAGATCGCCGAAAGCGTGCTCGACAGCTTCTGCGGCTGGACGGCCTGCAAGACCGGCATCAGGTGGGCGAAGGCCTGCTCCAGCTCGACCGCGCCGGACGTACGGTCCTGGGTGATCACGTCGCCCTCGGCGATCGTCTTCTCCGAAGGCACGTCCGGGATTTCGAGGGAAACGAAGCGCTCACCGAACAAGGTCTTCGGCAGGAATCGCGCCGAAACGTTCTGGGGGATCAGTTTCGCCGACTCCGGATTCAGCGCGAGCGTGAGTTCGGCGCCGTCCGGCGTCGCGGCGATGTCCTTCACCGAACCGACGATCAGACCGCGGACCTTCACGTCGGACTGCTTCAGCAACTGGTTCCCGATGTTGCCCGACTGGAGCTTCACGCTGACGACGGGCGTGAACGCCCTTTGGTACAGCGCGATGCTCAGCGCCACTCCGCCGATGAGCACGGCGACCAGAAGCAGGCCCAGCAGCCTGCGCCGGATTGTCGCGATCATCCTGCGATCCTCACCGTGACGTCGGTTCCCCAGATCGCGAAACCGATGAAGAAGTTCATGATGGACACCGTGACGATGCTCAGCCGGACCGCTTTACCGACGGCCACGCCGACACCGGCGGGGCCACCGGAGGCCCGGTATCCGAAATAGCAATGGGACAGGATGATCAAGACGCTGAACAACAGCACCTTGATGAAGGAATACAACACATCCTGTGGCGGTAGGAACAGGTCGAAGTAATGGTCGTAGGTACCCGCTGACTGGTTGTAGATGTAGATAACGACCAACCGCGACGCGAGATACGAACTCAGCAGGCCGATGACGTACAGCGGGATGACCGCGACGAAACCGGCGATGATCCGCGTGGTCACCAGGTACGGCAGGCTCGGCACGCCCATGACCTCGAGCGCGTCGATCTCCTCCGAGATACGCATCGCGCCCAGCTGGGCGGTGAACCCGGCGCCGACCGTCGCCGAAAGCGCGAGCCCGGCGACCAGCGGGGCGATCTCGCGGGTGTTGAAGAAGGCGGTCAGGAAGCCGGTGAAGGCCGAGGTGCCGATCGAGTTCAGCGCCGAGTAACCCTGAAGACCGACGAGGACACCGGTGAACAGGGTCAGGCCGACCATCACGCCGACCGTGCCGCCGATGACCGCGAGCGAGCCGGAACCGAAGCTCACCTCGGCGAGCAGCCGTAGAACTTCTTTCATGTAGCGGCGAAGCGTCCTCGGCGTCCACAGCAACGCGCGGCCGTAGAACGACATCTGGTCACCGAGGTTGTCCAGAGTCTGCAAAGGACGGTTGGCGACCCGCTTGGCGCCCTGGAGGAAGGTCATGCGTCAGTCCAGCTTTCCGGGCACGATCTGCAGGTAGATCAGCGTGATCACGAAGTTCACCACGAACAGCATGAGGAACGTGATGACGACCGACTGGTTCACCGCGTCACCGACGCCCTTCGGGCCGCCGGACGGGTTCAGTCCCCGGTAGGAGGCGACGACCGCGGCGATGAAGCCGAAGATCAGCGCCTTCAGCTCGCCGACCCAGAGGTCCGGCAGCTGGGCCAGCGCGGAGAAGCTCGCCAGGTACGCGCCCGGCGTCCCGCCCTGGAGGACGACGTTGAAGAAGTACCCGCCGAGCACGCCGATGACGCTGACCATGCCGTTCAGCAGGAGCGCCACCAGCATCATCGCGAGCACACGCGGCACGATCAGGCGCTGCACCGCGGAGACGCCGAGCACCTCCATGGCGTCGATCTCTTCGCGGATCGTCCGCGCGCCGATGTCCGCGCAGACCGCGCTACCGCCGGCGCCCGCGACCAGCAGCGCCGTGACCAGCGGACTGGCCTGCTGCACGGTGGCGAGCACCGACCCGGCGCCCGTGTAGGACTGGGCGCCGAGCTGGCGGGCGAGCGAACCGAACTGCAGCGAGATGACCGCGCCGAACGGGATCGCGACGAGCGCCGTCGGCAGAATCGTGACGCTCGCGATGAACCAGGCCTGCTGGATGAACTCCCGCAGCTGGAACGGGCGCTGGAAAATGCCACGAACGATGTCGAGGCCGAGAGCGAACAGGTTCCCGGTCTCGCGCACCATGCCGATCCCGGGGATCTTCGCCGATGAAGCGGAAGAGCTCACGCGCCACCTGACCCCGGATCTTGTGGCCGCAAGCGGTGGTTGCCCGCTCTCCCGGGATGCGGGATGTGGGCGACCTGGTCGTCGGGCAGCTGGCCCTGGTGGTGGTTCGGGATCGAGGTCTCGGCGGGCGACGACCGGTGGCCGGCGGTCGCGAGGCGCTGCGGGCGGACACCGTAGCGCTGCTGCTCCTCCGGGGAAAGCGACTCGATGATGCTCTGCTGCGCCTCGGGCGGCAGGCCGTGCAGGATCTGCATGACGCGGTCCTTGCGGCGGACCGCGCCCATCCGGGTCGGCACGCCGGGCGTCGGCTGCATCTGCGGCGGCACCCCGCTGACGTCCTCGACACCGCCCGCGTGGTGACCGGCCTCGAACATCGCGCGCTCCGCGGCGAGCTGGGCCGAGTCCTTCTCCTCGCTCATGCCGATGGGGCCGTCCATCTTGCCGTTGAGGAACTGCTTGACTACCGGCTCCTCGCTGGTCAGCAGCACCTCGCGCGGGCCGAACATGACCAGTTCCTTGCGGAAGAGCATGCCCAGGTTGTCCGGGACGGTGCGGGCGAGGTTGATGTTGTGCGTGACGATCAGGAACGTCGCGTCGATCTGCGCGTTGACGTCGAGGAAGAGCTGGGAGATGTAGGTGGTGCGGACCGGGTCGAGACCGGAGTCCGGCTCGTCGACCAGGATGATCTGCGGGTCGAGCACCAGGGCGCGGGCGAGCCCGGCGCGCTTGCGCATACCGCCGGAGATCTCGCCGGGCAGCTTCTTGTCGGCGCCGTTGAGACCGGTCATCTCGAGCTTCTCGAGCACGATCCGGCGGACCTCGGTCTCCGACTTCTTCGTGTGCTCGCGCAGGGGGAACGCCACGTTGTCGTAGAGGTTCATCGAGCCGAAGAGCGCGCCGTCCTGGAAAAGGACGCCGAAGAGCTTGCGCACCTCGTAGAGCTGGTGTTCGGAGCACGTCACGATGTCGACGCCGTTGATCATGCAACGGCCACGGTCCGGCTTGAGCAGACCGATCATCGACTTCAAGAAGACGGACTTACCGGTTCCGGACGGACCGAGCATCGCCGAAACCTCGCCCGGAGGCAGGGTCAGCGTGACGTCCCGCCAGATGGCCTGCTTACCGAAGGACTTGGAAAGACCTTCGATGACCACCTCGGCACCCATCGCACCTCCAGGAGCTGTTCCGCGTCGTCGCGCACTGCCTTCCCGTGCCACTGGCCCGGGAGGACGCATGCGTTCGCGCAGCGATACCCGCGTCAACCAGGTGCAACGAGCTGAGTGCGAACAGGTTACTCACCAGTTTTCTTTTCTGGCCAGACCCGCGGGTAACTTTTCGCGCAGCCCGCCGCCTGCCCGTGCACCGCTTGCAGCACCGTAGTGCACGTCACTCCCGCGCGCAGATCCACAGCGGCACTGCCCAGGCCGGATCGCGATTAGGGGGCTAAACGCAGGTCAGGGCCCCTGCCGTCCTCCGCGCCGCGCGGATCGCGTTTAGCGGGCTAAACGCGATCCGATGCCCTGGGCGCGCCCAGATGCTTAGCGTGGCTACGCGTCGCGATCAGGGGGCTAAACGCAGGTCGGGGCGGGAGGAGCCGGAGACAGCGAAGGGGCGGGCATCCGTGTGGATGCCCGCCCCTTCGGCGGTGCTGCGTTAGGCGCTGACGCGCCCGGGATCACTTGATGGTGATCTTGGCGCCCGCGGCCTCGAGCTTCTCCTTGGCGGCCTCGGCGGCCTCCTTGTCGACCTTCTCCAGGAGGGCCTTGGGAGCGGCCTCGACCAGCTCCTTGGCCTCCTTCAGGCCCAGACCGGAGACGACCTCACGGACGACCTTGATGACCTGGATCTTCTTGTCACCGGCGGACTCGAGGACGACGTCGAACTCGTCCTGCTCCTCGGCGGCCGCGGCGGGGGCGGCACCCGGGGCGGCGGCGACGACGGCAGCCGGGGCGGCCGCGGTCACGTCGAAGGTGGTCTCGAATTCCTTCACGAACTCGGACAGCTCAAGAAGGGTGAGCTCCTTGAAGGCGTCGATCAGCTCGGCGGTGCTCAGCTTCGCCATGGTGGCTTTCCTCTCTGAAACGAACTAAAAGTTCGGGGGTGGGGGTGTTCAGCTCTCGGCGGGTGCTTCGGCTGCTTCGGTACCGGCGTTGCGCTGCTTCTCCTCCAGCGCGGCAGCCAGGCGGGCGACCTGGGACGCCGGCGCCTGGAACAGCGCGGCGGCCTGGGACAGCTTCGCCTTGAACGCGCCCGCCGCCTTGGCGAGCAGGACCTCACGGCTGTCGAGATCGGCGATCTTGGTGATCTCGTCCACGGACAGCGTCTTGCCGTCCATGTAGCCGCCCTTGATCACAAGCGCGTTGTTGTCCTTCGCGAAGTCGCGAAGCGCCTTCGCGGCGTCAACAGCTTCACCTTCGACGAAGGCGATCGCGGTCGGGCCGACGAACAGGTCCTCGAGACCCTCGATTCCGGCGTCCGTGGCGGCACGCTTGACGAGGGTGTTCTTCGCGACCCGGTACTTGGCATTGGTGCCGAGAGCGCGGCGCAGCTGGGACAGCTGGGACACGGAGAGGCCGGTGTACTGGGTAACGACTGTGGCCGAGCTGCTGCGGAAGCTCTCCGCGATCTCGGCGACGGCCGCCTCCTTGTCGGGCTTCGCCATGGTCGCCTCCTCTCTTGGCTAGTGGTCCACTGGCCTTGAGAGCCCTGAAACGACGAAACGCCCCAGCGCAGACAGGCGCGGGGCGTCAGAGCACACGACGACATGCGTCATGGACGAGCCTCGTTCCTCCTGCGCGGGTCGCCCGCCCTAGCGGGGCCTTCGTTCTCCAGGCCAGATGACCGGGAGAAGACCAGCGGTCTTCGGTAGAACCTTGACAAGAATACGTGACCCTGTTTCGTCCCCGGCGGCACCCCCTGCCAAATCGCGTTTAGCCCGCTAAACGCGACCGGCGGAGTGCGCGGGAGGGCTCGCGAGGCATCATGGTGACGTGGCGGAGCAGCGTGATGACGGAAAGCCGGACAACGAGCCCGGCACGGACATCGAGCCCAAGGCGGGAGGTCAGCCCGCGCCCCGGCTGGACGAGGAACAACTGCGCCAGTTCCAGCAGTTTCAGCAGTTCCAGGACTATCTGAAGTTTACCGAGGCGCAGCAGCAGGGCCTCGTGCCGTCGCAGCCCGCGCAGCCCATGACCCAGCACTACGGAGGACAGCCCCCGGTACCTCCGGGGCCTCCTCCCGGTGAACTCGTCAAGGCCCCTCGGCCGCGTGCGCCGCGCTGGCTGCGCCGTCTGGGCGGGAAGCTCCTCGCCTGGGTGATCGTGATCCTGCTGATCTGCATCGGCGCGACCATCGCCTACCGGCAGATCTTCCCCAGCGACGCGGGGGAGGACACGGCGACGTTCGTCCAGGGCGGCGGGGGCAAGCACCGCACCAACCAGGTGCTTTCGACCAACCCGTGGGAGGCGGTGCGGGCCATCTACGACACGATCGGCAAGCCGTACCCGCCTGCCACCCGCGTCGAAAAGGTCTGCCTGTCGATGAGCGAGCAGGCGCAGGCCCAGTTCGCCCGCGACCTCGGCTACCCGGACTGCGCGACCGCCGTCCCGGCCCTGAACGCGAAGGTCACCGACATCACGCCCTACATTTACGCGGTGCGCCCGATGTCGAGTGTGGTCCCACGGCAGAACCTGACGATCCACTCGTGCTGGTACACCATCCGCGGTGGCCCCCTGCTGGGCAGCTTCACCCTGCAGGAAGTCGAGATGGGCCAATGGCTGATCACCGGGCACGCGAACTCCCCCAACCCCTGCCCCGCCCCGCCCACGGGCAACTGACCTGGGCGTTTCCACCCCAGATCGCGATTAGGGGGCTAAACGCAGGTGCGCGCCGGATCGCGATTAGGGGGCTAAACGCAGGTCAGAGGTCGTGCGAAGTCAGGAAGCCGGTCAGCGCGGAGCCGAAGGCGGGGTGCATGACGGCGGCCATGTGATCGCCGGGCACGCGGACCAGGCGGGCGCCGGCGATGGCGGCGGCCAGGCGTTCGGGTTCCGCGGCCAGCGGGTCGGTGTCCCCGGCCAGGATCAGGGTCGGCACCGCGATCGCCGTCAGGTCCAGTTTCGGGTTCGCCGTCCCGCGCGCGACGGCCGCCAGCGCGATCCGGTCCGCCCGCAGAGCGTCGGCCAGCATACGAAACGGCGCCGAAGACGGCGGAAGCGTCGAAGGGTCCTCCGCCAGGAGAGCATCGCTGATCGCCTCCGGCGTGACGACGCGGGTGTCCACGCCGCCGAAGTCGACGATCCCCGAACCGACCCCGCCGATCGCGAGACACCGGATCCGCGGGTCGGCGGCCACGGCGCCGAGCGCGATCATCGCGCCCATCGAGTAGCCGACCATCGACACCTCGTCGAGGTTCAGCGTGTCGAGCAGCGCCGACACGTCGCGGACCATCGCGTCGTCGCCGTAGCTCGCCTCGTCGTGCGGTTTCGCCGACCGCCCGTGGCCGCGCGCGTCCAGGCTGATCACGGTCAGCCCCGCGTCCTGGAGGGTGTCGACGACGCCCGGCGCGATCCAGTTGGCGTTCGTGTCGGCGGCGAAACCGTGTTGCAGCAGTACCGGACGCCCTCGGCCTTCCCAAACGGTGTAGCTCAGCTGAAGCCCGTCGAACGACGCGAAGGTAGGCATGCCCTCAAGCAAACACGAAAAAGGGGCGGCCCCGCCGTAGCGGGACCGCCCCCTTCTCAGTGATGTCTAACTCAGACTCACGCGTCCTCGGAGAGGAGGTTGCGGGTCCGGGCCGGGTCGACCGGGACACCCGGGCCCATCGTCGTGGAGATCGTGACCTTCTTCAGGTAGCGCCCCTTCGCCGACGACGGCTTGGCGCGGAGAATCTCGTCCAGCGCGGCCGCGTAGTTCTCCACCAGCTTCTCGGTGTCGAACGAGGCCTTGCCGATGACGAAGTGCAGGTTGGCCTGCTTGTCCACGCGGAAGTTGATCTTACCGCCCTTGATGTCCGTCACGGCCTTCGCGACCGCGGGGGTCACGGTGCCGGTCTTCGGGTTCGGCATCAGGCCACGCGGGCCGAGGATGCGGGCGATACGGCCGACCTTCGCCATCTGGTCCGGCGTCGCGATCGCGGCGTCGAACTCGAGCCAGCCACCCTGGATGCGCTCGATCAGTTCGTCGGTGCCGACCACGTCCGCGCCGGCGGCCTCGGCCTCGGCGGCCTTGTCACCAACGGCGAAGACAATGACGCGGGCGGTCTTACCGGTGCCGTGCGGCAGGTTCACGGTGCCGCGGACCATCTGGTCGGCCTTGCGAGGGTCGACACCGAGGCGCATGGCGACCTCGACGGTGGCGTCCATCTTCGCGGAGGAAGTCTCCTTGGCCAGCTTCGCGGCCTCGAGCGGGGCGTAGAGCCGCTCGCGGTCCACCAGCTCAAGAGCCTTGCGGTAGGCCTTGCTGTGCTTGGGCATTGCTTCTGTCCTTAACTCTTCAACGGATCAGTGTGGTGTTGGAGCCAGCACTTGGCTCTCCCACGGTGGTGCTGGGTGGAGCTCAGTCGACGACCGTGATGCCCATCGAGCGGGCGGTGCCGGCGATGATCTTCGCGGCCTGGTCGATGTCGTGCGCGTTCAGGTCGGATTCCTTGGTCTTCGCGATGTCGCGGACCTGGTCCCAGGTGACCTTGGCGACCTTGGTCTTGTGCGGCTCGCCGGAACCCTTCTCCACGCCCGCGGCCTTCAGCAGCAGCTTCGCGGCCGGCGGCGTCTTGAGCTTGAAGTCGAACGTGCGGTCTTCGTACACGGAGATCTCGACCGGGACGACGTCCCCGCGCTGCGACTCGGTCGCGGCGTTGTAGGCCTTGCAGAACTCCATGATGTTGACGCCGTGCTGACCCAGCGCGGGGCCGACCGGCGGCGCGGGGTTGGCCGCACCCGCCTTGATCTGCAGCTTGATGATCGCCGCAAGCTTCTTCTTCTTGGGTGGCATTTCGTTTGTTCCTTCTTACTGACTTGAGTCCCCCGCACACCTGCCAGTACGCGGGGACTGCCGGCCGTCTGGCGGCCGTCAGATCTTGGAGACCTGGTTGAACGACAGCTCGACCGGGGTCTCCCGGCCGAAGATCGACACCAGGACCTTCAGCTTCTGTCCGTCCACGTTGACCTCGGAGATCGTCGCGGGCAGCGTCGCGAACGGGCCGTCCATGACGGTGACCGACTCGCCGACCTCGAAGTCCACCTCGACCGCGGGGGCACCCAGCTGCGACTCGGCGGAAGCGGCCTCGCCCTTGCCGGGCTTGGCGGGGGCGGCCGTCTCGACCTTGGGCGCGAGGAACTTGAGCACCTCGTCCACGGTCAGCGGCGACGGACGCGACGTGGCACCGACGAACCCGGTGACACCCGGCGTGTTGCGCACCGCGCTCCACGAGGCGTCGTTCAGGTCCATGCGGACCAGGATGTAGCCGGGCAGCACCTTGCGCTGCACCTGCTTGCGCTGGCCGTTCTTGATCTCGGTGACCTCTTCGGTCGGGACCTCGATCTGGAAGATGTAGTCCTCGACGTCCAGCGTCTGGGTGCGGGTCTCGAGGTTGGTCTTCACCTTGTTCTCGTAACCCGCGTACGAGTGGACGACGTACCACTCACCGGGAGCGGCGTTGAGTTCCGCGCGCAGCTTGGCGACCGGGTCGACGTCCTCGCCGGACTCGGCGGCGGTGTCGTCGGTCTCGACGGGCGCCTCTTCGGCATCCGCGACATCTCCGGCTTCGTCGACCTCGTCGCCTGCGGCGGGCACCTCGACGGAGTCCAGGTGCTCGGACTGCTCGTCGCCGAGTGCCGCGTGCACCTGCTCGTCGGAAAGCTCGGTCAGCTCATGACCGGCTGCTGTGCCGTTGTCGGAGGTCACGTTCCGTCCTCTCAGTTGATCGGTTGCCGTGGCGCAGGCCACCGTGCGGCGCCCTCAGGCACCGCGGCCGGCTGCCTCAGCTGCCGAAGACGGCACCGACGACCTCTTTGAAGGCCAGGTCGAGGCCGCTCACCAGCGCCACCATGAACACCACGAAGACCAGCACCACCGCGGTGTAGGTGACCATCTGCTTGCGGTTCGGCCAGATGACCTTGCGCAGCTCGGCCCAGACCTCACGGATGAAGCGCATGAGCCGGGCGAAGATCGACGCCTGCTTCGGCTTGCGGTCGCGCTTCGGGGTCGCCGTGCCTTTGGCGTCCTTGGACTTCTCGGTCTTGTCCCCGGCCTTCGCCTTGCCGGCGGGGCGGGTCTTGTCGTCCGACTTGGCGTCGGCCTTACCGGACGGGCGCGCGGACGCACGGCGCTCACGCCGGGCAGCGGCGGTCACCGGGCGGGACTGCTCGTCGGGCTTCTGCCCGGCGCCGTCCTGCGCCTTCTCACCGCTGGCGTCGCTGTCGCTCACGACCACTCCTCCGCCTTCACCAGTTCGCTAACGCAGGGGTGACAGGACTTGAACCTGCAACCTGCGGTTTTGGAGACCGCTGCTCTGCCAATTGAGCTACACCCCTTTGGAGCCCCGATGCTCCGGAGCTCCCGAGGACGCATTCCATCGTCCCCACCGCCGTGGCGGGGATGACCGTAGTGCGTTCCAAGACCAGAAGTCTACGGCAACCCCCGAACAGCTTCGCAACCGCGCCCCTCAAAGCGGCGCGGAGCAGCCTTCCGCGGGAAAACTCCCCCACGGCCGACCCCATGATCGTGCCACGATGTCGCCATGAGCGCTCCCGCACCCTCGCCTTCGACGGCAACCCGCGTCTCGGCCCGCATCGGCGGCATCACGCCCTCGGCCACGCTGGCCGTCGACGCGAAGGCCCGGGAGCTCAAGGCACAGGGTCGCCCGGTGATCGGGTTCGGCGCCGGGCAGCCGGACTTCCCCACCCCGGCCAACGTGCTCGAAGCCGCCGAAGCGGCCGTCCGGGACAAGGTCAATCACGGCTACACGGCCGCGGGCGGGTTGCCGGAGCTGCGCGAGGCGATCGCGGCGAAGACCGTCCGCGACTCCGGGTTCGAGGTCGACCCCGGCCGCGTCCTGGTGACCAACGGCGGCAAGCAGGCGGTCTACTCGGCGTTCGCGACGCTGCTCGACCCCGGCGACGAGGTGCTGCTGCCCGCGCCTTACTGGACGACCTACCCGGAGTCGATCGCCCTCGCCGGCGGCGTCGGAGTGCAGGTCACCGCGGACGAGACGACGGGCTATCTCGTCACCGTCGAGCAGCTCGAAGCCGCCAGGACTCCGCGCACGAAGGTGCTGCTTTTCGTGTCGCCGTCGAACCCGACCGGCGCGGTGTACCCGCGCGAACAGGTCGAGGCGATCGGGCGCTGGGCGTACGAAAACGGCCTCTGGGTCATCACCGACGAGATCTACGAGCACCTGGTCTACGACGGCGCCGAAGCGCCCTCGATGCCCGTCCTGGTCCCGGAGCTCGCCGACCGGACGATCGTCCTCAACGGTGTCGCGAAGACGTACTCGATGACCGGCTGGCGGGTGGGCTGGCTGCTCGGTCCGCAAGACGTGGTCAAGGCGGCGACGGCGTACCAGTCGCACTTGTGCGGCAACGTTTCGAACGTGGCGCAACGAGCCGCGCTGGCCGCGGTGAGCGGCCCGCTCGACGCCGTTTTCGCGATGCGCGAAGCCTTCGACTCCCGGCGCCAGAAGGCACTTTCCCTGCTGTCCGAGATCCCTGGCGTCGAGACTCCGGTGCCGCTCGGCGCCTTCTACGTGTACCCGTCGGTGAAAGCCTTGCTGGGTAAGGAAATTCGCGGCGCGCGCCCGGCCGACACGGTGGCACTGGCCGATCTGATCCTGCGCGAGGCCGAGGTCGCCGTGGTGCCCGGCGAGGCGTTCGGGACCCCTGGCTACTTCCGGATTTCCTATGCGCTGAACGAAAGTGATCTCGCCGAAGGGATCTCCAGGATGGGCCGCCTGCTCGCGGAAGCACGGTGACCGTGATGCGCCTGGGAATCGCCCTTCCGCAATACGGTCCCCTCGCGTCGATGGACGCCGTCACCGGTTTCGCCGCGGCCGCCGAGGAGCTCGGGTACGAGTCCTTGTGGGTCGGGGATCGTGTGCTGGCCCCGGTGTCGCCGTCGGACTTCTACCCCGGCGGCACGCCGGAACGGCCGTACCCGCCCGAGTTCGTCACCTTCGCCGATCCGCTCATCCTGCTGACCGTCGCCGCGAGCGTCACGAACAAGGTCCGGCTGGGCACCAGCACACTCACCGGAACGGTGTATCCGGCCGTCGTGCTCGCCCGGATGCTCACTTCACTGGATCAGGTGAGCGGCGGCCGCCTGGACGTCGGCTTGGGCATCGGCTGGCTTCGCGACGAGTACACGGCGACGGGCACGCCCTGGAAGGGCCGTGGCGGGCAACTGGAGGAGCTTCTCGACGTCCTCGGGAAGTTCTGGACCGGAGACCCTGTCGAGCACGAAGGCGAACGCTGGCGGATCCCGGCGTCGAAGGTCGGCTTGCGACCCGCGCAGAGCCCGCATCCGCCGGTGTTGCTGGGCGGGCTGTCGCCGGTGGCGCTGGATCGCGTCGGCCGCCGCGCGGACGGCTGGCTTCCCGCGGGACTACCCGCGCCGTATCTGGCGAAGCTCTGGGAGACCGTGGTGAGCGCGGCCGAGAAGGCGGGTCGCGATCCCGGCACGCTGCGGCGGGTCCTGCGGATCAACCCGAAGCCCGGAACCGATCTCCAAGACGTCGCCTCGCAGCTGAAGGTGGCTGCCGAAACCGGGATCGCCGAAGCCTTCGTCGACCCGCACTACCTCGCGCGGGACGTCGGCCACGCCCTCGATCTCGCCGCCGAGCTGCGCGACCTCGTCCCCCGCGACTGAAGGCCCTCCCCGTTCGCCGGGAAGGGCCTTCAGCGGCTCAGGATTCGCCGTCGGCGAGCTGAACGAGCGCGTGTGCCTTCGCGGCGTACTTCCAGTTGCCGAGGTCGCGGATGGTCTTGATCTTGAGCTCGGCGAGGAGTTCGTCGTGCTTCTTGGTCAGGCCTTCGAGAGCGGACGGGGGGCGCGTCCAGCAACTCGCTGATCCCTTTGTCCTCCCATGCCTTGTCGACCAGCTTGGTCAAGTTCAGGCTCACGGTTTTCGCCTTTCCTCGGGGCAGGTACGGCATCACCCTGAACGTGATCCATGTCTCAGGCAACCGGAGATCACCCGTTCACGCGTCGTCCACCGACGAGCGGACCGATGACAAATGTGACCCAGGTCGCGTACAACGAACGGGTGACGCAGCGGAGAACGGGCGGAGGCTGCCTCTTCCTGGTGATCGTGCTGTCCGTCCTGGGGATCGCTTACCACCTGTGGGAGCGTGGGACGTCGGTGACACCTGCGGGAGTCACCGTTTCGGACGGCGCGGGCCAGTACGTGGCGCTGGGCGATTCGTACACGGCGTCGCCGGGCACCGGTCGACCTGTGGGTGCGCCCCCGGGCTGCGACCGCTCGGACAACAACTACCCGAGCCTGCTCGCCGCGAAGCTGCGCCCGGCCGAGTTCGTCGACGCCAGCTGCGGTGGCGCCACGACCGAACACCTCACCGGTGAGCAGAAGACCCGGGACGGCACGAACGCTCCGCAACTCGACGCCATCGACGGCGACACGACCCTGGTGACCATCGGGATCGGCGGCAACGACGTCGGCTTCGTCGGCTTCGCGAGCCAGTGCACGACGCAGGTGCAGACCGCTTCGCCTTGTAGGGCCCAGCTGACCGCGGGTGGACGTGACCAGCTGGCCGAGCGGATCGCCGCAGCGGCGGGGCGGCTCGGCGGAATCCTGGACCAGATCCGCGCGAAAGCCCCTTCGGCGCGCATCGTGGTCGTGGGGTATCCGACGGTGCTTCCGGACGACGACGCCGGTTGCTGGCCGGTCCTGCCCGTCGGCGCGGGGGACGTCGCCTACTTCCGCGACTCGCTGAAACGACTGAACACGGCGCTGCAGGAGACCGCGAAGGAGCACGAAGCGGGCTTCGCCGACATGTCGACAGCAAGCAAGGGGCGGGACATGTGCAGCGCCGCGAACCGGCGCTGGGTCGAAGGCCCTGCTCCCTCCGTGCCCGCGGCGCCGCTGCACCCGAACGCGCGGGGCGCGGAAGGGATGGCGGAGGTCATCGAGAAGCTGCTCAAGCTCGCGTAGGGGTTTCTCCGGACTGGCGAGGCCTCGGGATGCCGAGCTGTATGACCGGACCTTTCATGCGGGACTGTGTGGATTTCGGGTCATCCAACGTCCCAAAATCCACACAGTGGACCTCATTGGTCCGGTCATGCGCCCTTCCGCGGCTTAAGCTGCGAAGCGACCTTTCGTAGGCTCGCGAAGCTCCTACGCGGCCGACTCCGACTCGCTGACCTGCGGAAAGAGAGCAAGGGACCTTTGCTATCACTTACTTAGGCACGCTAAGCGAGTGATAGCAAAGGTCCCTTGCTCCACTTGAGGTCAGGCGCGGACGACCGCTTGGGCCTTGCCCAGAACGGCCTTGCCCTCGAACTTGGCGGTGATGTCGACGCGGGCGGTGCCGTCGTCGTTGACCACGGCGACCTTCCCGGTGAACTCGATCGTCGCCGCGCCGTCGTTCGGCACGACCACGGGCCGCGTGAAGCGCGCGAAGTAGTCGACGAGGCGGCCGGGGTCGCCGAGCCAGTCGGTGACGAGCCGCGCCCCGAGCGCCATGGTGAGCATCCCGTGCGCGATGACGTCGGGCAGGCCGACCTCCTTGGCGAAGGCCTCGTTCCAGTGGATGGGGTTGAAGTCCAGCGACGCGCCGGCGTAGCGCACCAGCTGCTCCCGGGTGACGTCGATCGTCAGCGGTGTCAGTTCTTCCCCGACGGTGAACGTGCTCACGCGTCCTCCCCCCGGACCACGAGCTGGGCGTTCGTGGTGGCGATCGGGCCACCGTCGGCGCCGGAGATCTCGGCGCGCAGGTTGATGAAGTCGTTCCCGGCGCGGGTCATGATGTTGTCGATGTACGTGGTGAGCGACAGGACGTCGCCCGCGTGCACCGGCCGCGTGTAGGTGAACCGCTGGTCGCCGTGGACCATTCGCGAATAGTCGAGCCCCAGCTCGGGGTCCGAGACGATCGCGTTGATCGAGGCGAGGTTGATGATCGTCAGGAACGTCGGCGGGGCGATGACGTCGGGGTAGCCGGCCGCCTTCGCCGCTTCGGTGTCGCGGTAGAGCGGGTTCGCGTCGCCGAGCGCGTCGGCGAACTCCCGGATCTTCTCGCGACTCACTTCATAGGTACTGGTCGGCGGGTACACCCGCCCGGTGAACGACTGGTCCAAGGCCACCCGAGCAGGCTACCGAACCCGAAAAATACCCGAAGCCGCCCTGGTGACCAGGACGGCTTCGGGTAAGACAGGTAGAACCGCTAGACGCTCAGCGGGTCTCTTTGTGAGTCCGGTGCGTACCGCAGTTCGGGCAGAACTTCTTCATCTCCAGGCGATCCGGGTTGTTGCGCCGGTTCTTCTTGGTGATGTAGTTGCGGTGCTTGCACTCCTCACACGCGAGCGTGATCTTCGGTCGCACGTCAGTGGCAGCCACAGCATTTCCTTCTCTACTAGGCCTGGGATACCCAGGATTACCGCGTAGCGGTGGCCGGACTTGAACCGGCGACACAGCGATTATGAGCCGCTTGCTCTGCCAGCTGAGCTACACCGCCTTACATGAACCTGGCCGCGACACGCTTACGTGACGCGGCTGAGGTCGCGAGCCCCTTTACGGAATCGAACCGTAGACCTTCTCCTTACCATGGAGACGCTCTGCCGACTGAGCTAAAGGGGCCTTGCCTCTCGCGAGGACTTGGAAAGATTACCAACTTCGGAGGACCCCGATTTCAGGGGGGTCCCCTTACCGCAAAACCTCAGGTCAGCAGGGTCAGGACGGTCTCGGAGTGCCGCCCCGGCGAGCGTGCCGTGCGGGCCTGCAGCCACGCCTCCAGGCGGTCCTCCGGCAGCGGCCGCGAGATGAGGTAGCCCTGCGCCACGTCACACCCCATCGCCTCGAGCTGATCCCGCGCGACGTCTTCCTCGACACCCTCCGCCACGACCGTGAGGCCGAGCGAATGGCCCAGTTCGACGATGGAGCGCACGACGGCGAGGTCGCCGAGGTCGGTGCCCATGCCGAGGACGAAGCTCTTGTCGATCTTGACCTGGTCGACCGGGAGCTGCCGCAGGTACGCCAGGGACGAGTAGCCGGTGCCGAAGTCGTCGACGGCGAGCACGATGCCCAGGGAGTGCAGCTCCCGCAGGATCGGCAGTGCCTTCTGCGGGTCGGACATCACACCGGACTCGGTCAGCTCGAAGGTGAGCAGCTCGGGCGGGATGCCGAAACGGTCGAGTTCGCGCGCGACCTTCGTCGGGAAGTCCTCGTCGGCCAGGTTCCGGACCGACAGGTTCACCGCGGCGGAGATGCGCAGACCTTCGTCGAGCCACTTGCGCACGCGCTTCAACGACTCTTCGAGCACGAACGACGTCAGGACGCCGATGAGGCCGGCCGCTTCGATCGCCGGGACGAACTCGTCGGGGCCGAGCCTGCCGAACTCCGGATGCACCCAGCGCACGAGCGCCTCGACGCCTTGGATCTGCCGGTTCGGCAAGGTGATCTTCGGCTGGTAGTGGACGCTCAGCTGGCCTTCTTCCAGCGACTGCCGGAACTGCGTGACCATTTGGAACCGGCGCATGAAGATCTGGCCCATGCTGGCCATGTAGCCACGGACCTCTTCGCCGCCCTTGGTCGCGCGGACGGCGACGTCGGCGCGTTGCAGGAGCCCGTCGACGTCGACCTGTTCGTCGTCTTCCGCCGACGAAGTGGCGTAGCCGATCATCGCGTTGGCTTCGACGGAAAGCCGGTCCACCGGATACGGGGCGACGAGTTCCGCGCGCAGCAGTTCCGCGGAGGCCTGGGCGCGTTCCGGCGCGCAGCCGACAAGGAGCGCCGCGAAGGACGCGCCTTCGAGCCTGGCGAGCGGGACGTCGGGGCCGAGCGCGTCGCGGATCCGGCGGCCCGCGGCGATGACCATCCGGTCGGCCCAGACGTAGCCGAGGGCGTCGCTGACGGTGGAGAAGACGTCGAGGTCGATCCGGAGCACGACCGCGTTGGCCTGTTCCCGCAACGGTTCCTTGGCGACCTGGCGGAAGCCCGGCCGGTTGAGCAAGCCGGTCAGCGGATCGTGGTAGGCGTCGTGGCGCAGGGTCGCGAGCAGGCGCCGGTTGTCCAGCGACGTCGCGAGGTGGCTGGCCATCGTGCCGAGCAGCTGGACGTCGTACTTGCCGAACCCGCGCCAGCGGGACAGCCTGTCGTGCGCTTCGACGACGCCGAGGAGCTGGTTCGCGCTGCGCAACGGGACGACCAGCGCCTCCTGCGCGCCACGGTCGAGCAACGCGGAGCGGACGTCGGGATTGGCTTCGGTGATCCGGAAGTGCCGGACGTGCGCGCCGGGCAGGCGCAGCAGCGGGTCGTCGGCGGCCGGGTCGACGGGCGGCAGTTCGTCGCCCGCGACGACCATCCGCATGGTGTCCTTCGGTTCCAGCCGGAGCCTGAGCACGACCCGGCCGGCGGCGAGCTGGTCCTTGATGCGTTCGGCGATGGTCGCCCATTCGCGGACGTCGACACCGCCGACGAGTTCGTCGGCTCGCCCGGCGGGCCGCGCGGCGGCCTGTTGACCGGATCGCGCGACCATCAGGCTGACGTCGGACAGCGCTTCCATGTCGCGCTGCTCGCGGAGCAGGTCGGAGTACGCCCAGTACAAAGCGGTGAGCCCGAGGAACACCGCCAGCACGAGCGGCCAGGCCTTCGGCGTCCCGGAAATGACCAAATATCCGGAAAGGCCGACCGAAGCGTTGACGAAGCCGACGACGAGGATGCGGCCGGTCAAGCGGATCGCGGTGCTGACCCGCATGCGGCGGCGCAGCACGCGGACGGCGGCGAGCGCGAGCAGCGTGCTGACCAGCGGCGCGGTCAGAGTGCCCGCCAGCGCGGCGATCCAGGTCATGTCGTGGGCGCCGGAGGCCTGTTTCACCAGCCCTGCCACGGCGAACGCGCCGGTGATCTCCAGCAGGAAGGCGCCGGCGTTGTAGAGCACGCGGCCCGCGACCTTGCGGGCCAGCAATGTCCCGATGCCCGCCGCGAGGTGGGCGGCGAGCACGACTTCGAAGGGAGCGACGAAGAAGCCGATGACCAGCGGGATCTCGGTGAACGAGATCGTCCACGAGATACCGCTGCGGACGTCGACGTTGATGCCGAGCTGTTCGGCGAGGAGGAACGCGAGCGCGAGGATCGGCCCGATCCACAACAGGTCGTCCGAAGCCTCGAAGTCCAGCCAGAGGCTGACCGCGGCCGCGGCGGCGATGCCCATGGTGAGTACCGCGAAGGTGTAGACGCGGAACCGTCGCTCGTCGGTACGAGCCTCCGTAACGGCGCCTCCCTTGCCCGCCGGCGCCTGTGCGGCGCTCCCGGGCCTGCCGTTCGTGTCCGGCATCCGACCTTCCTTCCCGGCTGCCCAACCGGCCTTGTCCTACCGCGACCTCGGGGACGAGGGCAATACAGTACCCCGGAGGGCGTACCCGAGTCCCATTCGAGACAGTATGAGATCACCCCAGGGTTAACAATGGGCGCGTCCCGCTGACCTGCGTGGACCAAGGGGTGAAATGGGAGCGTTATTCGCGTTCCTTCCGACTACCGGAAGTCACCTGGCGCCACGCCCCGGCCAATCTCGTGAAGTTCCCGGCGGACCCATCAGTAGGGGCTTGAATAGCCCTATGAATAGCCATGCCATCGCCGCCGGGCACGCCGAGCGGCTCGCCACCGTGGACGCCCTGCTCCCCGAAATGCCTGCACTGGAGCCTGTCGAGGGCTCCGTGTCACTCTCCGCGACAGCAGGCGACTCGGCGGCCGCCGGATTGTCGGTACGGACCGAGGCCCGCCCCGATTCTGTTGACTCTCCGTGGCGGGCGCTCGTCGAGCATCGCCTCGAAGCGCGGCTCACCGGCCCTCGCCCGGAAGCTGCCCTTGACGCATTACTCACCCGATGGGATGAACATTTGAAGACCGTCGCCCCACCTGGGGATGTCGAGACCGCGGCGACCGTGGTGCGGCCCAGCCGGGACTCCCCCGGCTCGGCCGAATTGCTGCGCCGCGGCTTCGCGCCGGTGCTGGTGATCGCGGTCCGCCCTGCCGACCGGCTCGCCGTGACGGGGCCGCCCGCCACTCCCGGAGTGCACATCCGGCCCGCCGAAGCGGATGATCTCGAAACCGCCGTCGGACTCGAACTGGAATTGCAGCGTTATGACGCGCAGTTCGGTTCTGTCACTTTGCGCGAGGGCGCGGAGGAAACGATCACCACGGACCTGTCGAAACATCTGGGCCGGGAAAATCCGACATTGTGGATCGCCGAGCTGTACGGACGTCCGCTGGGCATGGTTCGGGTGCAGTTCCCCGGTGAGACGGCGTGGATCGGCGGCCGGGTCGCGGCCGACCGGGTCGGCTACCTGTCGTCCCTGGCGGTGGCCGAACCCGCGCGATCGAGCGGGGTGGGGACGGCGCTCGCCGCGCACGCGCACCAGGTCTTCGACGAATGCGGCACCGAAGCCGTGCTGCTGCACCACGCGTTGGCCAACCCACGATCGACGCCGTTCTGGTACGCGCAGGGCTACCGGCCGCTCTGGACGTACTGGCAGCGCCGACCCGCGGTGCCCTGATCCCGATAGGCTCATTTCGTGAAGAGGGACGATGACGCGGCCCCGGTGGCGCCGACCGGGGTCGACACCGAAAAGCCGTCCGCGGCGAGGATCTACGACTGGTTCCTCGGCGGGACCCACAACTGGGCGGTCGACCGCGAGTTCGCCCGCGCGCTGGAAAAGCAGTGGCGGTGGGTCAAACCGGGCGCGCGGCACAACCGCGAGTTCATGAACCGTGTCGTGCGCGCGGCGCTGAACGCGGGGATCCGGCAGTTCATCGACCTGGGTTCCGGTGTCCCGACCGCCGGGAACGTGCACGAGATCGTCCAGGAGGAGCTGGAGCCGGGCGACACCGCGAAGGTGGTGTACGTCGACTACGAGCCGGTGGCGGTGGCGCACGCGGAGCTGATCCTCGAACGGCACGAGGCGACCGGCTGGGCCGGGATCGTCCAGGCGGACATGCGGCGGCCGAAGGACGTCCTGCGTCATCCGGAGACCCTGCGGCTGATCGATTTCGACCAGCCGGTGTGCCTGATGATGATGGCCGTCCTGCATTTCGCCGGGCCGCACGACGATCCGCCCGCGCTGGTCGCGACCTACCGGAACGCGCTGGCGCCGGGTAGCTGGCTGGGGCTGTCGCACATGAGCTTCGGCGGCCAGACGGGCGAGGACGCGGACGGGCTCCACTGGATGGTCGAGCAGTACCGGAAGACGAGCAACCCCGTGTGGATGCGGGATCGCGAAGAGATCGAGCCGCTCTTCGGGGATTGGCCGTTGCTGGAGCCCGGCGTCGTCCACCTGCCCGACTGGCGGCCGGTGCGGGAGCTGCGGCGGGACGAAGAAGGCGCCCGGCCGTTCGCCTGGTGCGGAGTCTCCGTCCACCCCTGACATCCGACCTCTGAGCCCAACGCGTCGCGTTTAGCCCGCTAAACGCGACGCGTTGGGCATTAGAGGTCGGAGGATTGGGTGATCGCTGACGGCGAACGCGAAAAGGAAACAAACGGGTCGATCGGAGAGTTGAGCTAGGCAGACTCAACTAACCGAGGAGTGCACAGATGACCGACAACCGCCTCCTGCCCGTCCTCCCGCTCGATGACGACGTCGTGCTGCCGGGCATGATCGTCCCGCTCGACCTCGCCGACACGGAGACGCGCGCCGCGGTGGAGTCCGCCCAGGCCAACACGCCTGCCCAGGCTTCCTTCCCGGGGATCCGGTCCAGCGCCGCCACGAAGGCCGAAGTGCTGATCGTCCCCCGCGTCCACGGCGAGTACGCCGAACTCGGCACCATCGCGACCGTCGAGCGCATCGGGCGCGTGCCCGGCGGCAAGACCGCGGTGTTGCTGCGCGGCACCCGCCGCGCCGTCGTCGGCCGCATCGCCGACGGACCCGGCGCCGCCCGCTGGGTGCACGCCGAGGTCGCCACCGAGACCACCGACGACAACGCCGCGAAACTCGCGTCCGAGTACAAGTCCGTCGTCATCGCGATCCTCCAGCAGCGCGGCGGCTGGCAGATGATCGACGCCGTCCAGGAGGTCGAAGACCCGTCCGCGGTCGCCGACCTGGCAGGCAACTCGTCCTACCTCAAGACCGAGCAGAAGCTCGAACTGCTGACCACGCTCGATGTCTCCACGCGACTGGAGAAGGCCCTCGAATGGAGCCGCGAGCAGCTGGCCGAGCTCGAGGTGACCGACACCATCCGCAAGGACGTCCAGGAGGGCATGGAGAAGCAGCAGAAGGAGTTCCTGCTGCGCCGCCAGCTCGAAGCGATCCGCAAGGAGCTGGGCGAACTCGACGGCACCGCCAACGACGACGACTACCGCGCCCGCGTCGAGGCCGCCGAGCTGCCGGACGCGGTCAAGAAGGCCGCACTGTCCGAAGTGGACAAACTGGAGCGGACCTCCGACCAGTCCCCCGAGGGCGGCTGGATCCGCACGTGGCTGGACACCGTCCTCGAACTGCCGTGGAACGAGCGCACCACCGACGTCCACGACATCGCGGCGGCGCGCGACATCCTCGACGCCGACCACGCCGGTCTCGACGACGTGAAGGAACGCATCATCGAGTACCTGGCCGTGCGCAAACGTCGCGCGGAGTCCGGACTCGGCCCGGTCGGCGGCCGTCGTTCGGGCGCGGTGCTGGCGCTCGCCGGTCCTCCCGGGGTCGGCAAGACGTCGCTCGGCGAGTCCGTGGCGAAGGCGATGGGCCGCAAGTTCGTCCGGGTCGCGCTCGGCGGCATCCGCGACGAGGCCGAGATCCGCGGTCACCGCCGCACCTACGTCGGCGCGCTGCCCGGCCGGATCGTCCGCGCCATCAAGGAAGCGGGCTCGATGAACCCGGTCGTGCTGCTCGACGAGATCGACAAGGTCGGCGCCGACTACCGCGGCGACCCGACGGCCGCGTTGCTGGAAGTGCTGGACCCGGAGCAGAACCACACCTTCCGCGACCACTACCTCGAGGTCGAGCTCGACCTGTCCGACGTCGTGTTCCTGGCGACGGCGAACGCGCTCGAGACCATCCCCGGCCCGTTGCTGGACCGGATGGAGCTGGTCACCCTCGACGGCTACACCGAGCACGAGAAGGTGACCATCGCCCGCGACCACCTGCTCCCCCGCGAGCTGGAGCGCGCCGGCCTCGGCAAGGACGACGTCACGCTGACCGACGGCGCGTTCAGCCGCATCGCCGCCGAGTACACGCGGGAAGCCGGGGTGCGCAACGCGAACCGGACCATCGCGAAGGTGCTGCGGAAGGTGGCGACCAAGGTCGCCCTCGACGAGGTCGAGCTGCCGCTCACGATCGACGCCGACGGGCTCGAGACCTACCTCGGCCGTCCTCGGCACCTGCCGGAGTCCTCGCTGCCCGCGTCGACACAGCGAACGTCGACCCCGGGCGTGGCGACCGGGCTGGCCGTGACCGGCGCCGGCGGTGACGTCCTCTACATCGAGGCGTCGCTGGCGGATCCGGAGTCGGGCTCGACCGGGCTGTCGCTGACCGGTCAGCTGGGTGACGTGATGAAGGAGTCGGTGCAGATCGCGTTGTCGTACCTGCGCTCGCGCGGCGCCGAGCTGGAACTGCCGGTCGGCGACCTGAAGGACCGCGGCATCCACGTGCACGTCCCCGCGGGCGCGGTGCCCAAGGACGGGCCGAGCGCCGGCATCACGATGACGACCGCGCTGGCGTCCCTGCTTTCGGGCCGGGTCGTGAAGTCGGACGTCGCGATGACCGGTGAGGTGTCGCTGACCGGGCGCGTGCTGCCGATCGGCGGGGTCAAGCAGAAGCTGCTGGCCGCGCACCGGGCGGGGATGAAGACGGTGATCATCCCGCAGCGCAACGAACCTGATCTGGACGATGTCCCGGCCGAAGTGCTGGCACAGCTGGACGTCCACGCCGTGGCGAACGTCCGCGACGTGCTGGACATCGCGCTGGCCCCGGCGACGGCTCCGGTCGCCCAAGCGGCGTAACAGCGCGAGGCCGAAGCCCCGGATCCCCCAAGGATCCGGGGCTTTCGGCTTTCCGAGATCCGGACGAACCCGGACATTGCCTCACCTTAAACTCCCTATCACGTTTTGATAACGTGTATTGCGTGCCACCCAGCCGGGGTGCGTGATCCTTGAGAGGGCAAGGTCATGAGTCAAGGAATTCTTTCCCCGTTGCGGCCGAGGCGCAGGTGCGTTTCGGCCGGTCAGATCGTCTGTCTGAGCATTCTCACCGGTTTCACCGCGGCACTGACCTTCGCCGGCACCAGTGCCTCGATCGCCGCGGGCATCGCCATCGCCCTGTTCGGCGCCGTTCTCCGTCACCCCGCGCCCGCCAGGGCACGCCGATGAACACCGAATCGGAGTTCATGGCGCGACTGCGTGAACTTCGCGACCGAAGCGGCCTCAGCATCCGCGCGCTGGCCGCCGCGACCGGCTGGTCCCGCAGCACCTTGGCCGACACGCTGGCCCGGAACACCTTGCCAGGCAACGAAAACCAGATGAGGGTGCTGGTGCGCGCACTGCTCCGGGCAGTGCCCGGAGAGCCGGGAATCGACGAGTATCTCGCCGACTGGCGTCACCTGATCGGACGTCGTCACCACCGCAATGGCGGATGCGCACCGATCGATCGGATACTGCTCGCCTTGGCCGTCGCGGAACAGCGCGGCGGGGCCGACGCGCCGGGACTCCGCAAAGCCCGGGAAATTGTGCTGAGCGAGGGTTCCCTACGAAAGTTCCCTTCTCGCGGTGAATATGCCGCGAATTCACCTGGAAGTCCCCTTCCGCCCGTACTCTCCGACCCGCTCCTTCCCGCACCACCACATCAGCGGATGTCTCGGAGGCATGAGTGAAGCGACGGAATTTCCTGCGCGCGGCCGTGGTCGGCGCCGGTGTCACGGCGTTCGGAAACAGGCTCTCGGGGGCGGCCCTCGCCGCGCCCGCCCAGAACGGACCCAGCCCGTACGGCGCGCTCCAGGCGGCCGACGCGAACGGGATCCAGCTGCCGGCGGGATTCACCAGCCGCGTCATCGCGAGGTCCGGCCAGAAGGTCGCGAACACCGGGTACACCTGGCACAGCGCCCCGGACGGCGGCGCGGTGTTCGCCGACGGCAGCGGCTGGATCTACGTGTCGAATTCGGAGATCACGCCCGGCGGCGGGGCGAGCGCGGTCAAATTCGACGCGAGCGGAAACATCACCGGCGCCCATCGCATCCTGGCGAATACGCGCCAGAACTGCGCGGGCGGCAAGACTCCTTGGAACACCTGGCTTTCCTGTGAGGAGATCGACCTCGGGTTCGTCTACGAGTGCCAGCCGAACGGTCCGGCCACGGCCGCCGTCCAGCGGCCCGCGATGGGGAAGTTCAAGCACGAAGCCGCGGCGGCCGACCCGGTGCGCAAGGTCGTCTACCTGACCGAGGACACCTCGGACGGCTGCTTTTACCGCTTCGTCCCGACGACCTGGGGCAACCTCTCCGCCGGAACGCTGCAGGTGCTGAAGGCGGGCACGGCGACCTCCGGCAGCTTCACCTGGGCGAACGTGCCCGACCCCGACGGCTCTCCCACCGCCACCCGCAACCAGGTGTCCGGTGCGAAGCGGTTCTCCGGCGGCGAAGGCCTGCACTACGCCAACGACACCGCGTGGTTCACCACCAAGGGCGACAACCGCGTCTGGCAGCTCAACCTGACCAACAACACTTACGAGCTGGCCTACGACGACTCGCTGGTCAGCCCCGGCTCGGCCCCGCTGACCGGCGTCGACAACGTCACGGGGACCTCTTCGGGTGACCTGTACGTCGCCGAAGACGGCGGCAACATGGAGATCTGCATCATCACGCCGGACGACATCGTGGCGCCGTTCCTGCGGATCAACGGCCAGAGCTCGTCGGAGATCTGCGGTCCCGCGTTCACCCCGGCGGGCAACCGGCTGTATTTCTCGTCGCAACGCGGTACCTCCGGTTCGTCCTCCGGCGGGATCACCTACGAGGTGACCGGCCCCTTCCGTTCCTGAGTGCCTGTTGGTGAACCCGCACCGCGATCGACGTCGGCAGGGCGACCTGATCAACCCTCTCCCGTTGACAGGCAAGGGCGCCCTGCCACCGCGATAGCGGGGCCTTCGGCCGGGCGGGTTCACGCGTTGTGTCCCTTCTCCGAGTCCATCCTCAGCTCCGCCAACAGGCTCTGACACCGCGTGCGGGGCGCCCGGCCGGGCGCCCCGCCACCGGCTCAGGCGTTGGTGCGGTTCTTCTCACGCAGGCGGTTCACCACGAAGAGGGTCAGCGCGACCCCGACGGCGGCGATCACGAAGTACTGGAAGAACCCGGCGTACTCCTCGACCAGGTGCCAGCTCTCCCCGAGGCCGTAGCCCGCCAGCACGAACACCGTGTTCCAGATCAGGCTGCCCAGCGTGGTCAGGGCCAGGAACCGCCAGAACGGCATGCGCTCGATCCCGGCGGGCAGCGAGATGAGGCTGCGGAAGATCGGCACCATCCTGCCGAAGAACACCGCCTTGGTGCCGTGTTTCTGGAACCAGGCCTCGGTCTTGTCGAAGTCGGACGTCTTGACCAGCGGGATCTTCGCCATCCAGCGGCGCGTGCGGTCTCGGCCGAGCAGGAGGCCGAGGTAGTACACGATGATGGCGCCCGCGACCGAGCCGAAGGTCGTCCACACCAGCGCTTCCACGAGGGTGAACGTGCCCTGGCTGGCGGAGAACCCGGCGAGCGGGAGCACCAGTTCGCTGGGGATCGGCGGGAACAGGTTGTCCAGGCCGACGATGATCGCGGCGCCCGGACCGCCCAGCGCGTCCATCAGTGACACCGCCCAGCCGGCGAGTCCTCCCATCGGTTCGCTGGCGGTTTGGGCGAGCAGGAGGTTCATGGCGGCCTTTCGTGGTCGTCTGCAGTTGCCAACGAACGTACGAATCACGCGGGTTCCGCACCCTGGGGTGAAGCGGCACAGATCACTGCGGAAAACCTCAATACCGACCTTCGGATACCCCGCTAACCTGGCGCTATGCCTGTTCCGGCAGCGATGCGCCGCTACCTGCGCAAGATGCTCCGCGGCACGCTGGGCCTGGCGATCGGCGCCACGACCGGGGTCGCGGAGTTCTTCTACGTGCTTTTCGGCGGCATCGCGCTCGCGGTTCCCGCGTTGCGGCGGCCCGTCTTCTCCGGCGCCCGCACACTGTCCGAAATGGAGCGACAACGGCTGGAGAAGTACTTCGGCGAGGAGAACGCGACGGATTACTCCGGACGCCGCGCGATGGCCTACCTGGTCCCGCGGTGCGTCATCGGGTTGCTCAGCGCCGGGATCTTCGGCCTGATCCTGCTGGGTGCCGGATCCGGCCTGATCATCGGGTATCAGCTCCTCGACGGCAGGTCGCCCGGCGGTGACGCCCCGGCCGATTGGTACGACCCGGTCACCACCCTGCTCTTCGGCGCGCTGCTCGTTTTCCTTTCCTTGCAAGGACTCATCGGGGCCGCGACGCTGGACGGCAAGCTGGCGAGGTACTTTTTCGGGCCCAGCAAGAAGGAACAGCTGCGCCGCCGGGTCTCCGAACTCGCGACCAGCCGGGCCGAGGTGGTCGAAGCGGTCAACGGCGAGCGCCGCCGGATCGAACGGGACCTGCACGACGGCGTCCAGCAGCGGCTCGTCGCGCTCGGGATGCTGCTCGGCCGGGCACGGCGGGCCACCGACCCGAAGCGCGCGTCGGATCTGCTGCGGCAGGCGCACGAGGAGTCCCAGCGCGCCCTCGTCGACCTGCGCGAGGTCTCGTGGCGGGTGTATCCGATCGCGCTGGACTCCGACGGGCTGCACCCCGCGCTGGAAGCGCTCGCGGAACGCTCGGGGATACCGGTCCACCTCCGGGTCGACCTGCCGGAACGGCCACCGGCGGCCATCGAGACCGTCGTCTACTTCGTCGCGTCCGAAGCGGTCACCAATACGATCAAGCACGCCGCGGCGACGCGGATCGACATCGAGGCCGAGCGGGACGGGAACAGGGTGCGGGTACGGATCACCGATGACGGCACGGGCGGGGCGAGGGAGTCCGGCGGCGGTCTTTCCGGCCTCGCGATGCGCGTCGCGGCCGCGGACGGGCAGTTCACCGTGGACAGTCCGCCCGGCGGGCCGACCGTGGTGACGGCGGTGCTGCCGTGCGCGTGATCCTCGCCGAGGACTCGACCCTGCTGCGCGAGGGGCTGGTCCGGCTGCTGGTCGAGGAGGGGCACGAGGTCGTGGCGTCGGTGGGCGACGGCGACGCGCTCCTCTCGACGACGGCCGCCTATCGGCCGGACGTGATCGTCACCGACGTCCGCATGCCGCCGACCCACACCGACGAGGGTCTTCGCGCGGCGCTCGAGATCCGGAAGCGCTGGCCGGAGATCGGAGTGCTGGTGCTCTCGCAGTACGTCGAGAAGCGCTACGCCACCGAGTTGATCACCGGCGACGGTGAGCGCGTCGGCTATCTCCTGAAGGACAGGGTCGCCCAGGTGGGCGAATTCCTGGACGCGCTCGACCGCGTCGCCGCGGGCGGGGCCGCGTTCGATCCGGAGGTCGTCCGGCGGCTGCTCGCGCGGACCACGCATACCGATCCGCTCGGGAAACTGACCGTCCGCGAGCGTGAAGTGCTGGAGAAAATGGCGCAGGGCCACACGAACGCCGGGATCGCCGAGTCACTGTTCGTGTCACTGAGCGCCGTCGAGAAGCACGTGAACGCCATCTTCGACAAGCTCGGACTGGCCAGCACCGCCGGGTACAGCCGTCGCGTCCTCGCGATCCTGCGGTACCTCGGTTCCTGAGCCCCGAATTGACAGGCAAGTGACCGCTTGCCTATAACTGAGGCGTGGACGGCGACCTGTTCAAGGCGATCGGCGACGCGACGCGGCGCACCATCCTGGACGAGCTGACCGAAAAGGACGGTCAGACACTGTTCGAGATCTGCGGCAGGCTGACCATGAAACACGGCCTGGCCTCGTCACGACAGGCCATCTCGCAACATCTCGCGATGCTCGAACAGGCGGGCCTGGTGCACACCCGGCGGCAGGGCCGCTACAAGTTCCACCACATCGACACGAGCCCGTTGCGGTCGATCGTCGAGCGGTGGCCCATCGACCGAGAGGAACCGAACCCGTGATCCGGATCAACATCACCAGCGTCTTCGTCGACGACCAGGCCAAGGCGCTGGAGTTCTACACCGAAAAGCTGGGTTTCATCAAGAAACACGACGTGCCCACCGGCGACGCCCGCTGGCTCACCGTGGTCTCCCCCGCCAATCCCGACGGTGTCGAGCTGCTGTTGGAACCGGATGGCCACCCCGCGGCGAAGCCGTTCAAGAAGGCACTGACCGACGACGGCATCCCGTTCACCCAGTTCGCCGTCGACGACGTGTACGCCGAGGTCGACCGGCTCAAAGGCCTGGGGGTCCAGTTCACGCAGGACGCTGTCGACATGGGGCCGGTGGTCACCGCCGTCTTCGACGACACCTGCGGCAACCTGATCCAGCTCGCGACGATGAAGTAGCCCCGGACAAGGAAAAGCGGGGCTTGGTCCACTGTGGACCAAGCCCCGCTGCGTCTCACCGAGAGACGGGCATTCCTTACCGCTGCACCCATTCCACGAGTTCCACGGGTACGCCGTTCGGGTCGGTGACCATGAGGAGGCGCTCTCCCCACGGCTCTTCCCGTAGCGGCAACGTAATCTCGACACCTTCGTCGCGCAGGCGCTTCTCCTCGGCTTCGAGGTTCTCGACCGTGAAGGCCACGATCACCCCGGACGCGCGCTGCTGCCGCAGGTTCTCCGGCAGGACCTCGATCCCCGCCCGAAGCAGGACGATGGTCACCTTCGCGGTTTCGTGCCCGAGGGAGACGAATCCCTCCGCGGCCATCTGCTCACTGAAACCGAAGTGCTCGGTGAAGAAACGGCTGGAAGCGGCGACGTCGTCGACGGTCAGCGAGACGGTGGAGGCAAGGACGTTCATGGGCTATCCCCTTCGGGTCGGCGGTGGGTTTCGGAGAAGCGGGCCGGTCAGTACGACCGGCGGCGCGGGACGCCGATCGAGCGGCGCACCGGCATCGAGCGGCCCGGGGACGGCTGCTGGTGGCGGCGGTCGTTCCGACGGACCTGGGCGCGATTGATGCCTTCGTTGCCTTGGGGGATTCGAGCGGTCAAGGAGCCTCTTCTCTCGCTACTTGGTAGTACGGACGTAAGTTTACATCCGACGCAGCGTAAGTCAAGGATATTTTTACGACAGTGGTAAACTTCGCTCATGACCAGCACTGATGTGGGTTTGCGGGAGCTCAAGAAGCAGGAGACACGGCAGCTGATCTCCGACCAGGCGACGCTGCTCTTCATCGAGAAGGGCTTCGAGGAGACGACGATCGCCGAGATCGCAGCGGCGGCGAGAGTCGCGAAGAAGACCGTCACGAACTACTTCGCGCGCAAGGAGGACCTGGCGCTCGACCAGCACGAGGAGTTCACGAACGGGCTGGCGAACGCCGTCCGGGACCGGAAGCCGGGTGAGTCGGCGTTGGCCGCGCTACGACGCACCTTCCTGGACGCGGTGGCCGAGCACTCGCCGGTGATCGGCTTCACCGGGCCGGTCTTCGCCAAAATGGTGCTGGAGAGCCCGACTCTGACCGCCCGGCTGCGTGAACTGCACGAACTGCGGGAAGCGGCGCTCGCCGAACTGCTCGCGAGCGAGACCGGAGCGGACGCGGACGACGTCACCCCGGTCATGGCGGCCGCCGAGCTCAACGCGATCGACCGCGTCCTCTTCCGCGAGGTCCTCCGGCGCTCGCACGCGGGCGAGAGCAACGACGAGATCGCCGAAGCGCTGACGAAGGCGACACAGCGGGCTTTCGAGTTGCTGGAACCGGCGTTCGGCGACTACGCGATCCGTGAATAACCCTGGGTTTTGTCGGGAGTTACCGCTAGGTTCCGCTCCATGTCTGAGGGGACCTTGCTGGACGTCGTCTATTGCGGAGGCTGGGATCCGGCCGCCCGCGCGGTGATCGGGAGGCTCTCGTCCGGCACCGCACGCGGACGCGACGCCGCCGGAGAGCAATACGCCGTCGCCTTGGTGCGCCCGGGCACCGAGATGCCGCTGGTGCTGCTCGAAATCGCGTGGAAGCACTCCTTCGCCCGCACGGTGCTGTTCGATGAGCTGGGCAGGCGCCGGGGTTTCTTCGAGTTCCGGGTGCTGGAGGACGGCGCGCTGTTCCTCATGAAGGTCGAGCAGTGGACCTACCGGTTCGAGGACCAGGAAGAGTTCGACAAGAAGAGCGCCGGCCATCTGGAGATGTCCTTCGGCCCGGACGGCAAGGGCTGGATGCACCAGGCGCCCCAGGGTTACGGCGGCGGCTCCAGCAGCGGTCAGGTGAGCAAGCAGGTGTCGGAGCTGACCACACCGAAGCCCGCCTTCGGTGACTGGCAGCCTCTCGCGAACTCGGGGCCGCTGACCCTCCGGACCCCCGACGCTCCCGACACCGATCCGCCGCTGCCCGTCGACGAACGTCCCTGGCGGCCGTCCGTTCCGCTGCGCCCTTCCGGCTTGGACGAGATGTTCACCGCGGGCACGCGCTTCTCGCTGAGCGGCGACCATGGCCTCGTCGAGGTCGAGCTCCGGGACGCCGGGAAGCTCCGCATGCCCAGCGGCAGGCTCGTCGCGGCGGACCCGGCGTTCCTGGACGCGGACGCGGAGCACTTCACGGTCACCGTGCCTCCCGGCGAGTACCAGGTCGCAGTCTCCGTGATCCGGTTCGTCGACGAACCCACCCACGAACGGGTCGCGGCCGCCAAACTCGTCGTCGCCGATGTTCCCGTCGTCACCTGGGAAACCGCGCTCTGGCCCGGGCAGAACGCGCTTTTCCTCGGGGACGGGGAGTTCTACGGCTACGGCGTGGACAGCGGCACGGGCTGCTTCGCCGACGCGGCCGCCGTCCCCGCGGAGATGGACGACGACCTCCTGGAGAAGTTCGAGGAGGTGGACCCGTATGTCGACGTCACCCCGGACGGAGCCGACGGCAACATCATCGCGTTCACCACCGGCTGGGGCGACGGCAGTTATCCGACCTGGATCGGCCGGGCGGCCGACGGCAGGCCGGCCTGCTTCGTCACCGACATGCTGGTTCTCAACCGCGCCCGGATTCTCACGGCTTGAGCGGGATGATGACGCCATGACCTTTACAGACGAGGAGATCGCATACCTGCGTTCGCAGCCTTTGGCCCGCTTCGCGACCCTCTCGGAGGACGGCGAACAGCCTGATGTCGTGCCGCTGGCGTTCGAGTTCGACGGCACTTGTTTCTGGGTCGGCGGAGTGGGCGCGTCGGTCCTCGCGACCCGGAAGTTCCGCAACATCCGTGCGGGGCGGCGCAAAGTCGCCCTGGTCGTCGACGACACGGCCTCCCTCGACCCGTTCATCGCCCGCGGTATCCGGATCTACGGCGAGGCCGACGACCCGATCGAACGAGTGGGAGCGGTCGGCCCTGGCATCTACTCGCGCGTGACGCCGAAGGTGTCGTGGAGCTGGAACATGGCGGGGGAACCCGCGGGTGAGACGTGGTACCCGTCGAGGCGCGCGGTTCACGGCGAGGCGTAGAGGAGCATGTCCTTCGGGACGCCGCCGATCTCGTGATGAGCGGGCAGCAGTCCTTCGCACCGGTAGCCCGCCTTCTCGGCCGCGCGGAGGGAGCCGCGGTTCCACGGCTCGATGTACAGCTCGATCCGCTCGACGCCGGGCACGGTCCGGGCGAACCCGGTGATCGCCACGAGGGCGTCGGCCGCGAAACCGCGTCGCCGATGCTCGAGCGAGATCGAATAGCCCACGATCCCGATGCCTTCGGACAGCTTTCGCAGCCAGAGGCCGATCGTGCCGACCGCGGTTCCGCCCGCGACGATCACGAAGGGAAAGCCGCGGCCTTCGGCTCGGCCGCTTTGCTGCCGTCGCACCCACGCTTCGGCTTCCTGCCGGCTCGGATGCGCGGGAAGTCTGCCGATGAGCGGGATGTAGGGATCTTCGCCGAGTTCGAGGGCGAGCCCGACGTCGGCTTCGGTGAACTCGCGGAGGATGACGGATCCATGGGCCGGCGGCTCGGTCATCGGTCCATTCTTGTCGGAGGGCGGCGGTACGGTCTGGTCCATGCGGGAGCTGATCGTCACCGAGAACTGCACGATCGACGGCGTGATAGAGCTGGCGGGAGACTGGTTCAGTCCGGGCGACACGGATCCGGACGTGGACCGGTCGGACGTCCTGGCCGTGCTCGAAGAGCAACGTGAGAACGCCGACGCGTTCCTCCTCGGACGCGTCACATTCGAAGACATGCGCGGGTACTGGCCGAAGCAAACCGAAGACACGACGGGCATTTCGGCTTATCTCGACTCAGTGGACAAGTACGTGGTTTCGAGCACGCTGACGGAGCCGGAGTGGCAGAACACGACGGTGCTCTCCGGTGGGCTGCGTTCCGAGATCGAGGATCTGAAGGCCGCCGAAGGCAGGGACATCGTGACGACCGGCAGCATCTCGCTGGTGCGGGCGCTCATCGCCGAGGGGCTGGTCGACGAGTACCGGCTGTTCGTCTATCCCGTCGTGGCCGGCGAAGGCCGCAGGCTGTTCGAAGGGGCTACCGGCGTTCCGAAGCTTCGCCTGGCGGAGGAGCGGACGTTCGCCTCGGGGATCGTCCTGCTGCGTTATCGGGCCGCGTCGCGCTGACGCCACCGAAAACGGAATGAACACCGCACGGTCGCGGGCGTAGCGTCGGCGACCGTGATCAGTGAGACGGATACGGGAGACGACCCGGCGGACGGCTGGTTTCCCGAGAGTGTGGCCGCGGGCTATGACGCGCCGGGCGGCGCGAACGCGCCCGAAGTGGTGACGCCCGCGGTGGACGTCCTCGAGAACCTGGCCGACGGTCCGGTGCTCGAGTTCGCCGTCGGGACCGGAAGGATCGCGATCCCGCTGGCGGCGCGCGGCGTACCGGTGAGCGGCCTCGAATTGAGCCGGGCGATGGCGGACCGGATCGCGGGCAAGCCGGGCGGCGACGCGGTCGAGGTCACGATCGGCGATATGACGAAAACCCGGATGGCGGGCGAATTTTCGCTGGTCTACCTGGTGTACAACACGATCAGCAACGTGACCACCCAGGACGGTCAAGTCGACGTCTTCCGCAACGCGGCCGCGCATCTGCGGCCGGGTGGGCTGTTCCTCGTCGAGGTCGGCCTGCCGGATCTACGCCGCTTGCCGCCAGGGCAGGACATCGTCCCGTTCGCGATGACGCCCGGCTACGTGGGGTTCGATCAGTACGACGTCGTCAGGCAGGAGTTCACTTCGAACCACGTCACGGTGTCGCCGGAGGGAGAGGGACGATTCCGCCGCATCCCCTTCCGGTACGCGTGGCCCGCTGAAATGGACCTCATGGCCCGCATCGCCGGGATGCGCTTGAAGTACCGCTGGGCGGACTGGGACCGTTCGGACCTCACCGCCGAGAGCACCAAGCACGTGTCCGTGTGGGAGCGCGTGCGTCCGTGAAGACGATGACCGCGCTGGCGGCGAGCAGCGGCAGAGCCCACAGTGCTGTCGTGAGGTAGCCGTCCCGGGTGGGGAGCAGTGCGCCGTCCGGAGTGGCGGCGGCGAGCAGCAGACCGGCGAGGGCGCTGCCCACGGCCATCCCGATGCTGCGGGCGATCTGGTTGATCGAGAGCACACTGGCTGTTTCCCCTTGCGGCACACCGACGAGCACGAGTTTGGGCATCACCGCGAAGATGCCGCCGACGGCGAACCCGAGCAGGGCGATCGCGGCGAGGACGAGAACGAACGACTGACTGCCGACGGCGAACAACAGCGCACTGGCCACCGCGATCATGGTCGAGACCAGGTACGTCCACCGCTCGTTGACGTGCGGAATCGCTTTTCCCGCAACGAATCCGAGCAGCGAGAACGGGATCAGCGCCGCGCCCGCGGCGACACCGGGAAGCGCGAATCCGTACTGGGCGTCCGCAGGTGTCTGCACGTAGCGGGTGAAGAGACTGAACAGCAGGTACAGACCCGCCCCGGCGACGAGAATCGCCAGGTTCGCGCGGAGAACGGGGCCTTGGCCGAGCAGCCGAAGATCCACCAACGGCTCGGTCGTGCGCAGTTCGATGAACGCCCACACGGCCAGGACCGCGGCGGTACCGGCGAGGAGACCACCGGCGGCCCACACGGTCGCCCACAGCGAGGGCACGGCGATGAGCAGGAGGACGCCGAGTGTGCCGAGAGCGAGGAGCAGCGTGCCGGGGACATCGATCCGGGGCGGCTCGCCGGGTGCCTCGGCAGGCAGCATCCGCCAGGCGATGAGGAACGCGACGGCCGAGAGGAGGAATCCGAATCCGTACGCGACGCGCAGGCCCGCGAGCTGATCGAGGAGGCTGACCACCGGGTAGCCGACCCCGATGCCGACGGTCGACGCGACCGACAGCGCGGCGATCGTCGAGGTCGAGCGCTCGGGCGGCAGATGCGCGCGGGCGACGCTCATCAACAGCGCCCCTGCCGCGACCCCGAGCCCCTGCAGGCCGCGTCCGATCACCAACGCCGCGTACGGAAGCGGGAGCACCGTCAGCAACCCACCGGCCATGACCAGGGCCAGGGTGACCAGGATCGTGGTGCGGCGGTACGGGCCGCCGCCGAGCCTGCCCAGGACCGGACCCGCGATCGCGCCGCTGAACAACGTCACCGTCAACGTCCACTGCGCCGCGTCGAGGGATACGTGCATCCCGGTGGCGACCGGGGTGATCAGCGGCGCGCCGACGCTGCCGATCACGGCGCCCGCCAACGCCGTGCACACCAGTGCGGCGCTCAGCCGTCCGTCCCGCCGGACGGGGGCACTCATCGGTTCGTCTCGGTGGTGACGTGCGTGAACAGGCCCGGCTGGATCCGGGTGCGAACCCCCTCGGCCCAGAGCGCGTCGACCTGCTCGACGTCCATCGCGGCGCCGGCGTTCAGCAGCATCCCGAAGGCGAGGAACGTCTTCACGGTCACCGGGTCGAGCCCGGTGCCGTTCTCGGCGGTGTCCCACATCCGCGCGAAACACGACCGCACCACGTCCCGCACCTCCGGGTCGCCGCACGCGGCAAAGCCCTGGAGCTGCAACAACAACCCGGTCCGGTCGGCCAGGAGGTCGAAGTACTGCGCACCCATCGCCGAGAGCGCCTTCAGCCCGGTCTCCCTTTCGCCCGCGTCTCGCATCGCGTCGCTGAGCCGCTCGAAAGCGGCCTGGACCAACTCCAGGAACAGGGCCTTCTTCGTCGCGAACATCCGGAAGACGTAGGCCTGAGTGATCCCCGCCGTCTTCGCGATCGCTTCCGTCGACGCCCCGTGCAGCCCGTGTTCCGCGAACTCCTCCGCGGCGATGGCCAGCACCTGGGCACGTCGTTCGGGTCCGCTCATCCGTGCCATAGGACCTAAGTTACTGGTTACTAACCACTAACTAAATGTGCTACGCGCAACACAAAGGAGCGGCCTCGTGACTGAGTCACGAGGCCGCTCCGGTGTGGCGAGTGAGGGATTCGAACCCCCGAAGGCAGTGCCGTCTGATTTACAGTCAGATCCCTTTGGCCGCTCGGGCAACTCGCCGTGGCCGGGTGCCCCCGGCCGAGACGAAAGAATACCCAATGCCGTGGCGGGCCGGTCAACCGGGTTCCGCAGGGCTAGGGTGGAAGCTCCTGACAAGCGAGTACGAGGTGTGAGAACACGTGGCGGATCCCTCTTTCGACGTGGTGAGCAAGGTCGATCGCCAGGAGGTGGACAACGCCCTGAACCAGGCCAGCAAGGAACTCGGTACACGGTTCGACTTCCGGGGTACCGGGACCAAGATCGACTGGTCCGGTGAGGAGGCGATCGCGATCGAGTCCGAGACCGAGGAGCGGGCGCTGGCGGCGGTCGAGGTGTTCAAGGAGAAGCTGATCAAGCGCGGCATCTCCCTGAAGGCCTTCGAGGCGGGCGAGCCGGCGCTGTCCGGCAAGATCTACAAGATCGGCGGCAAGATCCTGCAGGGGATCGCGTCGGACAAGGCGAAGCAGATCGCCAAGTTCATCCGCGACGAGGGCCCCAAGGGGGTCCAGGCGCAGATCCAGGGCGACCAGCTGCGGGTGTCCGGCAAGAAGAAGGACCAGCTGCAGGACGTGATCGCCTTGCTGAAGGGCAAGGACTTCGAGATCGCGCTGCAGTTCACGAACTACCGCTGATCGATGGGCTCTGACCTGCGGGTATCCGTCAGCGGGTGCCCGTGGGTACAACCCCGGTACAACTCAGCGCGGAGTCAACGAGCGTGCGCGTCTGGTCTACGGCGTCCGGCCAGTAGCCGACGTAGGTGTTGAGCGTCACGGTGGGCGTCGTGTGGCCCATGGCGAGCTGAACGGTCTTGACGTTCGCTCCACCGAAGATCAGCACCGTGGCGAAGTAGTGCCGCAGGTCGCGCAGGCCGAAGCCCTCCGGCAGGCCAGCCGCCTTCACGGCCGGACGCCAGATGTACGACCAGTCGGCCCGGTGGATCGGACGACCATCACCCCGGGTGAACACGAGATCGGCGGGCCGTCGAATCGGCCGGCGGGGGTCCGTCTCGTCGTCGATCTCCTCCGGCAGAGACCGGAAGACCTCCAGGTGACTACGCAGCGAATTCGCGACCAGTGTCGGTAGCTCGTTCACCCGGCGACTGGTCTTCGTCTTCGGAGGGGCCAGATAAGGCGTGCGACCGGACACCACGGTGAGTTGATGTCGCACTTCGACCTCCATCGTGTCGAAGTCGATCGCATCGCGCTCCAGGCCGAAGATCTCGCCACCTCGCCAACCGCAACCGGCCGCCAGGTAGACGATCGGCCGGTATCGCTCGGGGAGCGCGTCGTGCAGCGCGTGGACCTCTTCCGGCCGCGCGATGTAGTACTTGGCATCCTCGATCTCCGGCAGACGGATGCCGACGCACGGAGACGTCCCTATGCGCTTGTCGGCCACAGCCGCGTTGAACAGCGGGACCAGCGTTCCAAAGTAGACAACCGTGAGCGTGCTCGGAGCAAGCTTGACGGCCCGATCCTTTACCCAGCCGCGAATATGCGAGCTGCGAATCTGGGCAATGGGCAGTTCGCCGAGCACGGGTACCAGGTGCCGCCGGATGACTCGTTCCGTGCGCTCAGCCGTGCTCGGGCGGTGCAACAGAGTCTGCCGCCACTGGTCCGCGTACGCCTTGAACGTCAGCCGTCCGGCGCGCGGATCGACGTACTGACCGCGCGAAATGTCGGCGTGCATGTTCGCGTCGTGCCGATCAGCGTCAGCCCGCCGCTCGAACAGCTCCGTACGGTCCTGCCCAGTGTTCGGGTCGACCCAGCGCACACGCCAGCGCTTGCCACGTCCGTGCCGCTTCGAACGCAGCCGCTCCCCGGTGACGGAGTCACGTTTCCGCAGGTACCAAAGGTCATCAACGGCCACCGGGTCCCCCACCGTCGTCGTCCTGACCGTCGAGCTTGCGCCGGGCGAGGTGTAGTTCCGAGAACACAGCGGCGAGGCGTCGTTCAGCGTCGTTGTGGTAGCCGATGCCGGTCATGGACCAGTCGTTGACGACGGTCAGCGGCTCGGTGTCGCCGATGCCCAGGGCTTCGCGCTGCTCGTCGAGGCGGTATTCGGCACGGGTGCGGCGGATCTGCCCGAAGGTGGTGGAGTAGCGGCGGGACTTGGTGAGGAAGTGGCCCCGGAAGCCGAGCATGTGCGCCCACTTCCGGAGGTTCAGCTCCTCGAACTCAGGCAGCCCACCGAGACGCCAGGCGGTCAGCATGAGCTGCTTGTGGTGCTCGGTGACGTCAAGCTGCTCGATGTGCTCAGCAGAGCGGATCCGGTAGTCGGAGCCTTCGGTCAGGCGGGTGCCCTTGGTGGCGTATTTCGCGACGTAGCCCGCGACACGCCGGTCATGCCAGCCACCGTCCGAGTCCTCCGAGGTGCCTTCTGACGTCGCGATGGATTCGACGTCAACCTGGTCACCCCAAGTCAGGTCCCGCGCGCCCACGGCGGAGGACTCGGGGGTGCGCACGACGACCGAAGCCGCGGCGGCCTGGATGACAGCCGTCAGGACGTCGGTGTCCAGAAAAGTGGACGGCGGGGGCGGGCCGTCCGGGCCTTCGGGGCCGTCGATCCGGACGACCGCGTGGAAGTGGATCAGCCCCCGGCGCTGGTATTCGGCGACCTTGGCATACGACAGGCGCATGACCTCGCGCAGCTCCACCGGACGCAGCCCGAGCGCGCGAGCGAGCTTGCGGCCCACGGCGATGGTGAAACGGCGCCACAGTTCCCCGGCATGGGCCTGCCACAGCACCGACCCCGCATAGTCGTACGTCTCCGGGTCCACCGGCGTGCCAAGAACGTCGTCGTACTGGGAGTGCAGCTCACCGCACGAGCAACGCCGCACATGTCCATTACGGACCGGTCGTGAATGGACCTTCCCGAACGACGGAGCGGTCAACGTCGCCAGCACGCGCAGGTGACCGGTCACGGTCTCCGGGACGCCCTTGCCCCCGGCCATCCCGGCGCGGATCAGGTGAAACGTGTCGTGGGCGTAGTGCGCCGAGCAGGACTCGCACACAGCGGCCCGTCGGTTCTTGCACGGGACGAACACACTGCCGGACAACGTCGAGACGACAGTGCCCGAGCCATCGACCACTGTGGACGATCCGGCCATCCGGACCGGCTTCACACAGCCCCGAGCGGCCTGAACCTTCCCGGCCCAGGAGTCGAAGTCAGCGCGGGCGAGGACGTGCGCCAGGGCCGGGTCCAACGTGCCGGACTCGGTGAACGCGGCCGCCATCTCGCGCAGGCCCAGCGGAGCAGCAACCATCAGTCGATCACCCCGATGATGTCTTCGGGAGGCTCGCGTGTGGCCATCTGCTCGGAGGGCACGACCACGTAGAAGCCCTCCGCGTGAGCGAACGGGCGGCGAGTGGCACCGGGAATCGGATAGGGCGTCGTGGCCCCGGTGAAGTCGAACGCCTCATCGTCGGCTACGAGAACGTCCCATTCGCCGGGCTCCAGGGCGAGCGTGCCGGTCACGATGTCCGCCGCATATCCGGGCAACTCAGCGAAGACCGACCGGGCATAGGTCTGCCCGGTGATCGGGTTCACATCAGCGAAGGTGAACGTCACCAGCGAGTCGGCGCACATCAGGCGGCCAACCTCGCGTCGCCACGAACGGCGTCCAGCACGTCGAGCTTGGCCAGACACGCACGGTCCATCTCCTTACGAGAGCCCCACACGCGCCGAACTTCCTTGCGCCACAACGACACCGAGATACGTTCGCGGGCCGACGCCAAGCAGATCGCACCCCATTCGGCGGCGATACGGCGGACCTCATTCACTCCGACCCGCTCCAGGCCGATCAAGGCCAGTTCCGCGAGAACGTCGACCGGCATCCGATGCTCCAAAGCGACACCGGCAGAGTGAATAGCCACCTGAACCTCGGTGGCGTCGAGCACATGCACAACGTCCGGAAGGGACACCGCAAGGGCAGCGCCCCAGCGCGACTCCCGGTACCAGTTGCCACCGATGCGGACCATGCGCGCGGGCGGCTGATCGACGGAGATGACAAACCCGCCGTCACTGACCCAAGCCAACGACAAGCTCACCGCCCCGAACGACGTCGAGTCGACGATCAGCTCCGAGAATCGGAGTCGCTCCGGAATCACCGTCACATGCGGCTCGTCATCCAACACAGCCAAGGCGTTCATCGAAGCCCTCCCAACTGGTCATGACAACCTGACCACTTCAGAATGAAGGCAACTGGTCATGATGTCAAGATGAGTTCGCTGATGCTGTGGTGATCAGCCGTCGCGAGGTGGGATACTGGTAGTGACGTCCTGATGCACTGACCAGTAAGGGTGTTGTCGATGATCGACCGAGCGAGCGGACTCCCGGCCTACCGCCAAGTGGCCGGTGACCTGCGGGAAAAGATCAACACCGGTGAGTACAACCCGGGTGACAAGCTCCCGTCCGAGCGCATCCTGGTCGAGACCTATGGCGTTTCGCGAATCACGATCCGCGAAGCCGTTGGACTTCTCCGCTCGGAGGGACTCGTGAGTTCAGAGCATGGCAAGGGCGTGTTCATCCGCCCGCCACACAGGGTTGAGCGCCTCAGTCGAAGCAGGCTTAGCCGAGCAGCCCGCGCTAAAAACAAGGGCGCGTTCCTCGGGGATGCCGAGGCGAACAAGTTCACGCCGAGCGTGAGCGTAAAGATCACCTTCGAGCAGGCGGACATGGACACGGCGACCACGCTCGGTATCGACGAGGGCGCGGAGGTGACGGTTCGGGAGCGGGTCATGCGAGCGAACGGCCTGCCGGTCCAGCTCGCGACGTCTCGACTCCCCAGGGAGATCACGCGAGACACGCTGATCGAGCAGGTGGACACTGGCAAGGGCGGTAGCTATGCGCGCCTTGAAGAAGCCGGATACCCGCTGGACCACTTCGTGGAGACGGTCAGTACTCGCATGCCGACGCCCGAAGAGGCATCCATGCTCCAGCTCGACAACGGAACTCCGATCTTCGCGGTTCGGCGGATTGCCTACAGCACAGAGGGTCGAGCGGTTGAGATGAACGACATGCGGTTGTCCGGCGACAAGTACGAGCTTGCGTACGAGTTTCCGGCGGGCTGATCTCCGGAGACCACGTGCCGGTGAGCCGGACGCTTGGTGAGAACTTTCTCTACTGGATCAAGGCGGCCCCTCCGGGGCCGCTCGGCCCCAGCTCTTTGCCCCGGCCAAGCCCTCGCGGGGGCGTGCGGCCTGGCGGCCGGTCCCCCGCGAGTCGGCCGGGGCGAGTGGCCGATAGGCGAGGTAAGTTGCCGATCCAAGAGAAGGTGTCCTCGCCGGACGGGCAGGTCTCCGAGATGGCCGGCAGGGCTCGCACGTTACGTCCGTGGTTGGCCAGACGGCATCTCGTCGACCTCCCGGAGGGCTATCACGCCGCGTCAAGGGGGCGGTTTCGGAGCTCAGTCACGGACGCGGAGAGGTGCCCCCTTGACCCGACGTGATCGGGCTGCGCCAGGTCGACGAGATGCCGAGAGGCCACCCACTCTATTCGCCAAGATTTGACTGCACGACGGGTTCTAGCACCCTTGCACCCTTGCCGATCAACATTCGATCTTCGGGCGACAGCCACGACTTTAGCCAGCTTTGCCCGGTACTTGCCCACATGACCTTCGTATGCGGCGTTGTATCGAATGCAATGGTCATGACGTGATAGGCAGTCAAAACCGCTTCTTGGAGAGCCTGATCATCCTCTAGCAGCTCGATCTTCACTTCCCACTTCGCCGCCTCTGCCGCATTTATCCTTCGGCCGTGGCTCATATGAGTGCCAGCGTCATTGAAGTGATGAGCAACTTTGGTGCCGATTTCAGACGCGTCCCCCCGGTCCTTGAACATATTATCGCGAAGCCATCCAGCAACCATACGCTCGGAGTACGCCAGCGCGTGATCCGCCTCTTGGAGAAGCGCAGGGCCCAAGCTTTGAAGAATCGGGGCCCACAGATGAGCCAGACGCACGTCCCCTTCAATGTCCTCCCGAGCCCGCGTGAACTGCGCAACGATGGCCTGCGCTGAGACCATGCGCCCCATCACCGGCATCTGCGGGTCGATCGGCCCCAGCTGACTCTGACGACCCATCAGAATGCGGTCAGCAGCGAGGCTGATCATCGTGCCCGCCGACATCGCAAGAGCTGGAACGATCACCTCTATGTCAGAAAACTTCGAACGAAGGTAATCGACAATGGATTCAGCCGCATTTGTAACGCCCCCAGGAGTGTGAAGAACAAGAGTAAGACCCTTACTCCAGTCCATCCCATAAATAACACTCATGAATCCATTGAGATCTTCATGCGTGATCTGACTGAATTCACCTGGAACTTGCGGCTTTTGCAGGAAACAAGAGCTATAGAGGACCACATTGCGACCAGAGCGGATCTCAGACAGGTCCGCCAGCGCTTTGGCTGACCCCTGCGCCAGCCAAGCACCTTTTTCCTGGTCATTGAGTTTCGAAAACTCAGAAACCAAGCTACTCCATGAAGGCATTTACCTTACCCAGATTGAAAGGGCCGGCCCGGGTTCGTGAGTGTAGATGGCACTAACCCCGTCGGCGCGCTGACCACCAGCGGCAGCCTGCGCCGTTTCGACGACACGACTGAGGTCGACGTACGGCTCGTAGGACTTGCTCGCTTCCGTCAGGGCATCAATGTAGGCGGGGTGCTCGGTCCTCGACTTCATTACTTACCCTCCGTGGTCGCATAAGAACAAAAGGTAATCTCATTGAGATTACCAAGCTGCCTGTGTGGTGACCAGGCTCCCAACAGCGTCACATGCGCCCCTCAAGGGACGCGCACTAGCTAGTCGCGACCTGGTCGACGCCTGTTACTCCCTACGCCTAGCGATCAGGGGTCGGGTACAAATCCGGTACAAACGGCATCGACCAGCGACGGCCAAAGACGACCATCAACGGGCACGAACCAGCAGCTCAGAGCGCCACAGCACGCCATCCGCCCAGGTCAGACGCAGTTCACGAACTACCGCTGAGCGCGGCGACGACAAGGCCACCTTCCGCGGAAGGTGGCCTTCGTCATGTCTAGGACGCGGTGACCGTCCAGGTCCCGTCGCCTTCCACCGACACGAAAGCCGGGCCGGACACGGGCACGCTGCCGGTGTAGTCGCCGAGCTGGTTCACGGGAAGTTCCGAGTAGTCGCCGCTGTGCACCCACACCGCGGTGCGGCCGCTCTTCTTGGTCGTGACGGCGACCGACGTGACGGCGTCGGGAACGGCGAACACCGCTTCACTCTTGCCGGACAGGGGCTTACCCGGTTCCAGGACGGGCAGGCCGCTTTCGTCGGTGATGGTCAGCGTCCAGGCGGCGTTGGCCTTGACGGTGAACGTCTTCGCCTGACGGCCGGGCATGTCGTTGATCCACTGGGTGCCCTTGTACGGGCCGATGTCGTTGACGATCAGCTCGTTCTCGGTGTTGACCGCGACGTGGCCGGAACACTTCGGGCAGTCGAAGGTCACGAAGCCGAGGCGCGGCGGCCAAGCCATGGGGACCGACGCGTTCCCCTTGCCCGAGTGCTTCTCCTCCGGCTGCGGGCCGGGGCTCGGGGTGGTCGTCGGGGTCGGCGAAGGTGTGGCCAGCCCTTCCGGGGCGGCCGCCTGCGGGACTACGCGGCCCAGGTTCGGCGGTGAGCAGGCCACCAGGCCCACGGTCAGCAGAGCGGCCGCGCACAAGCGCATGATCACGAATTTCCCCCTGGTCGAACCCGTCAACGGATCTTCGCCTGCCGATAGCCCAGCGTTACCGGACCACTCGGCCGAGCGATTCAGGCCACTCGGACGTGGGTTTCCGCCGCAACGCCTTCGCGGGAGTCCGAAAAGGACAAAAGCCCGTGTTGTAATCCGGCGATCGCGTTCGAGGAAGGTCACGATGAAGCGCCGTTTCAGCTCCGCACTCGCCTTTGCGCTGTCACTCACGGTGGTCGCGTCCCTGTTCACCTCCGCGCAGGCTGCCGAGCGCCAGCAGCTCGTGCCCGGCTACGGCTCGTACCCGCGGCTCATCCGCCTGGAGCATTCCGCGATCGGCCGCGGCCGCATCCTCGCGTCGCTGACCAGCGAGGACGCGAGCGGCAAGTTCACCCCGATCATGGAGAGCACCGACGAGGGCAAGAGCTTCCACAAGATCGGCGAGATCCGCGACCGCGACGGCCGCCGCGGCATGTGCTGCGGGACGCTGTACGAACTGCCGCAGCGGGTCGGCAGGCTCCGCGCGGGCACCCTGTTGTGGGCCGCGAGCTACCGGCAGGACGCCGGTCCGCAGCGGCGGATCGGCATCAGGATCTGGTCCAGCCGCGACGCCGGCCGCACATGGGGCTTCCTGTCCGAGGCGGCCCGGTCGCACAATCACGACGGCATCTGGGAGCCGGAGTTCGTCGTCGACGCGGGCGGCACGCTCTGGCTGCACTACGCCGACGAGACCGAGGCGCCACAGTTCGCGCAGGTGATGAACCGGGTCGCCTCCACCGACGGGGTGAACTGGGGCACCAAGCAGCGCACGATGGCCATCCCGCCCCATCGGGTGCGGCCGGGGATGCCGATCATCCGGCGCCTCCCAGACGGCCGGTTCTACCTGGCCTACGAGATCTGCAACTACCGCGACCGCTTCTGCGACCCGTACTTCAAGATCTCCTCCGACGGCGCCAACTGGGGCGATCCCCGCGACCCCGGCACCCGCGTCACCACCGCGAACGGCAACTACTTTCAGCACGCCCAGACGATCACGCTGTTCCCCGGCGGCCCGAACGGGGTGCGGCTGGTGATGGTCGGGCAGATCTACACCAACGCCGCCGGGGTCCCGCAGGACAAGAACGGCAGGGTGCTGCTGGTCAACGACAACTTCGGCGCCGGACACTGGTACGAACGTCCGGCCCCGGTGCACATCGTCGGGATCCACGACAACTTCTGCCCCAACTACAGCTCGACGCTGCTGCCGGTCGACGGGGGCAGGAACGTGTTGCAGATCTCCACCGAGTACAACCTCGGCTGCAAGGCGTACTTCGCGAAGGGCCCGGCTTTCTGAGCCACCCGGTAGTGTGAGTTCCCGAGCGATCGGCTACGAAGCGGGGGCATCGCATGAAGGGCATCGTGCTGGCGGGGGGCAGTGGGACGCGTCTGCATCCCATCACCCAGGCGATATCGAAACAGCTGCTACCGGTCTACGACAAACCGATGATCTACTACCCGATCTCGGTGCTGATGTTCGCCGGGATCCGCGAGATCCTGATCATCTCGACGCCGGTCGACCTGCCGCATTTCCGGCGGCTGCTCGGTGACGGCAGCCAGTTCGGGCTCAGTTTCAGCTACGCCGAGCAGGCCGCGCCGAACGGGCTGGCCGAGGCGTTCGTCATCGGCGCGGACTTCATCGGCGACGACGACGTCGCGCTCGTGCTCGGTGACAACATCTTCTACGGCCAGGGGTTCTCCAGCCGGTTGCAGGCCGCGGCGACCTCGCTCGACGGCTGTGTGCTGTTCGGCTACCCGGTCAAGGACCCGCAGCGGTACGGCGTCGGCGAGATCGACGCCGACGGCAAGCTCCTCTCCATCGAGGAGAAACCCGAGAAGCCGAAGTCGAACAAGGCCATCACCGGCCTGTACTTCTACGACAACCAGGTCGTCGAGATCGCCCGTGACCTCAAGCCCTCGCCGCGCGGGGAACTGGAGATCACGGATGTCAACCTCACCTACCTGCGGCAGGACCGCGCGACCCTGATCGACCTCGGCCGCGGGTTCGCCTGGCTCGACACCGGCACGCACGACTCGCTGCTGGAGGCGGGCCAGTTCGTGCAGGTCCTCGAACACCGGACCGGTGTCCGGATCGCCTGTCTCGAAGAAGTCGCGCTGCGGATGGGCTTCATCGACGCCGAACAGTGCTACGCGCTCGGCGCCAAGCTGGCGAAGTCCGGCTACGGCGAATATCTGATGAACGTCGCGCGAACCCAGGGTGCTACCGGCTGAACAGGAACTCACGCAGGGTGTCGCCGGTGTAGTCGGTCCGGAAGACACCCCGTTCCTGCAACCGCGGAACGACGTCGTCGACGAACGCGTCCAGCCCACCCGGGGTCAGATGCGGCACGAGCACGAACCCGTCGGCGGCGTCGCTCTGGACGTACTCGTCGATCGACTCCGCGACCTGCCGGGCGGTGCCGACGAACTGCTGGCGCGCGGTCACCTCGATGACGAGTTCGCGGAGGGAGAGCTTCTTCTCCTCCGCGATCGCCCGCCATTTCGCGGCCACGGCGAGAGGATCCTTCTCGTGCCGGACGCGGCCCCAGGTCAGTGGCTCGGCGTCGGGGTCCGGGTCGATCTCGGGGAGCGGGCCGTCGGCATCGCAGGCGGAGAGGTCGCGGCTCCAGACCTGTTCGAGGAACTGGATCGCGGTCGCCGGGCGGACCTGCTGATAGCGGATCTCGCGGGCGTACTCGTGCGCGTCCTCCTCGGTGTCGCCGAGGAGGAACGTCGCCGCGGGCATGATCAGCAGCTCACCGGGCTCGCGCCCGTAAGCGGGTAGCCGCCGTTTGACGTCGGCGAAGAACTCCTTGCCGCTTTCCAGTGAACCGTGGCGGCTGAAGATGACGTCGGCGGTCTTGGCGGCGAACTCCCCTGCCCTCGTCGGAGTCACCCGCCTGGATGACGATCGGCTGCCCCCGCGGAGTCCTCGGGACGGTGAACTCGCCACGGATGTCGAACTGCGGTCCGCTGTGGACAACACGCTCGAGGCCCCGCGCGAAGACGCCGTTCTCCTTGTCCCTCACCAGGGCGTCCGGCGCCCAGCTGTCCCAGAGCTCACGCACGGTGGCGAGGAATTCCTCGGCGCGGCGGTAGCGGTCCTCGCGTTGCAGGAAGCCACCGCGGCGGAAGTTCTGTCCCGTCCACGCGTCCGGTGAGGTGACGACGTTCCACGCGGCGCGGCCGCCGGAGAGGTGGTCGATGCTCGCGACCTGCCGCGCGACCTCGTACGGCTCGTTGAACGTCGACGACAGCGTGCCCGCGAGCCCGAGCCGGGTGGTGACCACCGACAGCGCGGCCAGCACGGTGGTGGTGTTCGGTCGCCCGACGACGTCGGAGTCGAGGATCTTGCCCGCGTGTTCGCGCAGGCGCAGGCCCTCGGCCAGGAAGAGGAAGTCGAACTTGCCCCGCTCGGCCGTGCGCGCGAGATGTTCGAAGGACGAAAAGTCGATTTGGCTACCGAACGCGGGTCGCTCCACACGGTGGTGTTGTTGACGCCGGGGAAGTGTGCGGCGAGTTTGATCTGCTTGGGCATCTGTCACGCCTCCGCGTACTGGTGATGGTCGCGCAGGGTGGTGCCGGTGTAGGCCTGCCGGAACGCGCCCGCGGCCCCGATTCCCGCTCCCACGAGGTGGGACACCGGCGGCCGACCTGCGTTTAGCCCCCTAATCGCGATCCGGCGGCCGACCTGCGTTTCGCGGGCTAATCGCGATCCGGCTGGTCAGCGCGCCCCAGATGAGATTGGGGGCGGTGAGTGTCTCCAATGCCGCATTGGGGCCAGCGGGCCCCGCGACGCGGGGGCATGGGCCCAGGGCGGGTCGCGTTTAGCGGGCTAAACGCGACCCCGGCCGTGACCTGCGTTTCGCGGGCTAAACGCGATCCGGCTGGTCAGTGGGGGTGGCGCGCCATTTCTTCCAGGCGCCGGATGCGTTCGGCCATGGGCGGGTGGGTCGAGAAGAGCTTCGTGAGGCCTTCGCCCGGCCGGAACGGGTTCGCGATCATCAGATGCGACTGCGAGACCAGCTTCGGTTCCGGCACGAGCGGCGCCACGCGCGTCCCCTGGTCGAGCTTCCGCAGAGCCGAGGCGAGCCCGAGCGGGTCGCCGGTGAGTTCCGCGCCCGACGCGTCGGCCTGGAACTCGCGCGAACGGCTCACCCCGAGCTTCACCACGGCGGCCGCGATCGGCCCGATCAAGACCAGGAGCAGCCCGGCCAGCGGGCTGTCGCCGTCCTCGCGGTTGCTGCCGCCGAAGAGGCTGGTGAACATCGCGATGTTGGCGATCACGCTGATCACGCTCGCCAGCGCGCCCGCGACACACGAGATCAGGATGTCGCGGTTGTAGACGTGGGACAGCTCGTGCCCGAGCACCGCCCGCAGTTCGCGTTCGTCGAGCAGGCCGAGGATGCCGGTGGTGCAGCACACCGCCGCGTGCCGGGGGCTGCGGCCGGTGGCGAAGGCGTTCGGGGCCTGGGTGGGGCTGACGTAGAGCCGCGGCATCGGCTGCCGCGCGGTGGTCGCCAACTCCCGCACGATCCGGTACATGGCCGGCTGCTCGGCCTCCGAAATCGGACGAGCGCGCATGGCCCGCAACGCCAGCTTGCCGGAGTTGAAGTAGGCGTACGCGTTGACCCCGAGCGCCACCACCAGCCCGATGACCAGCGCGCCCCGCCCGAAGAAACCGCTGATCCCGACGATGAGCGCGGACAGCAGGCCGAGCAGGACGGCGGTCTTGAGCCCGTTCTGGTGTTTGTGCACGGCGTCCTGCTCCTTCCTTTCTCAGGGGTGGGGGTTACTCATCGGAAACAACGCGATCGGGGGACGCGAAGTTCCTTCGCGTGCTCGGCTCGCGGGTTATCGTCGAACCTCGGAACGATCATCGGGAGGCGCCTGTGCGAGGACCCGAACTGAGCCGCCGAGCCCTGCTCGCCCTGGCCGCGGCCGGCGCCTCCGCGGTCGCCTTCGCGCCGGCGGCCAGAGCCGAGAAAGTGCTTCTCGTCGAGGTCGGAGGCGCCCCGGAGGCGGTCGCGGTGAATTCCGTCACCGGCTTCGCGTACGTCTCCGACCCGTCCACCGGCACGGTCGGCGTCCTCGACTCACGGTCCGGCACGGTCGGCGACGTGATCCCGGTCGGCGGCGAGCCCGCCGGGCTGGCCGTGGACACGGTGACCAACCGGATCTTCGTCGCGAACCCGCCCGGCGGGACCGTCCTCGTCCTCGACGGGCGGACCAACGACGTCGTCAGCGTGGTGCCGGCCGGTCCTGGAGCGTCCAGTGTCGACATTGACGAGCGGGCGAACCGCATCTACGCGGCCAGCGCCCTCACCGGGACGCTGGCCGTCATCGACGGCGTCGGCTGCCGCCTGCTGGACCTCGTCCCCGGTCCCACGCGGGGGCTGTCGTCGACGGCGGTCGACAGCGGACGCAAGCTCGCGTACTGCACCAGCACGGCCACCGACTCGCTGGAGGTCTTCGACATCGGCGCGGGCAAGTTCACCGGCGGGATCCCGGTCGGCAAGTCACCGACCGGAGTCGCCGTGCACAGCGCGTCCGGGACGGTGTTCGTCGCGAATTCGGCGATCCATCATCTGTCCATCGTGGACACGGGCACGCGCAAAGAGAAGGCGACCGTGTTGCTGCGCTCGGAAGCTTCGTCGGTGGTGGTCCACGAAGGATCGAACACCGTGTACTCCAACGGAGGGCCGAACGGCCTCGCCAGGATCGACGGGGTGACGAGCCTGCTCACCGGAGACCTGTCACTCGGCGTGAACCCGGGCGCGGTCGCGATCGACCAGCGCACCAGGACGGTGTACGTGGCGGATCCCTTGCGCGGCAGGGTTTCCCTGATCAGGGACTTCTGAGGCCGAAGCGGGCATGATGGTGGGGTGACCGAGTACGAATTGCGCGGCGGGCTGCAACCGGACGTCTCGGCCGTGGCCGCCGTGCTGGCGCATCACGGTGTCGAAGGGCCGGACGGGAAGGCGCCCGGCGAGGCGCTGATCTTCGCCGTCTCCGGCGGGATCGGGGCCGGCTACATCCTGTGGGATTTCGCGCACGAAACGATGTCGACGATCGTGTTCGGTTTCCGCGCGCGCTGGCAGTACCCCCAGGACTGGCTCAAGTCCACAGTGGACCGCCTTGGACTCGGCCTCGATCTCCACACCACCGGTGGTAAACGCGCCGCCGCGAAACGACTCGACACCGAACTCGAAGCGGGGCGGCCGGTGCTCGTCCTCCCCGACCGCGAATCGGTCGGTTACTGGCACCTGCCGCCGGAGATGTCCGGCGGTGGCGGCCACTTCGTCGTCGCGTACGGCGAAGAGGACGGCCGGGTGCTCGTCGACGATCGGAACCTCGCCCCGCTGACGGTCGGCCGGAAGACCTTCGACGCCGCGCGCGGCCGGGTCGGCTCGTACAAGAACCTGCTCGCGACGATCCGGCCCGGCGAGGTCTCCGACTGGCGGACGGCCGTGCACGCCGGGCTGACGGACTGCGTCCGGAACCTCTCGGCGCCGTCGAAGTCGTTCTCGCTGCCCGCATGGGGGCGCTGGGCGAAGGCGATGACCGACGAGCGTGACCCGAAGGGCTGGCCGCGCGCGTTCGGCGAGCGGCGCGGGCTGGTCGGAGCGCTGTTCAACGTCTGGGAGAGCGTCACCCCGGCCGGGATGGAGGGAGGGCACCTGCGCGGGCTGTTCGCCGACGCGCTCACCGAAGCCGCCGGCCTGCTCGAACTTCCGGCGCTGGCCGAACAGGCGTCGACCTGGCGCGGGATCGGCGAGCGCTGGGCCGAACTGGCTGAGACGGCCGTCCCGGCGTCGAACGCGGAGTTCGCCTGGGTACGCGGGCTGGTCAGCGCGGTGTCGGCGGGTGTCCGGGAGGGCGACGCGGGGCAGGACGCCGCCGCGGCGGCCGGTGCGGAAATGTGGAAACTGCGCGCGCACTACAACGACGAAACACCGTTCACCGACGTCGAAGCCCGTGAACTCTTCGGCACGATGGGCGCCATGATCCGGGACATCCACACCGCCGAGACCGCCGCGATCCGCGAGCTCTCCGAAGCCCTGATGGAGTGAACCGGGCCGGTGTCCGTTGCGCCGCGCGGCCGGAACACCACGCGATCGTTGAAGATCCACTTCGTGCACGCACATCCGCTGGGGACGACCAGTGCGCGTCCCGCTCCCGAGATCCACCTCCACCGCCATCGCCTGCGTGTCGCCGACCTGGACTGCCTCGGTCACGTCGGGAACGTGCGGCTGCTGGACTACTTCCAGGAAGCCCAGATCGCGCTGCTCGACCCGCGGCGTGAGCACCTTTTCCAGGCCAAGGGACCGGCGTACCTGATCGCGAAGCACAACGTCAGCTACCTGCGCAGGCTGACCTTCCGCGACAACCCGGTCGAGGTGGAGACCGTGGTCGGCCGGATCGGCACCTGCGACGTCGTGGTGAACAGCAGGCTGCGCGACGAGCGGGCCGTCTACGCGCGCTGCCGCACCATCTGGGTCGCGTGCACCCTGCCCGAGGGCAGCGCCCGGCGGCTCGACGAAGAAGAACGCGAGCGGCTGACGCGATTCAGCGGGGCGATCGACGAGATGTCCTGAATCAGTTTTTAACCGTTTATGCTCCTTTTCCCGCAATACCGCAAAACGGCTGGGCCGTTCAGCGGCTGATCATCACGCTTTTCGGCCGGTACCTTCGAAAGACCTCTCCCCTGCAGAGCTCCCCGGAGGTATTTCATGCCACGGCCGAAGTCTGTCCGCTTCCTCGCGCCCTTGATCGGCGCGATGCTACTGACGAGCGGGGCGGCCGTCGCCGCCCCGGCCGCCGAAGACCCCCAGTTCATCCGTCTGGCCAGCAGAACCTTCGACCCGCTGAGCCAGCGCACGGCGGCGAGCCAGGATTGGAAGGGCGCGTACCTGCTCCAGGTCCGAGGCGCGCTGACCGACGCGCAGCGCGGGAAATTGCGCTCACTCGGCGTGCGGATCGGGACCTACATTCCCGATTTCGCCTACGTGGTCCGACTGAAGCCGGAGAACCGCGAATCGGTGGCGGAATTGGCTTTCGTCCGCTGGCTCGGCGAATACCGGCCGGACGACAAGGTGGAGATCTCACTGGCCGCGACCGGTAGCTATCTGGTGACGCTGGTCGAATCCGATGCCAGGGACCAACGCGCGGTGGCCGAGCGGATCCTTCGGCTCGGCGGCGGGATCGAGGCGATCTCGCAGAGCGGACAGCACATCGTCGCGAAACTCGGTTCCGGTCAAGCCGCCACCGTGGCGCAGGGGGCCGAGGTGCTCGCGGTCGGCGCGATCACCGCCCCTGAGACCGACATGGCCAACGCCAGGGAGAGCGGGGGCGCGAACTACGTCGAGAGCGTCGGCGGCTATCGCGGTCAGGGCGTGCGCGGCGAGGTGATGGACGGCGGCCTGCGCGTCACCCACCAGGAGTTCAAGGCGCGGCCGACGGTGATGCACGGCTCGAACTCCACCAGCACCAGCCACGGGACCTCCACCTACGGCCAGATCTTCGCGTCGGGGGTGAGCGCGCCACAACGGGGGCTGCTGCCCGAGGGGCAGGGGATCTTCGCCACCTACAACAAGCCGGACCGCTACGCCCACACCAAGGAGCTGGTCGACCCGGCGGGCAAGTACCGCGCGGTGTTCCAGAGCAACAGCTGGGGCGGCGGGCTGACCACGGCCTACAACTCCGTCTCCGCCGAGCTCGACAAGATCGTCTTCGACCACGACCTGCTGATCTGCCAGTCGCAGAGCAACGCGGGCACCCAGCAGTCGCGGCCGCAGGCCTGGTCGAAGAACGTGCTCTCGGTCGGCGGGCAGTACCACTACAACACGCTGGGCCGCACAGACGACAAGTGGAGCGGCGGCGCCAGCATCGGCCCGGCCGCCGACGGCCGGATCAAACCGGAACTGTCGAACTACTACGACCGGATCGACACCACGTCTTCGGGCAGTGACACCTCGTACACGACGTCGTTCGGCGGCACGAGCGGCGCGACCCCGATCACCTGCGGGAACGCCGGGTTGCTGTTCCAGATGTGGGCCGACGGCGTGTTCGACGGCGGCCCCGGCAAGGGCCGCGACGTCTTCACGAGCCGCCCGCACGCGGCGACCGCGAAGGCCCTGCTGGTCAACGGGGCCGACCAGTTCGCGTTCAGTGGCACGTCGCACGACATGACCAGGACACATCAGGGCTGGGGCACCGCGAACGTGCGGTACCTGCACGACCAGGCCAAGGCGAACGGGTGGAAACTGCCGGTGCTGGTGAACGAGACCGACCTGCTGGGCACCGGGCAGTCGAAGAAGTACACGGTCGCGGTGAACGGGACCAAGCAGTTCAAGGCGACGCTCGCCTACACCGACCCGGCGGGCTCTCCGAGCGCGTCGGTCGCCAGGGTCAACGACCTGACCCTGAAGGTCACCGCGCCGAACGGGACCGTCTACTACGGCAACAACGGGCTGAAGGCGGGCAACTTCTCGACCGCGGGCGGCTCGCCGAACACGGTCGACACGGTGGAGAACGTCATCCTCGAGAAGCCGGCCGCGGGGACGTGGACGGTGGAGGTCGTGGCGACGCAGGTGAACGCCGACGGTCACCCGGAGACGTCGGCCACCGACGCGGACTACGCGCTGGTGGTTTCTTGACGATGGGCTGAAGGCGCGTGAAGGCCCCCTTCCCCTCGGCTGAGCCGAGGGGAAGGGGGCTTCACGCGGGTCTGGCCGGATCGCGTTCAGCCCGCTAAACGCGATCCGCCGGGGGTACCCGCGCCCGGATGGCGGAGACGTCTGCGCGGATGGCCGAGACGACAGGTTTCGGTTGTGAGACGGAAGCGTGAGACCCCTGAAAGGCATGTAACGAGGCGACCCGAGGTGCCGACGTCTGGGATACGTGACGCGAGCCAAGGAGCCTCTTAGATGACCACCTGCCGACTCTGCGGCTCGGCCCATCTCGCCAGTGTCGCCGACCTCGGGGCGACACCGCCGTGCGAACGATTCCTGACCGCGGAGCAGCTCGCGGAGCCGGAGCCGACCTACCCCCTGCACCTGCAAGTCTGCACCGAATGCCGGCTCGCCCAGATCCCGCCGCTGATCACCCCGGAAGAGACGTTCACCGAATACGCGTACTTCTCGTCGTATTCCGACTCCTGGGTCGAACACGCGAAGACCTTCGTCGACGGCGCCGTCGAGCGGCTGGGGCTCGACGAGTCCTCGTTCGTCGTCGAGGTCGCCAGCAACGACGGCTATCTGCTCAAACACGTTGTGGCGCAGCAGATCCGCTGTCTGGGCGTGGAACCTTCGGTGAACGTGGGCCAAGCCGCGCGTGACGCCGGGGTGCCGACGAAGACCGCGTTCCTCAGTCCCGAGACCGGACGCGACGTCCGTGAGGAACATGGTCCGGCCGACCTCGTAGTGGCGAACAACGTTTACGCACACATTCCGGACATCATCGGTTTCACGCACGGGCTCCGCGCCCTGGTCGCCGACGACGGCTGGGTCAGCATCGAGGTCCAGCACCTGCTGACACTGATCCAGGAGAACCAATACGACACGATCTATCACGAGCACTTCCAGTACTACACGGTGGAATCCGCGCGCCGGGCCCTCGCGCGCGGCGGATTGTCCGTTGTGGACGTCGAACTCCTGCCCACCCACGGCGGTTCGATCCGGTTGTGGGCGCGCCCGGACGCCGTCGCCGGCGAACCGAGCGAGCGGATGACTCAGGTCCTCGACGCCGAGAAAGCCGCCGGACTGCACGAAATGTCCGGCTACACCGAATTCTCGGAGCGGGTCACCAAGGTCCGGCTCGAGCTGAACAAGTTCCTCACCGACGCGGCGCTCGACGGAAAGAGCGTCGTCGGTTACGGCGCCCCCGGCAAGGGGAACACGCTGCTGAACCACTGCGGTATCCGCCCGGACGTGTTGCGGTACACCGTCGACCGGAACCCGTACAAGCACGGCCGGTTCACCCCCGGGACCCGGATCCCGATCCTGCCACCCGAACGGATCGAAGCCGACAAGCCGGATTACGTGCTCGTCCTTCCGTGGAACCTCCGGAAGGAACTGACCGCCCAACTGTCCTTTGTGGACGAATGGGGCGGAAAACTGGTCTTTCCCATCCCGCACCTGGAAATCGTCGAGGTGAAGTCGTGAAGGTAGTCCTCTTCTGCGGCGGCTACGGCATGCGGATGCGCAACGGTGACGCGTCCGACGTGCCCAAGCCGATGGCCATGGTCGGCCCCAGACCCCTGATCTGGCACGTGATGCGGTACTACGCGCATTTCGGCCACACCGAGTTCGTCCTCTGCCTCGGCTACGGCGCGCACCACATCAAGGAGTTCTTCCTCGACTACCGGGAGACCACCTCCAACGATTTCGTCCTGCGCAACGGCAAGGCGGAACTGCTGTCGACCGACATCGCGGACTGGTCGATCACCTTCGTGCAGACCGGCCTCGAATCGGCCATCGGCGAGCGGCTGCGCCGGGTGCGCCCGTACCTCGAGGGCGACGAGATGTTCCTCGCCAACTACGCCGACGTCCTCACCGACGCCCCGCTGCCGGAGATGATCGAGCGGTTCACCGAATCCGACGCCGGCGCGTCGATGATGGTCGTACCGCCGCAGTCGTCGTTCCACTGCGTCGAGATGGGCGAGGACGGCCGGATCGGCGCGCTGACCCCGGTCAGCGAGATGCCGCTGTGGGAGAACGGCGGGTACTTCGTGCTGCGCCAGGAGATCTTCGACCACATCCCCGAGGGCGGCGACCTGGTGGCCGACGGCTGCGGCGAACTCGCCAAGCAGGGGAAGCTGCTCGCGTACCCGTATCGCGGGTTCTGGAAGCCGACGGACACCGTCAAGGAACGCGTCCAGCTGGACGACGCCTACGCGCACGGCGACCGCCCGTGGGCGTTGTGGGAAAACGAACCGGCTCCGGTGAGCATCGCGTGATCGGACTCGGTACCGGCGGGCTCGAACGGATCGTCGCTCTGGGCGCGCATTGTGACGACATCGCCATCGGGGCGGGCGGCACCCTGCTGACCCTCTGCGCCGCCAACCCCGGTGTCCGGGTGGACGTGCTCGTCCTTTCCGGCGGCGGCACCGAACGGGAGGCCGAGGAGCGTGCCGCGCTCGCGGCCTTCTGCCAGGGCGCCGACGTCGAGGTCACCGTGCTCAAACTGCCCGACGGCCGGTTCCCCGCGCACTGGGAAGAGGCCAAGAACGCCCTGGAAGAGCTGCGCCGCCGCACCGACCCGGACCTCGTCCTCTCCCCGCGCACGGCGGACGCGCACCAGGACCACCGCGGGCTGGCGACGCTGGTGCCGACGGTGTTCCGCACCCATCTCCAGCTGGAGTACGAGATCGCGAAATGGGACGGCGACCTCGCCAAACCCACCGCGTACGTACCGCTCACGCCCGAGCGCGCCGAAGAGAAGGTCCGGCTGCTGCAGGAGCACTACGCCTCTCAGCGGCACCGGCCCTGGTACGACCGGGAAGCCTTCCTCGGCCTCGCCCGCATCCGCGGAATCGAATGCGGGCGGCGTTACGCGGAGGCCTTCGACCTCAAGAAACTGACGCTCGACCTCACTCCGAAAGGCTGAAAGCCATGCGTGTGCTGCTGACCGGGCACAAGGGTTACCTGGGCACGGTGATGGCCCCGGTGCTGGCCGCCGAAGGCCACGAGGTCGTCGGCCTCGACTCCGGTCTCTTCGACACCTGCGTGCTGGGCCCGAAGCCCGACGATCCCAAGGGCTACGAAGTCGACCTCCGCGACATCACGGCCGAGCACGTGACCGGGGTGGACGCGGTGATCCACCTCGCCGCGCTGTCCAACGACCCGCTGGGGTCGCTGGCGCCGGAGCTCACCTACGACATCAACCACCACGCCTCGGTCAAGCTCGCGAAGCTGGCGAAGGACGCTGGAGTCAAGCGGTTCCTCTACGCCTCGACGTGCTCGGTCTACGGGGCTTCGGGCGGAGACGGTCTCGTCGACGAAGACGCGCCGCTGCGCCCGGTGACGCCGTACGCCGAGTCGAAGGTGCGGGTCGAGGACGACCTCCACGAACTCGCCGACGACGATTTCACCCCGGTGTACATGCGCAACGCCACCGCCTTCGGCTTCTCGCCGCGGCTGCGGTCGGACATCGTGCTCAACAACCTCACCGCGCACGCCCACGTTTCGGGCGAGATCCTGGTGCTGTCGGACGGGTCGCCGTGGCGGCCGCTGGTGCACGCCAAGGACATCGCGCGCGCCTTCGAGGCCGCGCTGGTCGCGCCCAAGGAGGCCGTCCACGACAAGGCCTTCAACATCGGCACCGAGCGCAACAACGTGACCGTGGCCGAGATCGCCCAGCAGGTCGTCGAGGCCGTCCCCAGCGCGAAGCTGCGGATCACCGGCGAGTCCGCGGGCGACCCGCGCTCCTATCGCGTCGACTTCTCCCGCTTCCGCGACGCGATCCCCGGCTTCGAATGCGAGTGGTCGGTCAAGGACGGGGCGCTCGACCTGATCTACGCCTACCGCACGCACGGCCTGACCGCGCACGACTTCAAGAACCGCTTCACCAGGCTGGCCACGCTCAACGCGCGGACCGCCGCCGGCGAGATCGACGAAACCTTGCGGCGACGGTGATGACCCGCAAGCCACTGGACACGGGCGCCGACCTGCGCGAGCTGGTCGAGCGCTTGTATCCGCTCTGCCGCAGCATCACCGGCGACGGCGTCCGCGCCACGCTGGAGATCCTCGGCGAGCACATCCCGCTCGACGTCCACGAGGTGCCGACCGGGACCCAGGTGCTCGACTGGACCGTTCCCCAGGAGTGGAACATCCGCGACGCCTGGGTGAAGGACCCTTCCGGGCGGAAGGTCGTCGACTTCCGGGAGTCGAATCTGCACGTCGTCGGCTACAGCGTCCCGGTCTCGCGGAAGATGCCACTCACCGAACTGCGCGAACACCTGCACACCCTGCCCGATCAACCGTCCTTGGTGCCGTACCGGACCAGCTACTACTCGCCGACGTGGGGTTTCTGCCTGGCACAGGAGACCCTCGACGCGATGCCGGACGGCGTGTACGAGGTCCACATCGACTCCACGCTGACGAACGGGAGCCTCACCTACGCCGAACACGTCGTACCGGGCGAAGTCACCGACGAAGTGATCATCTCCTGCCACACCTGCCATCCCTCGCTGGCGAACGACAACGTCGCCGGGATCGCGATCGCCGCCGCGTTCGCGCGGACGCTGAAGAAGCCCCACTACACGTACCGGTTCCTGTTCATGCCGGGCACGATCGGCGCCATCACCTGGCTCGCGCGCAACAACGACCGCGTCGGCCGGATCAAGGCCGGGCTCGTGCTGGCGTGCGCCGGTGACCCGGGATCGTTGACCTACAAGCGAAGCCGCCGAGGCGACGCCGAGATCGACCGTGTGCTCGCGTACGTCCTGGCCGATCGCGCCCACAAGATCGTCGACTTCTCACCGTACGGCTACGACGAGCGCCAGTTCTGCTCCCCCGGTTTCAATCTCGGCGTCGGTTCGCTGACGAGGACGCCGTACGCGGGTTATCCGGAATATCACACCTCGGCCGACAACCTCGATTTCGTTTCCACCGCGGCCATGGAGGAAACCCTTCAGACCTTGCGGGACACCTTCGCCGTCCTCGACCGCAACCGCAGCTACGTCAACCTCAGCCCCTTCGGCGAGCCGCAACTCGGCAAGCGCGGGCTGTACGACTCGCTCGGCGGGCGAAGTGACGCCAAGCATGCCCAGATGGCCATGCTCTGGGTGCTCAACCTCTCGGACGGCGAGCACAGCCTCCTCGACGTCGCCGATCGGTCCGGGCTGCCGTTCGATTCCGTCGTCGCCGCCGCTCAGGCACTGCACGACGCCGGATTGCTCAAGAATTAGAGGCCCCATGCGATCACTTCTGCGTTCCCAAGCCGTCCGGGCCATGGCCGGACGGCTCAGCTGGGGCCTCGGCGACCAGGCCGTCTCCAGCATCACCAACTTCGTGGTCGGGCTGTTCGTGGCGCGCTCGCTCGGCACGTTCGCCTTCGGCATGTTCAGCCTCGCTTGGGTCAGCTACGGCGTGGTGCTCAACCTGTCGCGCGGGCTGACGACGGATCCGCTGATGGTGCGTTTCTCCGGGGTGCCCACCGAGACCTGGCGGACGGCGACCGCCAGGGCGACCGGGACGGCGCTCTCCGCGGGTGTCCTCGCCGGTGCCGTCAGTGTGGTCGCCGGTCTCGTGGTGGGCGGCCCCATCGGCGGCGCGTTCGTCGCGCTCGGCCTGGTCATCCCCACGTTGCTGCTGCAGGACGCGTGGCGGTTCGCCTTCTTCGCGGCGGGGCACGGGAAGAAGGCGTTCGTCAACGACGTCGTCTGGGGCGTCGCCCTGATCCCGGCGCTGTTCATCGCCCACCGGTGGTTCGACTCGGTCGTCGCGTTCATCCTGGCGTGGGGCCTGTCCGGGGCGGTCGCCGCCGGATACGGCTGCCTGCAGGCCGGGGTCCGGCCGGATCCGCGCGGCACGCTCGGCTGGCTCAAGCGGCACCGAGACCTCGGCACCCGCTACCTGATCGAAAACGTCAGCAACAGCGGCTCGACGCAGCTGCGCATGTACGGACTCGGCGCGATCGCCGGACTCGAGAGCGTCGGCGAGATCCGCGGCGCCGAACTGCTGCTCGGACCGTTCTTCGCTCTTCTGATGGGACTTTCCCTGGTCACCGTGGCGGAAGGTGCGCGAGTGCTCCAGCGAGCCCCGCATCGCCTACGCCACTTCTGCGCCGTTCTGGGCGCGGGCCAGGCGGCCGCCGCCCTGGTCTGGGGTCTCGCCTTGCTTCTGGTACCCCACGACGCCGGCCGGTTCGTCCTCGGCGACGTCTGGGCTCCCGCCTCCGAACTGATCCTCCCGGTGACCATCGGTATCGCCGCGGCGGGATTCAACACCGGGGCGGCCGCCGGATTGCGTGCGCTCGGCGCTGCGAAAAGGAGCCTTCGCGCCCAGCTGATCAACTCGGCCGGCTATGTCGGTTTCGGGCTCATTGGCGCCCTCTTGGCCGGGGCGTCCGGATCCGCTTGGGGGGTCGCGTTGGCGATCACCAGCGGATCGGCGGTGTGGTGGCTTCAGCTCCATTCCGCCCTCAAAGAGCACCTAACTTCGGAGAAGGAAGAAATGAGGACGTCATGAGCACCGCTCCTCGGCTGAGCATCGGGCTCCCTGTCTACAACGGCGAGGATTACCTCGCCGAATCGCTGGACGCACTCCTCGGCCAAAGCTACGAGAACTTCGAACTGATCATCTCGGACAACGCGTCCTCGGACCGCACCGAAGAGATCAGCCGCGAGTACGCGAAGATGGATTCCCGCGTCCGGTATGTCCGCCAGCCGGTGAACATCGGCTGCGCGCCGAACCACAACTACTGCGTCGACGTCGCCCGCGGCGAATTGTTCAAGTGGGCGTCCGACGACGACCTCTACGCATGCGACCTGCTGGAACGGTGCGTCGAGGCGCTCGACGAGCACCCCGAGTTCGTCCTCTCGCACTCGTGGACGGCGATGATCGACGAGAAGGCCGTCGTCACGCAGGCACTGGAGTACCCGCTCAACACGGCTTCGCCGCACGCCGCGGAACGCTTCCGCAGCACGTTGTTCGCACCCGGCGGGGACGACGACGGCGCGGTCATCCGCACCGAGGTGCTGCGCCGCGTCGCACCGTTGGACAGCTACCACCACGCGGACCGCACGATCATCTCCGAACTCGCCCTGCACGGCCCGTTCCACCAGGTGCCCGACTGGCTGTACTTCCGGCGTGACCACCCCGGCCGCTCCGAGCACGAGCACCCGACCGTGCGCAGGCGGGCCGCCAACCTCGACCCGAAGCGGGCCGACAAGCTCCGCCACCCGATGGTCCGGTTGCTCGGCGAGTACGTGCTCGGCTACGTCAACGCGATCCGCAACGCGCCGATCTCCGGCGCGGAGAAGCGCGAATGCTTCCGCTATCTGCGGCAATGGATGCTGAACCGGGCGGGGAACCCGGCCATGGGCCGGATGCCCGACCAGGCCGAGGCCGAACTGGGCCCGCGTGAGGTCTCCGTGGCGTCGGTCGTCGCAGGCCAGGAGGGACGAGTCTCTTGACCTCGCCCGTGAGAATCGGGCTGTTCGGACTCCTCGGATCGGGGAACCTCGGCAACGACGGTTCCTTCGAGGCGGTTCTCGGGTATCTGCGTACGGAACATCCGGACGCCGCGCTCAGCGTGATGTGCGGCGGTCCGGAAGTCGTCGCGGCGCGCTACGGACTCGAGACGACCGCGTTGAACTGGTACGAAGGTGAGTACCGAACAGCATCGGGACCGTTTTCCATCGCCATGAAGGGCTTCGGGAAACTCGTCGACGTCTTCCGCACGACGGCTTGGGTCAGGCGTCAGGACGTGGTGATCGTGCCGGGGATGGGTGTCCTCGAAACCTCCCTTCCCTTGCGTCCGTGGGGGTTCCCGTACGCACTGCTGCTGCTTTCGGCGTCCGGCCGTCTGGTCGGCACCAAGGTGGCTTTGGTGAGTGTCGGCGCCACCGTGAGCACGCACCGGTCCACCCGGACGATCCTCGGCTGGGCCGCGCGGCTCGCGTCGTTCCGGTCCTACCGGGACGAGCCGTCGCGGGAAGCGATGCGCGCGATGGGCACCGACGTCACGAACGACCGCGTCTACCCCGACCTCGCCTTCGCCCTCTCTTCGACTTCGGAGCCGGTGGTGCCCCGTTCCGTCGGAATCGGCGTGATGGCCTATCACGGCGGGAACGACGACAGGGCCCGCGCCGCCGAGATCTATGGGTCCTACGTGGACAAGATGACTCGGTTCGTCGCCGGCCTCGTCGCCGAGGGCCGGCCAGTGCGGTTGTTCATCGGCGACCGGGCCGACGCGCAGGTGGTCGGCGAGATCATGCGGAAGCTGGAATCCCCGCTGGTCACCGCGGCCGACACGGCCACGCTGAATGACGTGATGCGGACGATGTCGACGGTCGAGACCGTCGTCGCCACGCGCTACCACAATGTCTTGTGCGCGCTGAAGCTGGCGAAGCCGACGTTGTCCGTCGGGTACGCCCGCAAGAACGAGGTCCTCATGTCCACGCTCGGGCTCGGGGAGTTCTGCCAATCCGCCAAGGAGATCGACTTCGAGGCGCTGGTGCGCCAGTTCGCCGAACTGGAATCCAGGGCGGGCGAACTGACCGAGATCGTCGCGAAACGAAGCGCGGAGCAGGAGCGGCTGCTGGACGAACAGTTCGCCGCGCTTTCGGCCGCCGTCCTGCCGATGGGAGTCCGATGAAGATCATCCCGGTGCCCGCCATCGCGGGCGCGTACCTGTTCGAGCCGACCCCGCACGCCGACGAACGCGGCTTCTTCTGCCGAACGTTCGACGCCGACGTCGTCCGGTCGGCGGGGATCGACCCGCACGGGTTCCTCCAGGACAGTGTTTCCCGTTCCCGCAAGGGCGTGCTGCGCGGGATGCACCTCCGCGCGGGGCTCGGTGAGGCGAAACTCGTCCGCTGCTCCTGGGGCGCCGTCTTCGACGCCGTGGTCGATCTCAGGCCGGATTCACCGACGTACCTCGGCAAGGAGACGTTCGAACTGTCCGGGGAGACTCAGGTGTCGCTGTACATCCCGGCGGGTTGCGCGCACGGATTCCAGGCACTCACCGAGTACGCCGACGTCTCCTACCGGATCGACCGCGCGCACGACCCTTCCGAGGACGTCGCGATCGCCCACGACGATCCGGAGCTGGCGATCCCGTGGCCGCTTCCGGTGGCGCTGATGTCGGAGCGGGACCGATCCGCGCTCCCGCTTTCCGCGGTACTGGCGTCCATCGGTGGACCCGCGTCCTCGATGGACGTCGGCGGGACGCCGCCCGATCTCCCACCTCGCGGTGACCGGGAAGGCGTCCTGCCGGCGCGATAGCGGGTCTTCGGCGAGGCGGGCCACGCGGATTCGTCTCAGATCCGCCACCAGGTACTACAGAACACGAGGTGAGAGCATGACCCGTCAGCTTCCCCGATCCATGCGGGCCAACGAGCGCCTCCACGCGATGATCCCCGGCGGGGCGCACACCTACGCCAAGGGCGACGATCAGTACCCGGAGAACCTGGCGCCGGTCATCTCGCACGGGCTCGGCGCGCACGTCTGGGACGTCGACGGGAACGAGTACATCGAGTACGGCTCGGGGCTGCGCGCGGTCAGCCTCGGGCACGTACACCCGCGGGTGAGCGAAGCCGCCCACCGCGAGATCGACCGGGGCGCCAACTTCGCCCGTCCATCCATTGTGGAGGAACGGGCGGCGGCGAAGTTCCTCGAAACCGTGCCCACCGCCGAGATGGTCAAGTTCGCCAAGAACGGTTCGGACGCCACCACGGCCGCGGTCAAGCTCTCCAGGGCCGCCACCGGAAGGCCGCTCGTGGCGATCTGCCGTGACCACGCCTTCTTCTCCATCGACGACTGGTTCATCGGCACCACGGCGATGTCGTCGGGCATCCCGGACGGGATCACCGATCTCACCGTGTCGTTCCCCTACGGCGACCTCCCCGCGACCGAACGGCTGCTGCGGGAGAACGCGGGCCAGGTGGCCTGCCTCATCCTGGAGGCGTCCACCCAGCTCGAACCGCCCGCCGGGTACCTCGTCGGCCTGCGGGAACTCGCCGACCGGTACGGCTGCGTACTGATCTTCGACGAGATGATCACCGGTTTCCGCTGGTCCGAGGCGGGAGCGCAGGGTCTCTACGGCGTCACGCCGGATCTCTCGACGTTCGGCAAGGCACTCGGTAACGGATTCGCCGTCTCGGCGCTGGCGGGCAAACGCGAACTGATGGAACTCGGCGGACTCCGCACCGCCAAGGAGCGCGTCTTCCTGCTGTCCACCACGCACGGCGCCGAAACGCATTCGCTGGCCGCCGCGATCGCGGTCATGGAGACCTACACCGAAGAAGGCATCGCCGCGCGGCTGCACGCGCTCGGCGACCGGCTCGCCGCCGGGGTCCGCGAAGTCGCGGCCTCGGCCGGGGTCGGGGAACACGTCGTCGTGCGCGGCCGGGCGAGCAACCTCGTCTTCGGCACGCTCGACGCCGAGAAGAAACCGTCGCAGGACTACCGAACGTTGTTCCTGCGGCAACTGGTCACGGGCGGGGTCCTCGGACCGTCGTTCGTGGTCAGCAGCGCGTTGTCCGAAGAAGACATCGACCGGACGGTCGAAGTGGTCTCGCAGGCCTGCCTCGTGTACCGCAAAGCGCTCGACGCGGAAGATCCGGCACCGTGGCTGGGTGGCCGTCCGGTGAAGCCGGTATTTCGGAGAAGGGTATGAGTTCAGGGATCGCGTATCGCTCGGCCGGCTCGCGCACGCTGCGCGTGGCGTTGTCGGTGCTACTGCTCCAGGTCGCCGTTGAAATCACAGCGGAGGCAACCGAAGAGCCGGCTCGAGGGGTGTGCGGCACGACCGTCGGCGTCCCTTCCGCCCCGGAAGGCGCCCAGGTCGTCGATCCGGGCACCGATCTGACCGACAAGACCCGGTTCAGCCCGCCGGGGAGCACGTTCTGGCTGGCACCGGGCACGCATACGCTGAGTTCCGACCAGTTCGGCCAGGTGATGCCCAAGGACGGCAACGTCTACCTCGGCGCACCCGGCGCCGTACTGGACGGACGCGGGATCAACCGCGCGGCCTTCACCACGCAGGCCAAGGACGTGGTGATCCGCGGGCTGACCATCCGCGGTTTCGTCGCCGAACGGGACCAGGGCGTGGTCAATCACGACTCCGGTGAGCGCTGGACCATCGAAGGCAACGTCATCGAGGACAACGACGGCGCCGGGATGATGACCGGGACCGGCCAGCGGGTGATCGGGAACTGCCTGCGCAACAACGGCCAGTACGGCATCAACGCCTACCGTTTCGGCGGCGGGCTGGCCGGTCTGGTGATCGAGGGCAACGAGATCACCGGGAACAACACCGGCGACTGGGAGACCAGGATCCCCGGTTGCGGTTGCAGCGGCGGCGCGAAGTTCTGGGCCGTGAACGGTGCCGATGTGATCGGCAACTGGGTCCACCACAACCACGGTGTCGGGCTCTGGGCCGACACGAACAACAACGATTTCCTCATCCAGGACAATCTGATCGAGGACAACGCCTCCGAGGGACTGTTCTACGAGATCTCCTACAACCTGGAGCTGATCGGGAACACCTTCAACCGGAACGCGCTGGTGCAGGGCCGCAACCGGGCCGCCAAGGGCGACGACTTCCCGGTCGCCGCGGTGTACCTCAGCGAATCGGGTGGCGAGCCCGGACTGCCCGCCCGGACCAGCCGGATCGACATCCGGGGCAACATGTTCTCCGACAACTGGTCGGGGATCACGCTGTGGGAGAACGCCGACCGGTTCTGCAACAGCCCGGCCAACACGTCGACGCTGTCCTGTACGGCCTGGGTTTCGCCGACGTCCGCCTGCTCCGATCCGGGTATCAAGACCGAACCGCTGTACGGCGACTGCCGCTGGAAGACGCAGCGCGTTTCGGTGCACGAGAACACGTTCGAGTTCGATACGTCGCTGGAAGGCTGCCTCGGCCTCTGCGGACGGATGGCGGTGCTCTCGAACTACGGGACTTTCCCGGCCTGGTCGCCATACCGGGGTGCCGTGATCTCCGAGGCGATCACCTTCCGGCAGGACAACCGGTGGTACGACAACCAGTACTACGGGCCCTGGACGTTCGTCGCCCACGACACGTCACGGCGGCTGACCGCGGCGCAATGGCGGGCGGCGCCCTACCTGCAGGACGGCTGCAGCGGGTTCGGAGAGCCGGTGACCTGCTGAAGGTTCACCTGTAAGTGTCCACCTGGGACCGTCCATAGTGGCTTACCGTTGCCTTCATGCCCGCGTTCCTGGTTGTTCTGATGCTGATCGCGACAGGAGTCGTCACGGCTTCGGCGGCTCCTGTCGCGGCCTGCGCCGCGGGACCGGTGAGCCCGGGCGAACCGGACGGCGCCGTGGTGATCTCCCCGGGGATCGACCTTTCCGCGAAGACACGTGAGCTCCCGGCCGGCACGACATTCTGGCTGACCGAGGGCAAGCACACCCTCGGCCCGGACGAGTTCGGGCAAGTCATCCCCAAGGACGGCAACGCCTACCTCGGCGCACCCGGCGCCGTACTGGACGGTGGCGGCGTCAACCGCTACGCGTTCACCCAGCGGGCTCGCGACGTCGTCATCCGCGGCCTCACGATCCGCGGTTTCGCGGCGCCGCGCGATCAGGGCGTGGTGAACCACGACTCCGGTGAACACTGGACCATCGAAGGCAACACCATCGAGGACAACCGCGGTGCCGCGATGATGGCGGGTCCGCGTCAGGAGATCCTCCGGAACTGCCTGCGGAACAACGGGCAGTACGGCATCAACGCCTACCGGGCGGGCGACGGGATCACCGGGTTGCTCGTCGAGGGCAACGAGATCACCGGGAACAACACCGACGACTGGGAGACGAAGGAACCCGGCTGCGGCTGCAGCGGCGGAGCGAAATTCTGGGCCGTGAACGGCGCCGACATCCGCGGCAACTGGGTCCACCACAACCACGGTGCCGGGCTCTGGGCCGACACGAACAACAACGACTTCCTCATCGAGGACAACCTGATCGAGGACAACGAGGCCGAGGCGTTGTTCTACGAGATCTCCTACAACGTCGTGGTCCGCGGGAACACCTTCCGGCGGAACACGCTCGTGCAAGGCCGCGCTTTCGCTTCTCGCGGGGACGATTTCCCGGTCGGCACGATCTACCTTTCGGAGTCCGGCGGCGAGCCGCGTGTTCGTGCCCGCACTTCGCTGGTGGAGATCGTCGACAACGTCTTCGAGGACAACTGGTCCGGAATCACCCTGTGGGAGAACGCGGACCGCTTCTGCAACAGCCCGGCGAACACGTCTTCCGGCTCTTGCACCCTCCTCGTCCCTTCGGTCTCCTCCTGCTCTTCGCCGGGGATCACTTCTCGGCCGTTGTACGACGACTGCCGGTGGAAGACCCAGCGGGTCTCCATCCACGGCAACAAGTTCTCTCACGGGTCCGATTGCTCGGGCTTTTGCGGACGGATGGCTCTCTTGGCGAACTTCGGGACCTATCCGGACTGGTCGCCTTACCGGGGATCTTCCGTTTCGGACGCGGTGACCTTCCGGCAGGAGAATCGGTGGTACGACAACGATTATTCCGGTGCGTGGCGGTTCGTCGTTCAGGACGCTTCGCGGACCGTGGGGGTTTCGGGGTGGCAGGGGGCTCCTTACGCGCAGGATGCTTGTAGTTCCTTTGGGGATGGTGGGTGCTGAGCGGCGTGACCCCGGCGCGAGTGGGGAATGGAGCCGCCGCCCCTCCGCGACGATGTAGGAATTGGGACGTTGAGTGTCCCAATTCCTACATCGTCGCCACCTTTTCTTCGTGAGAGGGACTTTCGTGCAATCTCAGGGCGAAAAATGTCGGTACCGGCTTGCACGATGGTCCGGTGCGAAGAGGAACCTGGCCTACCGGCCCCCTGCTCACCGCCCCGGACCATCCGGAGGTGGTCCGCGCGACCGATCTCGAACGGATCGGTGTACCGCGCCGGACCATCTCTCGCCGCTGCGCGGCGGATGGCCCCTGGCGAACGCTGCTCCCCGGTGTCGTCCTGCTGAGCAGCGGTCCACCGACTCATGAGCACCGCGTCCGCGCCGCGTTGCTCCATGCCCGGCGAGACGCGGTGCTCACCGGCGCTTGGGCACTCCGCCGCCACGGTTTGGAAAGGGTTCCTCAGCAGGGGGAAGTCCATGTCCTCATCCCGGCGAACCGCGGCGTGGCCGATGCCGGGTTCGTCCGTATAGAGCGAACTCACCGCCTGCCTCGTCCCCATTTCCGAGGAGATCTCCCGGTCGCACCTGTCCCCCGTGCCGTCATCGACGCCGCCCGCAGGCTCACCGACGAAGACGAGATCCAGGCGATGATGGCCGAGTCGGTCCAACGTCGCTTCTGCACCCCCGAAATGCTCGCCCACGAGCTGGACCGAGCAGGCCGAAACGGAACGGCCCTGCCCAGGAAGGCCCTCGTTCCGCTCGTGGCGGGCGCGAGATCCGTCGCCGAGGCCGACGCCTGGCGTCTCTGGCGAAGATCCGGTCTCTCGCCGGGCCACTGGAACGTCCCGATCTTCGACGCGAACGGGAACCACATCGCCACTCCGGACTTCTGGTGTGACGAGTGCGCCTTCGCCTGGGAGATCGACTCCTACCGCCACCACGCGAACCTCGACGGCCATCGCGCCACCGTCGCGCGCAACGCCCGTTATGTCGCCGCGGGGATCGTCGTGCTGCAGACGTTGCCGTCCCGGCTGCGCACCGAGCCGGACGAGGTCGAGCGAGAGTTGCGCGCCGCGTTCCGGACGGCACAAGCGCGGCCACGGCCGAACATCGTGATCAAGCGGACCGCGTGAGCCGGTCCACCGCCCACCCCACCACCGGCACCACCGCGACAGCCACCCCGAAACCCCCGAAGGTGTCCGTCGGATAGTGCGCACCCAGCGCCACTTCGGCCCACCCCATCGCGAGCCCGGCGAAAGCGACCAGGCCCACCAGTACCGAAGCCCCGCCGAGAACGCCGAGACCCCGCACATCGATCACCAACAGCGCGACGACGGCGGCCACGGTGACCGCGAAAGCCGTGTGACCGCTCGGGTAGGAGAGGAATTCGCCGTGGATCAGCCTGCCGGTCAGGGGTTTCAGGCCGGTGGTCAGCGCCACCGTCACCCCGGAGGCGGCCACCAGCAGGATCGCCGTCCGCGGCCGCCGGTGCCGCACGCACACCCAGCCGAACAGCGCCATCACGACGATCGCGCCCACCGGTTCTCCCGCGAAGTCGATGGCGGTCGCCACGTACCAGAGCGGGCCTTGCACTCGGTCGGCCACCGCCAACACCAGGGCGTCGAGGCCGGCGGTGTGGGAAGTCCCAGCGTAGCGGAGGCCGAGGACGAGGGCGACGACGAAGCCGAAGGCGCCCAGCGCCCAGAGTGGGATCCGCGCCCGCGGCGGGAGCGCGGGCGGACCGGTGATCACGCGTCGATCGCTGCCTGATAGCCGCCGACGAGCCGTTCGAGGCCGACCTTCGGGGTGAACTCCTGTTCGTACACCAGCCGTGCCGCCCAGCCCATTTCCTGGTTCCGTTCGGCGTCGCCGACGATCTCCCGTAGCCGCGCCGCGAGCGATTCGGCGTCCCCGGGTTCGTGCAGCAGGCCGGTGACGCCGTCTTCGACGAGTTCGCGGAAGGCGCCGTGGGCCGCGGCGACGGTGGGGACACCGGCGGCCATCGCCTCGACCACGACGAGTCCGAACGCCTCCAGCCATTCGGACGGGGCGATGACGGCGTTCGAGCGGACGATCAGGTCTTGGCACTCCGCTTTGGACTGAAGCCCGACGTAGCGGACATCGTCTCGGCCGTGGGCCCAGCGCGCGACCTCGTCCTGCATCGGGCCGGTGCCGGCGATCACCAGCGGCGGCACCGGGCCACCCGCCGCGACGAACCGATCCCACGCCTTCATCAGCAGACCGATGCCTTTTTCCTCGGTGATCCGGCCGAGGAACAGCAGATGCTCCCCCGCGCCCTTGCGCGTCTTGCCAGGGTCGGTGACGTAGTTGTACTTCACCGCGAGCCGTTCGGCGGGCATCCCGGCGGCGATCAGGATCTCGCGCTGGGCCTTCGAGATGCAGAAGAACCGCGAAACCCCGGTCCACCAGCGGTTCCGGTTCAGCATCATGCTCGCCGCCATCGGCACGGTGGCCGGCCCCGAACCACGGTAGCACCCGTGCCGCACCGCCGGGATCGGCTTGCGTCCCACGCAGTCGGTGCAGATGTAGCCCTCGCGGAACAGCGTGCCGGGCGGGCAGATCAGGGTGTAGTTGTGCACGGTCGCGACCGTCGGGACCCCGGCGTCGGCACACGCGGCCAGCACGGAGGGTGACAGCAGCGGGAACGTGTTGTGGACGTGGACGACGTCCGGCCGATCGTCGGCCAGTCGCCGCGCCAGTTCCGCGCGCACGGCCCGGTTCCACGGCACCCGCAGCGGGACGACGGCCTTGCGCGGCAGCGACATCCCGGCGATGTCGTCGCTGCGCCGCTCGAACAGGCCGACCTCGTGCCCGGCCTCGGCCAGCAACGCGGTCTCCTGGTCGACGACGTTGTTCTCGCCACTCGGCTGCTCGGATCGGTACCGATTGTGGATCACGAGAACCTTCACACGGGCTCCTTGACGAACTCGGGTTCTTCGGCGGGCACACGCACCAGCAGCGACGCGGCCAGCGCCAAGTGCAGCAGGTACGGCGACGCGTCGCCGAGGCCCGCCTCGGTGTAGGAGGCGGAAAGACAGTAGGTGATCAGGAAGATCGCGCAAGCCCTGGCGGGCGACGGCGGCCGCAGCACCGCGACCACCACCAGCACGAGCAGGAACGCCGCCACGATCGCGATCCCGACGTAGCCCTGCTCGTGGTAGACGGCGAGCCAGCTGCTGTCGATCGGAAGCCCGTCGTAGGACTTGTCGGTCAGCCCGACACCGAACAGGTATTCGAGCGTTGTCCGCGGCGCGTCGAGCAGCGCGTCCCACACCTTCGCACGGCCGGTGAGGCTGGAGAAGTTCTCCTCGGACTGTCCCCGCAGAAACCAGGTCTGGAGCAGCCCGCTCAGCGCCACCGCGCAGAACCCCCCGCCGAGTACCAGCCAGGTGAACACCTTGCGCGCGCGAGCGCTGGACATCCACTGCGACATCAACGCCACCACGGTCCCGGCCACCAGGCCGAGCATCGCGGTGCGGGTGTGGGTCAGCAGCAGGATCCCGAACGCCGGGACGATGACGACCAGCGCGTGCTTCCGCTCCAGCTTCCCTCCGAGCCACAACAGCGTCGTCAGGCCGATGACGACGGCCGCGTACTGGCCGACCTGCGGCGGCGTCAGCGGCCACAGCGTTCCGGTGAGCCGTCCGCCGTACTCGAACGGCATCGCGTTGCCCGGGCCGAGCGCGAGCCCGATCACCACCGTCACCAGCACCACGCCGTAGGCGCGGATATGCGTGCGGACGAGGTCGAGACCGCCGTTCCACCACCGTGTCAGCAGCCACAGGGTGCTGAGGAAGAGGGCGAACCGGAAGCAGCGGAACAGCGCGCCGAACCCGCCTTCCAGGTTCAGGCTGGAGACCACACTCAGCACCAGCAGCAGGGTGAGCAGGAAGAGATAGGCGCTCGGCCTGATCCGCAGCCGGGCGTTCAGGGCGAGCGCGATCACGAACGCGGCGCCCAGCGCGCCCATGGTGATCAGCTGGCTGACCGAACGCGGCAACGGGATGAGCGTCTTCGCCCCTGTCGAGCCCAAGGTGTTGATGATCAACAGTGTCCAGGCGACGCCGACCGCCTTGGGCATCCCCGTGCGGATCGACGGTTCGGCCCGGACCGCGGGATCGAGCATGTCAGCCACCTCCCGCACGGGTGAGTTTGCTGCCCTGGTCCTGTTTGTAGGGCGCGCCCTGCCATTCACCGAAGCCCAGGACCCGGCTCGGTTCGAACGCCACGAAGTTCCACGGCCCGGAGTAGACGTTGTCGTAGAGGCGGTTGCCCTGGTCGAAGGTGATCGCCTGCTGGACCACCTCGCCCTTGTACGGCGACCAGTCCGGGAACGTGCCGAAGTTCGCGAGCATCGCCATCCGTGCGCAGCTCTCTTCGCAGCCGGCGACGGCCGGGTCGAGCACGAACCGGTTGTGGTGGATCTCGACGCGCTGGGTCTTCCAGCGGCAGTCGCCGTTCAGCGGCCCGCCCGCGATCCCGGGCAGCGCGCATTTCGCCCGCTCGGGCACCAGCCGCGTGCAGGAGCCGGACGAGGTGTTGGCCGGACTGTTGCAGAACCGGTCGGAGTTCTCCCACAGGGTGACGCCGTTCCAGTTGTTCTCGAACGTGTTCCCGGAGATCTCCAGCTTGTCCGTGCGCGCCTTCACCCTCGGCTCGCCGCCGGATTCGGACACGTAGATCGACGCCACCGGGAAGCTGTCGCCGCGGTCGATGTAGCGCTTGCCGTCCACCCGGTTGTTGCGGCGGATGGTGTTGCCGCTGATCACGGCGTTGTAGCTGGTTTCGTACATCAGCGCGGAGCCGTCGTTGTTCTCGATGACGTTGCCCGCGACGCGGAAGTCGTTGTTGTTCGTGTCGGCCCACAGCCCGACGCCGCGGTTGTCGTGCACCCAATTGCCGACGATGTCGGCGCCGTCGACCTCCCAGAACTTGATCCCTCCGGAGCAGCCACAGCCGTCGATCTTGCGTTCCCAGTCGCCGGTGTTGTTGCCGGTGATCTCGTTGCCCTCGACGACGAGACCGGTGATGCCGCCGTCCTGCGCGTAGGCGTTCATCCCGTACTGGCCGTTGCGACGCAGGCAGTTGCCCCGGACCTGCTGCCGCGCGCCCGCCATCAGCGCCGCGCCGTCGTTGTCCTGGACGGCGCTGTGCTCGATGACCCATCCGTCGGCCGAATCGTGGTTGACCACGCCTTCGTCGTGCGGCGCGGCGAAGCCCTGCACGGTCAGATTCCGGATCTTGACGTCGGCGGCGTCCCCCGCGAAGGCGTACTGGTTGATCTTCCGGCCGTCGAGGACCGCCTTCGGACCACCCACGTAGACGTTTCCCGGCTTCGGATTGACCTGGTCGTAGCGGTCGTCGCCGAGTTTGTGCGTCCCCGGTGCCAGCCAGAACGTCGTCCCGGCCGGACTCGACCGAGTCTTCGCCGCGAGGTCGCCCGGCACCGCCGGGTCGATCTTCACCGCCCCCGCCGGCGCTTCCGCCGGACCCTCCGGCAGCTTGTCGCACACCTGCGCGATCGCACCGGACGGCGCCTTGGCCGGATCCGGTCCAGGCTCTTCGGCCGGGGTGGTGCAGGCGGTGAGCGTCAGCGAGCCGAGCAGCACCAGAAGCGCTGCCCGGCGGAGGCGGTGCGGTCGTGCGATCACAATGGGGGATCCTCGTTATCGGGTTCGAAGGTGAGCACACTGGTGAACGTGGCTCCGTCGACGGCGGTTCCGCTGCCGAGCAGGGTCCACGACGGCTCGCGACGGCCGAACCCGGCCGAGTACCAGCCCATCGGCGGGGTGGTCTCGCCGCGATGCGCCGACCAGCCCAGCTCCGGCGGCAGCTCGAACGAAGCCGTACGAGCCTCGCCGCCGACGGTCCAGGACAGTGTCGCCGTCCCGCCGGAAAGCGAGACCTCGACCAGCGGCCCGAAGTGGAACGCGAGACGGCAGTGCTGTGCCTCGCCACCGCGGACCTCGTCGAGAATCCGCAGTCCAGTGCCTTCCAGCTCCACCGAACGCCGGTGGACGGACGGCGCGTAGCCGTCGTGCTCCGCGCTCCAGCGCGACGGCGTTCCCGCGGCGATCACGGTGGTGACGGCGTGTTTCGTCCACAGGAACGGACCGCCGGAGACCGACTGGTCGGCGCGGGAGAGTTCGAGCGTGTTGTGCCCGGCCGTGGACCGGAAGTACGACCGCCACTTCGGTTCGCCGTGGTAGCAGTAGGTCCCGGGGTCGGCGAGGATGTCGACGCCGTCGTGCCGGACCTCCACCGAGAGCGCGTCCGCGTGGGCGTGAGCGGCGATGGACAGGAAGCCGTGCGGCCCGCCGTCACAACGACACCAGATCCCGCCGTCCCGCAGGATGGTCATCCCGGCGTCGGCGAAGTCGTCCCGCCGCCGCACCGGACGCCGCGCGCCGACCCGGATGTCCTTGGCCAGCGCGGAGAAGAGCTGCGTGCGGATGTCCCCGCCCGTGGTCTCCGGCCACCAGTCCAACCGTCCGAAAAGGACGGACCCGGTGTCGAGCAGCGAGGCCCAACGACCGGTGTCCTCACCGTCGACGATGAGGCCGAAACCATCGTCCGCGTCACCCTGCCTCGGCGGGCGCAGCCGATTGTCCACAATGGACGCCAGAGCGTCGGTCATCCGAAGCAGCACGAGCCAGGTCGACTCGGGCACCGCGACCCCGGAGGCCTTCGCCTCCAGCGCCCCGGCGAGGCCCAGTTCCAGGACGAGCCCGTGGTACTCCGTGGCGAGTTCCCGGTTGAGGCCGGAGTCGAAGGTGTTGTGCCGCAACATCTTGTCGAGCGACGCGAGCGCCGTGTCCCGCCACGCGGCGGATTCCGGGAACCAGGCGAACGCGCAGGCCGCGGCGAGCTGTCCCGCGTCCTCGGCGATCACGTGGTTGTTCGCCGACGAACCCCGGCTCGGGAACGCCGCCAGCCAGCGCTGGTGGTGCCAGATCTGGCCGAGGGCCACGGGGTTGTCCTCGAACAGCGACGGCGCCTGCGCCCAGCCGTCGAGCAGGCGCCGGACCCACACCCACGACAGCAGCCGGATACCGAGTTCGATCCCGCTGACCCAGTGCACCCCGCGCATCGGCGGATTGGCCGCCCACCACGACTTCAGGTGCGCGGCGACGCGTTCGGCGTACCGGTCCTCGCCGGTCAGGGCGTACGCGGCGGCCAGCACGGTGAGGTGCTGGTGCCGCGACGGCTCCCAGATCTGCTTGATGTCGCCGACGGCGTCCTCGCTCCGGTACGGGATGTCGAAGGAGTACACATCGGACGGTGCGCGGCGGCCGGTCTTCGGGTCGTACGACCAGTCCGGGGCGACGAGGTCGTCCCGCTCGACGCCGAAGTACTCCGCGCGCCCGTCCATCAGCCGGTCGGCGGTGACGAGCAGATCCTTCACGGCTTCGCCCGAAACGGCGGCGAGGACGTCTTCACCGGGCACCGTCACGAACCGGCGGTCCGGCAGCCAGGCGGGCTTCTCCCCCGCGACCCCGCGCCACTGGCGTTTGCGCACGACGTCGGTGACCCGGCCGGCGATCTCGGCAGGTCCCATCCGCGACAGTCTTCGCAGGTACCAGGACGGATCCATCAGCCGAGTCCCTCCGTGCCGATCCGCACCACGGCGCCGGTCTCCAGGCTGCGGTTGACCGCGAGCGTGGCCAGCGTCGTCGAAACGAGCGACTCGACCGAGACCGGCATCGCGACACCGGTGGTCAGCGCGTCGACGAACGCTTCGAGTTCGGCGGCCTGCCCCTTGTCCCGGCCCTTGGGGATGCGGGAGCTGGCCCACTTCTTGCGGCCGAACACCGACGCGCGCGCGAAGTCGTCGAATTTCAGCACCTTGCCGTCGGCGGTGAGATCGATCGTTTCCTTGGGGAACGCCGACGAACCGTTGGTGGTGTACGCGATCGACGCCGTCGAGCCGTCCGGATAGCGCAGCAGGATCTGGAGGTCCTGGTGCCCGGGCGTCGCGGTGGCGTACACGGAGACCGGGTCGGAGCCCAGCAGCCAGCTGACCGTGTCGATGAAATGCCCGCCCTCGCCGGCGAACCGCGAGCCCTCACTGTCGGCCTGGTTGTACCAGCTGTTCGCGTCGAGCTGCCCGGCGTTGACCAGGTAGCGCACGGAAGCCGGGCCGATCCGCGGGCCGAACTGGCGCACCGACTCGTTCAGCAGCGGGGCGAACCGGCGGTTGAAGCCGACCTGCAGCCGGTCGTTGCCGGATTCCTCGATCGCGCCGAGCACGACCTCGAGTTCCTTCTCCGACAGCGCGAGCGGCTTCTCGACGAAGACGGCCTTGCCCGCGAGCAGCGCCCTCCTGGTCAGCTCGGCGTGCGAGCTGTGCCTGGTCACGATGAACACGGCGTCGATCGAGGAGTCTTCGAGCATCGCGTCGACGTCGGTGGAGGTGCGGGCGAAGCCGAACTTGCGCTTGGCGTTCGCGCCCGAGAGCGCGGACGTGGTGACGACTTCGAAGAGGTCGAGGTACTCCATCTCCACGAGATGCGGGAGAAGCATCGAGGACGCGTAGTTGCCGGCGCCGATGAAACCGACCCGCAGGCTGCCGGGCTTCGGCACCGCGCGCGAAGTCACCGTCTTCGGGAGGGCGACCGAGGTGACGTGCTCGGTGGTGGTAGCGGCGCGCTTCTCGTACTCGAACAGCACCGCGACGGCCTTGAGCTCGCCCTCGTTGAGCTTCCGGTACGTCTCGACGGCGTCGGAGAAGGCCGAGACATGCGAGATCAGCGGCTCGACGTCGAGACGGCCGCTGCCCATCAGGTCGACGACGCATTCGAGGTTGCGGCGCTCGGTCCAGCGGACCTGACCGATCGGGTAGTCGCGGCCTTCGAGTTCGTACTCCGGGTCGTAGCGGCCGGGGCCGTACGAACGGGAGAACCGGACGTCGAGTTCCTTCTCGTAGTAGGCGTTCCACGGCAGGTTCAGCGAGCACTTGCCGATGTCGATCACCCGGCCGCGGTCGCGGGCCAGCTTCGCGGCCAGCTCCACCGGCTCGTTCGTGCTGCCGCCCGCGGCGAGGTACACCTGGTCGACGCCGTGCCCGGAGCTGATCTCCGCGACCGCGGTGTCGATGACGCCCGATCCGGGATCACCGCATTTCAGCGCCCCGAGTCGTTCGGCGAGCTCGCAGCGCGCCGGGTCCGGGTCGACACCGACCACGCGGACCCCGGAGGCGACCAGCAGCTGCACGACCAACTGGCCGATCAGGCCGAGCCCGATGACCAGCGCGATGTCGCCGATCTGCGGTTCGCCCTGGCGGACACCCTGCATCGCGATCGAGCCGACCGTGCCGAACGCGGCGTGCCGAGGGTCGACGCCGTCGGGCACCTTGGAGTACAGGTTCTTGGGCACCCAGTTCAGTTCCGCGTGCAGCGCGTGCTCGTTCCCCGCGCACGCCACGTGATCCCCGACGGCGACGTCGTCGATGCCCGCGCCGACCTCCTCGACTACACCGCACAGCGAGTACCCCAGTGGCGTGTACGAGTCGAGTTTGTTCATCGCCTTGCGGTACGTGGCGCCGAGCCCGTTCGTCGCGACGCTCTGCATCACCTTCGCGACCTGATCCGGCCGGGCCTTCGCCTTGCCCACCAGCGAAAGGCTCGCCTCGGACACCTTCATCATCTCGGTGCCGGTGGAGATCAGCGAATAGGCGGTGCGGACCAGCACACCCCCCGGTTTGCACGCGGGCACTTCGACGTCGAGGAGCGCCAGCTCCCCGCTCTTGTAGTTCTGCACTACCTGCTTCACGTCGCTCCTAAGGGGCAAGGGTGGAGAGAGGGGCGGCGGTACCGCGTCGGTCGGGGTGGTCGTGAGTGGCGATTCGGGTTAGAACCCGAATCGCCACTCACGACCCACCCGACCGGGGAAAACACCCCACCCCTCCTCTGGGGTGGCCCCCCCCCGCTGATCCAATTCCCCCCCTCCCGAGCTTT
>NZ_JBWKEB010000009.1:369737-377798 GCF_056435665.1 Amycolatopsis sp. NPDC043887
GGGTAGGATGGTTTCCTTGGGGGGGTTTCGGGTCCTTGGAAGAGGTGAAGCTCTCGAAACAGGGCGTTTCTTTTCTTCTTTTTTGGGGGGGGGGGGGGGGGGGGGTTGGGGGAAAACCCCAACCCCCCCCCCACGACCCACCTGGCCGAGCGGAAACGGCGCCGCGATACCAGTACTCGAGGGTCAAGATGTGCCAGAGATGCTTGGACCGGTCCTGCTGCCCGGACGCGTCTTCGTCGACGAGCTTCCGCAGGGCCTCACGACGGAGGAACCCGGCCTTCACCAATTCACCTTCGTTCGTCACCTCGCGCACCAGCGGCGCGAGGTCGCGGCTCATCCAAGCCCGCAGCGGCGCGCTGAACAGGCCTTTCGGCCGGTGCACGATCTCGGCGGGAAGAATGGACAGCGCCGCTTCCTTGAGCGCCATCTTCCCTTGGCGCTTCACGATCTTCCGGTCACCGGGGATCCGGAACGCGGCCTTCACGACCTCGATGTCGACGAACGGTGTCCGCACCTCGGCCGACGCCGCCATACTGGACCGGTCGGTGTAGGCGAGGTTGAGCCCCGGCAGGAAGAGCCGGGAATCGGCGAGGCACATGCGGTTCACGAAGTCCGACAACGTGTTGTCGTGGTAGGTGTCCGCGTGCTCGGTGATCACGTCGTCGACGGCGCCGGCGAGGTCCGGGTTCAGCAGACCGGCGAGTTCGGCCTGGTCGTACATCGTGTAGCTGCGCCGGAACGCGGTCTCCTCGGGCAGCTCCGCGAACGAGAGGAACCGCTTGGCGAAGCGGACCGACCGGAATCCCCGTTTCGACGTCGCCACCGGCAGTCTGTCCACAAGGGACTCCACCGGGCGACGGACGAGGCCGGGAACCCGCTGGTACTGAACGGCGATCTTGTTCGCCAGATGCTTGCGATACCCGGCGAACAGCTCGTCGGCGCCCATGCCCGAGAGCATCACCTTGACGCCTGCCTCGCGAGCGGCGGCGCAGATCAGGTAGCTGTTGATCGCCGCCGGGTCACCGATCGGCTCGTCGAGGTGGTACGTCATCCGCGGCAACAGATCGAGCACCTGCGGCGCGATTTCGATCTCGTGCAGGTCGACACCGAACTTCGCGGCGACCTTCTTCGCGTACATCAGGTCGTCCGGCATCGCTTCGAACTTCGCGTCCTCGGCCCGGAAACCGATGGTGTACGCGGAGATCCCCGGCCGCTCGCGCGCGGCGAGCGCGGTCAGGTAGCTGGAGTCGAGCCCGCCGGAGAGGAACGTCGCGACCGGCACGTCCGCGATCAGGTGCTTGCGCGTGGAGTCCTCGATAACGGCATTGAGGTCGAACTCCCCCTCATACGCGGCCCCCTCTTCGGCGACCTGGCGCAGCGACCAGAAGGTGCCGCGTTCGACGTCGCCGTTCGGCCGGAACCGCGCCCAGCTGCCCGGCGGCAGCTTCTCGGCCTCCTTGAACGCGCAGCGGCCGTCCGGGACCCAGTAGTAGAGCAGGGAAGCGACGAGCGCGGTTTCGTCGACGGTCAGCGAGCCGCCCAGTTCGGCGGCCAGTGCCTTCAGCTCGGACGCGAAGGCGACCCCCTTGCCGCGGCGCACCAGGAAGAGCGGCTTGATCCCCAGCTGGTCGCGGACCAGCACCAGCTCGCCGGACCGCTCGTCGAAGACGCCGAACGCGAACATTCCGCGCAGCCGGTGCAAACCCACGGTGCCCCACGCGCGCCAGGCTTCCAGCAGGACCTCGGTGTCGGACGTCCCCCGGAAGCGCACACCGGCGGCTTCGAGTTCCTTCCGCAGCTCCGGCGCGTTGTACAGCTCGCCGTTGTAGGTCAGCGCGAGCCCGTCCTTGACCATCGGCTGCGCGCCGGTCTCGGTCAGGTCGACGATCGACAGCCTTCGGTGTCCTAAGTGGACATCGCCATCCCCGGCACGATGGTCGTACCTGCCGGAACCGTCGGGTCCCCGGTGGGCGAGTGTCTTGGTGAGCCGATCGGTGAGCGGTCCCCCGTCCGGCCAGAAGTAAGCCCCTGCGATGCCGCACATCTGCTTTCGCTCCCCTTACAAGGCTTCGGCGTTATCCGGTGACACAGGCGAGAATCGTTTGGTCGGCTGATCGGCGTTGTCGTGGTCCTCGGACCGCCGGTACGGCGTCGGCGGATGGCGTCGCGCGCCCTTCTTCTCTCTCGACGGCTCCAGCACCCGCTCGACGGGGCTTTCGGCGGCCGTCTCGACCGGCGCCACCGTCGAGAGACGCCGCACCGGGACGTCCTCGGGGAACATCTCGACCGGCTTGGGCGCGGGCCGCGGCATCTGCCGTTCCGGCGCGACCGTCCGCGCGGGCGCCACCGTCCGCGCGGGGACGGGCAGCGGCTCCGGCACGGCACCGGCGCGACCGCGCAACGCCGTGTGCAGACCGTCCCACAGCGTCCCGTCGGTGTGGTCGCGCGGATCCGGGTCCACCACGACGACGCCGATGATCGGGATCCGCCGATCGGCCAGCTGGCGGGCGACGGTATGCAGCCATCCGGTGTTCGCGTGCCCGGCGCGCACGACGAGGATCGTCTCCTCGCCGAGGAACTCGAGGTCGGTCCACGCCGTGCCGGGCTCGATCGAGCCGACACCGATGCGCCTCTCCGCCGCGGCCATCGGGACGTCGCCGCGGTCCAGCACCTGGATCGGGCTTTCGCCTGTCAGCTCGCGGAGGTTCGTCTTCGGCAGGTCGTCGACGAGCGAGACCGGCCCCTTCCCGGCCAGCTCGCGCGCCATGTCGACGGCGAGCGCGGCGGTGACCTGGCGGGCACCGAGGTCGAGCAGCGACACCGAACCGTTTTCCCGCCGAACGGCGCGGACCAGTGTCGTCGCGACCCGCTGCCGCCGGGTCGCCGCGCGAGAGCGCCGCAGGAAACGCGGTGGTTTGGGCAGCTGCGCGATCACAGAGGCGCCGAGGTGCTGCGAGATCTCGCGGCGCAGGACCGGCCGGTCCTTCACCACGCTCGTGACGGCCGCGAGCCCGAGCCCGGCGAGCAACCCCAGCGCCAAGCCGATCCCGGCGTCGGTGGCGAGGGTCTTGAGCAGCGAACGCGGCGGGATCCGCGGCGCGTCCACGATCTGCGTCCCGGCGGCGACCTTCGGCGTACCGATGCCCGCCTCCTGCGCTCGGCCGTCGTAGTCGGAGATCTTGGACGTCAGCTCCGCGCGGCGCGAGTACAACCGCTCCAGCTGCGCGGGGTTGGCGTTCCGGCCCTTGGCCTCTTCGGCGATGATCGACGCTTCGATCGGGGTGAGCTCCTCCTGGGCCTGGTTGCGCTGGTCGAGCAGGGCCTTCTGCTGCGCCGCCGCGGCAGCCTGGTTGCGGCCGACGTACTCGGTGATGAAGGCGTCGGAAATCGCCTGCGCGCGGGCCAGTGCCTCGTCCTCGGTCTTGCCCTTGACCGTCAGATGGAGGACGTTGTTCGTCAGGCCCAGCCCTTCGTAATCCTTCAGGAACTCCTCCGGCGCCTGGGTGCTGTTCAGCTTCTTGAGCGCCTCGGTGGCGATCTTCGTCGTCTGGAGCACGGCGACGTCGGTCCGCATCAGCGTTCCGCTGTCGGTCGGCGAGTCGTCGGGGTGGATCACGAGGATCTGTGCGACCGCGGTGGGCGGCGGCGGCAGGAGCATCGCGACCAGCCCGCCGGCGATCAGCCCCAGCAGGGCGGTGGCCACCCACAGGCGACGTCGTCTGCGTACCGAGACGACCAGCCGCTGCAGGTCGATGAGCGGCTCGGACTTCGCTTTTTCGGCGCTGGTCACGCGGTACCTGCCAGTGCTTCGTGGTCGGACGGGGTGGGCGTACCGGGGCGGGCGCGGGTCGGCCGGACCGGGCGGATCAGCACGGTGCCCACCGTGGCGAGACCGGCGTCGGCGATGGCTTCGGCGATCCCGACCAGCTCCCACGCGGACCGGGAGCCGACACTCGCCACGACGAGGACTCCTTCCGCGTCGGTGTCCGCGACGACGGGCCGCGCCGGGGAAACCGTCACGACGGTGAACCATCGGCCGGCGAGCGCGGCGAGCCGTTCGGCGGCCGCCTGCCCGGCGGTATCGCCGTGCGCGGCGACCACGAGCAGCCGCCGGTGCGGCAACCGGGAGATCAGGCGCTGGTACAAGACGTCGGAGTCGATCTCGTCAGCGAAGACGTCGACCCGCGGGACGTTCCACGGCCTGTCGTCACGGAGGAGCTTGGCCCGCAAGGTGGTGCGCGCCGGCGGCTGCTCCACGGCGTCGAAGGTGGCCAGCACCGGGCCGCCGATCGCCGCGGCGATCTCCTCTTCGTCCCGCAGCCGCCGGTCGGTGCGGGCGGTGAAGAGGTGACCGAACAGGCCGATGAGGAAGAACAGCGCCGCGCCGCCGAGGGCGAGCTGCGGGAGCGTGGGTGCCGCAGCCGAGGACGGCAGTTCGGCCGAGCCGAGGACGACCATGTTGCCGAGGCCGCTGGCGGTGTCGGCCGCGTTCAAACTGGACATCGCCGACTCGATCGACGAGCGCAGGCCCTGCAGTTCGGTGCGCAGCTGGACGCTCTCGACGGTCGTCTTGCCTTCGTTGACCTTCGCGGAGAGTTCGCTGATGCGCTGGTTCGTCTGCGTGACCTGCTGCCGCAGTGTCTCGCGGCGTTCCTGCGCCAGCTGGACCGCGGCGTCCCCGGAACCGGCGATGATCTGCGTCGAGTACTTCACGAACTCGCTCGCGATCCGGTCGGCCATCCGCTGCGTCTGTTCGGCGGTGTCACCGGTGGCCTCGATGGTGATGACATTGCCCTGTGCGACCGACGTGGCCACCTTGTCCCGCAGATCGGCGCCGGTCTCGCCGTCACCGAGTCCGGCGGCGGCCCGGTCGAGCACGACCGAACTGGTCGCCACCTCGGCCTGGGTGAGCAGTTCGTCCGCCTCGCGCGGGCCCTGCAGCAGCACGCTGGACGTCGTCCGGTAGCCGGGGGAAAGGATCAGCGACGATCCCGCGCCGACCAGGGCGCCGAGGAGGGCGAGGACCACGAGGGTCCGCCACCTCCCGCGCAGAACCTGTCCGATCATGGACAGGCGCACCGTATCGTCAGTCAAAACCGGGGTCTCCCATCGGTGCGTGCGGGTGCAGCATCAATCCCGTCGGAGCGACCGCGATGTTGGTTACAGGATTGCCCGAGTCTTGTTCAAAACGCGACCGGGAAGTCGATCACCGGACCGCGGCCGCATAGGCCGCGAGCAGGGCTTTCTGAGAGTTCTCCCAAGAGAGCGGACCGGCGACGCGCGCTCGCCCCAGCTCGCCCATCTCGGCCCGCTGTTCCGGCGAGTCGAGCAGATGCGCGATCAGCTTCGCGAACTCCGGCTCGTCGTTCGCCGGCGCGTACAGAGCGGCCTCCCCGGCCGAAACGCGGGCCTCCCGCAGTTCGAAGGAGACGATCGGACGGCTCATCGCCATGTACTCCATGATCTTGTTCATGGTCGACACGTCGTTGAGCGGGTTCAGCGGATCCGGCGAAAGGCAGACATCGGCCGAGGACAGGTAGCGCAGCAGGTCCTCGTCGGGGATCCGGCCGGTGAACTCGACCTGGTCGTCGAGCTTCAGTTCCTTGGACAACGCCACCATGGCGTCGAAAGCGTCGCCGGAGCCGATGAACACGGCGTGCCAATCGGTGCGGCCGACCTCGTCACGCAACGACGCGAGCGCGCGCAAGGCGTAGTCGACACCGTCCTGCGGGCCCATCACGCCGAGGTACGCCAGCAGATGCGGCTTGCCCTTCTTCAGCTCGGGCTCGACCGGGACCTGATGGAACCGCTCGACCACGGGCGCGCTGCGCACGACGAAGACGTCGTCCGGCGACTTGCCGCCGCGCTTGACGGCGACGTCCTTGTAGCTCTCGTTGGTCGCGATGACGACGTCGGCCGTCTTGTACGTGCGGCGCTCCAGTGCGCAGACCGCGCGGTACAGGAAGTCCTCGCCGCGGTCGAAGCGCGAGAGGTACAGCTCGGGGCAGAGGTCGTGCTGGTCGAAGATGAACTTCGCGCCCTGGCGCTTGAGGTACAGCGCGACGAGGAACAGCAGGTCCGGCGGGTTGCAGGCGTGCACGACGTCGACCCGGCCAACCTTGCGGGCGAGCCGCAGCGTGTGCCACAGCGCGGAGCCGTACTCCTGGACGTACCCGGCCGGACCACCGGTGGCGGCCTTCAGCGGGTACCGCAGGATGTGGACGCCGTCGATGGTGACTTCGGCTTCGGTGTCCCGCTTCGTCCCTTGTGGACAGATGACGTGGACTTCCCAGCCGGCGTCGCGAAGCGTCTGGCACTCCTGCCAGACGCGGCGATCGAAGGGGACGGACAGGTTCTCGACGAGGATGAGAGCTTTACCAGGCAAGACCGACATATCCCTCTTCAGCCCGGCGACGGTCGGCGTCGGGTACGCGGACGAGATCGACGATGGTGTGGCCGCCGCCCGCCGGGAGGGCCGCGAGGACCTCCGGGTCGGTGCAGCCGATGAGGCAGACTTCGGCGTGGTCGACGACCTCGCCGATGGAGCCGGCGAGCAGCTGGCCGAGATGCGGCAACCTGCCCTCGATGTACTCGCGGTTCGCGCCGATCAGCCGCGAAAGGCTGACGTTGGCGTCGTAGATGCGGAGGTCGTATCCCTTGCCGAGCAGGCGCTCGGCGAGTTCGACGAGCGGGCTCTCGCGCAGGTCGTCGGTGCCGGGTTTGAACGACAGGCCGAACAGTCCGACCTTGCGTTTCCCGGTGCGCGCGACCAGGTCGAAGGCGCGCTGGAGGTGTTCGTCGTTGGAGGGCAGCACGTGCGACAGGATCGGGACGGCGACGTCCGCGCGGTGCGCGGCGTAGACCAGGCCGCGCAGATCCTTGGGGAGGCACGAGCCGCCGAAAGCGAACCCGGGGCGAAGGTAGGCGGGGCTGATGTTGAGCTTGCGGTCGGCGAGGAAGACGTCGATCACCTGATGGGAGTCGAGCCCCAGCGCGCGGCAGATGGCGCCGAGTTCGTTCGCGAAGCCGATCTTGAGGCCGTGGAAGGAATTGTCGGCGTACTTCGTCATCTCGGCGACCGGGATCGGGACGCGGAAGACCTCGCCGGGAAGTCCTTCGTAAAGCGCCGCGACGACGTCGCCGCTCGCCGCGTCGAGCTCGCCGATGACGGTCTTGGGCGGGTCGAAGAAGTCCTTGACGCTGCTCCCCTCGCGCAGGAACTCGGGGTTCACCGCGACCCCGAAGTCGACGCCCGCCGTGCGGCCGGACGACTTTTCGAGGATGGGGACGAGCAGATCCAGGCAGGTGCCGGGGAGCATGGTGCTGCGGAAGACGACGGTGTGTCTTCGCGTCTTGGTCTTGAGCGCTTCGCCGATTTCCTCGGCGACGCGCTCCAGGAACGCCGTCGACAGGCTGCCGTTCGGCGCCGACGGGGTACCGACGCAGATCAGGGAGACTTCGCTGTCCGCGATCGCCTGTCTTACGTCGGTCGTCGCTCTCAGCTTGCCCGTGGCGACGACCTCCGCGGTCAGTTCCCCGATCCGCTCTTCGACCACCGGCGCCTTGCCGCTGGAGACGAGTTCGATCTTCACCGGGTTCACGTCGACCCCGACGACCTCGTGCCCGCGTCCGGCGAGGCACGCTGCCGAGACGCAACCGACGTAGCCGAGCCCGAAGACACTGATCTTCATGACGAATTCCTCCAGCCGCATTCCGCTGCCCATTGGTCGGCGAGAGGACCGGGTTCGTTACCAGTGTCCGGCATTCGCCTGCTTTTGGCGGAATGCCTGTGCGGCAAGGGAATCACTCATCGTCCGCAGGGCGCGAAACGCTACAGGAAGCGCGTAACGATCTCGTGAGCGTTCAGGCGGCGGTGGCGCGTGGGTCGAGGTGGTCGTGGGGGGGGGTTTTGGGTTTCCCCCCAAAAACCCCCCCCCCCCCCCCCCCCCCCCCCCCCCCCTCCTTCCCCCCCCCCCCCCCCCCCCCCCCCCCTCTCCCCCCGCGCGAGTACGGCCCCCCTCGCTTCCCTCGAGACACCAGCCCCCCCCCCCTCACCCCCTG